>NZ_JBQFQS010000002.1:0-848676 GCF_056537005.1 Ruegeria sp. CH6 | reverse complement strand
CCATCTGCTACCTCCATATCTGCTCAAAGATATGGAATCACGGATCAGAAAACTGGGGAAGACTGAATCTGATAAAGCCAGACGCGCTCTAAGTAGGAAATCAGGCCGATGCCTGCGAAGTAGGGCACCAGCCAGAGCGCTTCGGTTACATCCATTTCATCAAGTCGACCGTGAAACCTGATCAGCAGAAGCACCATTCCGATGATCAGCGCAATTCCCAATCTCCAGACCGTGTCCCAACCGCTCCAGTAGACAATTAGCGTGGCGATTGCGAAGGCTGCCATGCCGACCAGTTTCACCGCCGGCACCCGAACCGAGCGTGGGTGATCGGGAAGCAGGTCGCGCAGGCAAACGACAGCGATTGGCCCGACTGCGAACGACAGAACGATTGCTGCACCGTTTAGGGCAATGACGGTGGTAAAGGGTACGGTGAGCAGAAAGAGAATGCCGATCAGAAAATTCAGCGCCAATGCCCAGAGTGGTACGCCGAATGATGACAGAATCTGCAGCCTTTTTGGCAGGAAGCCATTCTGGGACAAAGCCAACGCAATGCGTGCGTTAGAACCTGTCGCAACCAATCCGTTGCCAAACGGTCCGATCACGGATCCAATGTTGAGAAGGCTGAGAAACCAGAGAATTCCGACGGACATTATAATTCCATCCAGGGGTCCCTGAGCACCAAAATCCAGCTTTGCCCAGCCATTGCTGAGCATCGAGGGGTCGAGAGCCCCGATGAATGCGATCTGAAGACCCAGATAGATCGCGGCACATAGGATAATTGACAGAATGAGGGCGGCAGGGATGGCGAATTTGGGGTTCTTTACTTCACCAGCCATGTCCACTACGTGACGAAACCCGATGAATGAAAAGATCACGCCCCCGGTCGATACCGCGGCCATGATCCCTTTTACACCGTATGGGGCGAACCCACCGGGTGTTGTGAAATTCTCAACGTTGAAACGGTTGGCGATTAGCAGTGCTGAAAGAAGAATTGGAATGGCTACTTTCGCCCAGGTAAGCACTGCATTCACATGAGCAAAGAATTTAACTCCCAGTGCGTTGATTGCGACGAAGAAAAGCATGAAGAATAATGCAACGGCGATCCCTGCACCGGTCAGATCGCCCGAATCTGCGGCGTGCAGCCAAGGAGCATAGGGGGCGAGATACTTGAGCATCGCCTCTACTTCGATTGGCGCAGTTGTGTTGTAACCGATCCAGGCGGTCCAGCCCATTGCCATCGAAACGATGTTTCCGTGCGAAAACTGAGGCACTCGGGCTATGCCGCCGGGTATCGGTAACATGGCAGAGATTTCGGCAAAGGTGATGGCCAGTATAAACATGGCTACCGCGCCGATGATCCATGACAGGATTGCAGCAGGACCAGCGTGTTGAACCGCCAGCAGTGGCCCGAACAGCCAACCGGAACCGATGATACCGCCGACGGAAATAAAGGTCAGACCAACAAGGCCAATATCCCTTTTCAGTTTGGCCATGCGCTACCTTCTGCTGCTATCCGGGTTCGCTAACGTCTGTTAGAATCAGGATAATCAGCCGATTTGCTTTCTGACAAGCTTTTCCGGCATTGAGCGACAGATATCGTAGAACTCAAAAGTTGGATGGTGGGTGATAAGAGATTTGAACTCCTGACATCTTCGATGTGAACGAAGCGCTCTACCACTGAGCTAATCACCCGCGCCTTTGGGTCTTAGTGCGGGTCATATGAAGTCGCAAGCGCGAACGTCACAATTCAGCCCTTCACCACAGGGGTTCCACCAAAGAATCGGAACAGCGAGGTCAGTTCCTGATCCAATGCCTCACTTTCCACCGGAACCTTTACCGTCGATCCGTTTTGCTGAGGGATCAGGAAGTACAAATCCGCGTCGACACGATACCCCTGAGAGTTTTTTTCTGAGGACATGCGTCGAACGCTCTGGGGCAATTTTTGTGGGAAGCCATCGTAATTGAGAATCAGAAAAGCTGTGGCGTCAGGTGGCAAAGTTTCCCGACACTCGAATACACCAGCACTGACTTGTGCGAAGTTTTCTCCCGGTCCATCGCAGCTGACTTTGAAGGTATCGAACAATCGTTTTGGATATTCGCCGAACTGGGCGCTGCGCGACGAAACGGGTTGTTCCTGTGGTGAGCAGGCCACGAAAATGGCTAGAATGGGAAGTAGACGCAACGACAACATGCTCAACACGAACTCCACTAAAATCTGCCTCTCATAACACCTTATGCCAGACTCAGTCATTTCGCGACGATGATTCTCTGACAAGGTCGTTAACAGGGTGATGGATGATGATTTCCCGGTAACTGTGCCGAGAAAAACAGCAAATCAATCTGAGCCCACCGGTGAGTGGCAGGTTTTTGCCAGATGCCAGCCTGTGGAGGAATCGGTGGAAGACCCTTGGGTGTGCGGCTGCCAGATTTGGTCAACTAAAAAGATTTCAAAAATGACCAAAAAATGGCGTTGACCTACTATGGGTGTATACGTCAAATTGTGGAGGCCGAATAGATTGCCACTAAATCTGGTATAAAATCAGAGATGGCAGCGGGCGAGGGTCGGAAAGCACACCACACTAATGTGCAACCGTTTGGTCGGTTCCGCGCTGTGAGCAGCAGCGACCGGTCACCTATGCCCAGAATTTTGGCGGCAGGCGGCACCCTGCCTGAAGTGATTTGGTGCCAGTAACCGAAATTGGGTTGATTGAAGCTAGGGCGGCGGACATGAAGATTGAAAGAAAATTTACCAAACCGGGGCGGGATGCATATGCAGAGCTCGATTTTGTGTCAGCCACCTCGGAAATCCGCAATCCCGACGGGACAATCGTATTTCGGCTGGACAACATTGAGGTGCCTTCCAGCTGGAGTCAGGTAGCCAGCGACGTCATCGCCCAGAAATACTTCCGCAAAGCGGGCGTTCCATCCAAGCTGAAAAAAGTAAAAGAGAAAGACGTCCCCGAATTCCTGTGGCGCTCGGTTCCGGCTGATGGCGCGGAGTTCGATGGTGAGACCTCTTCCAAGCAAGTGTTCGACCGTTTGGCGGGTGCTTGGGCTTACTGGGGCTGGAAGGGTGGTTATTTCTCGACCGAAGATGACGCGCGCGCCTATTTTGACGAGATGCGCTATATGCTGGCGACCCAGCGCGCCGCGCCGAACTCGCCGCAATGGTTCAATACCGGTCTGCATTGGGCATATGGAATCGATGGCCCGGCGCAAGGGCACCACTACGTCGATTACAAAACCGGCAAACTGACCAAATCGAAATCCGCTTACGAACATCCGCAGCCGCATGCGTGCTTCATCCAGTCGGTCGATGATGATCTGGTGAACGAAGGCGGCATCATGGATCTGTGGGTGCGCGAGGCGCGCCTGTTCAAATACGGCTCTGGTACCGGGACCAACTTCAGCCATCTGCGTGCAGAAGGTGAAGCGCTGTCGGGTGGCGGCAAGTCCTCGGGCCTCATGGGCTTTCTCAAGATCGGCGACCGCGCCGCTGGCGCGATCAAATCAGGCGGAACAACCCGTCGAGCAGCAAAGATGGTGATCGTCGATGCAGATCACCCGGACATCGAGCAATTCATCGAATGGAAGGTGATCGAAGAGCAGAAGGTGGCCTCGATCGTTGCCGGATCAAAGATGCACGAGAAGATGCTGAACGGCATTTTCGAGGCCATCCGCAGCTGGGACGGCGCGCAGGATGATGCGTATGAACCCAATAAGAACGACAGTCTGAAGAAGGCAGTTCGCGAAGCCAAAAAAGTCGCGATCCCAGAGACTTACATCAAGCGTGTTCTCGATTACGCTAGGCAGGGTCACGACAGTATCGAGTTCCCGACCTACGACACGGACTGGGACTCAGAAGCCTACAGCTCGGTCTCGGGCCAGAACTCGAACAACTCGATCCGCGTAACCAACGCGTTCCTGACGGCTGTTGAAAAAGACGCGGATTGGGAACTGATCAACCGGACAGATGGCAAGGTCGCTCGCACCGTCAAGGCGCGTGATCTATGGGAAAAGGTCGGCCACGCCGCATGGGCCTGTGCCGATCCGGGCATCCAGTTCCACGACACTGTGAACGAATGGCACACTTGCCCCGCAGACGGCGAGATTCGCGGCTCGAACCCGTGCTCGGAATACATGTTCCTCGATGACACGGCCTGTAACCTTGCTTCGATGAACCTGCTGACCTTCCTGAAGGATGGTGAGTTCCAGGCGGCGGACTATATGCACGCTTCGCGTCTGTGGACCCTGACATTGGAAATC
Organism: Ruegeria sp. CH6; assembly: GCF_056537005.1. Taxonomy (NCBI): domain Bacteria; kingdom Pseudomonadati; phylum Pseudomonadota; class Alphaproteobacteria; order Rhodobacterales; family Roseobacteraceae; genus Ruegeria; species Ruegeria sp. CH6. The sequence continues at coordinate 844,410 of NZ_JBQFQS010000002.1, read as the reverse complement.
TCGGTGACCATGGCGCAATTCCCGTCGAAGGAAATCGCGCAGCTGTCCTATGATTTCCGCACATTGGGTCTGGGCTACGCCAATATTGGCGGCCTGTTGATGAACATGGGTTACAGCTATGACTCGGATGAGGGGCGTTCGATCTGCGGCGCACTGACTGCGATTATGACCGGTGTCGCCTATGCGACCTCGGCGGAGATTGCAGGCGAACTTGGCCCGTTCAAAGGGTATGAGCGTAACGCAGACCACATGCTGCGCGTCATCCGCAACCACCGCCGTGCGTCACAAGGAGTGACCGAGGGTTATGAAAAACTGGCTGTTAAGCCGGTGCCGCTGGACCACGACAATTGCCCGGACAAGCGTCTGATCGATCTGGCCATGTCCGCTTGGGATGAGGCGCTGAGCCTCGGCGAGAAAAACGGTTACCGCAACGCGCAGGCCACCGTGATCGCACCAACCGGTACCATTGGTCTGGTAATGGACTGTGATACCACTGGGATCGAGCCGGACTTTGCTCTGGTCAAGTTCAAGAAACTGGCCGGAGGCGGTTACTTCAAGATCATCAACCGCTCGGTGCCTTCGGCGCTGGAAAAGCTGGGCTATTCCTCGTCTCAGATCGAAGAGATCGTAGGTTACGCGGTCGGTCACGGCACCATCGGCAACGCGCCGGGGATCAACCACACCTCGTTGACCGGTCACGGCTTTGGCCCGAACGAACTGGCAAAGGTGGACGCCGCGCTGGAAAGTGCCTTCGACATCCGGTTTGTCTTCAACCAGTGGACGCTGGGTGAGGACTTCTGCACCGGCGTTCTGGGTATCCCGGCGACCAAGCTGAATGACCCGACTTTCGACCTGCTGCGTCATCTGGGCTTTACCAAGGCGGATATCGACGCGGCGAACGACCATGTCTGCGGGACCATGACGCTGGAAGGTGCGCCGCACTTGAAGGAAGAGCACTATTCGATCTTCGACTGCGCCAACCCGTGCGGTAAGAAAGGTAAGCGTTTCCTTGGAGTTGATAGCCACATCACTATGATGGCCGCGGCGCAAAGCTTCATCTCGGGCGCGATCTCGAAGACGATCAACATGCCGAATGACGCAACCATTGAGGACTGTCAGAAGGCGTATGAACTCAGCTGGTCCCTGGGTGTGAAGGCCAATGCGCTCTATCGTGATGGCTCGAAACTGTCGCAGCCTCTGGCCGCGGCGCTGGTCGAAGATGATGACGAAGCAGCGGAAGTGCTGGAAAGCGGTTCGACGCAGGAAAAAGCCGTCGTTCTGGCCGAGAAAGTGATCGAGAAGGTTGTGGTCAAGGAAATGATCCGCAGCCATCGCGAGAAACTACCGCATCGCCGCAAAGGTTATACCCAAAAGGCAATCGTAGGCGGCCACAAGGTTTACCTGCGGACCGGTGAGTTCGAAGACGGCAAGCTGGGCGAGATCTTCATCGACATGCACAAGGAAGGCGCTGGCTTCCGGGCGATGATGAACAATTTTGCCATCGCCGTGTCGGTTGGCCTGCAATACGGTGTACCGCTGGAAGAGTTCGTGGACGCCTTCACCTTTACCAAATTCGAACCGGCAGGGATGGTGCAGGGCAACGACTCGATCAAGAATGCGACGTCGATCCTAGACTATATCTTCCGCGAATTGGCCGTGTCCTATCTGGACCGCACCGATCTGGCCCACGTGAAACCCGAGGGTGCGACCTTCGACGATCTGGGGCGCGGTGAAGAAGATGGTCTGTCGAATGTCTCGGAAATCAGCGACAGCGCGGCCTCCAAGTCCTTGGAAGTACTGAAGCAAATCAGTTCAACCGGCTATCTTCGCAAGCGTCTGCCGCAGGATCTGGTGGTGTTCAACGGCGGTCAACCCGAGGTAAACGGCATGGCGGAACCCGTCGCACAATTCGAGGCTCCGGTTGCGGAAACTGCCGTCGCCACGGGTATGGACGCCCGTACCAAGGCCAAGATGCAAGGGTACGAGGGTGATCCCTGTGGCGAGTGCGGAAACTACACGCTGGTGCGCAACGGCACCTGCATGAAATGCAACACCTGCGGCGCAACGAGTGGGTGTAGCTGAGATGGGTTTGGATACGAAAGACGAACTAGAACGTCAGAACGATGAGGTAGCAAAAGACCCTATCTTGGACTTGCTGATACAAGTTCTGGAAGACCAAGAAAGCAGAGAAAGAGGTGCCAGCATCCCAGCAACCGTTCTGATGAATGGGTTCTTGGTCAGCGGAGATCTGATCACTTTCGAGCAATATGCTCGTTGTCAGGCCCAAGAAGGCCGCATTCCGATCCTTTTTAAAGAGCTTGAAAAGTTGCGCAAAGAAGAACGTGAAAAAAGAACGGAAAAGTCAGAGGGTGTAAAGAAGTACTTTCATATGGAAAACGCGCGCTTCTTCGACTCTAGCAGTCAACCGATACCGAGCGGTAATGGGGTTATTTGGCGTGGATGCCTCTCCGATGTTTCAGGATTTTTTTTGGGTTCTTTGAACGTAGGTCAGACAGAGGCTTAACAAATAACGCCCCGGCAACCCGGGGTGTAGGGGCCGGAAGCTGCCATAGTAACCGGTCCCGACGAATACGGAGCAAGGCAAAGCCTGAGATTTACCAAAGGCGCCTTGTTCCACTCGGTCGACATGCCCGTGTTGGCCGGGAACAGGGTGGGGCGGAATATCAGTCCTTCCCACTCTCTCACGGGACGGGTGCGCTCGTCCCAGGCGACGTCCAGGCCGCAGGCAAAAAAACACCGGGCGGTCAACGAAATGAGCCTGGATGGCGAAACTGACAGGGGGCTTCGGCCCCCTTTCTTTTTGCCACGGTGAGTCGCCTGATTGAGCGGTGGCCTGCCAGATCGCGCTTTGGTCGTAGGGGGAGATTTGCCGAATCGTGATTCTGCGATTTGGGCCAGCAAGAGGCCGCACTGCATCCAGCAGTAAACGGGCGGGCTTTGGCGCGAATCACAGGATTTTCCGACCTAGCGATGACAGCCGTCTCTTAAAGGGTGTTTCTGGTGCCTGTCCGGATGGACTACCACTCAAAACCCCTACGAGGAGATATCACGATGAAACCGCAGAAATTGGCCGTACTCGCCGCATTTGCAGTTGGATTTCCGGCCCTTGCCCTGGCACAGTCGAGTGCAGACGCCAACGGAGACGGCGTTCTGACCATCGAAGAAGTGCAAGCTGTTCTGCCAGATATGGATGCTGATGGCTTCTCGACATTGGATACCAATGGCGACGGTGCGCTTGATCAGGCTGAGATAGCGGCCGCTCAGGAGGCAGGCCTGCTGCCGGCAACAAACGGCTAAATACAGGCTTAGGCAAGGCGGCCCGATTCTTTCGGGCCGCCTGTTTTCAATGGGTTATTGCGGCAAGTGAATGTTGAACTTGCTCCGAAGTTCTGCATCCAGCAGCGGGTCAAATCGCGCCTGTGACGGCGTTGCAAGGATTTCTTCCTTGCGGGCGATTGCTTTTTCAATGAGATCCGGTTTGCCCAGTTCAGACCACTCTTTCGGTGATGTCCGATCGCCGAGTGTTGGATACACATAATCCACCTGCATACGGCCAAGAGTGGCATCAGTGCCCAGATAATGACCGGGTCCGCCAAGGCAAACTTCGGCGATTTGATCCAGCGCCAGTGTGTCGTCGTTTACTTCGATCCCCCGAACACAACGAAGTGCCTGACCAATCAGATCGTCGCTGAGAATGAGGCTTTCGAAACAGAATCCCAGCAGGGATGAATGCATGCCTGCCGCTTCATACACCATGTTCAGACCTGACAGACCGGCCATGACGTTCGAACACATCTGTTCCCAGCCAGCCTGCATATCGGGGAGTTTTGCATCGGATGCGCCTGCAGCTGCACCGCCTGGCAGACCGTAGAACTTATGCATCTGAGCGCAACCAGCGCTCAAGAGCGCTTGTTCACCGGAACCTACCGACATCGCCCCGGTACGCAGGTCCAGACCAAAGGGCCAAGTGCCAAAAATCGCGGGGGCACCGGGCTTTACGGCATTTACATAAACCAAACCTGCCAGGCATTCCGCGGTTGCCTGAGTGATTGCTCCGGCGATTGTAGACGGCGCGGTTGCACCCGCCATACCTGCAGAAAGCAGCAGAACGGGCATGCCGGCCTTGATGCATTCCTCCATAACTTCGCAGCTTTCAGTTGCGAATTTCATTGGTGGAACGACAAAGCAGTTGGAGTTCGACACAAATGGACGTTCGCGCCACTTGTCTTCACCGCCAGCGATCATGTGCAGCATTTCCACCGCCGGAGCGACATAGCTGGGATCGGTGAACGATGTACCGATATGTTTGAACGTACCCGAACAGCAAGCATAGATGGTGTTCAGATCCATCTCGCGGTTGTCCAAAATGTCACGGCAAACCATCGGACGCTGAACGAAATGGATATTGTCCAGACTATCGCAGATACGGGATGCGTCGTGCAGGTCCTGAACCGTTGAATCACGGTACTCGCGACCATGCACATCGACCATGTGTACTGCAGCGCCAGCGGTTCCATAGTGGACGCGGTTGCCCGAAAGCTCGAGGTCAGTTTTGCCATCACGGCTATAAAGCGTGACCGAACGATTTGCTTTGGCCAGCATGTCCTCGACCAATGCGCGCGGGAAGCGGATACGACCGTCATCCCCGAGAATACAGCCTGCGCCGACTAGATAGTCGATGCCGCTTTGCGGTGCATCGGCAAGGCCGATCGTCTCAAGTGCTGTCAGGGCGGCGTTGTGTATACGCTCCATATCCTGCTGGCTGAGAGGTTTGTATGTGCCACCTTCCATGCCTGGGCGCACAGGGCGCAGGTGGTCGGGCAGGGCGGCTGCACGCGCTGCACGACGGGCAGAGCGTCCGCCGCTACGAGAAGAGCTACGGGATTGATCGTTCATGTGAGTGTTCCGAATGTTATTGAGCTAGTTTGGGATTGGCTATCTCAATAGGATTACGGCCGACCACGCGCAGCACGCCCGCGATCTGCGCCGATTGTACGGCTTACCAGACGGATTTTCCAATATTCGCCGCGCATTCCGGCCCTCGGTTGTTCACAGGTTGTGTATGGCACCGCATACCGACGCGATCTATCCTGTTTACGACCTGTTTTTGAGAAACCTGATTTAAGACCGGATCAGCGAAAGCGACCAAGCTTGCGTAACTAAAATGAATACCTGAAGTTTTTTTCCCGTTTTGAGAGAAATCTGTTAAACTATCTTCACTTAGTGAAAGTGAATTGTGAATTGAATTGAGGGTTTAAGCCCCCATATCCGTGCCAAAGCGGTAGTCGCACTTAGGGCCTCAGACGGGTCTGATGCGAAGTACTTGGAGAGGCGTATGAAACGATTGACGGCCATGATTGCTGCGTTGCTGCTTGTCGGCACCGCACCCGCTTTTGCCGAAGATTGGACGGGCGCCTATGCGGGATTCAGCTTTGGTTACACAGATGCCGATGGCCCGAACGGATCCAGCGGAAACGACACCACCTTTGGCCCTCACATCGGGTACGATTACGATTTTGGTGATTTCGTACTGGGTGGCGAGCTTGAATATGATCCATTGAAACTGAGCTTGGGTTCTGAGGGCAGTCTGGACGGCGTCACGCGCCTGAAGCTGCGTGGCGGGTATGATTTCGGTCCTGCGCTTGGTTATGTCGTGGTTGGTGCCGCTCGTGCCGATACATCGAATGACAGTGATACCGCAGCTGTCTATGGTATCGGCGTCGCATATCCCATTGGCGAGAACTTTGTGATCAGCGGCGAAGCTCTGAGGCAGAACTTCAGCGATGTGACTCGCTCGAATGGTGATATCGACGCAAACACCTTTAACTTGCGCACGACATTCCGGTTCTGATCACGTCTATTCGGCGGCGTGCTGACCTGCGAGCTTGGATGCAAAATTACACACAGTCTGTAGCGCAGCAGCAAACCTGTCATCGTCAATTGTCATAGCAACGCGAATATGGCCCGCTGCGGCGGTGCCAAAACTCTCGCCTGGCATGACAGCAATGGCGTGGGTATCGAGTAGGGCATTTGCAAACGCCTCGCCGCTCATTCCGGTCGCTCTTATATCCAGCATCAGGTACATCGCACCCTGTGCAGGAACGAGGCCTACTGTGTTTTGTCCACTCAGAACCTGCATGGCCAAAGAGCGTCTGCGGCGGAACGGCGCTGCGACCTCTTCCTCCAGACCATCACCCGCTGTCAAAGCATAGCTCGCGGCATCCTGGATAAAGCCTGGAACCCCATAAGTGGTGTGTGTGGCCAAGTTGATCAGATGCTGAACAACTTCTTCAGGACCAACAATCCAGCCGCAACGAGAGCCGGTCATCGCGTGGGATTTGGACATGGACCCGACAACAAGCGTACGTTCGGCCATGCCGGGCAGGGCGCGTGGTGACAGGTGCTCACCTTCCCATACCTGCGTATCGTAGACCTCGTCCGAGATCAGCCAGAGATCGCGTCGCTGGCAGAGATCAGCAATTTCGTTCAGCGTTTCGCGGGAATACACAACACCTGTTGGGTTGTTCGGTGTGTTGATCAGCAGCGAAACAGCGCCCTCAACGAGTGGTTCAATCATATCGGCACGTGGCTGAAATGCATCTTCAGCGCGGGTTTGCACCGCTTTTGCAATCGCGCCCGCTCCACGAATGGTGCCGGGGTAGGTCGCATAATAGGGGTCAAGATAAAGGCCCACATCATCCGGGTCACAAACTGCTGTATGAGCCGCGAACAGTGCAGACTGGCCACCAGGTGTGATCAGCACGTTGTGTCGCGTCGTGGGTACCCCGGTACGGTTTTGTACCCGAGCGGCGACTGTATCGCGCAGCAGATCTGTGCCGGGAACCATGGCATATCCAGTATGCCCGTCGCGGGCAGAGCGATCCATTTCAGCCAGAATCGTCGCATCGGTGCGAATGTCATGTTCACCAATCGTCAGCTCAGTCACGGCATGACCTTCTGCGATCATCCGGCGCGCACGATAAAACACATCCCAGCCGTCAGATCCGCCGCCGGTTAAATGCGTGATACGATGCGACAGTTTCATTGCGCGCCTCCCTTGCAGCAATTCAGGCCGAATGGGACAGAGCGCCGGTGATTTGTCAATCAACTTCGCGCCGGTAGTGTCGCCTGCAATTTTTTCGTGAGCGAGGCGCGTACGATATCATAAGACGCGGTCAGCCGGTGGCGCATCTCCTCGGCTTCGGTATCCCATGGCAGCCGAATCCAGCTGCGATGAAAATAGGGGGCTTTGGTGCCGACACCCGCGTCGATCAGCATCTGAGCCGTTTCGATATCCGGCGTCTTTACAGAAACCCCATCCCCCACTGATCCGACGCAGGCAAACATCTTGCCGCCCACTTTCCACGCATCATGTCCGCCACCCCAGGGGTCGGACAGTTCGGCCCCAGGCAGGTCTTCGCAAATGGAGTTCACGTACTCTCGGCTCATGAAAGGCAGGTTGCCGGTGCAATCAGCGAAACTCAAGGCTTGGCTCAGGCAAAATCACGTGATATTCGAACACTATGAACCCGATGACCTGCATCATTATCTGCTGCATTACCTGCTGATTAATCAAGCGGGCCGGTTTCTTTCGTTTTCATCCCTGAGACAAGTTGCTAAGCCCGCGCCAACGCGAGAAGCTATGCTGTTCTTAGGAGCCGACCGATGACGACGATCAAACTGCACAACACACGGACGCGGACGAAAGAGGATTTCGTGCCGATCGATCCAGCAAATGTGCGGATGTATGTCTGTGGGCCTACCGTCTATGACCGGGCACATCTGGGAAACGCCCGACCAGTCGTTGTATTCGACGTGCTCTATCGGTTGCTGCGTCACGTATATGGCACAGATAACGTGACCTATGTGCGCAATTTCACGGACGTGGACGACAAAATCAACGCCACGGCGCTGTCGCGTAAAAAGGCCGGTGCGGAAGGGTCGTTGGAGCAGTTGGTGCAGGAGCGTTCGGACGAAACCATCGGCTGGTATCTGCATGATATGGGTGCACTGGGTGCGATGGAGCCCAATGAGATGCCGCGTGCGACCGAATACATCGCGCAGATGATTGCAATGATCGAGGATCTGATCGCGAAAGGTCATGCCTACGCTGCCGATGGCCATGTCCTGTTTGCCGTAGACACGTGGAAAAAAGACTATGGCAAGCTGTCAGGCCGTTCTGTTGATGACATGATCGCAGGCGCTCGGGTCGAGGTAGCGCCTTACAAGAAGAACCCGATGGACTTCGTACTGTGGAAGCCCTCGACTGACGATCTGCCGGGTTGGGACAGCCCGTGGGGTCGTGGACGTCCAGGTTGGCATATCGAGTGCTCGGCCATGAGTTATGAGCTGCTGGGAGCGAGTTTTGACATCCATGGCGGTGGCAACGACCTGATGTTCCCACATCATGAGAACGAGATCGCCCAGAGCTGCTGCGCGCACCCCGAGGGGGAGTTCGCTCGGTACTGGCTGCATAACGAGATGCTGCAGGTAGAAGGCAAGAAGATGTCCAAATCACTGGGCAACTTCTTCACCGTGCATGACTTGTTGGAACAGGGCGTGCCGGGCGAGGTGATCCGCTTTGTCTTCTTGCAGACCCATTACCGCAAGCCGATGGACTGGACTGAGAAAAAGGCCCGCGAGGCCGAGACGACGCTGCGCAAGTGGCGCGCGATGACCGCGGGCATCGAGCCCGCCACCAGCGCTGCACCTTCGGTTGTTGCAGCATTAAGTGATGACCTGAATACTGCGGGCGCCTTGACCGAACTGCACCGTTTGGCAGCGGATGGAGATGCGGAGAGCTTGTTGGCCAGCGCTCAGGTGTTGGGGTTACTGACTGATGAAATCGGAAGCTGGGCAGATACCGCGTCATTGGACTTGTCTGCTCACGCAACCAAACTTGCCGACGCACGCGCTGTTGCTATGCAAAACAAAGACTTCTCGGAAGTAGACCGGCTAAAGGCCGCGTATCTGGCTGCAGGTCTGGAAGTGCGCATGAGCAAAGACGGTGTGGAATTGGTGCCCGGAGCGGGCTTTGATGCGGCAAAGTTGGAGAATGTCTGATGGCTGATCCAAATCATTCCTGTTGCGACAAGCAGGCGTAATTGATGACTGAGGGCCAGCGGGAGCAAGCAATGACTAAAGAACGCCTCTACCTCTACGACACCACCTTGCGTGACGGACAACAGACGCAGGGTGTCCAGTTCTCGACTGCGGAAAAGGTCCAGATTACGCAGGCTCTGGATGAATTGGGGGTTGATTACATCGAAGGCGGTTGGCCCGGTGCAAACCCCACGGACAGTGCGTTTTTCGATGCGGCTCCTAAAACCTCAGCCACGCTGACCGCATTTGGTATGACCAAACGATCAGGCCGGTCAGCAGACAATGATGATGTTCTGGCAGCTGTGATGAATGCCGGAACGCAGGCGGTGTGTCTGGTGGGCAAATCGCACGACTACCACGTGACCCAAGCGCTTGGCATTACGCTTGAGGAAAACACGGAAAACGTTCGGGCATCGGTCGCACATATCGTGGCGCAAGGGCGCGAGGCGCTGTTCGATGCCGAGCATTTCTTTGATGGCTACAAGGACAATCCGGCCTATGCGACCGAAGTGTGTCAGGCTGCGTTGGAGGCTGGCGCAAGGTGGGTGGTGCTGTGCGATACCAATGGCGGTGCGCTACCTTCAGAAGTGAGCAAGATTGTCTCTGAACTGATCGCTGCAGGTTTGCCGGGGGAACGGTTGGGCATTCACACCCACAACGATACCGAAAATGCGGTCGCCTGCTCTCTGGCTGCCGTTGATGCAGGGGCGCGTCAGATTCAGGGAACATTGAACGGGTTGGGCGAGCGTTGCGGTAATGCCAATCTGACCGCTTTGATCCCGACATTGTTGCTCAAAGAACCGTACGCATCACAGTTTGACATCGGGGTCAGCCGTGAAGCGCTGGTTGGTCTGACGCGGACCAGCCGGATGCTGGATGACATTCTTAACAGGGTGCCCAGCAAGCAATCTGCTTATGTAGGAGCATCGGCCTTTGCCCACAAAGCTGGCCTGCATGCCAGTGCGATCCTCAAGGATCCGACGACGTATGAGCATGTAGATCCGGCCACTGTCGGCAATACGCGCATCATCCCGATGTCCAATCAGGCAGGGCAGTCCAACCTGCGCCGTCGTCTGAGTGAAGCGGGCCTGACTGTCGAGGCGGGTGATCCGGCGTTGGGACGTATTCTGGAGCGGATCAAGCAGCGCGAGGCTAAAGGCTATTCCTACGATACCGCTCAAGCCAGTTTCGAGCTGCTGGCGCGAGATGAACTGGGGCAGTTGCCACAGTTCTTCGAGGTCAAACGCTACAAAGTCACCGTCGAACGGCGCAAGAACAAGTACAACAAGATGGTCAGCCTGTCCGAGGCTGTTGTTGTGGTCAAAGTTGACGGAGAAAAGAAACTGTCCGTCAGTGAGTCACTTGACGATTCCGGCGGTGACCGTGGTCCGGTAAACGCGTTGTCCAAGGCGCTGGCCAAAGATCTGGGGCAATACTCTCCGATATTGGATGATATGCATCTGGTCGACTTCAAGGTGCGTATAACTCAGGGCGGGACCGAGGCGGTCACGCGGGTCATAATCGACAGCGAAGACGGGCAGGGCCGGCGTTGGTCGACTGTCGGCGTCAGTGCGAACATAGTGGATGCCTCGTTTGAAGCACTGCTTGAGGCGATTCAGTGGAAGTTGGTGCGCGACTGCAAAACACAGTCGGCGGCTGCGGAGTGACTGTGAAGTTCGATGATGATGTAAAGGCCTGCGCGGGGCTTGTTCATCGCGCTGATCCCGACCGTTTTCTGGCTGCGATGGCTGCCCCGGTTGCTACGCGATCGGTTTTGTTTCCTTTGTATGCGATGAATGTCGAGGTTGCGCGCGCGCCCTGGGTCACTCAGGAGCCCATGATTGCAGAAATGCGACTGCAATGGTGGCGCGATGCACTGCAGGAAGTTGCCGAGGGGCCGACCGTGCGCAGGCACGAAGTAGTCACACCACTGTCACGTGTGCTATCCCCCCACTTGGCGGCGCAGTTGGATGAATATGTGGCCGTAAGACGTTGGGATATTTATCGAGATCCGTTCGAAGACGAAGAGCATTTCGAAAGCTATATCGATCACAGTGCCGGAACGTTGATGGTTGTCTCGGCACAAGCCCTTGGTGCTGCCGATGAAACGGTTCTGCGTGACTTTGGATACGGTGTTGGTGTCGCCAACTGGTTTCGAGCGATCCCCGATCTAGAGGCGCGAGGTCGTATACCTTTGCTCGATGGCACACCGGATGGTGTTCGCATGTTGGCGCAAAAAGCATTGCAACGATTGATGAACGCTCAATCCAACCGAGCGGCAATTTCAAGGGATGCATGCCCGGCACTTTACGCGGGCTGGCAGGCAGAATGGGTTTTAAAAAAAGTGATCGCACAGCCTGAGCGGGTTGCCCAAGGCGCGCTTGAACAGGGAGAAATTCGTCGCCGCTTGTCTCTGATGACAAAGGCGGCGACGGGGCGCTGGTAGTTATTCCCAGCCACCTTCACGAAGTTCGGCCGAGATCTTGAGCTTTACCGAGTCAGAAGTGCCGGGCGCGAACATGCCAACGCCATAGTCACTGCGTAGCAACAACCCTGTTGCTTCAACACCGACCCAATCACCTTGATAATAATCGAAAAAGCCGCCCAGCGGATGGGTGCCCATGAACTTGAGCTCGATATCCAAAGCTGCAGGTTTGGTCTGATCCTTGATCGTCAGGTCACCGATCATGCGCAATGTGTCTGCACCCGTCTGCACGGCTGAGGTCGAGACAAATCGAATCTCCGGAAAATCCTCGATCGCGAAGAAGTCGTTGCTTTTGAGGTGATCGTTAAGCGGCCCCCAGCCAGTTTCGAGGCTTGAGGCATCAATGGTGATGTCGGCGCTGGTTGCAGCAACGTTTTCTGGATCAAAATCTACGGTACCAGTAAGGGCGGTCCATTCGCCGGATTGTTCGGTCAGCCCGGCGTGATTGTAGTAGAAGCGGACTTCGGTATGGCTTTGGTCGAAGTGATAGGTTTCTGCAACGGCGGGTGAGGCCATTGCGAGTGTTAGAGTGGTTGCGCGCAAAAGGTTCATGGTGTTTCTCAGATTTGCTGTGATTGATAAATAAAGATGTAAATGCATCTATAATGATGCACAAAGAAAAAATACAAAGCTCGCGGAGGCGTGATGAGCGGATTTGAGAAGAGAGAAGCAGCCTGGATCGCACTGAACCGAACGCGCACGCGGATATTTGCAAGAGCAGAACAGGCACTGGTGGCGTCGGGATATCCGCGCCTGCACTGGTATGACGTCTTGTGGGAACTCGAGCGAAAGCCGGAAGGTTTGAGACCTAAACAGCTGGAAGAGCAGTTGCTATTTGATCAATCAAGTTTTTCCAGACAGGTCGCGCGTATGGCGGAAGAGGGCTTGCTGACACGCCACGCTGTCTCAGGTGACGGTCGTGGCCGCATTTTGCGGATAACCGGGAAAGGCCGGAAGTTGCGTCAGCAGATGTGGGAAATCTACCGGATACACATCGACGAAGGTATTGCTGAAGCTCAGCAAAGCAAAGCGTTCACAGCAATAACCGAACTTGGTGACTAAACTGTCCGTGGGCGCATTGTCAGCCACAGTAGCGCGCCACCTGCCAGCGTGAGCAACGGAATCATTGCCAGATTTACAGCCGTCCAACCTTCGATCGGCGAACCGCCAGAGCAGTTCATCAATCCGCCCGAGGCGAGTGAGGCCAGTGTCACGCCGCCAAACACCAGAAGGTCATTCAGGCCTTGCATCCGACCACGTTCATGAACTTCGTGCGATGCCGCCAACATGCTGGTTGCGCCAATAAAACCGAAGTTCCATCCAACGCCCAATAAGATCAGCGCGACGAAGAAGTTTCCGAGATCCACACCCTGCAAGGCCACAACACCTGCGCCTGCCAGGATGGCGAGGCCAAGCGCTACAATCTTTTCAACACCAAAACGCGCGATTAGGTGCCCGGTGAAGAAGCTGGGCACATACATCGCCAGAACATGACTTGTGACAACATCGGCGGCGTCATTCGCAGTATAGCCACACCCGACAACAGCCAGCGGCGTCGAAGTCATGACAAGGTTCATCAAAGCGTAAGAGACCATTGCGCAGATGATGGCGACAGCGATGCGTGGTGTTTTCAACAGTTCCAACCGTGTTCGCCCTTTGGGCGTATCCGCTGTTGGACGGGGTGGCGTTGGAATATCCAGGAAAAAGAACAGCGCCGATCCTATGACGTTAACGGCGATAACGGCGATATAGGTGCCGAGAAACGGAATGACATAGGACTCAGCGGTCAGTTTGACGATCTGCGGACCGATGATTGCCGCTGCCAATCCACCCGCCATGACATACGAAATCGCTTTGGGCCGGAACTCATCCGAAGCGGTGTCGGCGGCTGCAAAACGATAGAACCCATGGGCACTCATGTAGATGCCGGTCAGCAGGCTTCCCAACAGGAATATCGGAAATGACCCAAGGTACAGGCCATAAGCACCTACGACACCACCACAGGCACCAGCGGTCGCACCAACTAGAAATCCGACCCGGCGACCCCAACGTTGCATGATCGCCGAAATCGGCGTCGCAGCCAGCATCGACCCCAGGACGATGAGCGAGATTGGCAGGGTTGCAAGGCAGGGGTTTGACGCCAGTGACTGCCCTGCCAGTCCACCCACGATAAAGATCATCGGCATCTGAGCGCCGAGGATAGATTGCGCAGCTACCAAAACGGCGACGTTGCGTTTGGCTTGTCTGTTGTTGGGCGGAGTGGTGGCGGTCATTGTCATGGGCATATGCGTATCGGCGAAAGCCGTTACTTACAAGCGGGTTGCATATGCGGCAAAGCCGCCTAACGTGCGGCGTGTATCTAAGATGGAGAGCTCATGGCCGTTGGTCGCATTATAGAAACGCCAGAATGCGTGGAAGAGGGGGCTGAGTGGCTGGCAACGGCCTGTCCGCGTATGGCTTATGCGATGCAAAAAACAGGGCCGTTGCCTCTGCGGCGTCGGCCAGACGGATTCGCTCAGTTACTGAGTGCGATAGTCAGTCAGCAGGTCAGTGTTGCCTCGGCCAATGCCATCTGGAAACGCCTTAAGGACGCGAAGCTGACGGGTCCGCGCAAGATCATGTGGTCAACCGATGATGATTTGCGCGCCGTGGGTCTGAGCAGGCAGAAAATCCGGTATGCCCGTGCGTTGGCCGAAGCCCGTATTGACTACACAGCGTTGAGGGATGCGTCCGATGAGGAAGTCGTTGCAGTCCTGACCGAAGTGCCCGGAATCGGTGTTTGGACCGCCGAGATCTACGCCATGTTCTCTCTGGGGCGTGCGGACGTGATCGCGCCGGGTGATTTGGCCCTGCAGGAGGCTGCACGCATACTCTATGACCTGCCGAAACGTCCGACGGACAAGGAATTACGATTGATGGCCGAAGCCTGGTCACCCTGGCGTTCGGTTGCGGCGCGGGTTTTGTGGGCCTATTACCGGGTGGCTAAAGAACGAGAAGGGATCAGATGACACGGGTTTTGAATGCGCTCCGAAAAGAGCCGGTTTCGGGCGATACACGCTCCGTCGTGGTGTTCGTACACGGCTATGGTGCCAACGGGGCCGACTTGCTGGGTCTTGCCGATCCGCTGGGCGAGCATCTGCCGGACACATTATTCGTGGCACCAGATGCTCCGGAACAAATCCCCGGTATGCCCAATGGGTACCAGTGGTTTCCGATCCCCTGGATCGATGGTTCGTCCGAGGAAGAAGCGCGCCGCGGTATGGAAATGGCGGTTGAGGATTTCAACGCTTTCCTCGATGCCCTGATGGTGGACGAGGATGTGTTGCCAGAGCAGGTGGTTCTGTTCGGATTCTCGCAAGGCACAATGATGAGCCTGCATGTTGCTCCTCGCCGGGAAGATCCTGTGGCAGGTATCGTCGCTTTCTCGGGCCGACTGCTGGAGCCCGACTTGCTGCCTGACGAGACTGTCAGTAGGATGCCGGTCCTTCTGGTGCATGGTGACGCTGATGATGTTGTGCCGCCCCAGTCTTTGCCTGAGGCCGCTGAGGCATTGCAAAGCGCAGGGTTCCAGGAAGTTTACGCTCACGTCATGAAAGGCACGGGCCATGGGATTGCACCGGACGGTCTGAGCGTGGCGTTGGCCTTCATGCGCGATAAATTGAGCCTTTAACAATGATCGCCGTTCGCCAGATGATGCGAGAGGATGTGGCAGACGCCTGCCGCATTCTAAATCAGATCATCGCGATCGGCGGTACGACCGCGTTTGAAATCCCATTTTCTGAGCCACTGTTCACGCAGAGCTATCTTGATGGAACAGATAAGATCTGTTGTCATGTTGCCCTTGATGATCAGGGTGAAGTTGCTGGTTTTCAATGGCTTGGGGCGCATGATGCGCTGCCTGATGACTGCGTGGATATAGCCACCTTCACGCGACGCGATCCGGTTCTGAAAGGCGCGGGTCGTGCATTGTTTTCCGAGACCTCAAAAGTGGCTTCAGCGCTAGGATTTTCCGCGATCAATGCCACTATCCGGGCCGATAATGTATCGGGCTTAAGCTACTACGATAAGATGGGATTTCAGGATTACTCGGTCGCGTATGGTGTGCAGCTGCGCGACGGAACGCCGGTAAACCGGATTTCCAAGCGTTTCACCTTGCGTTAATCCCAGAGATGGCCTTCGGCAAACTCGACTGAATTCCCTGCAGGGTCACGAATATACAGTGATTTCGCCCCGCCGGGCCAGTCGAACTCTGCATCGACCGGGATGTTCCAGTTGAGCAGGTGCTTACGCATTGCATCAATTTCATCCCTAGTCAGAACCAGACAAACATGTCCGGCTCCACGCGCACCATGTGGAGGAACAGGCAGTTCTGGGTTGTTTGGCGGTTGCTCGGTTTGTTCCGGGTTGAACAATAACAGGACAGCGCCGCCAACGCGGTAAAAGACGTGACGATCCTCAACACGCTGAATGCGTGTCAGCCCCAGTATCTCACCATAAAACCGTTCAGCTGCATCCAGATCATCGACATACAACGCAGCCTCCAGAATGGCGGAGGGGGTAGGTATCTCCGGCGTCACTTTCATAAAATTAGTTTAGCGGAAATAAGGGCTTCTGTCACCGGCGAGGGCGGCGATCCCTTTTGCGCTGCGGTGCCGAGTTCAATGTGGGCATGGGCAGGCTGTCCCATTGGCCGGGTTCCAACCCCTCCAAAGTCCAATCGCCGATGCGTGCACGGATCAAACGAAGGGTAGGGTGTCCAACCGCTGCCGTCATTCGACGAACCTGACGGTTTCGACCTTCGCGCAAGGTCAGTTCAATCCAGCTGTCCGCAACAGTCTTTCGCTCACGAATTGGCGGGGTGCGTGGCCACAGATCTTCAGGTTCATCTATCGCACGTGCCCGGGCAGGGCGTGTTGGACCTTCCTTGAGTTCAACACCGTCTCGCAACGCCTTGAGGGCGGCAGCATCTGGAACACCTTCGACCTGAACCCAATAGGTCTTGGCCATCTTGTGTTTTGGGTCTGATATCTGGGCTTGTAGGCGGCCATGGTCTGTCAGCAGCATCAGACCTTCGCTGTCCCGATCCAACCGACCAGCCGGATAGACGCCAGGCAGGTCGATAAAATCCGATAACGTGCTACGCGGCGATTCCACGTTCGCACGGTCGGTAAACTGTGGCAGCACATCAAAGGGTTTGTTGAATCGGATGAACCAGGACATGCCCCGCCATAGCCCGAGCGACACACAGTGCGCAACCTGTGGATAACTGTCATGTCACTGTTACGGATTCGGCTTACCCAATCTTCGACATATTGTGGAAACTCAGGGCTTGTCAGAGTTTTAACACGATATATAGTCATAGTAAGACCGGGGCGGGTGCTCCCCGCTCTGGTGTCACAAACGGGCAGCTGAGAGCGAGGAGCGATTCTGTGATGGACGGAGACTTCAGGACCGAATTTGTCAGGGAACCCGGTGCACTAAAGCATCATCCGGCATTGGTTTTGAACGCCGATTACCGCCCCTTGTCATACTATCCGCTTTCGTTGTGGCCGTGGCAGGAGGCGATCAAAGCGGCATGGTTGGACAGGGTCGATATCGTCGCCGAATATGACGAAGTTGTCCGCAGTCCCAGCACCGAAATACGAATACCATCGGTCGTTGTCCTTAAAGACTATGTAAAACCCAGAAAGCGCGTGGCCTTCACGCGCTTTAATTTATTTTTGAGGGATGAATTCCGTTGCCAATACTGTGGCAGCCGTGGGGATCTGACCTTTGACCACGTCGTACCGCGTGCCGCGGGCGGGGTAACAAGCTGGCAGAATGTTGTGGCTGCGTGCAGCCCCTGCAATTTGCGCAAAGGTTCAAAATCGCTCCGGCAGGCGGGTATGACATTGCGCAAACCGCCTCGGCAACCCGATGCCGAGGCTTTACGCAATATCGGCCGTAAGTTTCCGCCAAACCACCTGCACGACAGTTGGATCGACTTCCTGTATTGGGATGCGGAACTGGACGAAATCTAAGAGTTACCGGCTACGCCACGCGGCTATCCAGACCAGTACCAGACACGCAGATAGTACTGCGTTCCACCCGGCCATCGACAGGCCAAACAACTCCCATGGTATGTCGTCACAGCGAACCAGCGGCGCCGACATGATCTGTTCCATCAGCTCTTCCGCGGACAACCCTCCAATATCGCCCGAAGTGCAGCTTGTCGGACCTTCCCACAATCCTCGCTCGACACCTGCATGATACACCCCAATCCCGGCAGTGATCGATGCAGCGAGCGCACCCAGCAGGGGCAGGAAGCGCTGTCCGGGAAAGGCCAGCGCCACAACGCCAATCAGAACGGCTGCGCCATGCGGATAGCGTTGCCAGATGCACATTTTGCATGGCGCCATGCCACCAAGATGTTGAAATCCCCACGCTGCAAGCAACAGAGCGGCTGATCCGCCGGCTGCGAGGAATATGAGTGCGCGTTGTTTCGTCATATGTATTTCACCAACAGGAATCCTCCGATCAGGAGGAAGATGAAGAGTGTAAAGACCAGCCCCAGACGTTTCTCAATGAAATCCCGGATAGGTTCGCCGAACCCCCACAGCAGACCGGCGACGATATAGAATCGCAATGCACGTGCCAGAATCGAGGTTGCGATGAAAGTCCCAAGCGGCATTCCGGTCCAGCCGGACATGATAGTGATGACCTTGTAGGGGAACGGGGTGATCCCGGCGGTCAGCACTGCCCAGAACCCGAAATCATTGAATCGCTGGTTGAATTCTTCCATGGCATGACCTTTGCCCATCGCTTCAAGGATCGGCTGGCCCAGACTTTCATAGAAGAATGCCCCGATCGCATATCCAAGCATGCCACCAAGTACTGAAGCCACCAATGCAACGGTGGCGATCAACCAGGCACGCGATGGGCGCGCAAGAATCATGGGAATCATCAGAACGTCGGGTGGAATCGGAAAGAACGAACTTTCGACAAATGCTACGATTGCCAGCGCCCAGAGGGCATGAGGGTGATCCGCCAGACGAATTGTCCAGTCATAAAGCGATCGCAACATTATATACTATGGTCCCAAGATCAGTTGGGGTTAGGCAAACCACGCACCTGCCAACGCGTCAACCGCTCTTGGTTGAACGAACAGGAAATTGGATGGTTTTTGCCTCTGGACCTTCCCGTTTGAGGACGCTAATCCATTGCACGTGGCCCAAGTGGCGGAATGGTAGACGCAGGGGATTCAAAATCCCCCGCCTTCACGGGCGTGAGAGTTCGAGTCTCTCCTTGGGCACCACAACCCTTACATCGATGTAGAACCAATTGTGTAAGCGTAGCAGCAGGTCTCTCCTTTGCGCTGCTTGCGACCACATACATGCGCTTAGATATGAACAACCTATAGGTGTCACGAGATTTGCGGATGTGTTCGTCAGGCGGGGAAACTCTCGCAAATATCGTCATATCTGAGGCTTTGCGCCCTTGATCCGGGCGCTGGCCTTGACAATCGATGTGTCTGAATGAAACGTCGAATATGTTGGGAGAGTTTGGAAAATTCAGTGAGTTGTACCCGTTGCAAGACGGGCAAGTTTGACTTATCGGCACGGTCCCCGGACGGGGGCAATGCGCCTTTTCCGTCTGCCAAACATAAAAATTGGGAGTTCATAAATGAAAAACAGCAGCAAGCTCAGCCTCGGCGCGGTCATCACCGCTGCCTTCATGGCTCCGGCCGCTTATGCCGAAGAATTCATCACCATTGGTACTGGTGGTGTAACAGGCGTTTACTACCCGACCGGTGGCGCGATCTGCCGTCTGGTGAACAAAGGACGTAAAGAGCATGGCGTGCGCTGCTCGGTCGAATCGACCGGTGGTTCCGTCTACAACATCAACACCATCCGCGAAGGCGAGCTGGAGTTTGGTGTTGCTCAGTCCGATTGGCAGTACCATGCGTATAACGGCAGCTCGAAATTCGAAGAGGCTGGCCCCTTCGAAAACCTGCGCGCCGTATTCTCAGTACACCCTGAGCCGTTCACAGTTGTTGCTCGTGCCGATTCCGGCATCACCAACTTCGAAGACCTGAAGGGCAAGCGCGTCAACATCGGTAACCCCGGTTCCGGTCAGCGCGGCACCATGGAAGTCCTGTTGGGCGAAATGGGCTGGACCACTGACGACTTCGAACTGGCGACGGAACTGAAGGCGGCTGAACAGTCGGCGGCTCTGTGCGACAACCAGATCGACGCAATGGTTTACACCGTTGGTCACCCATCGGGTTCGATCCAGGAAGCCACTACCGCGTGTGACTCGGTTCTGGTGAACGTAAGCGGCGACGCTGTCGACAAGCTGGTCAACGACAACTCGTTCTACCGTACCGCAACCATCCCCGGTGGCATGTATCGTGGTTCGGACGGCGACACCTCGACCTTTGGTGTTGGCGCGACTTTCGTAACCTCGGCTGACGTGTCGGATGACGCGGTTTACGCAGTTGTAAGCTCGGTCTTCGAAAACTTCGATGACTTCAAAAAGCTGCACCCCGCGTTTGCGAACCTGAAGCCCGAAGAAATGATCGCAGACGGCCTGTCGGCTCCGCTGCATCCGGGTGCTGAGAAGTACTACAAAGAAAAAGGCTGGATTCAGTAATCCACCAGTGACTTTGGAACGAGGCGCAGTTTTGCGCCTCGTTTTTACCGGTAGAACACCGGAACAAAAAAAACCGCGCCGGAAACCGGCCGCAGGACGGGGAGAGATTTGATGAGCGCTGATCAACAGGGCAATCGTCCGTTATCCGAAGAAGAGCTGCAGGAACTGGTCGCATCCTCGGATGCGGGTGCACGTGATCCTGCTGGAAACGTAGGGCTGTTTCTGGCAATTGTTGCCGCAATCTGGTCTATTTTTCAGGTGGTTCTGGCATCGCCCATATCCAACTACGTGTTGCCCGGAAGCATTGTTAACAACGCACGCCAGTTTCACCTGGCGTTTGCCATGTTCTTGGCCTTTGCTGCTTATCCGGCTCTGAAATCCAGCCCCCGCGACTATATTCCGATTCAGGACTGGATTATGGGGATAGTAGGCGCTGCTGTTGCGTTGTACGGGTACTTTTTCTATCAAAAAATTGTCGATGCTGGCGGACTCGCCGATGAAACCGACGCAGTCTTTGCTGCCATAGGTCTTCTACTTCTATTTGAAGCTGCTCGCCGTGCGCTTGGGCCCGCAATGGCGATCATTGCATCTATTTTTCTCCTTTACGTATTCTTCGGGTCTTCCGAATGGGTCCCAGAGGTCATCCGCTGGAAAGGCGCGAGCCTCAAAAAGGCCATGAGCCACATGTGGATTACGTCCGAGGGCGTGTTTGGTATTGCCCTGGGCGTTTCCACCAAATTCGTCTTCCTGTTCGTTCTGTTCGGAGCTTTGCTGGATAAGGCCGGGGCAGGGAACTACTTCATCAAGATGGCGTTTGGAGCGCTAGGCCACCTGCGCGGTGGACCGGCCAAAGCGGCCGTTGTTGGTTCTGCTGCGACTGGCCTGATCTCGGGCTCTTCGATCGCCAACGTTGTGACCACTGGTACGTTTACCATTCCGCTGATGAAGCGCGTTGGCTTCTCGAGCGAACAGGCGGGATCGGTCGAGGTTGCCTCGTCGGTCAACGGTCAGATCATGCCACCGGTTATGGGGGCTGCAGCCTTCCTGATGGTTGAATATGTCGGCATCTCTTATGTCGAGGTAATTACGCATGCCTTCTTGCCTGCGGCGATTTCGTACATCGCTCTGGTCTATATCGTTCACCTCGAGGCGGTTAAGCGGAACATGCCGACACTTGGTGATCGCGATGTGCATCTGGCGCGGACGGTCGTTGGCATGTTGTCGTTCTTCCTGATCTTTGCAGGCCTTTGCTATGGCTCGCAATTCCCGGTCGATGCCGTAACGGCATGGGTGCCAACCATGGCCGGCTTGGTGCTTAGCCTTATTGTCTGCGCCGTCTATGTGGTCCTTCTGTACTTCGCGGCTCAGGTTCCGGATCTGGAGCCTGATGATCCGAACGCCAAAGAAGTCACGCTTCCGGTGATCAGTGAAATCTACAAAGCGGGTCTGCACTATCTGCTGCCAATCATCGTGCTGGTGTACTTCCTGATGATCGAGCAGAAGTCACCTGGCCTGTCAGCCTTCTGGGCAACGGCATTGCTGTTCGTGATCCTGCTGACGCAAAAGCCGCTTAAGGCGATCTTCCGTGGTGAAAGCAACCTGCCGGCGTTCTTTGTCGATGGTGTTGCCGATCTGTGGCAGGGCCTGATCGACGGTGCGCGCAACATGATCGGTATCGCGCTGGCAACGGCCACAGCGGGTGTTATCGTGGGTACCGTGACGCTGACAGGTGTCGGACAGGTGATGGCTGATCTGGTGGAGTTCCTGTCGGGCGGTAACCTGATCCTGATGCTTGTGATGGTCGGTCTTCTCAGCCTGATCCTTGGCATGGGTCTGCCCACCACTGCGAACTACATTGTGGTTAGCTCACTCATGGCTGGCGTGGTTGTGGAACTGGGAGCGCAGAGCGGACTGATTGTCCCGTTGATCGCGGTACACCTGTTCGTCTTCTACTTTGGCATCATGGCGGACGTCACACCCCCGGTAGGTCTTGCAAGCTTTGCTGCTGCAGCCGTTTCGGGTGGTGATGCGATCAAGACAGGCTTTACTGCTTTCTTCTATTCGCTTCGTACCGTTGCACTGCCATTTGTGTTCATCTTCAACACGGACCTGCTGCTGATCGATGTGACATGGGTTGAAGGGATTATCGTGGCGATATTCGCGACGATAGCGATCCTTGTCTTCACAGCGGGCACCATGGGTTACTTCCTGACCCATAGCCGTATCTATGAAAGCATCGCGCTGATCTTCGTGGCGTTTGCCCTGTTCAGACCAGATTTCTTCATGGATCGCATCGCGCCTCCATTCACTTCGGTTGAGCCTGCTGCATTTGTTGAGACGATGGGTCAGACACCACCCGGAACAGATGTTCGGATGGTTATCAGTGGGCCTGATTTTGACACCGGCAAGATGGTGGACACCACGGTTGTCGTGCCGGTTGGTTCTGAAGAGGGCGGTGAAGCGCGCGTCGACGCGATGGGGCTGCTGCTGTTCGAAGAAGATGGCCTTGTCAAACTTGAGGAACCGATGTTCGGATCACCAGTTGCCGATGATCTGGCCAACTTTGACTACTACGGTGATGAGGCTGTCCGGCTGAGCTCGGTCAATCTGCCGTCCAGTCAGCCTCCGAAGCAGCTGATCTATATCCCAGCGATGATCCTTCTGGGTCTGATCGCTTTCCTTCAACGCGGTCGTGCCGCAAGACAAGAGGTGCCAGCATGACAAACTCTGTTTTGTGTGCCGTCGATATCAGTAACGGCGATCTTGACGCTCAGGTTCTGAAACAAGCAGCCGAGTTGGCGGGGCATGAAGGGGCGCAGCTTGATGTCGTGACTGTGCTGCCGGACTATGGTGAGTCCTTCGTGAGCAGCTTTTTCGAGCCGCATCATCACGAGCAAGCGCTTGCGGATGCCCATGAAAAACTGACCCATCTCTGTGTTACTGCCTTGGGGGAAGAGCGCAATGCTTCTATCCGCCATGTGGTCGCCACGGGGACAGCCTATCAGGAGATCCTGAAGACGGCTGAGAGTGCGGGCTCGGATCTAATTGTGATCGGGGCACACAAGCCTGATTTCAAAGACTATCTGCTTGGGCCGAATGCCGCGCGCGTGGTGCGGCACTCGACCGTTTCTGTCTACGTGGTCAGATAGGTTAGTTCTGGGCCTTGCTATTCAGCCAGGCCCAGAGCAACCAAATGTTCAAACCCCGACATAACGTCGTTGCTGTCTCGCAGTTCCAGCACCAGCCGGGCCTGTGATGCGGCTTCTGCAATTGCCTCAAAGACAGCCTGCCAGTTTACGCTTCCTTGACCCGGCGCCCAATGTCGGTCTGCATATCCGTCGGCATCTTGCAGGTGGATATGCGCCAGTCGGTCTCCTGCAGCACGGACATAGTAGTCAACTGGTGGTGCGCCCGTAGCGCCATGCGCGTAATGCGCATGACCAGTATCGAGTGATACGCATACGAAGTCGGAATTGAAACTATTGGCGAGGATCACCCGATCGAATGGGTTCTTATCCTCGATGTTCTCGATCACCAGTACGACACCGTATTCCTCAGCCCTTGTAATAACCGGTGCGAGGGTTTCGTGAACGCGCGAAATCTGCGCTTCTCGGGATGTCAGGTCGCTGTCCAGGTTGTGGTAGTCCCACGTTGAATAAGGCGAGTGCAGGACCATTTGCGTTGCACCAAGTTTAGCTGCGACATCCAGCGCCTGGTGCATACGTTTCTGAACAATGATGCGCACTTCGGGATCATGGCAATCCAGCGGCAGATCATAGAACGGGCCATGAATACCCAATCGCCCCGAATACCCTTGCAAAGTGTTCTTAGCGGCGTTGATCAAGTCTTCAGCAGCATCGCCCAAATTGTTCGGAGAAAAGAAATCCTGAATTTCCAGATCACGCTGCCCATCTACAAGCCAATCACGATGGGTCTTGAGATCGGACACCATCAGCGCGGCACCCACTTTGAGTTTTGTCATTTCCAGTCCCTTTACATTTGGGACCGTCATAAAAGGTGGCTGTGACAGTCTGGCGACAGTTGGGTCAGTACCCGGTCATTTCCAGATAGCCCTGACCGCTGTGACTTCCTGAAACGAAAACCGGACCTTCCCAATAGGCAAAGCGCGTTCCCATCCATGATTTGGGTGTAAGGGCGGACACCTCCACATCCAGTTCGCGATCCGGCAGGACCACGCGCCATTGTACCGGGACATTTCTGTCGGCAACGGTTTGGGTTTCCAGAGGTGTGAACGAGACAGCGCCATCCGGCAAAGCAGTTCCAACACCGTATGCATCAATCCATGTAGCCGAAGTGTAGTCTCCGCGATCACCACGCAGGCGGAAGGCCATTAGTTTTTGACCGTCATCAAAGCTCAGCGAAAACCAATCCCAACCGCTTTGATCTGCCGCCAATGGTTGAGATGACCATTCCCGATCTAGCCAGCCCTGGCCTGTGACCACGACATCTCCCTGAGGCAGGTGCAGGACACCTTCGACCTGGTAGCCGGGTTGCGAGTAGTAGTAGCTTGCCTGACCGTCGGCAGACTTGACCGAATACCCATCTTCGCCGTGAAATACCAATGGTCCTGTGGCATCCAGAGACAGGTCATAGCTGAACGCAGCCCCATTGGCCGTCAGGCGCAGCGCATTGATGTCGAGATCAGCTTTCATCTGCCATTCGTCGATCCATGCTTCGAAAGGTTGCGCAGTCACGCCTGCCTGACCAATACCTCCGCGCGACAGCCTCTCGGCATAGTAGTGAGCATCAGGCGTAGTGACCGCTGCATGACCCAGCCATAGTTGCGGGCTTTGCCAGCCATCCTCTTCTGATGGTTTCAAGGCCGAGCGAAACAATGTCCATTGAATGCCGTAGTCTCTTCCATCCTCACCTTTGAGATTTGCGGTTAGGTACCACCATTCAATCCGATAGTCGGGATGCGGGCCGTGGTCATGCGGAAACTGGAACTGATATCCAGGCGTTGGGGCAGTGAAACCATCAGCGTTACCTCCCAAACCGGCGTAACCTTGTGCCATTGCGGCCAGAGGGAACAGCAGGAACATCAAAAACGCTCTAACGTTCATTGGCAAATACCCTGAGAAGATCGGCGGGTGGGATGCGCCGAAGGCGCCATGCGGGCAGGGCGGCTGCTACTGCCGCAGCCAGCAGGGTCAGCAAAAACAGCCGAATCCAATCTGCTGGAAACAGATGCATCGGCAATTGCCATCCAAAGGCCTGAACATTGATCACTGACAAGAGTATCCACGCCAGGATTAACCCCAATGGCAAGGCCAAACAGGCAGTGAGTGCCGCCAGCAGTATACTCCGCAGCAGCTCCAACTGAGCCAATCGCGATCTGGTCATGCCGAGAGACCATACTGGCGCAATCTGTGGCAGTCGCTGGGTCCAGAGGGTCAGCAGACTGGTGAGGATGGCGAAGCCCGCGACCCCAAGCGTCAGCACATTCAGGGCAGAAGTGACGACGAATGTCTTCTCAAAGATCGCCAGAGACTGCTTTTTCATGGCGGCCTGATGCACCACGCTGGAATTTGGAAGATCAAAACGATCCCGTAAGGTCTGGGCCATTTCAGTTGCACGATCAGGGGATAGGCGAATGCCAAAGCGACGCGAAGCAGCGCCGGGCGCTATGAGATCCAGCATTGCCATAGAAACAATCGCCTGACCGGTCGGATTCCCATAATCAGAATAGACGCCAGCGATTTCGAGGGTGTGACGCGGGGCAAGCATCAGACTGTCACCCGGCCACAGGTTTTCCCGGCGCGCCAACTGTTCATTAATGAGGACAGCACCGCCATTCAGAACACTATCCCAAACATTCGGAATTGAAGCTATCAGGGGCCAGTTCTGACGATAGGTATCGTCATCGATTACACCATACAGGAACAGCGGGCCTGTCTCATGAGCAAGTTCAATACTTCGAATTGGCAACACGGCGTTAACTTGGGGCGCAAGCCAGTCGATGATCTGATCCGCCTGTTCGTTATCGGAGGCGGTGACATACAATTCGGATGTCAGGCGTTGATCAAGCCAGCCGATGAACGTCAGCCTGAAGCTGGAAACCATCGTTCCAACACCGATATTGGCCGCAAGAGCCAATAGCAGGGCCATCAGTGCAAGTGACAGCCCGGGAAGCTGCGCGCGCATATCGGCCCATACCCACTGCGTAACTGGCCCTTTTGCACATCGCGCAAACATCGCCAATAGCACGGATAGAATGGCAGGCAGCAACAAGGCGGTTCCGGTGAGAATGCCCGCCAGCATCACAAAACCAGCGATCAGCCCTTTGGCACTGAAGAATACAATCATGCCGCCTATGATAAGTGCCAGACCCGACAGCGCGCTAAGTCTTCGAGCGTTTGTTTGGCCACCCCATGCCTGCATTCCCGGGCTCGCAAGCAAGGGCATCCTGGACAGCCGCCAAAGCGCATGACCGCTGGCGAGCAACGTGCCGCCGATTGCCATTGCCAGACCCGATACGATCCAAAGTGGTCTGAGAGCGAGTTGCCCGTCGACAGGGGCGCCGTACAACCCTCTCAAGGTTACGGCGACATCAGGAAGCAAAGCCGCCGCAATCAGATGGCCAATCACCAAGCCCAGAATACCTCCGATCAGGGCGAACATGATCAACTCGGCCAACGTGATCAATACGAGCCGTCGCATCGAAACACCCAGCGCTCGCAAGGTGCGGATCATTCCACGTCGCTGGGCAAACGCCAGTCCGACCGTCCCATGTACGATGAAAAGGCCCACTGCAAAAGACAAAAGGCCGAATGCTGACAGGTTAAGATGAAAGCTGTCGGTCAGTTGTGCCGTATCGATTTGTGAGGTCGGGCTTTGTCTTTCCAGTTCAGGGGCGATTTCCGATAGCGGTGGCAATGACCCGGGTTGGTCAGGTAACACGACCAGTCTTGAAATTTGTCCGGACCGGTTCAGGAGCCTTTCGGCGACACCGATATCAGTCAGAATGAACTCGGGGGGCAGGGCGCTGCTGACAAGGATAGGCGGCAGATCATCGCGCTCATCGAACAGATCAATGAGATCGGGTGAAATCAACAACCGCCCCGGAGCAGTCAGTATTTCAGAGGGGTCTGGCGGCGTATCGCTCTGTTCCAATTGTGTCATGGCCGGCAAAGCGGGGTAGGCAACCATATCCACCCCCATCAAGCGAAGTGTGCGATCACCGATGCGGACTGGTCCCTCGAGCACCGCCGCTACCTGCCAGCCCGAGCGCCGCAGATCAACGTAGCGCGATAGTGGTATGTAGCCTGTTGGATCGCGTATCTCATCCAACTGTCCAACTGAAAGCTGGGTATTGGCCCGGGCATAGCTGGAACGCGCCTCGGAATTGATGGCCTGAACAGCTGACCAAAGGCCGGTCGCCAGTGCAATGCCGATCAGCAATGTGGCCAATTGCAGCCAGTGCCTGCGCCAGTGGGACAGCAATGCCTGAACCACAGGACCTGTCATGTGATACGACCGTTTGCCAGATGCGCGCGGCGATCCAGTCTGGCAGCGATATCCTGAGAATGTGTAACCAATAGCAATGCGGCGCCCGTATCGGCGACCAGAGACAACATCAGGTCCAGTACCACTGAACTGGCGGTTTCATCCAGGTTCCCGGTGGGTTCGTCCGCCAATAACAGCTTAGGCTTTGCTGCCATCGCTCGGCCAATCGCAACCCTTTGCTGCTGACCGCCAGACAGGCTCTCTGGATAGCGCTCTAGCAGTTCCCCAAGACCCAGCCTTTGCGCAAGATGTGAAATCCACTCAGAGTCGCAATTGCCTGCCAACCGCGCATGGAATGAGAGGTTCTGGTCCACGGTTAGGGATGGGATCAGGTTAAATTGCTGAAAAACCAAGGACACTTTCTGGCGCCGCAGTTCGGCGCGTCCGGGATCATTCAGTGATGATAAGGCTGCACCATCAAGCACAATTTCACCACCATCGAACCCATCCAGCGCAGCTGCCAAATTCAGGAGTGTGCTTTTGCCGCTGCCACTTTCTCCGGTTAGTGCAAGCGTTTCACCAATGTCGAGAGACAGGGAAACGTCCTGTAGCACAGGGCGTCCACCGGGATAGGCTTTTTGAACGCGATCTATAGTCAGCAGCATGTCATCTCACTTTCTGTAGGCCACAATGTGCAACCGTATCCCCGACTGTCCATAGCGCAGACCGCTCGGGTTCCATTCGCCGCACCCACGCACAAAGGATGGCGGGGTTGCTCATACCCGAATGAGAGGTCATTCTGAGGTTGCATTCGCGATCACAAAAAAGCAGGACCATTTCATGACGTTGTCGCAACAGATCCTTTGGGGCAGCATGTATCTTGGTCTTTGCTTTCTGGTCGAAATCGTGCTGCTGACATGGTGCACACTGGTTATTCGCCGGATTGTCGAAAAATGGGAAAGCCAGGGCAAGATATTGGCGACCGCTGGTCCAATCACCATCGCGTTGGCGTTTATTATTGCCACCCATACAATTCAGGTTTGGATATGGGCCATCATCTGGGTTTTGGGTGATGTTCTACCTGATTGGAACTCTGCGCTCTATTTTTCGCTGGTTACATTTACCACGCTGGGCTACGGCGACATTGTGCTTGGAGAAGGCCTTAGAATTTTTGGTGCTTTCGCATCTGTCACCGGCCTGCTGGCCTTTGGATTGTCGACCGCATACATGGTGGCTCTTATGAACCAGGTTTTTCAGGAACGTTTCCCCGACTGACTAAAGAATAGGGGCAAACAACCTCGCGATCGGTGCGCCAAAACGAATATGAGTGGGCTGTTGCGACAAAGTGCGGGTCAGCTCATAGCTGGTTTCAAAGTCCTTGCGCAGCATGTTGTCTACGGCCTCGGCTGCGCGACTGTCGAAAAACAGTGCCATTGCTTCAAAATTCAAACGGAATGATCGGTTGTCGAGATTGGTGGTGCCGACGGCGGCCAAAGTATCATCCACTACGAACGCCTTTTGATGCATGAAGCCATCGGTGTAGCGGAATACACGCACCCCGCATTTTCGGATTTCATCAAAGAACGCGAATGCAGCAAGCCACGGAAGGCGGTGATCAATGACATCGGGAAGAAGGATGCGAACATCAACGCCGCGCAAAGCGGCATGCTGCAATGCGGTCATAATATCGATGTCAGGCACAAAATAGGGTGATGCAATCCAAAGCCGTTCTTTTGCCTCTGCGATCGCGGAAAAGAACATCATCGCGCCTGTTTCGGTTTCATCTCCGGGACCGGTCGCGACGAGCAAGGCGTTCATATCCTGATCGGATTCGTTGCCGGCCCAGTCGAGTGCGTCAATCAAATCTTCGTTCCGGGCCCAATGCCAGTCTTCCGTAAAGATCAGCTGCAACTGCCTGACG
This sequence comes from Ruegeria sp. CH6, assembly GCF_056537005.1. Taxonomy (NCBI): domain Bacteria; kingdom Pseudomonadati; phylum Pseudomonadota; class Alphaproteobacteria; order Rhodobacterales; family Roseobacteraceae; genus Ruegeria; species Ruegeria sp. CH6. The sequence goes on along the minus strand of NZ_JBQFQS010000002.1, from coordinate 814,783 downwards.
ATATGGCCCTGCATTTTGATATGGGTGTCACGCCAGTGACCGAATTTCGGATCCTGACCCAGATACTCGACACCAACATTGTGGCCGCCAATAAACCCGACCTCACCATCGATAATTACTGTTTTTCGATGATTGCGGTAATTGAGTTGGAAACGAAAGTTAGGTCCGCGTTGCTCGCGCGGGTCCGCCACGTCGACCCCGGCTTTGCGCAATGTCTCAAGGTAATCCGACGCTAACCCGTAGCTGCCAACGGCGTCGGTCATGAAACGGACATGTACACCTCTTTGAACCGCTGAGATGAGTTTGTCCTGAAGCTCCATACCCAGTTCATCATGGCGCACGATGTAGAATTGCACGAGGACGTAATTCTTCGCAGAATCAATTGCTTCAAAGATGGATTTGAAAGTGCTGTCACCATCAATTAATAGCTGAGCGCCATTGCCACGCGAGACGGGCAGATGCGCCAGGGCCTCGAATGGTCTCGGGTTGATCTTCATTTTTTCCGGATCGGGTTTGGAATAGTCCGCAAAAGTCTTGATGCCCTCAACGACTCTTTCGCTTTCCCGGCGTGCCACGCGATATCCCCGAAAACGGTGGTGCCCGAGAAACAGATAAAGAGGAACCGCCAGCATCGGGGCTGAAAGCAGGAATACCACCCAACCCACTGCGCCCTGTGGGGTACGCGCGGTTTGGGCCGCGCGCACCGAGAAAACCACGGCGACGCAAAAGAGGGCAAATAGAAACAGGGAAACGAGCACTGTCCACATGAATTTTTGGCGTCCTGACTATTCAGTTTTTGCCAGTGTAGATGCGTGACCAATCATTCGCCATATCAACAATCACCCATCCCAAATCCGGGCCTTTGTCCAAACCATCGACCAAACGGCCGATATGACTGTCTCTGTCATACGCCCATTCCCGTTCACCATCTGTATGATGGATTAACAGGCCCATCCGTGGACCAGTTCCGGCAGTCGTCCATTCCAGCATCGCAAAGTCGCCATCTGAGTTGCCAGCTGCGAAGATCGGGCGCTTTCCGATCGTGCGATCAATGTTGATGGGCTTGCCTTCCTTGTCGTCGATAAAGGCTAGGCCGGGTGCCTTTACGATGGTCGGTGTGCCATCGACGATTTCGTAGGTGCTGTCGTTGTAGGTTCCAAGGATTTGCTCGGGCGGAATCCCATAAGCTTTCTCAGCGAAAACGCGCATGAAATGAATGCCGCCGCCTGAGACGATATATGTCGAGAACCCCTCGTCGCGAAGATATCTGAGAAGCTCAACCATCGGCTGGTAAGTCATTTGATCATATGGCAAATTCGTCTTTGGATGCCGCGCCGTATCCAGCCATTCAGCGACGGATGTCTGAAAGTCAGCGACACTGAGGCCGGAATGTGAGGCGTTCACCACCTCGATAAGGGCTTCTTTGCCGCCTGCGGCAATTCCTTCGACATCCCCTTTGGCTGCGGCTTCCAGTGTGGGGCTGGACAGAATGGATGGATCGCTTTCAGCCAGTTCAGCCAGCTTGTCCATGGCGAAGATCAACTGAAAATAGACTGGTTGCTCGGCCCAGAGCGTGCCGTCATTGTCGAACACTGCAATACGGTCTGCGGGCGTGACGTAATCATCGCTGTCAGGATCCGTGACTCCATCAACGAAAGCGACGATCCGGTTTCTGGCCTCGGTATCGGTCCAACTTGGTAGCGGGTCGGCAGACAGTGTGAAAGGAATGAGAGTGGCAACAACGATAGGAATGAGACGCCGCATGAGAATACCCTTTTGATTCAATCGGGAAGGGCCGCCTGTTTATCGGCAGCCCTTCGACCATTCTTAATGAACTTCGACTTAGTTGTTCGTCGGAGTGGTTAGCTTGTCCATCACCTGATCCAGGTTGAAGCTGGCAGCTTTCTGACGCGGTGGGAATTCCTGGAAGGTCGCGAGGAAATTACCAACGTACTGCTGTGCGGGAACAAGGAAGTACGCCCGATCCAGCAGCCAGTCGTAGTAGGTGTTGGATGTGCGATAAGCCCGCTCATACGGGTCGCGGCGCAGGTTGATGATCAATGGAATCCGCAACTCGGTCCAAGGTTCGATCCACGCGCGCAGCGTTGCCCATGCCTTCTGCTCAAGGAAGATCAGCTTCCAGTCGTCAAAGCGAAGGGCGGTCAGGTCACCATCGTCCGAGAAATAAAAAATTTCCCTGCGCGGGCTTTCCGCAGTTTCACCTGTCAGCAGTGGCAGGATGTTGTATCCATCCAGGTGGACCTTGTAGTCGCGGCCCATGCCCGATGACGAATATCCTTCCTTCAGCTTCTCTTTGATCTCGGGATCACCCGCAACCGCCAGATATGTCGGCAGCCAGTCCATGTGGTGCACGATCTCGTTCGTGACAGAACCCGCTTCGATTTGACCCGGCCAGCGAACCATTGAAGGCACACGCCATCCGCCTTCCCAATTGGTGTTTTTCTCACCCCAGAAAGGAGTAGCGGCAGCATCAGGCCAGGTGTTGTAGTGCGGACCGTTGTCGGTCGAATAATGCACGATGGTGTTGTCGGCGATGCCAAGTTCATCCAGCAGGTCAAGCAGTTGGCCAACGTGCATGTCGTGTTCGATCATGCCTGCAGTGTACTCATCAGCCACGCCACCAACGATTTCGTTGGCTTGTGCACGCATGTCGTCTTTGACGTGCGTCCGGAAGTGCATGCGCGTACCGTTCCACCAGACGTAGAAGGGCTGACCTTGCTCGTGCGCGCGCTTGATGAAGTCGATTGCCGCCGCAACGGTTTCCTCATCAACAGTTTCCATACGCTTCTTGGTCAGCGGGCCGGTATCTTCTATTGTGCCATCCGCTTTCGACTTGATCACACCGCGTGGACCATAGGCCTCGCGGAATGTGCGACCATCTGCTAGCACCGCGTCACCGGGATAGTCTTCATTTTCCGGCTCTTCCTCAGCGTTCAGGTGATAGAGGTTTCCGAAAAACTCATCAAATCCGTGGTTTGTAGGCAGATGCTCATCTTTGTCACCCAGGTGGTTTTTGCCAAACTGACCCGTGACATAACCGTGGTCTTTCAGCAGGCCCGCAATGGTGGGGTCTTCGACCTGCATGCCGAGATCAGCACCGGGCAGTCCCACTTTCGACAAACCGGTACGGAAAACTGATTGGCCCATGATGTAGGATGATCGGCCAGCAGTGCACGATTGCTCACCATAATAATCGGTAAAAATCATGCCTTCATTCGCAACACGGTCGATGTTTGGCGTTCGGTATCCCATCAAACCCATCGTATAAGCGGATATGTTTGACTGTCCGATGTCATCGCCCCAGATAACCAAGATGTTGGGCTTTTGATCCTGTGCCCAGGCTGGAACGGCCAGTGCGACAGCGATAGATGCCACAGCGAACCGGCGCAGCCTGCTGCGCCAAATATCTGCAAAAGAACGGGGTGGTGACATGATTTACTCCTGCAATGGGGGGCCAAATCGACCCGGAAGTTATAGAGTATTGGCGACGACACGTTGTGGTCTAAGGGTCATCTGCTACATCGAATTCCCTGCCTAACTAATTGAATGGGCTTTGGAATCGGACACGCTTATTCTAATCGAGCAAACGCTCTTGAAATCTATCATATGATGAGATTGAAACATACTAATGTTTGATAAATTCAGTTACATGCATCTGTTTCAGAAAGACGGCTGGTTCGCAGAGCGCAGCACGTCTTTTCAGAGCGATCTGCTTGGGTGTGCAATATCGAAGACCTTCGGCGTCGGAGAAACACTTTACCATCATGGTGATCCCGCCAACGGCATCTACGCTGTTTTGAAAGGGGGCATTCAGATCACTGCGCCATCTGATGATGGGCGGGATTTTGTGGTGCATCGTGAAGGCGCAGGTTACTGGATCGGTGATCTGGCCTTGTTTTCTGGGTCGCTCAGATTGGTAAGCGTGGTGACGACTCAGGAAACGCAAACCTTGTTCTTTCCCAGTTCACGTGTCGAAAGATTGGTTTACCGCAACCCTGAGTACATCCGTGATTTCTATGCCCTGACGCATGAAAACATGCAGACTGCCCTGCGCATCATGGCGAATTTAGCCGTGACCGGAACAGAAAAGAGGCTGGTGCTCAGGTTGCTGCATCTCGACGAAGGTGCATCTGAGCCCGATGGCTGGATAATCGTTTCTCAGGAAGATCTGGCTGAGATGGTCGCCGTGTCGCAACCAACGCTGCATCGTAACCTGCACCGACTGGCTGATTTGGATCTGATTGAGCTTGGCTACGGTCGTGTGCGGCTTAAGGACAGGCGCGCCCTGATCGAGAGCTGCGTGAGTTAAGATCAGGGGTTAAGCGGAGGTAACATTGCCAGAGTTCCTGGCCTTCGCGTCTTGACCGCCTTGAATGCGAGCAGAGCTTTTGTCCAATCCGCATGAGTTTTGTGATTGTCAGGCGCATATCGGCTCGCCCCAATCTGCGTCATCGTAGCCTCCAGATTAACCAAGTCTTTTGGTTTCTGGCCTCGCGTCTTACACATCTCAAGAGCTGTGTAAGATCCTGACAGATCATGATTTTTTAGCGATGCATATAGCTGGTTCAATGCAAATTCATATGATGCAAGATATCTTGCCCGACGATCGTTTCTCCAAGCCTGATAGCGAGGCCGCGTCAGATGAACCGCCCCCCAGGACAGGACTGAAAATGCACCAAGCAAAAAGACCGCGTATATAAGTGTTTCGGGTGTCGGTGGTTTCCACTTCGGCGCTGCAAGTGTCAGCTGCACAGCATCCAGCTCGGCGGTCTCTATCTCACCCGATTTCAGGTTATACCAGTTGATCGAGATCGCGGGCAGCTGAGTTTGTCCACCTTCACGCGCCACATAAACAGTTTCGTCCACACGCTGGCCTGACAGAATGCCCCGGTCCTCAGTTTCCGTGAAGCGAGGTTCTTTCGGATATGGTTGGAGGAGTGGGTCCGACGCCTCAGGCAACAATGCGGGGATCATGATGGGTGACGTTCCTGTTATCTTTGCAGTCAAATGGCGCGTGATCGCATCACCTGCATTCATATCGGTCTCACCCTCGATTTCTTGCGTCAGTTCAAACCCATTCGCGATGATCAGAGGATCAAGACCTCGCGCTGCGTCCGGAACCGTCGCAGTCAGTGTCGTAGCAGGTAGAGGGACTGATACCTGCTTGGGTTCATTTGTTTCGGGGTCTGCATATGTAACCAGCACTTCCTGAGGTCCAAAGTCGAATACACCCGACGCCAAAGGGTACAGTCGATAACTGCGCTGGACGCCTGACCACGTTTCACCATTCACAGATTCACTGATCGGACCAGATGCACGTTCAGGCAGACGAACCAGCAGGTTTTCCTGCTCAAGTGAAGGAAAAACAGGTGGTGAAGGCATAAAGGTTGGGACCAGTACCTTGATCCTGACAATCGCGGCTTGCCCCACAGTGGTATCATCTTCGGGGGCTTCGATTGTGACCTGCGGGGCCATCGAGTTTTCAACTTGTGCTTCTTGAGCCCAAGACCAGTCAGGCAGCATGATGAAGATAAGAAGCGAGAGGTACCTCATTGGTTTCGCTCCTGATTTTCCAGAACGAACCGGCTGCGGAGGAAATCCTGCATATCGGTATCTATCGCGCTAATCCATTGATCGGCGGACAATGGTGTCGCCTCACCGGTTTGGTCCTGAACGGTTGTGTTCTCACCTCGGCCAGACTCGTTATCGAAAACCACGTCATCAGCCCCGATACCCGCTTCTTCACCCGTGTCAGATTGTTCTCGTGACGATTCAACTTCTTCTAAGATCGCACGCGATACTTCCAGATTGTGCTGGGCTTCGGGCCAGTCAGGCCTACGCTCCAACGCCGTTTCAAAGGCGGTAATTGCCGGGCGGTATTCCCGATTGCGAATTCGGGCCATACCTTCGGCAAAAGCAGCCTCGGGTGTGTCCAGAGCTGTGAAGATTTCTGCAGCTTCCGGGTATTGGCCTGCCTTCAGCATTGCATAACCCTTGTGATACGGATCTTCGAACAGTGTACCAGCCTCGGCGAAATTCTTTTGGTTCATGGCAATCTGACCTTGCTGATCCGGCGTCAGGAACCAATCCTTCCAACCTTCGGCCTGTGCTGGCCCTGCAGCGGGAAAGAGGAGGAACGCCAGAACTGCCCAGCGTATAACCCAACCCTGCCGGAACCACAGAAGGCACAGCAACGCGGCAGGCCAGGCCAGCAACCAGCCTCGATCCTGCCAGTCCAGTCGGTCATCATCGTCAAGCGCTTCGCTATATGCAGATTGGATCTGGCGTTCCAAACGTAACACGTCCTGATCGCTGCCCGTGAAAGGAACGATCATGGCGCTTCTTAATCCATCCAGCTGCGGAATACTCTGACCCTCTGGCAACATAGTCAGAAAGAACATGGGCGATGTTGTATCTTCAAACGCGGGCAGCTGCGACGGATTGATATCATCCAGAACAAAGAGGATCGCTCCGGCTATTTCCGACCCATCCAGAATGCTCTCAGCCAGCTGCAATGCATCACCTGCCGCATCACCTTGTTCCGGCATGACTGCCGGCGTCAGACCTTCAAGCAAGGGGCGGAGAATATTAGCATCTTCGGTGAGCGGAGCCACGCGATGTGGCGTGCCCGCATAAGCAACCAAGGCTGTTGGAGCGCCTGCGCGCGCATTGATCAGGTCTGTAATCTTGAACTTCGCCCGATCAAGGCGTGAGGGGGCAAGGTCCGTCTCCTCCATACTGTCAGTGACCTTCAACGCGATCACAAGTGGCGCTTTATCCGAAATCAGTGGATTGGGTGCCCTTGACCACGTTGGCCCGGCAACCGCGAAAGTCACAAGCATCGCTGCGATCATCAGGATGTCTATGGGGTAGAACCGGCGTTTATCCTCGTCACCCAATTGCAAGGCTTTGGCGAGATGCGGCGCTATGCCCGAGGGGAGGTTTCCATCAACCTTCGGCTTTGGTCGGATTATCCACCAGAGTGCGGCGATTGGAATGAGAAGAACCAGCCAACCTACTCGGATAAAATGAAATTCCGACAGAGCATCAAGCATCAGGCCAGCCTCCGCCGTTGGTGAATGTGAAAACCTGCAGAGCTCAAGAGGATCAGTATGAGTGCGGCAGCAAGCGGGTAATGAGCTAGGCTTTCGCGGGGTCGGTAGCTCTGTGTTTCAACCACTCGGGGATTTTGCGCATCAATGCGCTGATAGACATCTGCCAACGCCCTTTCGTCATCTGCAAAGAAGTATTCTCCGCCCGTTCGGTCTGCGATGTCCCGGAGCGCCTCTAGGTCAACCCGATCCTCGCCAGTTGCATTTGGGTCGCCAACACCGATGGTGTAGATGACAACGCCTTTGTCGGCCGCAATGGCCGATGCATTGACGGGTGTCATTCGGCTGGAGGTATCGGCACCGTCGCTGAGAACGATCATCAAACGCTGTTCGACCTCGCTGGATTCAAAGGTGCGAATACCCAGTCCGATGGCGTCCCCCAAAGCCGTGTTTGGTCCAGCCATGCCCACCGCAGTCTGATCGAGGAAACCATTGAGACTCTGCAGGTCTTCAGTAAATGGGGCCTGCACAAAAGCGCGCGTTCCGAAGATGATCAACGCCATTCGGTCTCCATCGCGCTCGGCAATGAAACTGCGCAAGACGTCCTTCACGGCTTCAAGTCTCTGTTTTGGTCCGCCGTGGGCAGCCTTGAAATCGCGCTGATCCATGGATCCTGATATATCCAGCGCCAACACCACATCTCGCGCTGATTTCTCTGTCACAATGGGTTCACCCAGTCGTTCGGGCCGGGCCATGGCGAATACCAACAGTATCCAGACGATGATGACGATGAATGTTTGTAGGCGTGCACGCGCTGGAATTACCGATCCCGAACTTGGTTCTGCACCAACAGCTTTTGCAACGTGCCGAAAAAAGGGAATGCGGATCGAACTGGCCTTTTCGCGATGAGGCGGCGCAAAGAAGTAAACCAGAACGGGCAGTGGCAAAATCAGAAAGATCCAAGGCGCGGCAAAGGAGAACATCAGCGATCCTTTCCGATTTTATGTGTCAGAATCCAGTTTCTGGCCAGTTCCGTGACACTTGGGTCCGAGATATTTTTGCGATAGGGCGCTTTAACAAGTGCGCGGCCTGCATTGACTGGAATTACTTTGTTATCAGATGTTTGCTGCAAGAAATTCAGCCAATCCTCGCCACATAGTCCGGCAACTTCTGAACGCGGGAATGCCACCAGTGCGGTGCGTTTAAGGATCTCCGCCACTTTGGCACAATCATCGTCGCATTGGCGAAGTTCGGTCAGGGCCAGACGACGGTATGCGTTCGCCTTCCGATGTCGCCAGAACAGGTAAAGGCTGATCGCGATTAAAGCTGCGACCAACATGGCAATGGCGAGCCAACCCCATGTTTGGGGCATCATTGAAATCGGAACTGGTTCCGGGGCGGGCTCTAGCATGTCCAGCAGTTCGACCAGAGATTTGCCTTCGGTATCCACGCTCATCGATGGCCACCGCGATGGCCGAATAGCCGAAGCAGCTGGTCAAGCGCAGGTTTTTCGGTGGTCATCGGGACGATCGGAAAACCATATCGACGAGACCAGATCTGTAGCTGCTCAAGCCGCCGGTCCAGGGCATCTTTGATGCGATCAGATAGATTAGGGCTCGTACCGTCGATCTCGATTTGCTTCTCGCCATCCGAAACTGCAAGCTTGATTTTAGGTAGCATGCCATGTGAACTTGGGTCGGATATATTGAATAAAATCAGATCATTGGAACGTGAAAGTCGTCGCAGAATGGTCTCTGAGTCTTCATCCAACCCATCAAAGTCTGAAAAGACACAGACCAGTGCGTTGGTATGAGCTATCTGCGCTGCCTGTTTCAGGATCTGGTTCATGGCAACGGTGGGTTCTGGCCTCAATTCCGCATGAAGGCTGCAGTTCAAGGCGCCGACGGATGACAAAAACCGGGTAAGAGCTGCAGCGCGACGCTGAGGGCGATGTTCGGCGACATCTGTATCACCGAACACAATTCCACCAACCCTGTCGCCTTGTGCAAGAACGCGATGGGCAGCAATAGCTGCTGCTTCGGCGGCAATGACCGATTTCATGTAGACCTTAGTGCCAAAAAACATCGAAATGCGCTGATCAACCAGCAATAGTGCAGGACGGTCACGCTCTTCGGTATAGACCCGGACATGTGGTTCACCAGTACGCGCCGTAACTTTCCAGTCGATGCTCCGGATGTCATCGCCCGGCAAGTAATCGCGCAGTTCTTCGAAATTCAGTCCTCGTCCACGCAGACGCGATGCGTGGCGGCCGTTCAGGATTGATCGGGCGGGCTGCCGCGGCAACAGGCTGAGCGCACGGGACTGCCTACCGAGGCCAAGCAGGTGTTTCGCGTCGGTGTGTATGCGTGGGTCGCTGGGATATGCGGCGGTCTTTGACACGCGGCTTTCCTTTGTTGCGATCAGGGCAGGGCGACGAGTTTTAGGATTTCAGTTACCACGTCGTCTGCTGTTTTTGCATTTCCTTCTGCCTCAAAGCTCAGCGTGATGCGGTGACGAAACACATCATGAGCGATGGCCCGAACGTCAGCCGGATCAACATAGTCACGACCATTCATCCAGGCATGTGCGCGTCCGCATTTGTCTAGTGCGAGCGAGGCACGTGGGCTTGCGCCGATTTCTACCCAACTGGACAGTTCTTCACTTAGCGCCCGGGGTGTGCGGGTCGCTTGCACCAGGTCCGCCATATATCTGTCCATGGCGTCTGAAACGTGTATCTGCCCGATTTCAGATCGTGCTGTGAATATCGCATTCTGTGGGATGGGTTCTGGTCTTTCCTTGGCTGTGTTTTCACCTGATGCAATCTCTTCCGCTCTCACCAAACGGATCACTTCAACTTCGTCTTCGACAGGCGGGTAGGTGATCTGGACATGCATCAGAAACCTGTCCATCTGAGCTTCGGGCAAAGGATAGGTGCCTTCCTGCTCGATCGGGTTCTGCGTCGCCATCACTATGAACAACGGCTCCATCTTATGAGTTGTACCCGAGATCGTTACCTGCCGTTCTTCCATTGCCTCCAATAGTGCAGCTTGGACCTTCGCTGGTGCACGGTTTATTTCGTCGGCCAGAACTATGTTGGCAAAGATTGGTCCAGGTTCAAAGCGGAACTCACCCCCCTTTGCGGTTTGCTGATACACCTCAGTTCCTGTCACGTCAGAAGGTAACAGATCAGGCGTGAACTGGATGCGGCTAAAGTCCGCATCAAGGTTGCGCGCCATTGCCTTGACGGCCCTTGTTTTTGCAAGTCCGGGCAGGCCTTCGATTAGCAGATTGCCATTGGCCAACAGGCCTATAAGCAAGCGATCAATGACCTGGGTCTGCCCGATAATGGCTTGTCCCATACGTTTTTTCAGGTCGTTTATCTGGTCTATTGCCGCCATCTATTCGGTCCAATCGAGGTCAATGGTTCAAATCTTCCGGTCGGGCCTCGGTATGATTGCAACCGGGTTTTTCCAGTAATGATGGAAGGTTAGCAGCGTTGTTGTATTTGATCCACCATCAAAACACGATCTTGGAATGCTTGGGTGCTGCTGGTTGCTAAGCCATTTATCGATTTAGGTTGTTTTTGTGCTGCGACTGTCGTCTTCGCCCAGTCGGCCATCAAGAGACATCAGAATGGCAACTGGCCGCAGCGCCGGAATGTGGCTGAAAATGATCAGGATACAGACGGTGAGCGGGACGCTAAGAAATGCTCCGATTAGCCCCCAGACCGTAGTCCAGAATGTCAGCGCCAGAATGACAAGAAATGTCGACATGTTCAGTGAACGACCCAGCATTGCAGGATCCAGAAAGTTCCCGATCAGGAACTGAATCGTGCCGCATCCGAATACGATGATCAGAAAGGGGCCAACGCTGTCGAACTGAACCAAAGCGATCATGGCAGGAAAGACAACAGCGATAATGGAGCCGATCGAGGGGATAAAGTTCAGGGCAAAAGTTAAGACGGCCCAAGTCTCGGCATATTCCAGACCGAGAGCCCGAAACACAGAATAGCTGATCCCGGCAGTGATTAGGCTGATGAATGTTTTGACGCCGACATAACGCTGCAGACTGTATGAGATCGCATCCAACACCGTAGCCAGCTCAGCACCTGTAAGTGGGTTTCCAGCTGCCAGTTGGATTTTTTTTCGAAATGCTAGGCGTTCGGCCATTAGAAAGGCGACGTAAAGGCTGATCAGAAAGAACTGGTTCAAAAGCGAGGTTGCGCTGCCCAGCAAGATGCGGGCGACATAAGACATGTCGATACTGACCAGATTGTCCCGAATGAAACTGGTCACGTCGTTACCGACCAAGCCTGTTATGCGGTTAACGGCACCATCGAACTGATTTTCATAGGTTCCGATGGAGCGGGCGAATTGTGTTGCCTGGCTTCCCAGCACGTACATAATCATGAACAAGCCGGCCAAAACCACTGTGACAGCGGCAATATTTGCCAACCATACAGGTGCATGGGTCAGGGAAATTACCCGGTCGCTTAGGGCGATAATCAGGACATTGACCAGCAAAGCCATTGTTAGCGGGATCAGAAAGCTGGCCCCGGCGTAAAGACCCAGAACCACCAACGTGGCAACAATTGAGATATCCCGAACGACCGTCAGTTTCAGACGTGGGCGGGGATTTGTTTCTGGTGCGTCAGAGGTCATGCGCTGGCCCTAGGCATCGGAGCCGTGACTGGAAAATATCTAAGCTCAGTTGATGTTGCGCAGTGATCCTGCACTGGTAGGTTGGTTTATGCAATCCAGTCAGGCAGTTATGAGCGAAAATTCGACCTGACGAAGACTTTGCCGGGTTATACGATCAGGCAAGTCAGGCTAGGCTCCGGTTATGACTCGTCCAATGATTCCTATTTTAGGCCGCTTTGTTCAAGCGCTTTGGCTGGCGATTTGCCGGTTCAACGACAAGAATGGGTTTGTCATGAGCAGCCATGTGGCGATGTCACTGATGATGGCCCTGTTTCCGTTTGTTTTGTTCACCGTGGCGTTGGCCGGTGCTCTGTCGCAAGGGTATGTGACCGAAGAACTGATAGAATTGATCTTTGGCGCTTGGCCAAAGGACGTCGCAGATCCGATCATTTCCGAATTGCGGGCTGTCTTGGAAGGTGCCGGGTCGGGGGTGATTACGTTAGGGGGCTTACTGGCGATCTACTTTTCGTCAAACGGAGTGGCGGCTGTGCGTTTCGCCATGAACCAAGCCTATCACGACAAGGATAGTTGGCCGTTCTGGAAAACCCGTTTGCTGTGTTTTGTCTTAGTCATCTTGGGCGGGGCAGCGATTTTAGCAATCGCCGCGATCGAAGTTGTTCTACCAGTTTACACGCGTTTGGTGTCGGAAAAGACAACCGTCGATGTGTCAGATTGGTTTTCCGTTGATCGGTTGCGTTGGACCTTTACCGTGGCTGTCCCGGCAGGAACCGTGTTGCTGGCGCATTTGATCCTTCCTACGCGACGGCACAGCCTTTTGCAGATTTTGCCCGGGGTAATCTTAACGCTCGCTCTCTGGATTGCTGGGGGCTGGGGTTTTTCAATCTATATCGCTCAATTCGCAACCTACAGTGCAACCTACGCCGGACTTGCAGGCGCCATGGCAGCTTTGATCTTTCTCTATCTTTGCTCGGCCATGCTCATTTTGGGGGCCGAATACAATGGCGCCCTGATGGACCTGCAAAATGGTGGCAATGATGGTGCCATTGAATGAGGTCTTTTTTGAACAAGGTCGCATGTCCCCGTTTGGGTGACATCTTCGGCTCAGCAGTATTCTTAATCGCCGCGTGCACATTTCCGGTCGCAGCGCAGGAATATGTCGGCTCGGACACTTGCATCGAATGTCATGATGAACAGGTCCAATCCTGGTCAGGGTCACACCATGCGAAGGCGTGGACCGAAACATCAGAGAATTCTGTTCGTGCCGACTTTGACGGAACTTCATTTACCCATGATGGGATGACGGTTACATTCACAAGGCCTGAGGGTGCGTATGTGGCCAACGTCACCGAAAAAGACGGCAATACAACAAATTACAATGTGCATTCAGTGGTCGGGATTGAGCCGCTACAGCAATACTTGTTTGAAACCGAGCCGGGACGCCTTCAGAGCTTTGACGTGGTTTGGGATACTGAAGAAAAGAGGTGGTTGCATCTCTATCCCGATCAGGATCTTCCTCCTGACGATGGGCTGCACTGGACTGGTCCCTATAAGAACTGGAACGCCCGCTGTGCGGAATGCCATGCGACTGGTTTTGAAAAGAACTATGATCCTGTTGAACGCCAATATGCATCACGCCAGTCCGAGATTGGGGTGGGGTGCGAGGCCTGTCATGGCCCGGCGTCTCAGCATCTGAACTGGGTTACAGGAAAAGCACCGGCAGATGGGTTGGATGAGTTCGGCTTCGCGATGAGTTGGGGCAAGGGCAATGTCGAAGCTGAGATACAGCAATGTGCCGGCTGTCACTCACGGCGAGAAGCGTTGGAGGATGGTAATCCACTGCCAGGAACGCCTTACCATGATGCCTACAATTTAGCTCTGATGAGACCGGGTTTGTATCATCCTGACGGACAGATACTGGACGAAGTCTATGTCTACGGCTCATTCCTGCAGTCCAAAATGTATGATCGCGGCGTCAGTTGCATGAACTGTCACAATCCACACAGTGGTGAGCTGATTGCCGAAGGGAACGGGATTTGCACCCAATGTCATTCTTTGGCCGGAAACTCGGAGTTTCCAACCTTGAAAAAGGCCGAATATGACAGCGTTGAGCATCACCATCACCCGCTTGGTAGCGATGGGGCTCAGTGTAAGAGCTGTCATATGATCGAGCGGGTTTACATGGGCGTCGATGGACGGCGGGATCATAGCTTCCGTGTGCCGCGACCAGATTTGGGGCTTGGCGTTGATGCTTGCACGGATTGTCATGAGGACCGGGATCAGGATTGGGCTGCATTGCAAATCGAAGAGTGGTTTCCTGACTCGACGCATCGCGGTGCGCACTACGGAACAAGCTTTAGTGCGGCATTGAACGGTCAGCCTGACAGCGCGTCAGACTTGCTTGAGATCGCCCTGAATAAGTCGCAGGCAGGTATCGTTCGTGCCACAGCCCTTTATTTGTTGCAGCCTTTTGCCAATCCTACGATTGCTGATGAAACCGCGCTACTTTTGTCTGATGCCGATCCTCTGGTCCGGGCCAACGCAGCCGCGTTGCAGCGAACCGCGACACTTCCCAACAGGATCATCCGGCTTGAGCCGCTACTCTCTGATCCGCTGCGGAATGTCCGCATCTCAGCCGCCAAGGAGTTCCTGACCATTCCGGGACAAGCTTTGACGGAAGATCAGCGTGCGCTTGCGGGGCAGGGAATGGCGGAGTGGCAGCAGACCATGTCAAACCGCCTAGATTTCCCCGAAACGCATCTGGTTCTGGGTGGAATGGCGCTGAACTTGCGCAATGCCCCTGCTGCAGAGCGTGCTTTTCGCGAGGTGGTGACGCTTGATCCGCAACGGGCAGAAGCTTGGCCTATGCTGGTTCAGTTGGCGCAGATCAATCGTGGCCCGCAAGAGGCGCGGCGTGTGCTGCAGGAAGGATTGAGTATCCTGCCGGACGATCCGGCGTTACTGCAGCTGGAGCTACAGCTTAGCCCCTGAAACGGCACCGAACTGGCCGGATTGCGCCACTTTACCGACCAACTTCAGGATTATGGATCAGATCACGGGGAGAACCCCGTGATGCCAGAGGTGATCCATGTCAGATATATCGGATACGAAGGTAAAGCAGCCCTTACACGCGAAACCGGTTGGAAAACCACCGCTTGACCGGCGGATTGCAGAGCTTCGAGACCGTGCTCCGGTCTACATCAGCCATGGTGATGCTTTGTTGCTGATCGGAAATGCATCTGCGTCGCTGCGCGAGCAACGCCTGACGGATCAGCAGATAGAGCTGGACTGATTTAGCCTCGAAAACCTGTTGCCACCACGAATTTCTCGGAACTGTCCGAGCGGGAGGCTGGGGGTTTTACGTTGGCTACCTTGTCAAATTTCTGTTTGAGCAGCTTTTGCAGATCGCCTTCGGCACCACCAGCCAGAACCTTGGCAACAAAGGTTCCGCCTTCTTCAAGAACATCAAATGCAAAATAGGCAGCTGTTTCGCACAGTGCGATAATGCGCAAATGGTCGGTTTGTTTGTGACCTGATGAGGCTGCGGCCATATCCGACATCACAACATCAGCCTTACCGCCAAGCCAGTCTTTAACCTTTACGTCGGCATCATCTTCCATGAAATCCAACTGATGCACTTCGGCACCGGCGACGGGTTCAACCTCTTGCAGATCGACACCCAGAACCGTTCCGATCCGCTTGCCGCTCTTTTCACCTAGCGCATTAACTCGCTTAACGGCCACTTGCAGCCAACCACCAGGAGCACAGCCCAGGTCAACGACCCGCGCGCCGGGAACAAGGAAACGAAACTTTTCGTCCAATTCCAGTATCTTGAATGCTGCGCGTCCGCGATAGCCTTCGACCTGCGCCCGCTTTACATATGGGTCATTCAGCTGCCTCTCGAGCCAGCGAGTCGAGCTGAGCTTACGCCCGCGCGCAGTCTTGACCTTTACTTTCAGGTCGCGCTGCCCACGGCCTGAGGTATTTTTTCCGCTCGGCGTCTTTGCCATGCGATTGATCTCCTGAAAGTTGACCGGTCCATACCTCCTTATTAGAGGCGTAACAAGGAGGGTCTAATCCCTTATTATCAGGTCTGGCCACGGAGAAGAAACGCCAAACGCCAACCAACCCGCACCATTCAGGATCTGCGATACACAAGTGGACCGGTCCTGAGACGTGGATTCGAAGCTGAGCAACAACTCACGCGCGTCCGAAACCTGTGAAGTCGGAACAGCGATATGAATACCACCAATAGCCAATGCCCAGTGTGGGACCATATTGACCAGGTTAAATCCTGGGCAAAAAACATCATAGCCTGCGGCTTCGAGGAAGCAGATCGTGGTGGCAGCTGTGCTGGTTCGATAGGCGATTGCTACTATTGTGTAGTCAGCTCTCGGCAATCAGAACGGTCCATCTTCCAGCACACCATCTGCGCTCATCTGTGCATAGAGCAGACCTTCGCGCAGGCCCCGGTCCGCTACAGAGAGACGGTCGGTGGGCCAACAGCGCAACAAGGCCTGTAGAATGGCAGAGCCGGACATGATCAGGGCCTGCCTGTCGTCACCGATACGCGGATCACGACGCCGACCCTGAGGGCCGAGTTCCAGATACCCTCGTATGACTTTGTCGATCTGATCACTGGTCATGCGCAGACCGTCCACTTTGGTGCGGTCGTAGCGTTTGAGGCCGAGATGTGAGGCTGCAACTGTGGTTACGGTGCCGCTGGTTCCGACAATCTGAAACCCTTCGCGGGCCTGTTCGTCCTTGTAAGGCGCAAAATCCGCGAGGTTTTCCTCAAAGAACCAGCTCATCAGGGCAAAACGCGCCGAGTCGTCTTCGACGTCATTGAACTGGTCGCGCAGTGTTGCCACACCCAATGGGACGCTGATCCAATCGACAACCTTTGCCGCAGGGAACGGACTGTCAGCCGTATGAAACCCATTATGCAGGCGCATGATCGCCGCCGGACGATCCCGGCGGGGTACCGAAGAGATATCGATCCAGACCAATTCGGTTGAACCACCACCGATATCAACGACCAAAAGCTGCTCGGTTTTGGTAGAAACCAGCGGTGCGCAGGAAATCACTGCCAGACGGGCTTCTTCTTCGGGTTGGATAATTTCCAAGGTCAGACCGGTTTCGCGTTTGACCTGCCGAATGAAATCACGCGAGTTCTTGGCACGGCGGCAGGCTTCGGTCGCGACTAGCCGCATGCGTCTGACTTTATTCCGCTTGAGCTTTTGCTGGCAGATTCGTAGCGCTTGAATGGTGCGCGACATCGATGACCGCGACAATCGCCCGGTCCTTTCCAGGCCAGCGCCCAATTGCACGGACTTGGAAAAACTGTCTACCACATGGAACCCGCTGCCCTTGGGCTGGGCTATCAACATGCGGCAGCTATTTGTCCCCAGATCCAGTGCCGCATATAATGCATCCGGATCGGGTTTTGCCGGCGCGGGGCTTTCGACCGCCTTCGGGAACGCGCCCGCACCTTTGGGACGCTTGGGCGCCATCTTCAACGCCCTCCGATTTTCGAGTTACCCTGACCATAGGTCGCGCATTTCGATCACGCAAGACGCTCATTAAAGTCATGAGGATTTTGATGTGCGCTTTTGTAAAGCAGTCAGGTAAAAGCTCGGTATCCCGTCGTGGGCTAAAAACGTCGCTGTGAATATGTCGGGTGTCGAAATTCGACCGACTGAAGCCCACATAGAAGTTTAGAACCGGCTCATCTGGCTAGGAGGAATCAAACAGGATGCCTGACGTCACAATCGTATATTGGCGCGACATTCCCGCTCAGGTCATCGTCGGCAAAGGCCGGCGCGGGGCCAAGCGGCAATTGGAGGAACGGTTCGAGCAAGCGATCGACCGGGCTGCCATGAAGGTGAATGCCAAGGACAGTGATGCCTACCTGGCCGAATGGCGCAAGGCCGAGCCCTTTGTGGTCGATGGCGACCCGGCAGAGATTGCTGAGGCAGAAGCGGTGCGTTTGGAAACGGAGTATGATCAGGAACGTGTCAAAACCCTGATCGCCAACGACGGTTGGGCATGAGCCCAAGATCTATATGGGAGGCCGCAATGGCTTTGCTGAACTTCAAGAAACGTGATGCCGTTGAAAACGGCCCTGTGAATCCGACCGTCGAAGCCTTTTTGCAGGGCTACTCGATTGAGGTGATGCCACGCACCGCCGAAAAGGTCGAAGATTTCCGCGCGCTGCTGCCCGAAGGAACCCGCGTCTACATCGCCCATATCGAAGGCACGCCCATCGAGGACATGGTCAAGACTGCCAAGCGGATCGCGGATGAAGGCTATCCTGTCATGCCGCACTTCCCGGCACGGATCATCAAGGACGCTGCGACCCTGGAAAACTGGATCTCCATGTATCAGGGCGAAGCGGGTGTAGATCAGGCGCTGCTGCTGGCTGGTGGCGTTGCCAAGCCGCATGGCGAGTTCGACAGCTCGATGCAGTTGCTGGAAAGTGGTCTGTTCGACAAGGCAGGATTCAAGCGCCTGCACGTTGCGGGTCACCCCGAGGGCAACAAAGACATTGACCCTGACGGCTCGACCAAGAACGTCGACGAAGCATTGCGCTGGAAGCAGAAGTTCAACGAGACCACCGATGCGGAGATGGCTCTGGCGACTCAGTTCGCTTTCGATGCCAAACCGATCATCGAATGGGCTGATAGTCTGAAAGAGGCTGGTATCGATATTCCGGTGCATATCGGCATCGCGGGTCCGGCTAAGCTGCAGACCCTGATCAAGTTCGCCATCGCTTGTGGCGTTGGTCCGTCGCTGAAGGTTCTGCAGAAGCGCGCGATGGATGTCTCCAAGCTGCTGCTGCCGTATGAGCCGACCGACGTGATCATCGAACTGGCCAACCACAAAGCGGCCAACCCGGACTTCAACATCACCAATGTACACTTCTTCCCGCTTGGCGGCATCAAGACCAACGCCAACTGGGCAATCAACAACGGCGGCGCCTCGGCAAAGCCTGTAAACTCCTAAGGAACGGACATGACCCGTACAGTCGTAGAATCAAAAACAAAAACCGCCGTTCTGGGCTTTGATGAGCCGTTTTGCGTAATCGGTGAGCGGATCAACCCCACCGGCCGGAAAAAGCTGGCTGCAGAGTTGGAAGCGGGCGATTTCTCGACCGTTGAGAAAGACGCGCTGGCTCAGGTAGCCGCAGGCGCGACCGTCCTGGATATCAACGCAGGTGTTGTTTACAACTCGAACCCCAACCCGAACGAGACCGAGCCACCGCTGATGACCAAGATCGTCGAGCTGGTTCAGGGTCTTGTCGATGTGCCGCTGTGCATCGACTCGTCGGTTCCGGGTGCGCTGGAGGCCGGTCTGGCCGCTGCAGAGGGCCGTCCGCTGCTGAACTCGGTCACCGGTGAAGAAGAACGCCTTGAGATGGTTCTGCCGCTGGTCAAGAAATACAATGTTCCGGTTGTGGCGATCTCGAACGATGACACCGGCATCTCGGAAGACCCGGATGTGCGTTTTGCAGTTGCGAAGACTATCGTTGAGCGTGCCGCGGATTATGGCATTCCGGCGCATGACATCGTCGTCGACCCGCTGGTTATGCCGATTGGTGCAATGGCAACTGCTGGCCAGCAGGTGTTTGCGCTCGTCCGTCGTCTGCGGGAAGAGCTGGGTGTAAACACCACTTGTGGTGCCTCCAACATCTCGTTCGGTCTGCCGAACCGTCATGGCATCAACAACGCCTTCCTGCCGATGGCAATGGGCGCTGGCATGACGTCTGCGATCATGAACCCGGTCGCATTGCCGACCACTCAGAAGAAGATCGCTGAGAAGAAAGAGGCCGTTGCTGCCGCGGGTATCATCCTGCCCGAAGGCATGGACGACGAAACCTTCGTTCAGATGTTTGGCCTTGGTTCGACCAAACCGCGTGCGGGTAAGGAAATGGAGGCCATTCGCGCCGCCAACCTGCTGACCAACAACGACCCGCATGGCGGTGAGTGGATCCGGTTCAACAAAGCGCCTGAAGCGGCTGGTGCCGAAGGTGAGGGTGCACGTGGACGCCGTGGTGGCGGACGTCGCCGTCGCGCCTGATAACTTTGAACAACTCACACAAAAGGCCGGATCAATGATCCGGCCTTTTTCTTGTTTCCATGGGTGGCTCACAAAGCTTGAAAGATCTTGATCACGTTCTGAGAGTGATGATATTCAGTCCAGCGCGGCGGGTATGATGTAATGGTAGCCTGTCAGCTTCCCAAGCTGAACGCGCGGGTTCGATTCCCGCTACCCGCTCCAACTTGTTCAGGTTTATCTGCGCGCCTGAAACAAGTTGATCACAGCAGGTATTTCTAGGTCCTGCCCATTTTCAAAGGAACTGAACGCGTCTGCAACGCCTTCCTGAATGGCATGCACATCTGCTGACGTTCCATCAAAGTGCGAGATAACCCGTGCTGCGGGACCAACGCGTGTACAAAGAATGGCCGAATCCCGAACTGAGCCAATACCCCGCAATCCAAGTGGCACGGCTTGTGCTTGAACGTCAGTAAGTCCAGCTTCGGTCATCATTCCCGTCACGTGATCGATATCGTGAAACGCCAAGGGGCCGGGGGCAAAACGGTCAACTTTAGGCGGGTGTCCGAGGCGAGAAGTTGCCGCGATATGTGGAATCTTAAACCACGGATTATCTGCCAAGGGTCCCCAAGCCGCGAATGTCATCTGGCCACCGGGCTTCAACGCGCGGGCAATATTTGAAAAGGCGGCTACGGAGTCTTCAAAAAACATCACACCAAAGCGTGAAATTGCGGCATCCCGATCGCCTTCAGCAAAATCGTGCGTTTGCGCATCAGCATACTGGAAAGTGATATTGTTCAATTCCTGATCTGACGCACGAGTTCGGGCGCGATCAAGAAATGGCTCGGATATATCTGCGGCCAGCACATGGCCGCTTTCGCCGACCTGTTTTGCTGCAGCAATAGAGCTTACACCAGTACCGCAGCCGATATCGAGTACACGCATGCCCGTTTGCAGACCGGCACGATCAAGCACCAGCTCAAGTACGGGGGACATCAGGTGATCAAGCTGATCTTCGTAGGTCAGCCATTTTGCGCCTGATGCCGACTTGCCCCAGTACTCGGCTTGTTCTTCGTTCACTGTCTGCATACGGGCCTCCTGTGGTCGGCTCGACTATGACCTTCTGCGACGGCGACGGCCAGAATTTTCCTGATCTCCACCCGTGTTAAAGCTTGGATTTGGCAAGGTGACCACCTGCGCCAGTTCCGGGAACGGATCGGTTTTGTGCGGGATGGCGTTGGCGGCCACGAAATGATCCTGGAACTTAGGCTCGATTGCGGTTTCAACCTTGGTGATTTCCCGAACGACACGCTCGATTTCAGCACGCGCTGAGATGTTGCAGAGCGCGATCCGCGCACCAGTACCCGCCGCATTCCCTGCGCTGGAAACCTTGTCCAATGGGGCGTCTGGGATCATTCCCAACACCATCGCATGTTTGGTCGAGATATGCGCACCGAAAGCACCCGCCAGTACCACGCGGTCTACCTTGTCCACTTCCATCTCATCCATCAGCAGCCGTGCACCGGCATAAAGCGCTGATTTCGCAAGCTGAATTGCACGAATGTCACCTTGTGTGACGGTAATGCGCGGACCACCTTCGGCGCTCGCGTCGTGGATCAGGTAGGAATGGGTGCGCCCTTCGGGAGCTGAGCGTGACGTACCGGTTTGCTCGGCCGATCCGATCAGCCCGCTTTCGTCCAACAAGCCCGCGATACGCATTTCGGCGACGGCCTCGATGATGCCCGAGCCACAAATGCCAGTGATACCGGTTGTCGCGACATCCTGATCGAATCCTTCTTCGTCCGACCATCTTTCCGAGCCAATAATCCGGAACCGTGGCTCTTTTGTTACCGGATCGATTTCGATCCGCTCAATCGCCCCGGGGGCGGCGCGTTGACCCGAACTGATCTGGGCACCTTCGAACGCAGGGCCTGTGGGTGAAGAGCAGGCCAGAACACGGCTGGTATTGCCAAGTAGAATTTCAGCGTTTGTGCCCACATCTACGATCAAGACAAGGTCTTCGGATTTGCCGGGTTCCTCGGACAACGCAACCGCGGCACAGTCGGCTCCCACATGACCCGCGATACAGGGCAGGATGTAGACCTGTGCGCGGGGGTTCATATTGGTCAGGTCCATCTCGCGCGCGGGCAGGGACATGCTTTCCGACGTTGCCAGAGCAAACGGTGCCTGACCCAATTCTACCGGGTCAAGACCCAGCAAGAGGTGGTGCATGACCGGGTTACAGACGAAAACCGTTTCGACGATCAGCTCCGCATCAATCCCCGCCTCGTCAGCGATCGAGGTCGTCAGGTCGTTGATGGCCTCGCGGACGGCCTTCGTCATCTCCTGGTCGCCGCCGGGGTTCATCATCGAGTACGAAACGCGGCTCATGAGGTCTTCGCCAAAGCGGATCTGCGGGTTCATCAGACCGGATGATGCTTTAACCTCTCCAGTTTCCAGATCAGTCAGGTGAGCAGCGATGGTGGTCGAGCCGAGGTCGATGGCCAGACCGTAAAGCCCATGTTCATGAAGGCCGGGCCAGATTTCGACGACCTTGGCCACTTCGTCCTTGTGACCCTTGTGGACTGCGACGGTGACTTCCCATTTGCCTTTACGCAGAACGGGCTGCAGCTTTGACATCAGTGAAAGGTCAGCGGTTACGGCCTCGATCTTCCACTGCTCGCGCAGGGCACGCTCCAGCCGTTCCAGATCGCCAGTGGGAGAGTGCATGTCGGGCTCTTCCACCACGACAAAATACAGACGGGTTGCCGGGTCCATGGTGATCGCGCGCGCCGCTGCTGCCTTGCGAACGACCTGACGATGCACCTGGCTTTCGGGCGGAACGTCGATGACGACATCGCCCTGAACTGTCGCCTGACAGCCAAGCCGACGTCCGGGTTTCAGGCCACGCTTGTCATCATATCGCTGCTCGACAGCGTTCCACTCACTCAGGGCATCTTCGGCGACGGTGACACCATGTTTGGGGAATTCACCAAAGCTGGGTGTTATCTGGCATTTCGAACAAATGCCGCGCCCGCCACAAACCGAATCCAGATCAACGCCCAATTGACGGGCCGCAGTCAGAATCGGTGTGCCGACGGGGAAGTGCCCGCGTTTGCCCGAGGGAGTAAAGACGACAAGGGGGTCGGTGGTCATGATCGGCCTGCCTTTTGTATTCGCGCGTATGCCGCGCAAGATATGGGTTTGTGCGCAAAGGGAAAGGGCATTCAGCGGCACGTTTTAGGCAGCTTGCGTCGTTTTCCGGCGTGGCATCGGCGCGCAGCCCGAAACATCTTGGGTTCAGGGGCTTTTCCTTCGGCTGAATCCATGTAATAGGGTCACCGCCAAACGGGCTTTTGCATGGGGTAATCAGATGCAGATTCGTGAGGCACTCACCTTTGACGACGTTCTATTGGTTCCGGCGGCTTCGTCGGTACTGCCGGCGACGGCGGATACCGCAACGCGCGTGACGCGTGAAATCACCATGAATATCCCTTTGCTCAGCTCGGCAATGGATACGGTGACCGAGGCGAGAATGGCGATTGCCATGGCGCAGGCTGGCGGTATTGGGGTCATCCACAAGAACCTGTCCGCTGAAGAGCAATCGCGCGAAGTACGGCGTGTCAAACGGTTTGAATCCGGCATCGTTTACAACCCCGTCACACTGCGGGCGGATCAGACGTTGGCTGACGCCAAGGCGTTGGTTCAGCGCTACAATTTCACGGGTTTCCCAGTCGTCGAAGACGATGGTCGGGTTCTGGGCATCGTCACAAACCGGGACATGCGGTTCGCGACATCTGATGACACTCCGATCAAAGCCATGATGACGACTGATAATCTGGCGATGCTGCGTGAACCCGCGGATCTTGAAGAAGCCAAGAGCCTGATGAAGGCCCGCCGAATTGAAAAGCTGCTGGTGGTTGACGCCGAAGGCAAGTTGACCGGTCTTCTGACTTTGAAAGACACCGAACAGGCTGTTCTGAATCCAACCGCTTGCAAAGACCGTCTGGGTCGTCTGCGGGTCGCAGCTGCAACTTCGGTAGGTGATGCCGGATTTGAACGTTCGGAACTGCTGGTAGACTCGGGCGCTGACATCATTGTTGTCGATACGGCTCATGGACATTCGCAGGGTGTCCTGGATGCGGTGAAACGAGTGAAAACGCTTTCGAACGAAGTGCAGATCATTGCTGGCAACGTTGCAACCGGAGATGCTGCGAAAGCGCTTATTGATGCAGGTGCGGATGCGATCAAAGTGGGTATTGGTCCTGGCTCGATCTGCACAACCCGAATGGTTGCCGGTGTCGGTGTGCCTCAGTTAACCGCGATTATGGATTGTGCGGCAGCCGCGGGTGATGTGCCGGTCATCGCTGATGGCGGCATCAAGTTCTCGGGCGATTTCGCCAAGGCCATCGCTGCGGGCGCGTCCTGTGCCATGGTGGGTTCGATGATTGCAGGAACGGATGAAAGCCCGGGCGAGGTGATCCTGTATCAAGGCCGGTCGTTCAAATCCTATCGCGGTATGGGCAGCCTTGGAGCAATGGCTCGGGGGTCTGCGGACCGTTATTTCCAAAAGGATGCGGCCAACGACAAACTGGTTCCTGAAGGTATCGAGGGGCAGGTGCCTTACAAAGGTTCAGCCAGTGCAGTTATTCATCAGCTCGTTGGTGGATTGCGTGCTGCAATGGGATACACCGGATGCGCGACAGTAGATGAAATGCGCCGCAACTGTAACTTCGTCAAAATTACTGGCGCTGGCTTGAAAGAAAGCCACGTGCATGACGTTCAGATCACGCGTGAAAGCCCGAACTACCGGGTAATGTGAGCCGTGTTAAAGTAAATGCGGCGCTCCAACCGGGGCGCCGTTTTGCGTTATGAATGTCGGATCCATCCGGTTCGGGATTAAATCAAACTAGGGAATTGCAATGACCCCTGCCGCGCGTGTTCAGGCCTCGATCGAAATTCTTGACGATATTCTTGCCGGCGCGCCGGTAGAGAAGGCGTTGACAGGTTGGGCGCGTCGCAGCCGGTTTGCCGGGTCCAAGGATCGGGCGGCCATCCGTGATCATGTTTTCGATGCACTACGACACAAGCGATCCTTCGCCGCGCAGGGTGGAGCAGGGACTGGCCGAGGGCTCATGCTTGGCTCGGTACGTGCTGCAGGGACCGACCCGAGTGTCTTGTTCTCGGGGGAACGGTACGCGCCAGAGCCAGTTGATGGAACCGAGAATGCGCGTGCGTTCATCAGCGATGCAGAGCGCTATGACATCCCTGACTGGCTCTGGCCGGAGTTCAAGCAGTCGCTTGGGGAAGAGGCTGAGGCAGCCGCAATAGCACTGCAGAACAGAGCGCCTGTTCACTTGCGTGTAAATGTTGCCAAAACGGATGTGGCGGAAGCAATAGATTTGCTTGAGGCCGATGGCATCACCGCCGTTGAACACCCAGCGTGCGATACCGCGCTTGAGGTGACAGTGGGCGCACGAAAAATCTCGCAATGCCGAGCCTATACACAAGGGCTGGTTGAACTACAGGACGCAGCCAGTCAGGCGGTCGTTGCCGCATTGCCCTTGCAACCTGGCATGCGTGTCTTGGACTACTGCGCGGGTGGTGGTGGTAAAGCGCTGGCATTGGCCGCACATAAGGGCGTTCAGGTTTATGCCCATGATGCCAATCCAGGGCGTATGCGTGATCTGCCTGCGCGCGCCCAGCGCGCGGGGGCAAACATCTCCGTGTTGACCACTGGTGACGTTGAAAAGAAAGCCCCCTTCGATCTTGTGCTTACAGACGTGCCGTGTTCCGGAAGCGGATCGTGGCGTCGCGCACCTGCTGGCAAGTGGTCTTTGACTGCGGAGCAACTGAAGGAGTTGTTTGCAATCCAAACAAGGATCCTTGAGACAGCTTCTGGTTTGCTGAAGCGGGATGGAACATTGGTGTATGCAACGTGTTCAATGCTGAATGCTGAAAACCAGGCTGTTATAGCGACGTTTTTGAAGGAAAACTCTGACTGGAGCAACGGGTTTCAAAAAATGTGGTTGGTTACACAAGGGGCCGATGGTTTCTTCTCAGCACACTTGACGAGAGCGTAGATTCTACAACACAACCTATAGAAGATTGCGTCGCCGGCATCCCGTTAAGCGGCGGTTAACCAATTGCAGGTCGTTATCGGCGTGCAAATTCTGATTTAGGTTGTTGATGTCCGATACCGCTGCACCGTTTCCTGATCTGTCCGACCGTCATCTTCCCGATGTTACTCGCCTGGTCCCGGTTACCGTGCTCGCCGTACTGATTTGCGCTCTTCCAGTCTTTGAAGTGCTTCCTGCCAATTGGAATCCGATAATTCTGATCATCGGTGTGTCCGTGTTGGTGGCAACGGCGGCCGTCACCCTAAAAGAGTGGATTGCAGTTCGCTCGTCGCAGCAGGTCAAAGCGCTCCTCGCAACCTTTGTTGAAAAGGAGGATGAGCCTTGTTTCATCGCTGATGCTCAGGGTGAAATTCTTGTTGCAAACAGGTCTGCAAAAGACAGGTTCAACGCTGTTACTGGAACACGGCTGGATGTCTGTTTGAGATCCCTCTTTGCCAATCCATCCGCGATCCTGACACGACTGCAATCTCTGGCTGAAGTGCAGGGAAAAACACGCGAAGATATCGTAACCAAGGGTCGTACGGTTCCGATGTCCGCGTACTCTCTTGGTGGTGGACTGATTTACTGGCGCGTTAGGATCGCTGAACAGGGGCAATGGGCAAGGATCTCATTGCCCGTGCTTACTTTGGGGCGCAGTGATGTTATTCTGGACATGAATATTGCAGCACGGGAACTGATCGGGTTGGCACCTGCAGCATTGGATGTGATCTTGTCTGAACCGCTTTCCGACAAGGCACAAGTCACTCGAATTCAGACCCCAAGCGGAGAAACACGCGTAATAGCTTCTGAAGTGCGCCGCTATGGATCGGGCAGGGATGTAATCCTAATCCCGTTTCAGGAGACGCTGGAAGGTCAGTATTCCACTCCGTTCGCTGATCTACCTGTTCCGGTGATGCGGCTGTCACCAACCGGAGAGATACTGGAGACCAATCGGCTTGCTGCAAAGCTGATTGGAAAGACAGGCTGCGGCGAGACCAATATCGAAAGCATCATGCACGGTTTGGGCCATCCGGTTCGTGAATGGTTGGCACAGACCGCAACGCAAGACGTTGCACCAAGGTCGGAATTTCTGCGGTTGAGCAGGAAGGACAAAGAAGTCTTCGTACAGGTCACACTTGCTCGTACGATTTTGGACGGACAAGTAGGGCTCATAGCTGTCCTAAATGATGCCACTGAATTGAAAACGCTCGAGGCGCAATTCGTGCAAGGACAGAAAATGCAGGCTGTAGGCCAGCTTGCTGGTGGTGTTGCCCATGATTTCAACAACTTACTGACAGCGATATCAGGACATTGTGATCTGTTGTTGTTGCGACACGATCAGAGTGACCCGAATTATGGTGATCTGGTTCAGATAAATCAGAATGCCAACCGAGCGGCCGCGCTGGTTGGCCAGTTACTTGCTTTTTCGCGCAAACAAACCCTGCGGCCTGAAGTGCTTGACCTTCGGGATACGATTTCAGATCTGATCCATTTGTTGAATCGGCTGGTGGGAGAAAAGATTCGGCTGACCCTCAGCCACGATCCAGTTCTCAAGCCAGTCCGAGCTGATAAACGACAGCTGGAACAGGTTTTGATGAATCTCGTCGTCAATGCCCGTGACGCAATGCCGGAAGGTGGGGAAATCCGAATTGAAACCGAAGTTTTGATCGTCAACCAGGCCATTGCTAGGGATCGTGCCACAGTACCGGTTGGTGAATATGTGACCGTTAAGGTCATCGATAGTGGCTTCGGTATACCTGCCGACAAGCTGCAAAAAGTATTCGAACCGTTCTACACCACAAAAAGGACCGGAGAGGGCACGGGTTTGGGCTTGTCGACCGCCTACGGTATCGTGAAACAGACCGGCGGTTTCATTTTTGTTGACAGTATCGCAGGCAAAGGAACGGAATTTACCGTGTTCCTGCCGGTTTGTGCAGCGAGCGAAAGCACCGAAACGAGCGAGCAGAACACTCCGGATGTTCATTCATCGCGTCAGGGCGAAGGGGTGGTTCTATTGGTCGAGGATGAAGCACCGGTGCGTGCCTTTGCCACGCGGGCGTTACGCCTCAAGGGTTTCACTGTGCTTGAGGCGGAATCCGCAGAAGATGCGTTGAAGTTGCTGGAAGATTCCGAGCTGAACGTGGATGTGTTTGTTACTGATGTTGTAATGCCGGGCATGGACGGGCCGACCTGGGTCAAAAAGGCGATGGAAACACGACCCGATGTCCGAGTGGTGTTCATGTCTGGATACACTGAAGGTGCATTTGGTGACTCAGGGCCCGAGCTTCCCAATTCGACATTTCTGCCCAAACCGTTTTCCCTGAACCAATTGACCGAAGCGGTGCTTCAGCATCTCAGCTAGTTGGACCTGAATGAGGGGCGGGTCAGGTGGACCACTCCAGACAGTATTGTACTCAGAAGTGCAGAAACATCAGTGAGGGGTTAGGTCATTGTCGGCTATGCGCCATTCTATGGACCGAGAGCAGACCTATCGACACAATCCAAGGGACCAGAATCCCTCTCTGATATACATGGGTGAAGTTCATTGCCAAAGCCGCAAATGTAAGGGTAATCGTGATTACGGTGGCACGGCCCAGTGCTTTGTGTGGCGTATCTGACTTTACCAGCAAAGCGGAGACTATCGCGGCCAGAAAGATCAGCGCCAGGCCGAACAAGGCCATCAAACTACCTTCGTTTGCGAGCAGAAGGTACAGGTTATGGACGGAAATATTGTCAGCGCTGACCTCGCGATATCGACCTCCGCCCATGCCTATTAACATATAGTCCGGGAGAAGCCGCCATGCTTCGACCATGAGGTCTGCACGGTCATCGAATGTACCTGCTTCCTGCAGATCACCTTCTAAGATCGGTGTCAGCACTCTTCTCCTGAAAGTTGGGGGAAGAATGAGTTCAGCCCATCGTAAACCGATTGCAACAATGCAAGTAATAGCTGTCGTCCATATCAGAAAGACTTTGAATTTACCTAGTAATAGCAAATAGATAAGGGCGCAGATGAAGGCGCCCGCAAGGCTGGAGTTCGAGCTTGTGAAGATCAATGTAATGAATGTCAGTACGAAGAAGCCCAGAAAAACAGCCGGTCGGAACGCTCGCGCGAGGCCCAGGTACCACAGTATTGGGAACCACAGCACAATAAGGCCAGCCAAGCCGTTGGGGTTGTCCACAAGCCCTGTAACCCGTCTGTTTCCACTTACCAATATGAACTGCCGACCTTCTTTGGTTGAATATCCGACGGCATAGGCGATCATTCCGATCAGGCAATTGAGGCCAATTGAGACGACTCCGACCTTTGCCAGCAATACAGCCTCTTTATAGGGGCGGCCTAGAATCGCCAGCGGAAGCAAAACCAGTGAAAAGAAATACTGCACGATTACAACAAAGGCATTCTCAGGATTGCCGTGGGCAATGCCTCCGATCAGCAACCCCGCAACGACCATACCAACACCCAGCATCCACATTGAGGTGGCCGAATGAATGGGGAATTTGGGAATGCTGCGTGTACACCGCAGCATCAGGGACACGGTCAAAAAGAAATCACTGGCGGTAAAGAGTATGAATGGAGCGCGGAATGAGATGAAAGTGCTAAACAAAACCCCCAGAACGGCGCAAAAAAGCTCAGCTTGTTCAAGCGACGTTTTGGGCCGGTTAAGACTAAGTGCTCCTTTCATCATCTCTTCTACTCTCAATCATAAACAGGCGGCATCTCGTTCACAGAACACTAACAAATGTACCGTGATTGATCCGTTACCTACATTCCTACACCGTCGCCGGCTAATTCATGAAGAAACTCTTCCAGATTTGTCCAACCGTCACCATCGCGATCGAGTGCTCCGTCACTTTGATCTTCGGGGTTCAGTCCCTTGTCCCGCTCCCAGTCATCAGCGATGCCGTCCTTATCTAGATCGTCATATGGCACGGTGCTGATCAGCTCGGGCCATCCGCCTACTTTTTCAGGATTTCTTTTGAGAATGCGACCGGAACGCGCCCGAACTTCATCGAGAACGCGTTCGTCAACACTGTCTCTCTCAGGGCGTGTCGCTCCTGCGTTTTGCAAGACTGTTTCGTACACAGATGACGCCGGATCAGCTTCAACTAACGGTGTTACGACTGGTGTATCGACCACGTATTCTCGATGCTCTGGAGCCAGAACAAGCTCTTCGGGCAGGTTACTGTCCGCGCGATTGTCTTCGTCGATGTTGTCTTTCAGAAACAGCCGGTAGCCGTGTTCGCCACCGTCGAATAGATGCACCAGCTGGTCTGAAGCTATGTTATTGCCCGTGAGCTTCAGGTTTCCGATAATATTTGCCGCCACTTCAACCCAGTGATTGTCGAGTGCGACCACGTATTGCCATCGTGGCGAGTACATCAGGTTGTTCACAATCTCGATGGTCGTCCCTGGTTCCTGCGGTGAAATCTGCGGGTTTCTGAAAATGCTATGAGAAAACAGGTTGTGATGAACGCTGAAGTTGCCACCTTTGGTCAGTAGCATGTTGCGAGCGCGATTGCTCTTGCCGGGACCACCACTCAACAACGGTTCGCTGAAGATGCTCCATTGTACAGTCAGCCGTTCGGCAAACTCGGAGTCCATCGTTTCGTCGCTGCCCCAGCTGGCCGAGATATGGTCGAAGATGATATCGCGGCTTGCTCGGGTATATACTCCGATTGCCCCCGAGCAGCATGACTTTACTTCATGAGGGCCGGGGCGGATACGCACGTGCCGGACGATTACGTCATGGGTATGGATTTCCAAAGACGGGCGCAATTGAAGGGGGCCGTTGCGAATTGCGATGCCACCGCCCGGAGCAGTTTCACCTGCTATCGTCAGGTATGGATTTACAGCAACCAGTGACTGTCTTTCCAAAACAATGGTTCCGCTGACCCTGAAGATACAGGTTCTTGGTCCGCGATCCTGAATACAGTCCCGCAAAGATCCGGGGCCAAACTCATCTGTATTCGTTACATAGATAGCTCGGCCACCACGACCCCCTTTGGCGGCTGCGCCGTGTCCTTCGGCAGTAGGAAATGCCCGTTGTTGACCATCCGGAAGCTGGGGAGGGAAGGTTTTTTGTCCGACATTATCCTCGGCGAGAGCTAGGTTGGCCGGGGTGTAAACCAGAATGAGAAGCAAACCACGAAAGAGAAGCCCAGACCGTTCCTGCGAACGCGGGCGCGGGTTTCTAAGGAACCGCAATGAGCTATGCATGAGCGCGACATCCCATCAGACTGAAAAGGTTAGTGACTGAACACTTGTGCATGCAAGCTCAGTCTTTTGAAATTTTCTGCGCTCCGACGATCATTGAATCCCGAAGATTTAGCGGGACAACGAGCTGACCGATAAAGTCAGGAAACTTGAAACGCATCCATTTCGGAAAATAGCTAAGCGTTCTTTCCAACAGGTAGTTGATCGGAAAGTACCAGGTCGGTCGACGGAATTCTGTCTGTCTTAGGTTCGCTCTCTCGAGCGCAAAGTTAATAGTTTTGGGATCAAAATAGCCGATATGCGCGACACGGTAATGCCACCACCGGCGTCCCATCAGCCTTGCGACCAATGAAAGGCGGTCGGGCGTAACGACGATCAAAGTACCATTCTCGGACAACAACTCTGCAGCCGTCGCTATGAGGCCTACCGGATCGGGGACGTGTTCGATCACGTCCACGATGGTAATAAGATCAAATTTCCCCGAGATTTCAGGATGTGGAAGTACGCCCTTCAGAACAGGAATACCAAGGTCATTTGCTGTTTCCTGAAGGCTCTGCGATGGCTCAATACCAACCGCATCAAATCCCATTTCGTGGGCCTCTTCGACAAGAATACCTGAACCGGCACCCACATCGAGCAAGCGCAGTGGGTTGCTTGCGGTCGGTTGCGGCAAGCGCTTCAAAAGCGCACGTTCCTGCAACGCGCGTTGTTCGCGCGTTTCTTCATAGCCGGGATCGTCCATGTCTTCATAAAACTGAAGAACATCCATCATGTCGGTGCACTGATGGAACCCGCAATTGGAGCAGCGATCTATAGATGCTGTAACTCCATAGTCTGAATTGGAGATCTTAAAATTATCCTTTGATATATCCTGGGGAAGACTACTTTCGCGCACCGTTACCAACGTGTGCTGTCCGCATAACCAACAGGTAGCAGACGATCCGAGTTCTAAACTTTGAGCAACATCAACCATTTCTTAACCAATCACATTCCAATCAACTACTTCTAAATCGGCTTCGGACGCCAGCTTCATCAGGCGATCATTCGGATTAACAGCAACACCGTGCCTAGCGGATTCAAGTAATGAAAAATCCGAATGGTGGTCGCTGTAAGCCACATCAATGTCGGAACGACCTGCAGACTTTGCCCAATTCTGTACCGCTCGCGTCTTGTTCGAACCATAAAGGTTTTGTGAGGCCAGATCGCCGGTCAGTTTACTTCCGCTCCACTGTGCCTGTGTGCAAAGCACGTCTACCTTATCAATGCCCAGCCTCTCGGCAATTGCGAGGGCGTAGATATCAATGCTCGCCGTTGCGATGGCTATCCGATCACCGTGATTTTTGTGTCTCTCCAACACCGGAATAGCGCCAGGTCTGAGCTTTTTCGAGATCACACGTCCGGCGACCTCGTCACTAAGCTGTTCAACGAACTCACGTTCACATCCGCCACAGATAGCACGCAGAAAAACTCTCTTGAGCCACGTGTTGTTCCGGAGACCCATTTTATGCATGGCGACGGCAAAGGGCAGGGGAATGCAATAGACCAGGCGCAAGGGTCTTTTGCGCAGAACGCTCAATAGAAAGTAGACGTATGTGTCATTTGTTGTAATCGTCTGGTCGAGGTCAAAAACAACCAGATCAGGCGCTGTAGCTGGAACAGAGGATAGATGCGCAGAAGTCATGTTAGCGTCTCCGCGCGAATGTGATGTTCTTGTTGACAAAAAAATTCAGCAAGAAAATGACCGCGGTTACGATTATCTGGGTTAAGATATAGTTCGGCTGAAGAATTTTCCACAATCCGGCAAATAAAATGGCATTCAGCACAGCCGATATCATCGTAACGCTGGTGTAGGTCAAAAACTGAAGACCGACTCTGGCCGACGATCGAAACACTATCTTTCGCTGAAATATGTAGTTCACAGGTATCGCGCAAAAGAAGCCAATCACGCTGGCCACCACCGCATTTATCTCGGTGAACATGATCAGCAGGGACATAACGACCAGATGTACACCCAGCGCTATGAGCCCGCCGATAAAGTTCAGTGGAAGCAAAATGAACGTTGGCCTCTGACGCGTCATTCAAGTGCCTACAGCTTTGATTTCCAGCATCTCTTCAAGGAAGGGCAGTTTTATCTGCAAAAGGACGAACATGACGACAACCAGTATCAGAACCTGCGCAACCAATCCTTTTTGTTTATACAGGTTCTCGGGCGCTTGTGCGATGGAGTCCTTCGCGAGCCCAACAAACAGGTAGCGCCCGAACAGCATAGCCACGAAAGGTAGCGATAGAAGCAATTCTACTTTGTACTTCGTCAGGAACACTCCGAGAAATGCGGTCGAGAGGATCGCATAGACTACTGCGGAAACTAGCAGCTTTGATTCATCATAGTTCTTGAAGGACGCACGGTAGAGCGCTGCGCGACTGGGGTCATCGATCGTTCGATACTCGGCAAAACGCTTGATCGCCATAAGATATGCACCGCCAAACCAATATGAAATCAAGACGCTGGACGGCGCCACGATTGGCGGGACAAGAATGTACCATCCGGCAAAGAACCGGATTGGGTTGTTGATCGCCTCACTCAGTACATCAAGATAAGCCCGGTCTTTGGATCGAATAGGTTTGACGTTGTAAATGACACCCATGATCAAAAGGGCGAGGGCCGTCAGAAAGAAGGGGAAATTGATCGAGTAAGCCAGAACAAGCCCTACGATGCTCAGACCGGCCCATTGCAAAAACACGATGCGCCCGTCCACATCAGTTACAACAGAGGCTCTTTCTTTTTTTAGTGGATGATGGCGATCAAACTCACGGTCCAGCCATTCATTGATCGTGTAGTTGGCAGACGCGATCAAGCATATCGAAAATATGCCGATCAGCAGATTTACAAGAATACCCGCGTCAACCTGCGCTCCCATGATCCATGCAAGTATCGCGCCCGGGAGGATAAATATGTTTTTGAACCAATGGTCTATTCGCGCAAGCGAGACATAGTCCCGAAAACCAGCTTTTTTCATACCTCAACTCTTTCACTTTTTACCACAGGTGCCATCTGAAACAGACTTCTCGACAGAGACAGGCACATGCAATTTACAAATAGTTCTAACTGCTCAATCCAGGATCAGGTTCCGCAGCCTGCTGCCCCGACACCTTCAGCTCTAAAATCAAAACAACACCAGCGCACATGACGACAGCGACGATAGGCCAAAGAACCGCGAGATAGCGAACCGCAGCGATCGATACTATAGAAGACAATAACAGCAATCCGTGCAGCAAAAGAACAGCTAAGCCTGCACAGGTTAGCATTCGCCGTCCATTCCAGTTTTTTCCGAAACAAAGCACCGACAGCACAAGTATTGTTACGGAAATCACCCAGCCGATCGCCAGTACGATGTGAATTGCTGTTGCGTAGGGTGGCGTATAGACATCTCTGTTAAAGCGGCCAGAGGCATTGTCCATGGGTAGCGGCGAGTTGACTGCAATGTAGTCGTCGATCTCTTCTTGTGAAATCGCGTAGTAGAATGGTTGCCAGTGCGCGATGTAGTGCTTGAGCGGTAGAGACAAGAAGCCAGAAACG
Source organism: Ruegeria sp. CH6 (assembly GCF_056537005.1). Taxonomy (NCBI): domain Bacteria; kingdom Pseudomonadati; phylum Pseudomonadota; class Alphaproteobacteria; order Rhodobacterales; family Roseobacteraceae; genus Ruegeria; species Ruegeria sp. CH6. Next base: position 780,083 of record NZ_JBQFQS010000002.1, on the reverse strand, counting down.
TTCCGCTTAAGCCTTTCCGCCCCAACTTCGCCCATCAACTGGCGCTGAGGTCGACCGGCTTGTTCGGCCAAGGCAGCCAGTTCGTCTTTCTTGTACCTGAACAGCATGTCAGCCTCGTATCCATGTAGGATGAAAAACGAGATGTGGCCTGGCGGAGCTTTGGCGATTGCCTCTCTCGCTGCCTGTGCTTCGCCGTATTCAAGAAAGTTCCAGATCTCGGTCCGCGGATCTTCGGCAGGATAGGGGCTTTCGCCCGCTGAAATGACACCACTTTTGGAAAACAGCACGTTTCCAAGAACACTTTCACGCTCGGCATCCTGATAGAGAGCATAAGCGAACTTTTCGGCTGCCAGTACGAGAACCACGCTGGCAATTGAAAACACAGCGGCTTTCCAGATTTTTTTGTGGTTCAGAAATCCGCTGGCAATCAATGTCACAACCAGTGCTGGCAAAGCAGCATATCCAACGGGGCGGCTGATAACCATCAGGCCGGCAGACAGGCCCAGCAACGCGCAAGACTTCCAGTCCAATTTATAGCACAAGCGTATGATGGCCGCTAAAAACAGACAGAGTGAGCTTTGGAATAGGGACTCCGTTAAGATGCTGTTGTTAAAATAGTAAGTCATCGGGTTGACGATGAGCAACAGGATCAGGACCAAGCCCAGATTGGGTTTTCCTGAGAACTTTGCAAATGTGACCGCAAGCACAGCTGCAGCAATCGAAAACAACCAAGTCTGAGCAATCACCGCGGCACGAAGCGGATGCGCCAGAGACTCAAATAAGTCGAGGAATGCTGGATAAACGACACCTCGATAAGCTTCTGCATTAATGTAGCCTATTGAATCCTTTGACAAAAACACATCCGACAGCTGAAAGACGGACTGAATGACCGCAGCGCCGAGAGCGATAACAACAATGAGTAGTCCTTGTCGAAGCTGGGGTTCAGCTTTGCGTTCCATCAATTGACACTCCGAATACTGATACTGATCACCAATGGTTTACAAATCGAGTGAGAAATTGTGGTTTGCGGTCTCACGAGCCGCTGGGTTTCCAGTGATCCTGGGCCAGACAGCCACAAGATCACTCGTTGAAGGTGGATTAGTAGTCGTCGTAGCTCCCGTAGTATCCATCGTAACCGATCCAACGGAATTTCTTGGGGTCTACATCATTTAGAATTGTCCCCAAAACGTTGAACCCGGCAAGAGAAAGGCGACGAGCGACGGTCCCAAAGGCGTCTTGTCTGGTTTTTCCCCAACGCGCGACCAGCAATACCGCATCTACCAAAGCATCGTTGCGATAAACCTCATCCAAAATCAGCGCCGGAGGAGTATCGATCACAATCAGATCGTACCTTGCAGTGAGCGCATCACGAAGCTTTCGCAGTTTGTTGTCGGCGGCATCTGTGAGTTCGCGGGTAGGAGACTCGACCGTAATCAGGTCCAGAGTACCCGCTGCTTGAGCCGCGATCGGCACCGGTTGCACAATCAGGTTGTCACCGTAGATGTCTGATCGTTGCACGTCATCAGGGTTTGAAAACAGCAGTTTGGTAGACCCGCGTCGATGTGTGTCGAGATCGATCAGCAGCGTATCCATGCCATCTGCGGCAGCGGACGCAGCAAGCACCGAACTGACGAGGGATTTCCCCTCGTTCGGGAGGCCCGAAGTAATCAGGATGATCTTCGCATCCTGAAATTTGATACAGTTGGTCAACACGCCACGGGCGGCCTCGGCCAGAGGGGATCGCGGGTTGTTCAGCAGATCCTCGATTACATGCTCAGAGTTGGCATCTGAGCTAATTTGTTTGGTGAAGTAGCCGAGATTTCGCAGCCCAGTAGCTTTGAGTATCTGCTGTTCATTTCTGATAGTTCGATCCAAACCTTCCCGAACCAAGGCGACAATAAAGCCCAGAATAATCGACATCATGCCAGCCAGCAGCGATGCGAGTACCCGGTTAGGCGCATAAGGTGAAATGGGAACACGGGCGACTGAGACCTGCACAGTACCTTCCTCAACCTGTCCGATGCGTGTCTCAAGCAGATTCAGGTTGTCTATTGCCGTCTGAAACCTCGAGCGCAGAAGTTCGATCTCACGCTCTTTGCGGAGGAGGGAAAGTTCCGAGCGTGTGCGCACTTGCAGTTTTTCTTCAGCTTCCGCGACGCGTGCCCGCAGAACTTGCTCTTCTTCTACCGAAATTCCCTGTTCGATACCGGCAGATAGAATCGCTTTCTCCCGCTCCACGTTGCTTCTGAGACGCACCATGACCTGGTCGTCGTCCAAACTGTCGTTGCGTATGAACTCGGCGAGTTCTGCTTCAGCTTGAGTGAGCTCTTCTCCAAGTAGTCCAACACGTCGCTTCAGGTCAGAAATGAACTTTTCCAAACGAGCGACGCGTCCGCTCAATTCGTTTTCAATATAGACGGAAATGACAGTGTTCGCCAAACTTGCGGCAAGTACCGGATCGGTCGAACGCCCTTCAACGGTAACTGCGTGGCTCTCTCCGGCACGGGATACGCTGTAGGAGCTAAGGACTTTGTCGATTACCGCTTCGCGGTGGATCTCTTCCGGGATCGGAAGGCCCGTAGTTTTACTGATGTTGTTAACGAAGCTGCTGTTGTCAAATAGGCTTAGTTGCTCGGCGACCTGCTCCGCGAAGTCTCTGGAACGAAGCTTGGCCAGTTCTGTTTCGACGCTTGCGCGGCCAAACTCAAATGTCTCCATACGGCCGGTCGCTTCACTGAAACGTGTCTCTGATACGGCCAGCACCATCTGTGCTTTGGTTTGATATCGATCCGGGATCGACGACATGTAAATGGCTGTAAGCGCAACGGTGACAACGACCAATATTGCGATGGCCTTCAGGTTACGACGCAGAAGTAGCCAGATATTTATGAAGTCGCCGGTCTCATCCTGACTGCCGACAACGCCATTCGAAGAATGCACGATAGTACTCCAACCTTAATAACCCGATCATTACGACGCTAAATGGGTATCAGAATCCAGTAAAATATAGTGACGATGTTTTATCCTCACTTTCTTTAACGCGGTAGATTATTTCCCAATGAAGCCGCAGTTTTATACCTCCATCATAAGTGTCGAGGACTGAAAGTATGCGAATTTGATCACTATTGTTCGGTTTGAATGGCCAAGGGCCAAATTTTTCGGATGCGTATCTGCATGATGGCTGCATCGAAAATAGGGGGTGTTTTGAGCTAATGTTTCCCATCGGTAAACAATGAGTGGCGTTCAATCGTTTTCCGATATCCAATGCATGGGGTCGCTTATGTGGTGTCTGAGATTTTGTGTTGGCAGAACCCGCGGTAAATCCAAGTGATCACTCTACGTCTTTGCTGACAGGGGCATTGCTCTGAAAATTAGCTCTTAATTCTTAAGCCTTACCCTCTGCGCTAGCCGTGAAATCAACGGAAACGTGGCTGTAAACGACTCCTTAACTCCTTTGAAGAACAGTGGGTCCGTAAAGTTTTTATTGAAATGTTCTCTTTTTGGTCCCATAAGGAACAAGAGGCGAACAAAGCAGCGATTGCCGCCCGATCAAGGGTGTGACAAAAGAGAAGGCGACAGGACAATGGCGGATCTTCTGACGATGAGCGATAAGAAAAACGCAGACAAGCAAAAGGCGCTCGACAGCGCGCTGGCACAGATTGAACGACAGTTTGGCAAAGGCTCGATCATGAAGCTTGGCGAAGATGCCAAGCAAGATATCGACGCGAGCTCGACCGGTTCACTGGGGCTGGACATTGCGCTGGGTATCGGTGGTCTGCCGATGGGTCGGATTGTTGAAATTTACGGGCCGGAAAGCTCGGGTAAGACGACGCTGACGCTGCATTGTATTGCTGAGCAGCAAAAGCGCGGTGGGGTCTGTGCCTTCGTGGATGCGGAACATGCACTGGACCCTCAATATGCCCGTAAGCTGGGTGTCGATCTGGATGAACTTCTGATTTCTCAGCCCGATACCGGCGAACAGGCACTGGAAATTACTGATACGCTGGTGCGTTCGGGCGCGGTCAACATGGTCGTGGTCGACTCGGTCGCTGCGCTGACACCCAAATCCGAACTCGAAGGTGACATGGGCGACAGTAATGTGGGCGTTCAGGCCCGCCTGATGAGTCAGGCGATGCGTAAGCTGACCGGCTCGATCAGCCGCTCGAACTGTATGGTGATTTTCATCAACCAAATTCGGATGAAGATCGGCGTGATGTTCGGCAGCCCGGAGACGACGACCGGTGGTAATGCTCTGAAATTCTACAGTTCGGTTCGTCTGGACATTCGCCGAATTGGCGCGATCAAGGACCGGGATGAGGTTGTTGGCAACCAGACACGAGTGAAGGTTGTCAAAAACAAGGTCGCACCGCCGTTCAAACAAGTTGAATTCGACATCATGTATGGCGAAGGCATCTCGAAAATGGGCGAACTGCTGGATCTTGGTGTAAAAGCAGGCGTGGTCGAAAAGTCGGGTTCGTGGTTCAGCTATGGCGATGAACGGATCGGGCAGGGGCGTGAGAACGCCAAGCAATACCTGCGCGACAACAGCCGCGCTGCGCTAGAGATCGAGGATAAGATTCGCGCCGCGCACGGGCTTGATTTCGACATGCCCCCGAGCGCTGAGGAAGATGACATCTTGGAGGCCTAACTGTCCTTTTGGGGACGTCAGAACCACTGCAATTTACTCAAGGCGGTCCAATCGGGCCGCCTTGTTTCGTTAGTGGTCCCAATGCTGTGGACTATCCGGGGGGACGGGGATAAACCTTCGCAGAACAATTTGAATGCGCGCTGAGAGAGCCTTATGCCAACGCTGAACGATATCCGCTCAACCTTTCTGAACTACTTTGCCAAGCAAGGGCACGAAGTGGTCGCGTCCAGCCCGCTTGTGCCGCGCAACGACCCGACTCTGATGTTCGTCAACTCAGGCATGGTGCAGTTCAAGAACCTGTTCACTGGTGTCGAAACACGCGACTATCAGCGTGCCACGACGGCGCAGAAATGTGTGCGTGCAGGCGGCAAGCACAATGACCTGGACAATGTAGGTTATACGGCTCGTCACCACACGTTCTTTGAAATGCTCGGCAACTTCTCATTCGGTGATTACTTCAAGCCCGAGGCGATCCCATTTGCTTGGGAGTTGATCACCAAGGAATTCGGCATCGACAAGAACCGACTGCTGACCACTGTGTATCATACTGACGACGAAGCGTTCGAAATCTGGAAAAAGGTCGGTGTTCCCGAGGACAGGATCATTCGTATCTCTACCAGCGATAACTTCTGGCAGATGGGCCCAACTGGTCCTTGCGGACCATGCACCGAGATTTTCTATGACCACGGCGACCACATCTGGGGTGGCCCTCCGGGTTCGGCCGAAGAAGACGGTGACCGCTTCATCGAGATATGGAACATCGTTTTCATGCAGAACGAGCAGTTCGAAGACGGCTCGATGGTGGAACTCGACATGCAGTCGATCGATACTGGTATGGGGCTCGAGCGGATCGGTGCCTTGCTGCAGGGGAGCCACGACAACTACGACACCGATCTGTTCAAGACACTGATCGAGGCTTCGGCAGATGTCACTAATGTCGATCCCTATGGGGATCAGAACGTGCACCATCGTGTGATTGCGGACCACCTGCGGTCGACATCTTTCCTGATTGCTGATGGGGTCATGCCCTCGAATGACGGGCGTGGCTATGTTCTGCGTCGGATCATGCGCCGTGCCATGCGCCACGCACATCTGCTGGGTGCTAAGGATCCGGTGATGTATCAGTTGGTGCCAACCTTGGTGCAGTTGATGGGTGCGCAATACTCGGAACTCGGACAAGCGCAGGCTTTGATCGAAGAGACGCTGCTGCTGGAAGAAACCCGCTTTAAGCAGACCCTTGATCGCGGTCTGAAACTGCTGGACGACGAAGTTTCCGGTTTGTCGGAAGGCGAGGCGCTGCCCGGGGATGCTGCATTCAAACTATATGACACATACGGATTTCCGCTGGACCTGACACAGGATGCCTTGCGCGAAAAGGGTCGCACCGTCGATACAGATGGTTTTGATGCTGCGATGGCCGAACAAAAGGCCAAGGCTCGTGCGGCATGGGCCGGTTCGGGTGAATCCGCAGATCAGGCCGTCTGGTTCGATGTTCTGGATACGGCAGGCGCAACAGACTTCCTCGGCTACGACACCGAAAAAGCCGAAGGGCAGGTGGCTGCGCTGGTCGTTGATGGTGCGCTGGTCGACAAAATCGAAAAGGGTGACAGCGGTTGGCTGATTGTCAATCAGACGCCATTCTATGGTGAAGCGGGTGGTCAGATCGGCGACACCGGTGAAATTCGTCGCCTGGAAGATCGCAATGATATCGCCCGCGTCGAAGACACCAGAAAATTTGCAGATGGCAAGGTCTACGCGCACAAAATCACTGTTGATCACGGCACCATCGGTAAGGGTGATGCAGTGGAACTTGAGGTCGATCATGCACGCCGGACCGCCATTCGGGCAAACCACTCGGCCACACACTTGCTGCATGAGGCGTTGAGGGAGACATTGGGAGATCATGTAGCACAGCGTGGTTCGCTGAATGCCGCGGATCGTCTACGATTTGACTTCAGCCATTCCAAGGCATTGACGCTTGAAGAAGTCAAAAAGGTTGAGCGGGAGGTGAATGACTTCATTCGCCAAAACTCAACTGTTGAAACACGTATTATGACACCGGACGATGCACGCGAACTCGGTGCTCAGGCCCTGTTTGGCGAAAAGTACGGTGATGAAGTTCGCGTTGTGTCGATGGGCAAGGCGCCTTCGGGCAAAGGGCACGATGGCGAGACCTGGTCGATCGAATTGTGTGGCGGAACGCATGTTCGCCAAACTGGAGATATCGGCACGTTCATTGTGCTGGGTGACAGTGCCAGTAGTGCAGGCGTGCGTCGGATCGAAGCCCTGACCGGTGATGAAGCGTTCAAATATCTGTCCGCTCAGGATCAACGCGTTGCTCAGGTTGCGCTGGAGCTTAAAGCACAGCCCGATGATGTCGTCGGACGTGTGAAGTCCCTTCTGGAAGAGCGCAAAGCGCTGCAAAACGAAGTTGCGCAGTTGCGCCGTGACCTCGCCATGGCCGGTGGACCTGGTTCTGGTGGCAATAATGAAGCCCGGGATGTGAATGGCGTAAAGTTCCTTGCGCAGGCATTGAGCGGTGTTTCCGGCAAGGATCTGCCCGCGCTCATCGATGAACACAAGGCGCGTTTGGGTTCGGGGGCAGTGCTGCTGATCGCCGACGCGGGTGGCAAGGCAGCGGTAGCTGCGGGTGTGACCTCAGATCTTACCGACACTGTTTCCGCGGTCGATCTGGTCAAGGCAGCCGTAGCTGAATTGGGTGGCAAGGGCGGCGGTGGTCGCCCGGACATGGCACAGGGCGGTGGCAAAGATGCATCCAATTCCGATGCAGCGATCAAAGCCGCAGAACAGGTATTGGGAGGATAAATTGGCAGCACTCTGGATCGCACATGTCACAGTGACTGACACTGAGGCCTATGGAAAATACGCAGAGCTGGCTGGTCCGGCGATCGCGAAACACGGTGGTGAATTCATCGCGCGCGCAGCCCGCTATGTTCAGTTGGAAGGAAAAGAGCGACCTCGAAATGTCGTCGCTCGTTTCCCGTCAGTTGACGCAGCTGTGGATTGCTACCACTCACCTGAATACCAGAAAGCGCTGGATCACGCTCGCGGGGCAAGTGAACGTGAATTGGTTGTTGTAGAGATCACTGAATGAGAATCATCTCGGTTCGCACAGTCGAATCCGAGTAAAAACATTGAGCCGTCAAGGTTGTGGAGGCATCTGCCACTTAATTGACGTATAGAGCCACCCTTGCGATGCACGGGGTGGTTTTTAAGTTAAAAAAAGCATGTTTAATCAATCGCTTGCAGGGTGCATTACCTCTGATTGAGCGATCACTCTATCACAGATTGTGTCCATTGATGCCACTTTCTTGAGCAGAAATGGCCATATTGAGTGACGAATTTCCGCCGCTTTTGCCTTCCAACTTGAGCTAAGATTGCACTGGCCTAGGTGTTTACGGATAAGTTCCTAAAACCGAATATGGTCTTGGCTTGCGGCAATCAATCGTTGGTCATGGATTGAGGGACAGGCATGAAATCGTTTGGCATCAAGTTTGGCGCATTTGTTGCGCGCACTGCTGCGGGTTCAGCCCGGACCATTGGGCTTGTTGCGCTGGTTTGTGGATCGGTCGTCGCAGGAACAAACGCGAACGCGGCAGAAACTGCCTTTATTCCAAGCGTGGCAGCGTCACCGCCACCGGCCGGGGCTCAGCAACTTTGCCGGCAATACACTTGGGCTTGTGCAAAAAAGGCTGCGATTTCGCTTCCCAGTCATCAGGAATTGCGTCTGGTCAAACAAATCAACCGGCAGGTCAACGCTTCGACACGTTCGGTGAGTGATCAATCGCAGTACAAAACGCGTGAACGCTGGGCGCTGCCAACATCTCTGGGCGGAGATTGCGAGGACTTCGCACTGCTTAAAAAAAGAGATTTGATCAGGGCAGGTATAGATCCCAGTAAACTGCTTATCGCTACCGTACTGGATACGCGTCGGAACGCTCATGCAGTTTTGGTTTATCGTTCTGGCCAGGGCGATCTTGTCTTAGATAACCTGACCAATAAGATTAAACCCTGGTCTGCGACACAATATCTGTTCCTGCGTATGCAGGACCCCAAGCAGCCGCGTAGATGGGTTGGTGTATACGGAAGAAGCTGAGTTCAAACAGCTTATCGAATTCTGGTTTCGAGAAACCGATATAGGAAAGGGCGCGTGTAATCGCGCCCTTTGATCGTTCTGCAGCCTAATCAGTCGAGGCCAGCGCCGCCTTGACCACCGGTTGTGCCGCCATCGCCGGACCCACCACCGTCACCGGAACCGCCGCCATCGCCGCCACCACCGTCACCGGAGCCGCCGCCATCGCCGCCGCCACCGTCACCGGAGCCGCCGCCATCGCCGCCACCGCCATCGCCACCAGAGCCACCGCCATCGCCACCAGAGCCACCGCCATCGCCACCAGAGCCGCCGCCGTCGCCACCAGAGCCACCGCTGCCGCCGGAACCACCGCTGCCGCCGGAACCACCGCTGCCGCCGGAACCACCGCTGCCGCCGGAACCACCGCTGCCGCCGGAACCGCCGCTGCCGCCAGAACCACCGCTGCCGCCAGAACCACCGCTGCCGCCAGAACCGCCGCTGCCGCCAGAACCACCGCTGCCGCCAGAACCGCCGCTGCCGCCAGAACCGCCGCTGCCGCCAGAACCACCGCTGCCGCCAGAACCACCGCTGCCGCCAGAACCACCGCTGCCGCCAGAACCACCGCTGCCGCCGGAACCACCGCTGCCGCCGGAACCACCGCTGCCGCCGGAACCACCGCTGCCTCCGGAACCGCCGCTGCCTCCGGAACCACCGCTACCGCCGGAACCACCGCTACCGCCGGAACCACCGCCAGTTGGAGTTACACCACCGCTCCCACCGGAGCCGCCACCCGAGCCGCTGCCGCCTGAGCCGCTGCCACCCGAACCACTGCCGCCAGTTCCACCACCGGTGCCGCTGCCGACGACATCTTCATCATTTTCGTTCGCACGGCCGTCACCAGACCGCTGATCGGTCGCTGAAACTGTTGCTGTTGGAAAGTCGGTGAGCACCGCTGCAAAGCCCGGGCAGGTTTTCAAGGTGCGGGCAAGAATGTCCTCGAAGTCAGCGCGCCGCTGAATATAACGCAACATTCGCGCGTCAACGACTGTACATGCGCAGAGCGTTTCGGTTGAAACTGATTGCTTAGCTGTTCGAACCGTACATTTCTCGGCTGCTTGTGTTGCACCACCGGCCAGTAGGGGAAATGTCGCGGAAGCAAAAACGAAAGATAACAAACGCGGTTTGATGCGCATAGCGCCTCTCCTTGAAACTCTTTACTTACTCCGTTGCCTTATGCACCGTTAAACCATCGGTGTTTATGAACAACGTCACACTTTGGACATAAATACACCTTTGTCCGGCCGGATTTACAAGGGCGTACTTGAGGGATTCCGTTAAAGTTGACTCACCTATAAGTAGATTATCCATAGAAATCAGAAAGAAGACCTGACGTAACGGCAGGCCTTCGGTTTCTGATCATTTTCAGAATGGATGAAAAAATGTCACAGGTGTGCCATTGTTTCCAAACTGTTCGGCATGAAATTGCCTTAAATCAGGCTGATTTAGCCATGCGCTTGCGTTCGTGGGGGTCAAGAAACCGCTTTCGCAGACGAATGGCATTGGGTGTAACCTCAACCAGCTCATCGTCATCGATGTAGGCGATTGCTTCCTCCAGCGAGAACTGGACATGCGGAGTGAGTCTTACTGCGTCGTCAGATCCGCTGGCGCGTACGTTCGTCAGTTTCTTGCCCTTCAGAGGGTTCACTTCCAGATCGTTATCACGCGAATGCTCGCCAATGACCATGCCCTGATAGACATCTGTCTGCGGGCCAACAAACATGCGACCACGCTCTTCGAGGTTCCAGAGGGCGTAGGCTACAGCCTGGCCATTCTCCATCGAAATCAGAACCCCTGCACGACGACCAGGGATAGGGCCCTTGTGTGCCGCCCAACCATGAAAGACGCGGTTCAGAACGCCGGTGCCGCGAGTGTCGGTCAGGAACTCACCGTGATAGCCGATCAGGCCGCGCGAAGGCACATGCGCGATGATGCGGGTTTTGCCGGCACCCGCGGGGCGCATCTCGACCAATTCTCCTTTGCGGGCGCCGGTGATCTTTTCGATAACCGCCCCCGAGTATTCGTCGTCCACATCAATTGTGACTTCTTCGATCGGCTCCAGACGCTGTCCGTCTTCCTCGCGGAACAGAACCTGCGGACGCGAAATGCTGAGCTCAAAGCCCTCGCGGCGCATGTTCTCGATCAGAACACCCATCTGCAATTCCCCACGGCCAGCGACTTCGAAGGCTTCGCCGCCCGGAGTATCGGTGATGCGGATCGCGACGTTCGATTCAGCTTCTTTCATCAGTCGATCACGGATCACACGTGACTGGACTTTTTTGCCGTCGCGTCCAGCCAGAGGCGAGTCGTTGATGCCAAAGGTCACGGTGATCGTTGGTGGATCAATAGGCTGCGCGGGCAGGGCTTCTTCGACCTGCGGCGATACCAGCGAGTCGGCCACGGTTGCCTTGCTCATGCCAGCAATGGTGACGATGTCACCGGCTTCGGCTACGTCGATGGGCTGTTGCGCTAGACCACGGAAGGCCAGGATCTTTGACGCACGGAAATTCTCGATCAGCGTGCCGCCGCGGCTCAGCGCCTTGAGGCTGTCACCGGCTTTCAGCGTGCCACTTTCGACACGGCCGGTCAGGATGCGACCGATAAAAGGGTCGCTGCCCAGTGTGGTGGCCAGCATGCGGAAGGGTTCGTCTTTCTTCTCGGCCTGTTTCGGGGCAGGGACGTGATCGACGACAAGATCGAACAGGGCAGTCAGGTCCTTGCGCGGTCCGTCCAGCTCCATATCTGCCCAGCCCGAACGGCCCGAGGCGTACATGGCGGGGAAGTCCAACTGGTCATCGTCGGCCCCCAAGTTTGCAAACAGGTCGAAACATTCGTCCAGCGCGCGGTCAGGTTCGGCGTCAGGTTTGTCAACCTTGTTCAGTACCACGATGGGGCGCAGGCCCAGCGCCAGCGCCTTGGAGGTCACGAACTTGGTTTGCGGCATCGGGCCTTCGGCAGCATCCACCAGCAGGACAACACCATCGACCATGCTGAGAATACGTTCTACTTCGCCGCCAAAGTCGGCGTGACCAGGTGTGTCGACGATGTTGATGCGCGTGCCTTTCCATTCGACCGAAGTCGCCTTGGCCAGAATGGTGATGCCGCGCTCACGCTCAAGATCGTTGCTGTCCATGGCGCGCTCGGCCACAGCCTGATTTTCCCGGAAAGCACCGGATTGTTTAAGCAGCTCATCGACCAAAGTCGTCTTGCCGTGGTCAACGTGAGCGATGATTGCGATATTGCGCAGGTCCATGAGAGGTCAGCCTTTGAACGGGAAGTTGCCGCGCGCATAACGCGACGCGAACAAATATACCAGCCCTAACCGGTGGTCAGTGACCTGCTGACTTCGAAAACAGGTGAATAACCAGAATTCCGGCCATGATCATTGTCAGACCGAATACGGCTGGCCAATCCAGCCTTTGTCCAAAAACGATAAATCCAATCAACGCGATGAGGAAAATTCCCAGACCTGACCAGATCGCATAGACGATGCCGACCGGCATGACCTTGAGTGTGAGAGCCATCAGGTAAAACGCGCATCCATAGCCAAATACAACAAGGACAGATGGCCAGAAGCGGGTAAATTGCTGGCTTGCCTGAAGGGCTGTTGTTCCAATGGTTTCAGCAACAACAGCCAGCAATAGGATCAGATAAGCTTTGGGCACCAGGCAGAACCTTCTCGCTGATTTTCGCGCAAGCTTGAGCACGAAACCGGAATGCTGGGCAAGCGGATTCGTTGGCCAGTCGATCGCTTTCTGTCACTGCATAGTTGAAGATATCTTCCATGAGGTCAGGTAATCCCGACTATGAGGGCTGGGGGAGTTATGTTATTATTTAGATGTTTTTGATTTTAAGTTTAACGAGTGTTTGTCATGACGAAATTTGCTAAATACGTCATTTTTGCTTCGGCTCTTATTGTGGCGCTTGGGTGGCTTGCTGGCGGGGGGTCCGTCGAAATTGATGCAGCCCAGATGGTTGAACGGTTTGATGATACAGCGGTTTAGGCGTCCGCCGGGTAAAGGATAAAGAGGCTTTCGGGCCTCTTTTTCTATTCTGAAACTAACTGGCAGCGGGTTTGGAGTTTGAGAAAAAATCCTCAAGCTGCGGCCTGAGCCACGCCCAAAGCTTTGGTGAGCCCCGGTGTACAGATGTTCCAACCCGGCTCTCAATTTGTGCCAAGGTTACATCGTAATCGATCCACGATCCGCCGCCCGTTTCCAGATTGGCAATCGGTGTTTGAATTCGGTCAACTGCTTTGGCGAACCGGGCATCAGGCGTCTCTGCGGCCTCAAATTCATGCCACAAGGCTAGAAACTCTTCATATTGATCCGCAGGAAGCATGCCAAACAATCGCGATGCAGCAGCTTCTTCTTTGGCGGCCTGGGCTGCGTGATCAACCTGCCCGTGGATCGGATGGTCGCCTGCATCGATTTCTACAATGTCATGCAGCAGTAGCATTTTGAGGACCCGGTCAGTTTTAACCGTGGGTTCTGCGTATTCCGCCAAAACCCATGCATGCAGCATGATGTGCCATGAATGTTCGGCCGAGTTTTCAAAGCGGTCACCGGACAGCAAACGTGAAGCGCGCTGTACAGACTTTAGCTGATCGGCTTCTGTGAGAAACGGAAGCCGTTGAGTAAACAGATTAGTATCTGTCGGCGTATCCCCGGAATACATCTGCCGGGCGTGCCCATAGGCATAAGGAAAAGCGTATTCGAGATAGGCGGCGCGTCCACCATCCAGATTGCTCTGCACAACGTCCAGATGATCAGGGCGCGGCTCACCGGCGCACAGTACTTGAAACAGTGGCTGGCAACGATCCAGAATTTTGGCAAAGCGGGCGTCAGATGTTTTGTCTTCCTCAAACTCGCGCCAGAGGTTTAGAAACGCAATCGCTTGATCCTCGGGGAGAATGCCAAACAACTCTTCTGCGGCTTTGTTTTCAGCCAGTGCAACGGCCTGCCAATCAGTTTTCAGATGGATTGGGTGATCACCCACCAGGATCTCGACCAGATCATGAAGCAGCAGCATCTGAATGACCCGGTTGATACTGACATCTTTCTCCGCAAGCGGCTCCATGACCAGCGCCCAAAGGGTCAGGTGCCAACTGTGTTCGGCAGAGTTCTCGGGTCGGGATTGATCGAGCAGGACATTCGCCCGCTCGACCGATTTCAGTTTGTCTGCCTGTTTCAGGAAAGCGATCTGTGCAGGCAAACGGTCATTCATTGTTTTTCTATGGCCTTCAGTTTTGAGCGATGGTCGGACAACCGCTTGATTACGAATTGTCTGGCCTTGCGTTCGGCCAGACGTACGCGAATCTCGGTCAGATACGCCTCTTCAAGAGACTGCGAGGACGCGCCCAGCAGTTCACCGACTTCGACGTAAAACCGGTCCTGTCCGGTTTCATCCATCACTTTCATCGTGTCCTCGGCCAGTTTCGAGGCCAGGGTTGTGATGGTGTCCGACATCAGCGTGTGTTCTCTGTCAGACGACGCTTCACATATTCCGTGGTGTGATCGATCAATGTGTCCATGTGACGATCTTGGAAGAAGTGGTCTGCGCCTTCGACTTCGGTATGCGTGATCGTGATACCTTTTTGCTCATGCAGCTTGCTGACCAGAGTGGTGGTATCGGCGGGCGGTGCCACGCGATCTGCTGATCCGTTGATGATCAGGCCGGATGACGGGCAGGGTGCCAGGAATGAAAAGTCGTACATGTTCGCTGGCGGCGAGACGCTGATGAAACCGGTAATTTCAGGGCGACGCATAAGCAATTGCATTCCGATCCACGCTCCAAACGAGAAACCGGCAACCCAGCAATGCTTGGAGTTGTTGTTCATCGACTGCAGGTAATCGAGCGCCGATGCGGCATCGCTCAGCTCTCCGACGCCTTGATCGTATTCACCCTGACTGCGGCCAACGCCGCGGAAGTTAAAGCGCAACACGGTAAAGCCCATGTTGTAGAACGCATAGTGCAGATTGTAGACCACCTTGTTGTTCATGGTCCCGCCAAACTGTGGATGCGGGTGAAGCACGATGGCGATCGGTGCGTCTTTTTCCTTTTGCGGGTGGTAGCGGCCTTCCAGACGGCCTTCGGGTCCGGGAAAAATCACCTCGGGCATGTGTGCTTTGGTCCTGTCTTTTTCTCTTATGGCCCCGGGATATACTTGACGATATCCGTCAGGCACCTTAGAACGGTTCTAATTACGATACATAGCGTGAAGACGCTGTCAGTGGGAGATACGCACTGGCTGCGGCGGCGTCAATGTTTTCGCGCGATACTTGCCACGAGGGAAGACAAATGAAGCTATCGACCAAGGGTCGTTATGCGATGGTCGCACTGGCCGATATCGCGCTACAGCCTTCAGATTCGCTGGTCACGTTGGGTGAAATATCCGAACGTCAGGATATTTCCCTGCCGTATCTCGAGCAGTTGTTCGTTAAGCTTCGCCGCGCCGAGCTGGTTGCTTCTGTGCGTGGACCGGGTGGTGGTTACAGGCTTGCGCGTCCGGCGTCTGAGATTCGCGTGGTCGAGATTCTGGCTGCAGTGGATGAGACCGTTGATGCAATGCACAAGGGGGCTGGTGCCTCGGGCGGGTCATCGGGCAGCCGGGCACAGTCACTGACCAATCGTTTGTGGGAGAGCCTCAGTGCTCATGTCTATGTTTTCCTGCATCAGACACGGTTGTCTGATGTGATCAAGAACGATCTTGCGCCGTGTCCTGCGGTGCCCAACCTGTTTTCGGTCGTTGATGACTGATGAGTATAGAGGTTGAGCATAAAGTCCAGACAGCTTTTTCGCAGGAAAAGATGCATCCATGAATCGCGTTTATCTGGATCATAACGCTACGACGCCGCTGAGACCCGAAGCGCGGTCTGCAATGATTGCGGCTATGGAAGTATGTGGTAATCCGTCTTCTGTTCATGCTGAGGGCCGAGCAGCCAAGGCTGTAGTCGAAAAGGCCAGGGCACAGATCGCATCAGCGTTTGGCGCGGATGGAGCCGACATTGTCTTTACCTCCGGATCTACCGAGGGTGCCGCTTTGACAATGGCTGGGCGTAACCTGCATGGCTCGGCTGTTGAGCATGATGCTGTAAGGGCTTGGTCTATCGAAGATCTTTCAGTTTCAAGTCTTGGGGTGGTCGATGTGCCTGACCCTGAGGATTCGACGCTTCAGCTTGCAAATTCCGAGACTGGGATCATCCAAAAGCTACCGCAGGGCATCGCAGTGACGGATGCGACGCAGGCCTTTGGGAAACTGCCGGTGGCTTTCAACTGGCTGGGAGCGCAGATGGCATTGATTTCCGCCCATAAATTGGGTGGTCCAAAAGGGGTTGGTGCTGTTGTGATGAAGCGCGGAACCGACTTGGCTGCGCAGATCAAGGGCGGTGGCCAAGAGATGGGGCGTCGTTCGGGTACGGAAAATGTCATTGGAATTGCAGGGTTCGGTGCCGCTGCTGAAGCGGCTGCCCGGGATTTGGCTGATGGCGTTTGGGAAAAGGTTGCAGAACTTAGAAATATTCTAGAAAAGGCCCTTGAGGCCGGTTCTAAAGCTACTATTTTTGTCGGGAAAGGTCAGGATCGCCTCCCGAACACTTTGTGTTTTGCGACACCCGGGTGGAAGGGTGAAACACAAGTGATGCAGATGGATTTGTCCGGATTTGCGATCAGCGCAGGTTCAGCATGTTCCAGCGGCAAGGTCCGGGCCAGCGCGGTACTAACCGCGATGGGATATGATGAGGTGAAAGCAGCCAGCGCGATCCGCGTTTCGCTGGGCCCTCACACGACCGAAGAAGATGTGCTGCGTTTCGCGGAAACGTGGCTTGAGAAAGAGAAAAAGCATCGCGCGCGCGCCGCGTGATCTGACGGAGGGTGAGTCATGGCCGCTTTGGACCAGACCCAGGTAAAAGAAGGTGTCGATCAGGAAACCGTAGATGCGGTGCGCGAGGTCGGAACCTATAAATACGGTTGGGATACCGATATCGAGATGGAGTATGCGCCAAAAGGCGTAAACCCCGATATCGTTCGCCTGATCTCAGAAAAAAACGACGAACCTGAGTGGATGACCGAGTGGCGCCTTGCAGCGTTCGAACGCTGGACCCAGAAGGAAGAACCGAACTGGGCCATGGTTCACTATCCGAAGATCGATTTTCAGGACCAGTATTACTATGCTCGTCCAAAATCGATGGAGGAGAAGCCGAAATCTCTGGATGAAGTCGATCCCAAGCTTCTGGCGACCTACGAGAAGCTCGGTATCCCACTGAAAGAACAGATGATTCTGGCTGGCGTGGAAGGTGCAGAGGATGCACCCGCAGAAGGCCGCAAGGTTGCTGTGGACGCGGTATTTGACTCGGTGTCGGTTGGTACGACTTTTCAGGATGAGCTGAAAAAACATGGTGTAATTTTCTGCTCGATCTCGGAAGCAATCCGTGAGCATCCGGAACTTGTTAAAAAGTATCTGGGATCTGTGGTTCCTGTTTCTGACAACTTCTATGCAACCCTGAACTCGGCTGTGTTCTCGGATGGATCGTTTGTCTACGTACCGCCGGGCGTGCGCTGTCCGATGGAACTGAGCACCTACTTCCGTATCAACGCGGAAAACACAGGTCAGTTCGAACGCACTTTGATCATCGCCGACAAGGGGTCTTACGTTTCGTATCTCGAAGGTTGTACGGCACCACAGCGGGATACAGCGCAGCTGCACGCAGCCGTGGTTGAGATCATTATTGAGGAAGATGCCGAGGTTAAGTACTCGACGGTTCAGAACTGGTTCCCCGGGGATGAAAACGGCAAAGGCGGCATTTACAACTTTGTGACTAAGCGCGCCGATTGCCGGGGTGATCGGTCCAAAGTGATGTGGACACAGGTCGAGACTGGTTCTGCAGTGACCTGGAAGTACCCGTCCTGCATATTGCGCGGCAATGAAAGCCAGGGTGAATTCTACTCGATCGCCATCACCAACAACTATCAGCAGGCTGATACCGGCACCAAGATGGTGCACTTGGGTAAGAACACCAAGTCGCGGATTGTCTCGAAAGGCATCAGTGCCGGTAAGGCGCAGAACACCTATCGTGGGCTGGTGTCGATGCATCCCAAAGCCAAGGACAGCCGCAACTATACCCAGTGTGACTCGCTGTTGATCGGCGACAAATGCGGTGCCCACACGGTGCCTTACATTGAAGTAAAGAATAACTCGAGCCGGGTGGAACACGAGGCCACAACCTCGAAAGTTGACGATGATCAACTGTTCTATTGCCGCCAGCGCGGTATGGACGAGGAAGAGGCCGTTGCACTGGTCGTCAACGGGTTCTGCAAAGACGTCCTTCAGGCATTGCCGATGGAGTTTGCGATGGAAGCCCAGCAACTGGTCGCCATCAGTCTTGAAGGATCTGTAGGCTAATTCGCTATGTTGGACACCCGGACCATAACTGGCTCTGCGCCGCGTTCGGCTGTCCGCACGGTGGTTTGCGCAGTGCCGGGCGGAGTCGCGCCAGCATTGCAACAGCAATTGTTGGCTCACCCTAAAATGGTGATTTGCCTGCCGTTCCAACGCTTGGTATCCAGACGCGGATATAGAGTTTGTGAATTTGGTAGACGCGTTGATGATAGAAGAACAAAAGTCAGCCTTCCAATCACGCGTCGAACGCATCAATGCCCGGGCGGAGGAAGCGTCAAAAGGCACATCTCGACGGTCCGGGGACACCATCTGGCATCGCCTTTCATATCCGATTTCATTCATCGGAGCGTTTCTGCTGGGGGTCGGGGCGGTCTTCCTTTCGCGCTATATCCAGTTTCAGATGATCGGCGTGCCGGGCGATCCAAAAGCCGGTTCTCAGGATCTGATCAGTATTGTTCTGGCCATGGCCGCGATCTTTCTGATTTCGTTCCTGTTGAACGGCAGGCAGAAAGAATTCGCACGGACAAGTGCATTGGCGATGATGGCAACCACGTTCACGTTCCACAATGCCGTCTGGGCCTACCCAGACTCGTTCGAGCAGGTGTATGGGCCAGACTGGGTGGAAATGGTGAAAAAGCAAACCGAACCATCAAGTCTCCGACTGTTCAGTATAGTGATCGCTTTCGACTGATCGAGGAAAGCTCAGAGCCGATCACTGACACTTATCTGCAGATGCCAGCCGATGGTGCTGTAACTGACAAGATTCTTTCAAACCAATGGTTTCTGCTGCGGCCGTCACATCTCGGTCAGAGATGTGACGGCCCGGGCCTGCAGAGATCAATCAGATAAAGCTGCCAAATCAGGCGGCATCGAAGTATGTGAGGAAAAAATGCTGGAAATCAAAAACCTGCACGTGAAACTTGAGGAAGAAGATAAGCAAATCCTCAAAGGCGTCGACCTGACTGTCGAGGCTGGCAAAGTGCACGCGATCATGGGGCCGAACGGTTCGGGTAAGTCGACGCTTAGCTACGTGCTGTCCGGGCGTGACGGCTATGAAGTAACTGAAGGTTCAGC
Source organism: Ruegeria sp. CH6 (assembly GCF_056537005.1). Classification (NCBI taxonomy): domain Bacteria; kingdom Pseudomonadati; phylum Pseudomonadota; class Alphaproteobacteria; order Rhodobacterales; family Roseobacteraceae; genus Ruegeria; species Ruegeria sp. CH6. Next base: position 760,814 of record NZ_JBQFQS010000002.1, on the reverse strand, counting down.
AACTCTGGACGGGGAAGACCTGCTGGAGATGGAACCGGAAGAGCGCGCGGCAGCGGGTGTCTTTCTTGCCTTCCAATACCCCGTTGAAATCCCCGGCGTTGGCAACATGACCTTCCTGCGCACCGCCGTAAATGCCCAGCGCAAGGCGCGTGGAGAAGAAGAACTGTCTGCGACAGACTTCCTCAAGGTGATCCGCGCAAAGGCAAAATCCCTGAAGATCGACGCTGATATGCTCAAGCGTCCGGTTAACGTTGGTTTTTCGGGCGGCGAAAAGAAGCGCAACGAGATTCTTCAGATGGCGATGCTTGAGCCCAAGATGTGCATTTTGGACGAGACAGACTCGGGTCTGGATGTCGATGCGATGAAACTAGTGGCCGAAGGTGTAAATGCATTGCGTGACGAAGGCCGTGGCTTCCTTGTCATTACCCACTATCAGCGCCTGCTGGATCACATCAAACCGGACGTTGTGCACATCATGGCAGATGGTCGTATCGTCAAAACTGGTGGTCCTGATCTGGCGCTTGAGGTTGAAAACAACGGCTACGCCGACATCCTTGCTGAGGTGAACTGATGGCCTTGCCCGAAGTCAAACAAAACGCGACTGAGGCTCGGCTGGCATCGCTGAGCCTGCCCGAAGCCGGTTGCACGCGCGCTGCTCGCGAAGCAGCGCTCGCACGTGTTCGTGAAATGGGCCTGCCGAGCCGCAGGGACGAGTACTGGAAGTACACACATCCCGATACTCTGGTGTCCCCAGAAGCTACTCCGGCTGCCTTGTTCAAATCCGACGAACCCATGATGTTCGATGGTTTTGACCGGTTGAAGATCGTTTTCATCGATGGTGTGTTCAATGCTGAGGCGTCAGATGACCTGTCGCTGGAGGGCGTGAGCATCGATCGTCTTGAGGATATTTGCTGCAAGGACATCCATTGGGCCAAAGAGCTTTACGGAGTGCTGGAAGCTCGTGGTCAGTCGCCGGTCGAGCGCCCTCTGGCAGCGCTGAATACCGCTTTTGCCACCGATGGTGTTGCGATCCATGTTACAGGTAAGCCGTCGAAGCCGATCAGCCTGATCTACCGTCATGCATCGGAAACATCGGATGCGATCCTGCACCATATCGTCCGCGTTGAAAGTGGTGCCGAAGTCACGATCCTCGAAAATGGTCCAGCTGCATCTCGTTTTAACAAGTGCATGGAAATCGATATTGCCGACGGTGGAGCATTGCATCATGTGCGAGCGCAGGGCCGCGATCATCAGCGCCGTGCTGCAACGCATATGTTTACGCGACTGGGCAAAGAGTCGGTCTATAAATCATTTACACTTACCGTGAATGGTGTGCTGACACGCAACGAACAAGTGGTCGAGCTGACGGGCGACGATGCGATCGCCCATGTTGCAGGCGCTTGCGTCGGAGATGGCGACTTTCATCACGACGATACGGTTTTCATCACCCATGATGCGGTGAACTGCGAAAGCCGGCAGGTGTTCAAGAAGGTTCTGCGAAACGGTGCCACTGGTGTGTTTCAGGGCAAGATCCTTGTGAAAGAAGGTGCCCAGAAAACAGATGGTTATCAGATCAGCCAGTCGCTGCTTCTGGATGACGACAGTCAGTTCTTGGCCAAGCCCGAACTCGAGATCTACGCCGATGATGTTGCCTGCTCGCATGGTTCCACTTCGGGCGCGATCGACGAGACAGCATTGTTCTATTTGCGCTCGCGCGGTGTTCCCGTGAAGGACGCCACAAATATGCTGACGCTGGCGTTTTTGGCAGAAGCCGTGGATGAAATCGAAGATCAGTCGCTGGCCGAAGACATTGTGACGCGCCTGGAAGGCTGGCTGGCGCGGCGCGGCTAATGCCTGTTACCACAGATATCGTGGCCACATATCGGGGGCCGGGCCGTGTGGTGCGGCGCCTGTTGGATATGGGGCCACGCGAAGATCGAGCGCTAGCGTTTGTGATGGCGTTCTGCGTGGTTGGTTTTATTGCTCAGCTGCCCGGTCTGGCCCGGCGCGCCCATCTTGAGAATCTTGAACTCAACATGCTCTTGGGCGGGGCGCTACTGGGATCGGTCTTCATCCTGCCGTTGATGTTCTATTTTCTGGCTTGGATTTCGTATCTCGGGGCGAAGCTTGTAGGAGGCAAAAGCACATCCTATGGCGCCCGGCTTGCTTTGTTCTGGGCGCTCTTGGCCTCAGCGCCTTTAGTTCTGCTGAATGGCTTAATCGCCGGGTTTATTGGACCGGGACCGGCGCAAACAGCTGCGGGTCTTTTGTGGGTTGTGGTTTTTGTGTGGTTCTGGTTCTCCGGTTTCAGACAAGCACAAGGGCCTGCCGCATGAATGTCGCCGTATTGGGTAATCTGGCTTTGCTGACAGTCAAAGACCCCGCCGAAGCTGCGCGGAGGTTGTTGACTCTGAATATGAACCGCGAGGCGCTGTGGGTGGCTTTGGCGCTTGCCGTTGTTCTGAACACCTTGCTTCAGGTTCTGTCAAACGTCCTATACCCCGTAAGCGACCCTGATATGCAGGATCTGGCCGGATCAATCACCCTGTATGTCGCCGTGGTTGGCGGTGGGCTGGTCGTCAGCATCGCCGCATTCTATCAGGTCGGCCAAAAGATGGGCGGCAAAGGGTCTTTCAATGACATCATGATACTGATGGTCTGGCTTCAGTTTCTGCGTGTCGCTGTTCAGGCCTTCAGCCTATTGTTGCTGATCAGCCTTCCCGGGCTGTTGGACATTCTGGCTTTTGCAGCTTTCTTGCTGGGCCTTTACATCACGGTCCACTTCATCGATCAGGCCCATCGCTTTGGATCTCCGCTCAAGGCGCTTGGCGTTCTCGTTCTTTCGGCGCTGGCTATCGCCGTTGTTATCACTATCCTGTTGTCCCTCGTTGGGGGACCAATGCTGGGAATCCCCGCCCATGTATGACGTTCAGAAGATCCGATCCGATTTTCCCATCCTGTCACGAGAGGTGAACGGCAAGCCGTTGACTTATCTCGACAACGGCGCATCAGCGCAAAAGCCGCAGGTGGTGATTGATGCGGTGACGAATGCTTATGCACATGAGTACTCGAACGTTCATCGAGGGCTTCACTATCTGTCCAACCTCGCTACTGAGAAGTATGAATCCGTGCGCGGAACCGTTGCGCGTTTTCTGGGTGTCTCCAACGAGGATGAGATTGTCCTGAATTCGGGTACGACTGAAGGTATCAATCTGGTTGCCTATGGTTGGGCCATGCCCCGGATGGAAGCGGGGGACGAGATTGTACTCAGCGTGATGGAGCATCACGCAAACATCGTCCCGTGGCACTTTCTTCGGGAACGGCAGGGCGTTGTATTAAAATGGGTTGATGTTGACGCCGACGGTGCCCTGGACCCGCAAGCCGTGATTGATGCGATCGGGCCGAAAACCAAACTGGTTGCAGTCACCCATTGCTCGAATGTTCTGGGCACTGTTGTGGACGTCAAAGCGATCACACAGGGCGCGCATGACAAAGGTGTGCCGGTTTTGGTGGATGGTAGCCAGGGCGCGGTGCATATGCCGGTCAATGTTCAGGATATTGGCTGCGATTTCTATGCGATCACCGGACACAAGCTTTACGGTCCGTCCGGATCTGGTGCGATCTACATCAAATCCGAGCGTATGGCCGAGATGCGCCCCTTCATTGGCGGCGGGGACATGATCAAGGAAGTGTCCAAAGATCAGGTCATCTACAACGACCCACCAATGAAGTTCGAAGCTGGTACGCCTGGCATCGTGCAAACCATAGGGATGGGTGTCGCGCTCGATTACATGATGGAGCTTGGGATGGATGATATCGCGGCGCACGAATCCTCACTTCGTGACTACGCGATGCAGCGCCTTACCGGGCTGAACTGGCTACAGGTTCAGGGAACGACGTCTAACAAGGCTGCAATCTTCAGCTTCACATTGGACGGGGCAGGGCACGCCCATGACGTTTCTACAATTCTCGACAAAAAAGGCGTAGCGGTTCGGGCTGGTCACCATTGCGCCGGTCCACTGATGGATCATCTGGGTGTGACAGCCACCTGCCGCGCCAGTTTTGGTCTGTACAACACAACAGATGAGGTCGATACGCTGATCGACGCACTGGAGCTTGCCCATGATCTGTTCGCCTGATGTTGCCAAAAGCTTGGCATCAGGAGCAGATTTTCAGTTGCACCCGGATCGTATCAGGGTTAGCTAACGGCCAAGGCACCTGTAGCTCAGCTGGATAGAGCGCTGCCCTCCGAAGGCAGAGGCCAGAGGTTCGAATCCTCTCAGGTGCGCCATTACTTTCAATAACTTACCGATACTATGGGTGCATCTGCATTTCCTAAAGCCCGCACCTAGCCCACACATAGACGTCAAAAAATGCCGAACATATTATTCCGCAACATCCTTGGTTGACCTGGAACACGCGCGACGGATTTTTCACCTATTTGAGCCCGAGCGCTATCGTGCTGCAGATTGGATCAACCAAGTACTGTCCGCGGTTCAGGCCAAGCTTCTTCAAACACACAGCTTCAACTAACCGCAGCGTGCCCAATCTAAGGCCCATTTGATTTTGCGAATTTCTGATCTTGTTTCAATGCGATAACAAATCTTCAGTTAAGCTAGACACGTGTCGGCATGCATCGCAGAATGTAATTTTTAGGTTTGCGGAGTTTTTAAATGAGAGGCGTTGAGTTCGCATCGCTGGTGCATCGAATCTTGACTACAGAAACGCGATATACGTCCAAAGATATTGCTGCCCAAATGGGATTAGAATACGACGCGTTTTACTCGCGTTTGCGTAATCGTACAGTTTTCTCTGCAAATGAAATCAAAGCGCTTATCCGCGCAATGCCAGATGCAAGGCTAGTCGCTTACCTGCTTGAAGACACTCGTTTTGTGGCTGCCGATCGTATTGAAAGCGAGAGCGGTGACGAAGAAGAACATCTCTATCGCGCCACAAATCGCATTGTACTGGAAGCGGCCGCGGTTATGCGATCCATGCACCAAGCTCTGTCTGACCGAAAGGTTGATCACAAAGAAGCCTTGCAAATCAGAGCTGAGATTGACGATGCGGAACGCGCTTTGGTTGCCCTCCGAGTTCGCATTGCTGATGCTACCAAAGGGCGCGGCATGTAAAAAAATCATCTCGCGAATTGATGGCAGGGGGCTCCTGTACAGTTCATATCAAGCTTTCCCAACAAAAAAGGAGAGTCTATGAGCTCAGAAGTGGACCCGTTGAATGCCGGAGGCATCCTTATCGGTAAGTCTGAATTTCAACAAATGAGCATCGGATTCAGCAAATATAAGCCAAATGACAGTCAGAAGGAGATTAGAGCCGGAGAGGAAGGACACCTGATCACGTTTGCACCAACTGGCTCGGGCAAAACTTGGACGTTGGCGATTCCCGCCTTGTTAGATTATTGCGGATCAGTGGTCGCATTTGACCCTAAGGGGGAATTGAGCAAAGCCACAGCGGGTGTTCGGCAGGCCATGGGGCAAGAAGTAATTGTTCTAGACCCATTTGGAATCACAGGCTACGAAAGCGCCGCATTGAACCCAATGGATTTGATGTTGGCATCAGAACCTACCATTGAGAATGCATCATGTTTGGCTACCTCAATAATTAATGAAATTAGCGGAGCCGACCCTTTCTGGGAAGTCAGCGCACGCAACCTGGTGGCTCAGTTGCTTCTTTATATTTCACTTGAGAGCCCAAAAGCCCTCCGAAATCTTCATGAGCTCTATTTTCTCCTCAATCAGAGCCCAAAAGATGTTCGCTTGACCATAAAAGACATGGCCCGCTCCAAAGAGCGTTCTGTCTCAGTTGGCGCCCATGCACTTCCTGTTGAGGCGGATCGAACAATGGCTTGCATTTTGGCTTCTGCAAGGAGGTTTACTGAGGTTTTTCGGGGCGATGTAGTTAGAACAGCAACCAGTACTTCAAGTTTCGGCGGTGACATTTTTGACGGCAAAAAGCATGTCTCCATCTACTTAGTCCTGCCGCCTGCCTATCTGCAAAGCCATGCCGCTCTGATAAGGATCTGGATGGAAACGTTGATTTCAACGCGTATAAGTCGAGGAACGGAACAATCACGTCATACGCTTTTCTTGATAGACGAGGCCGCCCAGTTAGGGTCCATGGATTTCTTGGAGACCTCTATCACGCTATTGCGCAGCTATGGCGTGCGGTGTTGGACCTTTTGGCAAGACCCGCAACAGCTCAAAGCCTGCTATCCGACAAGGTGGCAAACCATTTTTAACAACTGTCGCTACCATACGGTTTTTGGACGGCAAAGCTTTCTAGCAACAGAAGCATTGAAGCCCCTCTACGGACAAATCGACAGGAGGGTCATGCAGTGCGGTGTTTTTGCTGAACTGGGCGAAAGCCCTGTGTCTTGGCGGCGCCCAACTGTAGACGAAGTATTGGCTAAAGTCGCCAGAGGGCCCGCTTATGAGCCACCGGCAACTGAAGGAGGAAATGGCAAAAACACCTTTCTGCCTTCAAGTCTGGACGGGATAGGCGATCATGAAATTCCCTTTTGAGGTTGTCGAAGTGTTCAGTTCACTGGAGGTGCAAGATGTGATTTCAGTTTGTAATCCAACTCTGAAGACTGCTGAAGAACGAGGAGACAAGTTTACTTGAGAACCTGATGATTGTTCTTCCTTGTAAAGCCATTTGTTCCGGGCTTCATGTCTAACCTTGACAAGTCAATGACGGCAAATCCTAGATTAAGGGATTGAACCGCATCCTTCATTAGAAAATATGCAAAAAGGGTAAGTCTATATGCCATCTGAATTGGTTTTCTGCGGGACGAACAGAAAGAAAGCTTTGCAGAAGCTAATCGATGTTTTCGATGAAGTCTCATCAGAAGTTTACAGAGACCAAAACACGCCAGAATCCAGAGCGCAGCAACGAGTTGTTCTTGTACACGCTGAGCGCGGATTAGGAAAAACGCGATTGGCAATGGAGTTCTTTAAGTATTTGTCGAAAGAGCGCGATCCCGATCACTATTGGCCGGATGAGTATTTGCGTGAAGCGGACTCTGTGGAGGTTATGCCAGCATCCGAAAACTGCAGCCATACTAAGCAGCCCGCGTTTTTGTGGTGGGGAATGAAGGTCGCAGATGGCCCAAATCCAGGCAACACGGTTTTCAATAGCCTTGAGGATTTATTGCCTCATCTAATGTCCGCACGCCTTGCTACTCGTCGAGCGAAAAGTGGCAAAGAGTTCAAGGATGATGCTTTAGACTTGGCAGTTGATCTGAGTCTTGAGGTTGCGGAGATCGGCGTGGAGCTTGCGGGGCTTGGAGTAATAAAGCGACTTGGCCAAAGCGGCTTAAAAATTGGAAAGATTATCCATCGTCACGCGACACAAAAAGACGATGCGCTTTCTGACAGTCGTGAGCAATTGGATTCTGTGGTGGATGCAGTGCTTGATGACCTGTCGAGGCTTTTTTCACCTGCATCCAAACAATTCGCGAAAATACCACTGGTTGTTCTGGTTGACGACGCGCAGTTTGCGGACAAGGACATTGCGATGGCTACTTTTCTAGAGAAGCTTATCGCACGGTCGACAAATGAAAACTGGCCTATTTTGCTTTTGATCACGCATTGGAGCAGACAGCTATCGTTTTGGGTAGACGGGGAAGATCGACGTCAACTGCCAAGCAAAATTTCCCGTGTTTTGATCCATGCGGTTGAGAAACGGGTCGAAGAGCTGGGCGAATTCGCAAGCCAACCAGGAGGATCACTAAATTCAGGTCAAAGGATAGACATAGACTTAAGCGAACCAGTCGATGACTTGAGCGAAGCACTGGAAAGAGCGTTGCCTGGCATTGAGGACGGAGATGTAGCAGCTCTGGTTAGCAAATCCGGAGGCAATCCTCGCAAACTGGAACAGTTACTTGCTTGGGTGTCGAGAAAACCGAGATTCTTTGAAGGGAATAGTCTGGCTGGCGCGCTGACCGAGGGTGGACGCGAAGCAATTCTGACCAAGGCTGATCTGCCAATCGAAGAAGTCGTGTTAGAACGTTTCGCGGACACGCCGGCCGAGGTTCGGCGAGCCCTTATGATGGCATCAATGTTGGGGCCGAAGTTTGTGGTTGATCTCGTTGAGAGACTGGCCAAAGCCAGACTTCAACCCAACGTCCGAGACCCCTTGAAAGCAGGCGAACGTACCTACAGGTTTGTACAGGATGTCGTAGACAGGTCCAGAAATGACATTGCCGTATTCACTGAAAGGCTATTTTTTGACGCCGCAAATGAATACAGAGAAAGCGGTCTGGCCAAGTCGGAAATACCCGAATGGCCAGAAGACCAAGAACTCTTTTTGGCGCTCGATACCATTCTAGAAGAGCTCGTTGAGGACCCAAATCAGTTTGAAGATCTGTCCGATGACGATTTGTTTGAAGCATTATCTATTGCGAAAACAAGGATGCTAGATGGTGACAGCGAACTTGCAGTCCTAGCATGCGCTCGTTTGGTCGATGTAGAGGGCAACCGCGGGAATTACGAGGGCGCCGTTTCGGCTGCGTGGTTTCTTGAATACAATTTTTCGTCCAGCAGGTCATCGTTACAAAAAATTCCTACTGATCTTCTGTATATAGTCGTTCAAGCCTTAGAAATTGGTGGTGGTAGGGCTGAAGTTGATCGGTATTTAGAAGTTGCCGTTGACCGCGAGCTGCCTTTGCTTGAGAACGACGCCTCAAATGGGCCAAAACTTAGTCGACTTGCAAACGCTTGTCGTTCGTTAGGATATGGGGCTCGGAAACGAGCCGATTATTCACTTGCGCATTCCCGTTATAAAGATGAGCTGCTGGTATACCAAAGGCTAGCCAAGGTGGAACCTTCACATTTCCGTCTGCAAAACGGTTTGGCAGGTTGTTTCAAAAATTTGGCAGAAGTGTCAAACAGACTTGGCGAAGCGAAAGAGGCAAAGTCGTGGTACGAGAAAGCATTGTCGGTTCTCGTGTCCCAAGCCGAAGATAGTTCTTCGGAGAGCGGACCATGTATTGAAGTAATCGATTGTTTGATAGGGCTGGGGATTGCTACAATGGCCACCGGCGAGATTGAGGCGGCACAAACGCGGTTCGAAAGGGCTCGGCATTTGCAAAATGCCTACATTGAGTTGGACAGTTCCTTCGAGCAGATTGCAAAGCTGGCAAAAATTTCGACTCTTCTCGGAGAAAATTTACGCGTGCAAGGCAAAGTTGATGAAGCGCAAAAACATTTTCTTGCTTCGATTGAGGTTCTTGAACAACTCGTTGCGGACGAGTCAAAATCCAGAAGAACGTTAGTGCGATTAAACTTGGCAGATTGTTACCTTAGAGTCGGTGATTGTTTCAGCGTCTTGGCCAAACCAGAAAACTCGGTAATATGGTATAAGAAGGCCCTGCAAGCCCTTGAGACCCCAAGCGAATTATCTGGTTACTTTGCACACACAAAGCTGAGAGACTCTATTGAGAGCAACTACGTCAGGCTGGGCACGGCGCTTCAGAAACTAAATTGTTTGGTCGAAGCGCAAGCCTGTTATCAAGGTGCTTTGAAGGTCATAAAAGCAATTGAAACGGAAGAACTTTTTAACGCAAAGCATCAGTACTCTTTAGCTCGTTGTCATTTTGCGTTGGGCGATGTGTTGAGCGCTCGCGGACAAGGGAAAAATGCGCTGAATGAGTACGGTGAAGCGAAGCGGATCGTTCGAGAGTTGCTTAAGGACAATGACCTCTCTCCTAAACTCACAAGAACACTTCAAAGGCTTGCTTTCCGCTATCGAGACAGGGGTTCAAATTAAATCTCAACGTTTGGCGTCTGGGAACACTAAATCGGCAGAAAATCAAAAGTGGTCATCAACCATCAGCCCCATGTGCTGATCAAGAGGGCGATCTACCACCCACTAAATACAACGATTTGAACACCCATGGACTTCTGGAATGATTTTTCGAGCTGTACGACTGACGACCAAGGCAGTTCTTGGCTTTCTATTGATTGCTTCGGTCGGTCTGAATATCGCCACTGTGACCATCAGCGGCGTCTACACGGCTGTGTCGTCAGTTGCGTCGGCAGCGGGGCTTAGTACTGTTGCTGCTCGCGAGGCTAGCAGCAAACTGGCTGCGAGAAAGACCTCGCGTGAGGTCGTTCGCAAAACATCCAAGCGTGTTTCACAGAGAATGGCTAAAGGTGCGGCACGTACCACGGCTACGTCAGTGGGCGAGGCGATACCATTCGTTGGTGTCGCCGTAATCGCAGGCGGGATAGCTCTTGAAGTTCAGGATGCCTGCGACACAGCGCGAGATATGGCTGGTCTGGAGGGAGCTATGGCCAATCCTGATGACCCAGAGGCGGGTCAGAAAATGGCGATGGAGCAATTTGATTGCACCGAACTCATTCCAAATGCTGAAGACTTGCCCGATGTCGAAGACATATGGGATGGAATGAAGAGTGCTCCGGGGAAGGCCTGGGTTGTCGCATCGGATTACATCGATGGCTTGCCTGATATCGACATTGGCGGCACCACTGAACGACTGATTGTCGTTGCTGGGGAAAGACTGGAGGAAATTTCGGCTTGGGTTTGGGGCAAAGAGATTATTGAGGGTCAGAGCGACAATTGAACGCTTGGTGCGATATGCATACAAGCGCAACCAGTGGACCGCGCTTTGCACCGGGAAACAAGGCAGCAGGATTTCATCGCTCCAGACGAAGACCTTCTGGATATTATATCAATTACAAGGAGTTAGGTTGCATCACGTCGCGGAGCAATATGCGCTTGCATCAAAAGGTTTCCACCATTGCAAGTCCCTGACTTTAGTGTCTTATGTGCAGCATGAATATTAAGACCGATGAATTGAAATCAACATTATGGGAAGCCGCGAACACGCTTCGCGGATCCGCGGTAGACCGCACCGACTGGAAGGGTTACATCCTTCCGCTTCTGTTCTTCAAACGCATCTCCGACGTTTGGGACGAAGAGACGAGCGAGGCACAGGAGATCTACGGCGAAGCCGATCCGACGTTGTTTCCTGAGATACACCGCTTCGTTGTCCCCGACGGTTGTCACTGGAACGATATTCGCGAAACGGTATCGAATGTCGGTGCAGCTCTCCATCATGCGATGCGGGAGATTGAGCGGGCCAACCCAGACACGCTCTTCCGCGTTTTCGGAACGGCCGATTGGAGCAACAAAGAAAAGTTCTCTGATGAACTTCTCAAAGACTTGTTTGAAGGTTTCTCGGATATCCAATTGGGGAACAAAGCTGTCAGCTCAGATGTCCTTGGTGATGCTTACGAATACCTAATTGGAAAGTTCGCCGATGTGACCAGGCGGAACAAAGCTGGCGAATTTTACACTCCGCGCAGCGTCGTGCGGATGATGGTCGAATTGCTGAACCCTCAGGAAGGCGAAAGCATTTACGATCCCACTTGTGGCACAGGTGGTATGCTACTCGGTGCGATAGAACATGTCGTGCGGAACGGGGGCGATCCCAGGACGTTTTATGGCAAAGTGTATGGCCAGGAGAAAAACCTGACTACTTCTGCGATCGCTCGCATGAACCTGGTCCTGCACGGGATAGAGGACTTCCAGATCGCCCGTGAAGACACCCTGGGCAACCCGGCGTTCACAGATCCATCTACGGGTGGTATTGCCACGTTCGACTGCGTTATCGCCAACCCGCCATTTTCTCTGAAGGAATGGGGGCGAGAGCTTTGGGAAGCAGACCCTTGGGGCAGGGCGCAATTCGGTATTCCGCCTGACAGCTACGGCGACTATGCATTCGTCCAGCACATGATCGCGTCGATGGCGAAAACGGGAAACAGCAGGATGGCGGTGGTTCTTCCGCAGGGCGCACTCTTCAGGAAGGCAGCTGAAGGAAGTATCCGTCAAGCCTTGCTCGAGAACGACATGATCGAAGCGGTCATCGGCCTGGCACCGAACCTCTTCTACGGCACTCAGCTGGCTGGGTGTGTGGTGGTGCTCAGGCGTCAAAAACCAGCCGCGCGCAAGAACAAGGTTTTGATCATCGATGCTTCGAGCTTGTTCCGGAAAGGTCGCGCGCAAAACTTCCTCGAAAGGGGGCACAGCGACCAGATCGTCGCCTGGTATCGCGACTTCGAAGATGTCGAAGATCGCGCCAAGGTTGCAACCATCGACGAGATCAAAAAGGAAGGGTGGACGCTCAACATCTCCCGTTACGTTCTGCCGCCCGTCGGTGAAGACATCCCTCCGCTCCCCGAGGCTCTAGATGCCTTCAAGACGGCTCTCGCCGACGCGCGTACGACCGAGGATCATCTGCGCAATGTGCTGACCGAGGGAGGCTGGCTGCAATGACCGAACATCTCTCCCAACGTGAGCTCGAAAGTTATCTCTGGGGCGCCGCAACGCTGCTCAGGGGTCTTGTCGATGCGAGCGACTACAAGCAGTACATCTTCCCGCTGATGTTCTTCAAACGTCTCACCGATGTTTGGGACGAGGATTATCGAGCGGCGTTCGAGGAAACCGGCGATGATGGGTACGCGACGGATACAGCGAACGATCGTTTCGTAGTCCCCAACGGTGCACATTGGAACGACGTGCGCAGTGCTTCTAAAGATGTCGGCCGGGCGCTGCTCTCTGCCTTCCTGGCTATCGAGGCAGCCAACCCCGAGCGGCTACAGGGCGTCTTCGGCAACGCTCCTTGGACCGACAAGGGGCAGATGCCCGACGCGACGCTCAAGAACCTGATCGAGCACTTCTCTAAACACGACCTGACGCTCGCCGCCGTGCCCGAGGACGAGCTTGGCAACGGCTACGAATACCTCATCAAGAAGTTCGCCGACGACAGCGGCCACACCGCGCAGGAGTTCTACACCAACCGCACGCTGGTCCACCTCATGGCGCAGATGCTCGAACCGAAATCCGGTGAGAGTATCTACGATCCCACCTGCGGTACCGGTGGCATGCTGATCTCTTGCCTTGCTGAGGCGAAACGCAGCGGCGGCGACACGCGTACCATGGGCCTCTATGGGCAGGAGTTGATCAGCATCACCGCCGCCATTGCTCGAATGAACCTTGTTATCCACGGTGTATCGGACTTCCAGATCTCCAGCGGCAACACGCTGTCCGACCCAGCATTCGTCGAAGGGGACACACTTCGTACTTTCGACGTGGTTCTCGCCAATCCGCCGTACTCCATCAAAAAATGGAACCGCGGCGCGTGGGAGAAGGATGCCTGGGGACGCAACTTCCTAGGCACCCCGCCGCAGGGGCGCGCGGACTACGCCTTCTTCCAGCACATCCTGCACAGCATGGACCCCGAGACCGGGCGCTGCGCGATCCTGTTCCCGCATGGCGTGCTCTTCCGCAACGAAGAGGCCGAGATGCGGCGCAAGCTGATCGAGGCCGATCTGGTGGAATGCGTGCTCGGGCTCGGGCCGGGGCTGTTCTACAACTCGCCAATGGAGGCCTGCGTCATCATCTGTCGCAGCCGCAAGCCGGTCGAACGACAGGGACGCATCCTGTTCATCGACGCGGTGGCCGAGATCGCGCGCGAGCGGGCGCAGAGCTTCCTGCGCGACGCGCATCAGGAGCGTATCTTTGCCACCTATCAGACATTCCGTGACGAACCTGGCTTCGCCGCCGTGGTCAGCAATGCGGACGTGCTGGCGGCGGAGGGGAATCTGTCAATTGCCCGCTTTGTGAAAAAGCCAAAGGCGGAGGTCGCCGCAGAGGATGCTGTTTCGCTGGCTTTGGCCTGGGGTAACTTCGATGCCGATGGGCGGGAGTTTTGGACCGGCATGGATGCGCTGGTCGACATGCTCGACGGGCTCGCACCGGCGGAGGACGCTGATGTTTGAGCAGGTGATCTCCAACAAGGCCGGCTGGAAGCGCGTGGCGTTCGGCGATGTTGTGCGGTTGTCAAAGACGCGCGCGAAAGACCCGGAAGCTGAGGGTTATGAGCGTGTTGTCGGGCTGGAACACATCGATCCCGGTGATCTGCGTATTCGCCGTTGGGCCGACATCGCGGACGGAACGACCTTCAACTCCGTTTTCAAACCCGGACAGGTCCTGTTCGGCAAGCGGCGAGCGTATCAGCGCAAGGTCGCTGTGGCGGATTTTTCAGGCGTCTGCTCGGGCGACATCTATGTGCTTGAGCCGTCGAGTGATGCGTTGATTCCGGAACTGCTACCGTTCATCTGCCAGACCGATGCGTTCTTCGATCATGCTGTCGGCACCTCTGCGGGCTCGCTGTCGCCGCGCACGAATTGGAAGAGCCTTGCAGACTTCGAGTTCCTTCTGCCGCCGATTCAGGAGCAGGCACGTCTCGTCGAACTATTTCATGCGTTTCAAGCACATGAGAACTCGCTAATGAACTTCGAGAGGCGCACCAGCGATCTCATTCTATCTTTGTTGAACAAAACGTGGGCGGGATCACCCGAACGAATTTTGCTGGGCGATCTAATTGATGACGGTCCAAAAAACGGTTTGTACAAACCTGCCTCTGACTACGGATCAGGCACAAGAATTGTTCGCATCGACACATTCGACAATGGATTCCTTTTGGATCAAAGCAACTGGAAGAGGCTGAGAGCGAGTCCACAGGAGTGCGAAGAGTTTTCACTTCGCGAAGACGACGTTCTGATTAACCGTGTGAATAGCAAAGAGTACGTTGGCCAATGCGCACTGGTTCCCAAGCTAACAGAAATCGCTGTATTCGAGTCAAATATGATGCGGCTCAGATTGAAGTTGAGTGATGCTATTCCTTCCTTAGTCGCGGATCAGATAAATCATCCTCAGGTGCGCAGGCAGATTGCTCAATTGAGAAAGGACGCTGTGAACCAGTCAAGTGTCAATCAGACGGACGTTAGGTCCATCGAATTGCCAAACTTGTCGATGGATAGTCAGGAAGAGCTAGCGAGCACGTTGTTACACCTGCGCCTTGGGAGAAAAGAAAACCTGCGTCGAGTCGAACGATCACGTGAGCTATCGCGCATTGCAGCACAACAGTCTTTGCAGACAAAGGATGCCGATGCCATTTAACGAAGCCAACACCGTCGAAGCCTTCATCCGCGACCGCCTCGCGGGCAGCACCAGTTCACCCGCCGTCGTGCCCGGCCTCGCTCGGCAAGGTGGCGCGGTCTCTGGCCTCGGCTGGCATTTCGTCGCCCCCGCCGATCTTTCGCGGCAGGCGCAGGAGGCGCTCGTCGAGCCCTATTTGCGTGAAGCTCTGATCCGCCTGAACCCGGACATTGCCGCCAACCCGTCGCGCGTGGACGACGTGCTCTACCGCCTGCGCGCCATCATCATGAGCGCACGCTCGGACGGGCTGGTGAAGGCCAACGAGGAATTTGCCGCGTGGATGCTCGGTGAACGTTCCATGCCCTTTGGCGCCGACGGCCAGCATGTCACCATCCGCCTGATCGACTTCGATGACATCGAACAGAACAGCTTCGTCGTCACCCAGCAGTTCACCTTCCGCGCCGGCAGAACCGAGAAACGCCCAGACCTAATGCTTCTGGTCAACGGCCTGCCGCTCGTTCTGATCGAGGCCAAGACGCCGGTCCGCTCCAGCCAGAGCTGGCTTGATGGTGCGTTGCAAGTCCATGACGACTACGAGCAGAACGTGCCGGAGCTGTTCGTGCCGAACGTCTTTTCGGTCGCCACCGAGGGGAAGGAATACCGCTACGGTTCCGTTCGGATGCCCGTCGACCTCTGGGGCCCGTGGCGGACGGATGACGATGTTCTGCAATCGATGGGAGAGGTCGAAAAAGCGGTCACGGACATGTTGCGCCCGGCGATGGTTTTGGACCTGCTCGCCAACTTCATCGCCTTCGCCACGCAGAAGGGCAAGCAGCGCATTAAGATCATCGCCCGCTACCAGCAGGTCGAGGGCGTCAATAAGATCGTCGAACGTGTTGTCGCTGGCCAGGTGCGCAAGGGGCTGATCTGGCACTTCCAGGGCTCTGGAAAGTCGCTACTGATGCTCTTTGCGGCCCGAAAGCTTCGACTGCACCAAGCGCTTAAGAACCCAACAGTGCTGGTGGTAGTTGATCGCATCGACCTCGATAGCCAGATCGCCGGCACTTTCTATGCTACAGACATGGCCAACCTGGTGCGAACCGACAGCCGTAAAGAGCTGTCCGAACTACTGGCCAAGGATGTTCGCAAAGTCGTCATCACAACGATCCATAAGTTCGCCGAGGCGGACGGCGTGCTTAACGACCGCGACAACGTCATCGTCATGGTAGATGAAGCGCACAGGACCCAAGAAGGTGATTTGGGTCGGAAGATGCGCGAGGCGTTGCCGAACGCATTCCTGTTCGGCTTGACCGGCACCCCCATCAATCGTGCTGACAAGAATACGTTTTATGCCTTCGGGTCAGAGGTCGATGAAAACGGCTACATGAGCCGATATGGGTTGAATGACTCTATTAGGGACGGCGCTACTAAGGAGCTTCACTTCGAACCAAGGCTGGTAGACCTCCATATTGATCAGGCAGCTATCGAGACAGCGTATGCGGAACTGACCCAAGGTCTTACGGACGAGGATAGGGACAAACTGGGCAAAGCCGCGGCCAAGATGTCGATCCTGGTTAAGGCGCCCGAGCGGATTAGCGCGATTTGCAGCGACATAGCGCAGCATTTCCAATCCAAGGTTCAGCCAAACGGGTTCGGGGCACAGGTGGTCACCTTCGATCGCAAAAGCTGCCTGTTGTACAAGCAAGAGCTGGACAAGCTCCTTCCACCAGAAACCTCGGATGTGGTCATCTCGGTAAACAGTGGCGAGCCTAAGTACGATGCGTACAAGAGGGATCGAGACGCAGAGGAAAAGCTTCTTGATCGCTTCAGAGACCCGAAAGATCCTCTAAAGATCATAATTGTAACGTCAAAGCTGCTGACTGGTTTCGATGCTCCCATCTTGCAGACTATGTACCTCGACAAACCATTGCGGGATCACACACTGCTGCAGGCGATTTGCCGCACGAACCGCCCCTATGGTGAGCAAAAGACCCACGGGCTGATAGTTGACTACCTTGGGATCTTCGACGATGTCGCACAAGCTTTGCAATTTGACGAGAAGGGTGTTCAGAAGGCTGTCTCCAACATCGCAGAGTTGGTCGCAATGCTACCGTCAGCTATCCAGAAATGCCTGGAGTATTTTGCTGGCGTAGACCGAACCTTGAGCGGCTACGAAGGCCTGATCGCAGCTCAGGATTGCCTGCCCACTGACGAGCGCAGAGATGCCTTTGCTTCAGACTTCAGCGTGCTCAGCCGCATTTGGGAGGCGCTGTCGCCGGATCCGCTCCTGACACCGCATGAGACAGACTATCGCTGGCTTGCGCAGGTTTACGAGTCGCTTAAGCCGTCGACGGGCACGGGACGACTGCTGTGGCACAGGCTCGGCGCCAAAACGATCGAGCTGATCCATGAGAACGTGCGTGTCGACACCGTGCGAGATGACCTCGATACCCTGGTGATGGACGCTGAACTGCTTGAGGCCGTACTTGGCAGCCCAGATCCGAATAAGAAAGCGAAGGAAATCTCGGTCAAGTTAACAGGTCGTCTTCGTAAACATGCTGGCAATCCAAACTACAAGGCACTAGCCGAGCGTTTGGAAGACTTGAAGAACCGACACCAACAAGGGCTGTTGCTAAGTGTTGATTTCCTCAAGGAGCTGCTCGCGTTGGCCAAAGATGTTGTCAGAATGGAGCGGGAAACCCCGATTGAAGAGGACATCGATCTGGGCAAGGCGGCGTTGACGGAACTTTTCGAAGAAGCCAAGAACGGCGACACCCCGATAATGGTAAAGCGTGTCGTAGACGACATTGACGAGCTTGTCCGTGCAGTACGATTTGACGGATGGCAAAGCACGCATGCTGGTGAGCGAGAGGTCAAGATGGCTCTTCGAAAGACTTTGTTCAAATATAAACTGCACCAAGACTCGGAGCTGTTCGAGCGAGCCTATTACTACATCAGAGAATACTACTGATCCGGCAGCCAAATGTGTAATGAGACCATTTTCTTAATGAAGATCATTTCGGAATGACACGCTCCAGAACGGTAAAGAAGCGTATGCTGCGGAAACGTATAACTACGTTCTACAGTAAAACCCTTTTGAAAGAGTTTCTAATCATGATTTGGGCTGTGCGGTCTGTCGACGACGGCCGTGTCGCGCGAGCAAAGCAGTTCCTTGAGATCCCACCAGACGCAAGTGTCGCGCAACCGGGAGACCCTCTCTTTGTGATGCCTTGGGCGCTAGAAACGCTGGTCAATGAAGCTCTGGCACATCGCCCGGCAAAGTCAGGTGCCGTCCGATATGACCTCACAAAATGGGGGCGTTTCGCGGAGGTCTACAACTGTTTTCTTCAACTGGAAGATGCCGAAAGCGTTGAAGACATACCCGAAGGCGGAATTCTTGCTTCTATGCCGAGGTTAACCTGGAGACAGTTTGAATGGCAGATTGGTTTCCGGTCAGCGGATCGTTTCTATCGGGCTTGGTACCTGTATAGTTTTCCTGAAGCTAACGAGTTCTTTGAAGAAAATCATGGCATCAGCATCGAACGGTTTTGCTTCGTTGGTTTTGCCATCTCGACTCAGTATCTCCGAGCTCCAGCGATTCTGTCGGACTTTGACATTAGCGGAATCGGGGTTTCGGATATGGAACTGGACGCGTTCTTCCGCCTGGTGGGCGTTATGAGCAACGACGCGCGTCGCTGGGTTCGCGACAAGCGCAGCGGTATGGGTTCTATCGCATACAAGCCTAGCGTTCTTCGAGACAAGCCTTGTATTGGGATTCCGGCCGGGGAAAAGACAAAGTACTTTTGTCCTTTGCCGGATCTGCTCTTTCGCCGTTTCACAGACGGTCTTTTCTACGATCTCATGCAAGACGATAACGTCAAACGTTTGATTGCAGAGCGTTTCGAAAGCTATGTCCTTGAAATCTGCAATCACTACCTTGGACGGCAATTCGAGCTGATGCCAGAAGTCGAGTATGGACCGCGAAGTAGACGGAGAAAGACACCGGACATTCGGATTGGCTCCAACGGAACAAAAATTCGAGCGATAATCGAATGCAAATCTCGCAAAATTCCATTCAAGGTGAGGGCGTCGGCAAACCCAATTGCCGAGCATGAAGCGGTGCACAGCGATTTGAAGAAAGGCGTCGTGCAGATCTGGAAGTATGCATCCGACGTCCGGCTCGGCATAGCGGATCATGGTAGGACGCTCGACGCGGCTGCGTCCGGTGTGGTGCTCATGCTCGAACCCTGGTTGCAGGTCGCGAATGAAGCGATCGCGGCCATCTTGGATGCTGCAAGATGCGAAAGTGAATTGGACCCTAGCATAACGGAAGTTGACCGAATCCCAGTTTGTTTCGTTGCAATGGATGACTGGGAGAGAGCTCTGCGAAAAACAAACCAGACAGGCTTTCTCGATGCTTTGAAGGAACACTGCGCGGATGACAGAGCTGGATATATGCTTGAAGACACAGTTACAGGCAAAGCCGGCAGAAAACCGCTAGAAATCGACCCTTTCGACTATCACGGTTCTATCGATCATTTGGTTCCTTGGTGGGGTGAAATGCGGGAGGGCAGGTTGCCGGTGAGCTCCTAAACGTCTCAGCGAACACTAAATTATGTTGGATCCACGCCCTCGGATTTCAGGTGCAGATGAATAGGCCCAAGCGCGGATGTTCTCCGACAAAGGAACAGTGCTGTCGACTACTAACAGAATGCAATTCGACGCCGTTGATTGCCTCGTGCTCGTCAACAACATCGGTTCTCCCACAGATTGGAGCGACATAGTAAAGCGGCCTCGCAGAGAGGGAGTGTTTGAAGGTGGGAACGTATCACACCCTTGCTCACGTTGACACGAGCGGCACCCGCGCAGACTGTGGTGGGCAGCCTTGTATCAGTTGGCAGAGCCTATTGAATGCGGGCTGACAATCACCCGAGGCCCATCAGGTTTTCCAGCTTCCGTACCGGTCCAAAACGTATTCCATTCCGAGCGTTGTAACGTCCATTGTTCCTTTGCGCGTCTGGCGGTGTCGGCAACATCGCGGTGTGACGGTTTGGGCGCGTTCACATCCCGAGCCTCATTGCCGCGCGCGACACCCTCGCTATGGGCCCAATTGCCCAGGGCTTTGATGAATTTTGCATCGTCGGTGGCGGGAGCCAGACCACGCGACTTGTAGCTGCGACTTACGGCGCCAGACCATTGCTCGAGCGACACCTCGGAGAAAGGCTGCTCACCCAGGCCGTAGGAAGCGCGGTTGAGGCATCGCGAGATTTTGTCGATGGTAATAGTGCCACGGGACGCGTGATAGTCGAGGAACATGGCGATCATCGCCTTCGTACTAATCTCACCGCTACTACGCTTTCGGGGATCGATGCCGGCGCGCATCTCGCCAAGTATGACCTTTGCAGCCTTCCTGGCGTCTACCAGAGACACTGCTGAAGTCGATCCAATAGTAACGTCAACCATCGGCCTCGATCGCCCGCCACCAATTCTACCTCGCGCGACGAAACTTTTGTGTCCGGATGGTTGGATGACGAGGTATAGGCCTACAACATCAGCGTCGGCGATCCGGATCCGCTTCTCGGACGCCTCTGCACTTTCTATTCGTTTGGGGGTGAGGTTAACACGAACAGCCTTTCGGCGTGCAGGTTTGCGATGATCCGATAGCTCAATGACTTTGGACATTTTGGGTCTCGATTGGTCTTTAGACAGTGACAAACCGTTTCTCGCATGGTGAGGGCTCAGGTTCAACAGGCCCACACCCAGCCCTCACCATTTTCAAGTACCTGAGCGTAGGTGGGTGATAGAGTTTCAATTAAAATAGTAACAAAAACCCGATTGTGTGGGACTTGCCGGTAGTTGACAGGGGTAAGGTCTGTGTCCTCCGAAGGCAGAGGCCAGAGGTTCGAATCCTCTCAGGTGCGCCATATACCATAAATTAATGTGATTTATCGGCGACTTAAGAGTGCCGGTACTAGCTGTTTGTTCATCCATTCCTTGTTCGGTCTTTTTGGTCGGTCGTACCTGGCGAACTGTCTGCTAAGGCGATGGTTCAGTACTTCTTAGGAGATGAAGAACAGCAGCTGTAATTAATAGCTCTGTGCCGAAAATGGATAGCGTCGCGATCAATTGCGCTGAACGCCCTCAGCAATCAATGGGTAGCCCGCGACACCGGTACATGGGGGATGTCCCGGGTTGAGCCAGAAGCCAGCCGTACTGATGAAAGCGTGCAGACGTTGCCAAACCCAGATTTCTCTAGGTCAAAGTCTTTGTGTATTTGCGATGAACAAAACTCGGGCTCGTTCAGTGCGGACTAGAAGCCGTCACTTCCTCATCGGAGCAATCACCCGACCTATGTGGTCGGGCATTATTGCGAGTGGCCTATGCTGGGTGTTTCACCATTCCTCTCAGGAAAACCAGTCATCAAATGATGAGACCGTGTCAAAAGTCCAAAACACAGCTTCAGGGGTTTCTGTGGTTTGTGAAGACAATGATGAACTTTTTTGCCCCATCAAACTGGACAACCTGAGATCCAACCCATTGGCCGACGCGCCATTTCCGGTGTCCTGAGCCGGAGCGTTAAATACAAACTCGTCGTTGCCAGTCCATGCATTGGTTGCGGTTACAGATTCAGCGAGTTTGAATAAGTTTCCTAATTCCTGCAGTTGCCAACCGCCACTGGCATCGACCGCAACTGCGTTTACCATAGCAGTGCTTCCCGCATTGTTCGTATCGCCATTGACAACAACATTGTCCGGGAGATCGTCTCTCAAACTATCGATAAGTCCAGGATTCAATGGCCTGCCGCAATATCCACACATAGTGCTCTCCAAGTACGTCTATCGACAGGTCTATGATCCTATCGGCTAAAATAGCATTGATAGAGGGCGTATCGATGAAATGCGGCAGTTTTTTGGCTATCCGCGCGATGCCTCAGTTTAGTCATCGCGCTTAGGTTGCCAGATGTTGCGGTGGTTCTAGCTTTCTGGATCGATTGAACATAAATGCGAATTCACATCTCACTTTCTGAGCCGGAATAGACTGCACTCATAACAAAATCCTACGAATCGTGTGGAGCTCTGAGGCGCGCCATCGACCAACTGTTTTTCCGAATGAAGACGCAGGACGCAGTCTTGTGTGATCTGCCGCAATCACTTGACTTACCAGTTCTGGTTGAAACAACTGCGCTAAGTCAGACCAAAGTGAACAAATCCATAAAACAAAACCCCGGGTGGTACGGCACACCGGGGTTTCAGGCAGTCAACGATTTGTATTTCTTAGCCGCGCCAACTGCGAACCACACCACAATCCATATGGACAAAGTTCGAGCGGTAGTACTGACCTACGCCACCTGCACGACAGGACATAGCTGCTTTGGCCATTTGCGAAACTGAACGTGAAGACAGGCGCAGATCAGCTGCCTGGCCCTTCATATGTAGCGAGTTTCTCGCTACCCCGCGCGAGCGTGAGCGCAACATTGCATTGGTTTGTGGGGAACGATAGCCGGACAGCAGCATGTAAGGCTCATTTACGTCCAGCAGGTTATGGGAAGCTGCCATGATGTCGATTGTGCGCAAATCCATTGATTTGGACTGATCGGTACGCCAATCGCGCATGAAGTGGTTCACTTCTTTGACAGCATCCTTGATGTATTTTCCATCGACCCAATATATCATGTCGATACGTTCGCCAGTGCGACCAGAATACATGCGGATACGACGAATATCGCCACCCCCGCGTAGAAAGCCCGCTGCGTTGGAATAAGTCGGTGCTGCAACCACTGCTGTTGCCGCAAATGCGCCCAATAGGGCACGCCGGGTCAACCCCGAAGTACTGCTCTCGGCCATTTTATGTTTCGTCCCGTACTGTTCCTGCCTGCACACGATGTTACGTGCGCTCTCTTAATTTTTTCCCATCCCCAGATGCGGGATTTATGACACAGTAGGAATCATCCGCCAAGAAGTCTTTCGCACTCATGTTTTCAAGGGGGAATATTCGGCAGTTTCTTGCGCATATGACACAGGTGTGCACAGTTATGACACATTTCGACGGTTTTTCCGGCGTCCGATGCAAACGCGCATCAGCGTCTGACAGATAGGTCAGAGTCATCTATTTGTGAATGGACAAAGGGCAGGTACCGAAATCATATTTGTTCGGCGAGCAGCGCAAACTACAAGTTATTGAAAATTCAAGGCCATCCCATGCAGTCTGTCTTTCGGACAAGTACCAGTCTTCTTCTTGCCGCCTGTTTTGCGGTTTCAGCGTCCTTTACATCGGCAGCAACCGATGAAGGGCAAAGTACAGCTTTCCAGATGTCAGTTGCCGAGAGCACTTCGGCGGGGTCTGGTCTTGCTGAGTTCTATCGCAACAATGGCTTTGAACCTGTTTGGGTTGGCGATACGCCGGAACATGCAGCCAGACGTGCGGCTCTGATCAGAGCTCTGTCAAACGTTGAAATGCACGGTTTGCCAGCGTCCAGATATGATGTTCAGTCGCTGATCTCGAAAATGCAGGATGCCAAATCGGTCAGGGATCTTGGCCAGATAGAGGCTGAGCTCAGCCGTGTTTTCCTGAATTACGCGCGTGATGTGCAGTCGGGTGCGTTGCGCCCCTCACAAATTGATCCCGGCCTTGTTCGCACCGTCAAACGGCTGCCGGCCGAGGAACATCTGAACGCGGTCTTGGCTTCTAAAGATGGTGCCTACATTCAGCAGCTGGCGCCTAAGACCGGGCAATATCGCGCGCTTATGAAGCAGAAAATGGCGCTTGAAGCTCTGATCGCGAAAGGCGGTTGGGGATCGACAGTTCCGGTTGATAAGCTGGAGTTGGGCGACAGTGGGCCGAATGTAATTAAGCTTCGCAACAGATTGGTTTCATTGGGGTATATGAAGCCGACTGCCAGCCCGACTTTCGATGAAACGCTGCTGTCCGCAGTGAAGGATTTTCAGCGGGATCATGGCCTGGAGCCTGATGGTGTTGCTGGTCAGGGCACAATAACCGAACTTAACCGTCCGGCTTCGGATCGTTTGAAAGCCGTACTCGTTGCGCTAGAGCGGGAGCGTTGGCTGCCGCGTGAACGAGGCGAACGCCATATCCTTGTAAATCAGGCGGATTTTTCGGCTAAGATCGTAGATGATGGTCGCGTCACGTTCGAAACGCGCGCGGTTATCGGAAAAAACACCCATGATCGTCGTAGCCCGGAATTCTCGGATGAGATGGAGCATATGGTGATCAACCCGAGTTGGTACGTACCACGCTCGATCATCACCAAAGAATATCTGCCAAAATTGCGCGCCAATCCGAATGCGGTAGGTCATATAGAGATCACCGATCGCCGGGGGCGTCAGGTAAACCGAGGGGCGGTGGATTTCACCCAATTCACGGCCAAGAACTTTCCGTTCGCCATGCGACAGCCTCCAAGCAAGAGCAATGCACTTGGTTTGGTGAAGTTCATGTTCCCGAACAAGCACAATATCTATCTGCACGATACTCCGCAAAAGAGCTTGTTTGCGCGTGAAGTGCGTGCATTCTCGCACGGATGTATTCGTTTGGCGCAGCCATTCGAATTTGCGTATGCTTTGCTGGCGCGTCAGGAAGAAGATCCC
The DNA here is from genome assembly GCF_056537005.1 of Ruegeria sp. CH6. Lineage (NCBI taxonomy): Bacteria > Pseudomonadati > Pseudomonadota > Alphaproteobacteria > Rhodobacterales > Roseobacteraceae > Ruegeria > Ruegeria sp. CH6. Next base: position 736,227 of record NZ_JBQFQS010000002.1, on the reverse strand, counting down.
AAAGCGTTTTTCCACCGCATCCTAAGCACAGGTAAAGAAACCAAGGTGAACCTAGATAAGCCGGTTCCGGTGCACCTGATTTACCGGACGGCCTATATCGGCCCCAAAGGTGATGTGCAGTATCGCCGCGATGTCTATGATCGGGATCGCAAAATATGGGAAGCGCTACAAAAAGCAGGGGTGGTCCTGCCTGACGTTCAGGGGTAATCACGCAGGCAAGTCCTGATATAAGGAAGCCTGCCATGCAGTTTACCATTCAACAAATCGCTGACGCACTCGGTGTCCCGGCCGAGGGTAACACTGATCTGACAATCCTGCGTGCTGCGGAACCGGCTGAGGCGGGGGCCACGGACCTGGCAATGGCTATGTCGCCCAAATACGCCGAGGCACTTTCGTCCGGTACTGCGCGCGCAGCAGTGTTATGGGAAGGTGCAGACTGGCAGGCCCTTGGGTTGGAGGCAGCGTTGTTTGTGCCACGTCCGCGGATGGCAATGGCCGGGATTACAACCATGCTGGACCGGGGGCAGGGTGTAGAACCGGGCATTCACCCTTCGGCAGTGATCGATCCGACTGCTGACATCGGTGACGACGTTGCAATCGGCCCTCTGAGTGTGGTTGGCGCGCGCGCCCAAATTGGCGCGGGATCAGTGATCGGCGCCCATTGCGTTATCGGGATGGATGCGAAACTGGGCTCAAACGCAGTCTTGCGCGAAATGGCCAGCATCGGCGCACGGGCTCAGATTGGCGACCGTTTCATTGCGCAGCCCGGCGCACGGATTGGCGGTGACGGGTTTAGCTTTGTTACGCCCGAAGTTTCTGACGTCGAAAATGTCCGCAAGACCATGGGCAACAAAGGAGACGCCAAGGCTCAGAACTGGCTGCGCATCCATTCGCTCGGCGCGGTCGAAATCGGTGATGATGTCGAGGTCGGCGCGAACTGCACCATCGACAACGGAACTATCCGCAATACGAGCATTGGTAGCGGATCAAAACTGGATAACCTCGTCCACGTGGGCCACAACACCCGGGTTGGGCAAGATTGCTTGTTGTGCGGCCAGACAGGCGTTTCAGGTTCAGTTGAAATCGGAAACAATGTTGTTCTGGGCGGTCAAACCGGGGTCGTGGATAATATTTTCATTGGCAATGGTGTGATCTCTGGCGGTGGAACCAAGATCCTGTCCAATGTACCTGCCGGGCGCGTAATCATGGGCTATCCGGGCATAAAAATGGAAAGCCACACAGACATCTATAAGGCTCAGCGCCGGCTGCCGCGTATGGCACGTGACGTCGAGGCGTTGAAAAAGGCTGTTTTCAAACAGCCTCCAAGCGATTAAATCATCCTCAAAGCGATAATTAGGGGATCACTATGAGCATCAGCGACCGCGTCATCGCGATCATTGCAGAGCAGGCAGTGCTGGAGCCATCCGATGTCACGCCTGAAAGCACGCTTGAGGATCTGGGCATCGACAGTCTTGGATTGGTCGAGAGCATTTTCGCCATTGAAGAAGAATTTGACATAACGATCCCCTTCAACGCGAATGAACCGACAGCCAGCGATTTCGATATTTCAAATGTCGCCGCCATCATCGCCGGGATTGAAAAGCTGGTTGCGGAAAAGGTCTGACAAGCGATCATGAAACGCGTTGTCATTACAGGTGCCGGCACAATCAACTCGTTGGGCCATTCAGTTCCCGATACTCTTGAAGCCATGAGAGAAGGCCGGTGCGGCATATCGGAACTGGAATTCCGGGACGTCGAAAGGCTGGCAATCAAGATCGGTGGTCAGGTCCGCGGGTTCGAAGCTGAAGGCCGTTTCAACCGTCAGCAAATGACATTGTATGATCGGTTCACTCAATTCACACTGACGGCCGCAAAAGAGGCGATCGAACAGTCGGGGATTGAGTTTCATGGCGAACTTGCTGCACGGTCCGGGGTCGTCCTGGGTACTGCCGGCGGTGGAGTGTCTACATGGGACGATAACTATCGCTCTGTCTATGAAGATGGCAAAAACCGCGTTCATCCCTTTGTCGTCCCTAAGTTGATGAACAACGCTGCTGCCAGCCACGTTTCGATGGAGCATAACCTCAAAGGTCCAAGCTTTACAGTTTCAACAGCCTGTGCATCGTCCAATCACGCGATGGCATTGGCCTTTCAGATGGTCCGCAGCGGTGCTGCGCCAGCAATGTTGACTGGCGGTTCGGAATCTATGCTCTGCTTTGGGGGCGTAAAGGCTTGGGAAGGCTTGCGCGTTATGTCCAAGGACGCCTGCCGACCATTCAGCGCCAACCGCAATGGCATGGTTCAGGGCGAGGGGGCTGGTGTATTCGTGTTCGAGGAGTACGAGCACGCACGGGCTCGGGGTGCTGAGATTTTGTGTGAGGTCGTTGGATATGCGATGTCATCCGATGCCGCAGATATCGTGATGCCAAGCAAGCAAGGCGCATCACGCGCGATGTCCGGGGCACTGGCTGATGCCAAGCTGAATGCCAGCGATGTTTGTTACATCAATGCGCACGGAACCGGCACAGCGGCAAATGACAAAACCGAATGCGCTGCGGTTGCAGATGTATTTGGGCCTCATGCAGATGAGTTGATGATTTCTTCGACCAAATCGATGCATGGTCACCTTATTGGTGGTACGGGTGCGGTGGAGTTATTGGCCTGTATTATGGCACTCAAAGACGGCATTATTGCCCCGACGATCGGCTATGAAGAACCTGATCCGGAATGCGCTTTGGATGTTGTCCCGAATGAGGCGCGTGAAGCGAAGATCGATGTTGCTTTGAGCAACGCGTTTGCGTTCGGTGGCCTGAATGCGGTTCTCGCGCTGAAGCGGGTCTAACAAAAAAAGCCGCCGAGATAACCGGCGGCTTTTTCGTAGGTTTGTTTTCGTCTTAATTCAGATTAACGGACAGTCCGTCAAATGCTGACGTGAAACCGCTGAGGGACATTTCCATGTCCAGTATCTGATCCGGGAAACGGGCCGGAACCAGCGACAGAACGGCTTTTGTGCCCGCCTTCATTGCGTCCACATCACCTTGCGTCAGACCCAGCTGCGCTACGCAGCCGACCGGTACACAGTGGTGATAGTTATAGAGCTTGCGCGGAGCTCCATCGATTGACAGAGCCAGTTGGGCCTGCAGGAGAGTTTCGAGCGGAACAATCACGTTTGCCCAAGCGACAGCGGCACCGCCCTCGGGCAGTTTTCCAACGGTAATCTCGGCAATGGGTTCACCCTGTTGGCCACTAAGTACCTGGACCATCGCACAAGGGTCTTCACCGTTTTCAGCCTTCAGACACGAAATTTCCCAATCGCCCGATTTTTCCTTAACGTACTGCTCGCCAATGCGGGGACCGGTTTCGCCCAGATCCAGGTCAGTACCCGCTTCGGCTTGCGGCGCATCTGCCGGTGTTTCCGCGTCCTGCGTGGTTTCCTGAGCAATGGCTACACCGCACCAAAGAGCGGCCGCCACCATGTTAAGTGGGAGAAGTTTCTTGATCATGAATGCCTCATTGTGCTGATCCAGCTTTTCCACTCGTCTAACATCTGAAACTTCAGGTGTCAGGCGCAAACCTGTCATTGTTTTGCGAATTGAACGAAATTCTGCCGAATACGCACAAAGACCGCTGTTTTCGGTCTTGTGCAGGCCAATGAAAAAGGGAGCCGGTGAGGCGGCTCCCCTTAGAATAGTTCTCCCCGTCGGACTGGCCGACTTAGTTATGCGCAGACGTTACGAAAGGGGAAGCCAGCGGTCAACAGCTATCCTGAAAATTTAATCATTCTACGCATTTGAATATTTTACTTAAAGGCCACGAAAAAAGCCGTGCCCGCAGGCACGGCCAGTCGACAGGGAGGAAGTCTGCCCTCGACGGCTTGAGCCGCATTGAAGGCAAATTGACTATCGCAGCCAAAGGTTAAGTTTGTATGCTGGTCAAAGAGCGATGAAGTTTAGGACAGTAAATCCATGAGCGAGAACATATTTGTCGGCGGTGCAGGGCCGGACTACGGGCAAGCACAAGGGCTGACTTTGAAGTATGCAAACCGTCACGGTTTGATTGCGGGTGCAACGGGCACAGGCAAAACCGTAACGTTGCAAATCTTGGCCGAAGGTTTCTCGCAAGCTGGTGTTCCTGTGTTTCTAGCCGATGTCAAAGGGGATCTGTCTGGCCTTGCACGATCCGGCAGCGACCAACACAAGTTACACAAAGCTTTTATGGAGCGTGCAGATAGAATTGGGTTCACGGATTTTTCCTATTCTGCCTGCCCGGTGACATTCTGGGATCTGTTTGGCGAGCAGGGCCATCCGGTCCGCACGACAGTAACCGAGATGGGCCCATTACTGTTTTCCCGTTTGCTGGAACTGTCCGAAGCCCAGGAAGGGATTCTGAACATTGCATTTCGGGTTGCCGATGAAGAGGGAATGCCATTGCTGGATCTCAAAGATCTTCAGGCATTGCTGGTCTGGATCGGTGAAAATCGGGCACAACTTTCCCTGAGATACGGTAACGTATCGACAGCTTCGATTGGGGCGATACAACGGCGTTTGCTGGTTCTGGAAAACCAGGGTGGGAACCGTTTGTTTGGTGAGCCAGCCTTGGCCTTGTCCGATCTCATGCGAAAGGATGAAAACGGGCACGGGATGGTGAACATCCTGGCTTCGGATAAGTTGATGGGGGCACCGCGCCTCTATGCGACTTTCCTTCTTTGGTTGCTGAGCGAGCTGTTCGAAGAACTTCCCGAAGTTGGTGATCCCGACAAACCAAAACTGGTCTTCTTTTTTGACGAAGCACACTTGCTATTTGAGGATGCTCCCAAGGTTCTGGTCGATAAGGTTGAACAGGTGGCACGCCTGATCCGGTCAAAGGGGGTTGGGGTTTATTTCATTACCCAGAACCCGGCCGACATCCCCGAGGATATACTCGGTCAATTGGGTAACCGGGTTCAGCATGCGTTACGCGCCTTTACCGCGCGGGATCGCAAGAACCTACGGCTTGCGGCCGAAACCTATCGCGAGAATCCGGCCTTCGATACCGAGACTGCTATCCGGGAAGTAGGGGTCGGAGAAGCCGTGACGTCCATGCTTGAGAAAAAAGGTGTTCCGGGCATGGTTGAACGCACCCTTATTCGCCCTCCTGGGTCCCAGCTTGGGCCAATCACTGCAGCGGAACGTCAAGCTGTTCTCGATGCGTCTCCAATGGCGGGAAAGTATGACAAGCTGCTGGATCGGAAATCGGCGTTTGAGATTTTGCAGGCTAGAGCGAACCAGGCTGCGCAAGAGGCAGAGGTCGCGGAAGCTGACGAAGTAGTTGAACGGCAAAGTCCGATGGAACGGGAGTATTCGTCGGCTCGCCGATACACCGGTGGACGTGTTGGCCGATCAACATCAAGGGCGGTGCGCAAGAAAGACACTTTTGCCAGTGCAATGAGTGAAGCGGTGATAAAGGAACTCAAAGGCACCACAGGCCGCCGGATTGTGCGTGGCATTTTGGGCGGTTTGTTCAGAAACCGATAGAATTGGCGTTAAGCCCCGCTGAAACGAAACTGCGGGGCTTTTATCGCTTAGCGTTTGAGCCGCCTTTGGCCTTCTTGCCGACAGTAGTTATCCGCTTGAGTAACAGACATCTTAGTAGCAGGGTAATCGATTGCACGATCCCAAGTTACACGATCCAGACGATAGAGCTGGCAGGTGACGACACCTTGGGGTGTCTGAACTTGGACTGGAGTCGTTTCAAGGTCTTCCGGGCTGGGGATGCAGCCGGCCAAGGCTGCCAGAACGGGCAAAAGAGTGACGGATGTGGTGAATGGTTTTTTCATGAGTGTCTGCGTTCTTTTATGATGACCAGAGCCGATTGTTACGAAACGCCGATGATACTGAGTGAATTGGTTCGTTATATTGGAACGAACACGTTTACCGACGATGAACCCGTGTATAAAATTTTTTGTTTAGAATCAAGAAGCCGCGCCGAATTGAGACGCGGCTTTTAGTTTGTGGAGGTTTCCGGAACTATTTCTCCGGAATAAGGCCCCTTGGACTAAATCTGAGAACAACCAGCAATATCAGGCCCATGGTGAACAGGCGCATGTGGGCTGCGCTTTCGATCAGATGTGTCTTGAGTGCACTTCCGTCCGGCATTCCGGCTGTGATCAGGTTCATCAACCACAGCCCGATTGGTTCGACCTGAACCCAGAGGAACCAGATCAGAAATGCCCCCAGAACAGCACCGAAATTGTTGCCGGAGCCGCCGACAATCACCATGACCCAGACCAGGAAGGTAAAGCGCAATGGCTGGTATGCGCTTGGTGTCAGCTGCCCATCCAACGTGGTCATCATGGCACCCGCAATTCCACAAATGGCCGACCCCAGAACGAAAATCTGCAAGTGGCGACGGGTCACATCCTTGCCCATGGCTTCGGCGGCAACTTCGTTGTCACGGATTGCGCGCATCATTCGCCCCCAAGGGCTCTTCAACGCCATTTGAGCCATCCAGAGCAGAATGAGCAGGACAGCCAGGAACAACACCGAATATCCCAGTTTGACCGAGAGTGTGGAGGCTGTAACCGGATCCAGACCGAACCACGCTGCACGCTCAATGAAGCCCGGATCTTTTTGCAGCTCGATCTCATAGCCAACGACTGGGGATGGACGCGGGATGCCGTAGACATTCTTAACGCCCCGAGCCAACCAATCCTCGTTCTTCATGATGGCAATGATGATTTCGGCGATACCCAGTGTTGCGATTGCAAGATAGTCCGAGCGTAGCCCCAGCGCCGTTTTGCCGATCAACCATGCGGCACCAGCAGCCAACAATCCACCTGCAGGCCATGCCAGCAGAACCGGCAAGTTCAATCCGCCAATGTTGCCTTCCACCGCGGGATTGATTGCTTCGACTGCAGCAGCATTCGGATCAAAAATTGCACGGTAAACAAAGAAACCAACGATCAGAATACCTATGATCGACAGAGTCCGAACGCGTCCGCTGGGCAGTTTTTGCGCCACAAGAACAGCAGCTACAACCGTTGCGGCACCTAGCAGCAGCGCAAGGATGATTCCATAGCCGCCGGCAGACCATGCACCGGGGGTCGGTGGGGTGGAAACAAGAACCACACCAAGTCCGCCAAGGGCTACAAAGCCCATGACGCCGACGTTGAACAGGCCCGCAAAACCCCACTGAAGGTTAACGCCTATGGCCATGATGGCCGAGATCAGCCCCATGTTCAGGATCAGGATCGCGGTGTTCCAGCTTTGGGAAAAGCCGGTCACAAGAATAAGCGCACCGACCACTACGAATAGCAGAGTGTTTTTGGTCATCTCACTCATACCGCTTTCCCCTTGAACAGCCCCGTGGGCTTAAACAGAAGCACGATCAGCAGGATGACGAAGCTGACGGCAAATTTATAGTCCGTGGACAAGAACTGAACCAAGCCTGACGGTGCCAAACTTTCGGGTGCAATGTAGGTGAGGACTTTCTTCCACGCATAGGTGATCGTGACTTCCGAGAAAGCGATGATGAAACCTCCGGCGATGGCACCCAACGGATTACCCAGACCGCCGACAATAGCCGAAGCAAAGATTGGAAGCAGAAGCTGGAAATACACAAACGGCTTAAAGCTTTTGTCCAGCCCATACAGCACACCGGCGGTTGTCGCCAACGCTGCCACGATGATCCAGGTGATCATCACGACGCGTTCCGGGTTGATGCCCGAAAGCAGCGCCAGATCTTCGTTGTCGGAATAGGCACGCATGGATTTCCCGGTGCGTGTTTTGTTCAGGAACCAGAACAGCAAGGCGACCGAGACAACGGCGACGACGACGGTGATGCCCTGTGAGGTCTTGATCGCAAGTCCCTCGTTCAGGCCAGTCATCTTCTTGAAATCACGTGCGGATATCAGAAAACGCGCACCATCCGAAAAGCGCTGATCGTCGGGTCCGATGATAAAGCGAACAAGGCCGTTCATGATGAACATGACACCCATCGAAACAATGACCAATATGACTGGCTTGGCTTTCTGTTCACGATAGAAACGATAAACCAGTCTGTCTGTGATCAGGACAAGAATGATGCATCCAAGTATCGCGAATGGCAGGGCCAGCAATGCAGTGGGCAACGGGCCAAAGCTGACACCGGCGGCTTGCAGTCCCCAAGTGACAAGCACAGCAATCATGGCGCCAAACGCCATCGTGTCACCATGAGCAAAGTTGGAAAATCGCAGAATGCCGTAGATTAGAGTGACCCCCAGCGCCCCTAGGGCAAGCTGGGATCCGTAGGCGATTGCCGGCACCAGCACAAAGTTAGCAAGCGCGACAAGCGCGTTCAGTATGTCCATGTGACCTTCTCATTTTCTCGGGTGCGGCTTTATGGCATGCAGGCCGCCCGATACACAACAATCAGGTAGCGAATAACGCTGTTAAATCGGCAATTTTCTCATGTTTTTTCTGTCCCCCGCATCGTTAGGTTGAAAACTCGCATATCGATGCAGGGCCTGAAAATACAAAGGCCGAACAGAGTTCATATCCGTTCGGCCCAATCGTCGAAGTGATGAATATAACCAGACTACTTGTTGGTTACCGCGCAGTTTCCGCGTTCGTCATGCATCTGGCCACCTGACGTATGAACTGAGACCTTCCCGGTTTCGTCATTGACGGTATAGCCAACACTTCCGCCGGCAGAAATCGAGAGGAATTCGTGCGTTCCCAGTCCGGGGAAGACCAGAACTTCGATAACTTTACCCTGCTTAGTCACAGTACCCTTGGAATTCCCTTCGACCCGGTCCAGCGTGACTGGAATAACGGGATCGAGGGACGAGCACTTTCCCGCCTTGCAGATCTCGGTCAGCTGACATTCATAGACGAACCGACCTTTGGGAACATCCAGTGTCACGGACTGAGCGGCGACAGGAATAAATACGGCTGCAAGGGCGGCCAGGTGTTTCATTTTGCTTCTCCTGAAGTGGTCGCTTGTGGCATAGGCTGCTGCGACGTGGCACCAAAGAATCGTGAGTTTTTGACTCACGATTTTCGGCACCGGGGTAGGCGAGTAGGATCACAAAATCAAACGTTGAATCGTGTGTATCGAATTCAATTATTGGGTGAGTTGTTTTAAACCTCTTCACACGATCCGTGGTCGGTTCCGGCGTGAGGTCCTTTGACGGACAGGTCGTAGGTCATGTCCGAGAAATGCACGACAAAGGTCATCACATCACTTTCTTCGATATGGACGAAAGTCATGTTGCCAACACCTTTGAAGACCATTGCATCGCCCTCGATGTCCTTTGTCTCGATGCTGCCCTTGTCTCCTTCAGGAGCACGGTTCAGGCGGACTTCGCTGCCGTCACGATCTGATACACAGACAAAGTGACGTTCCTCTGCAGCTGCACCAGTCGCAAGAACAGCGGCAACAGCAGCCATGATCCAGGTTTTCATGTTGAGATTTCCTTAGTTTTATTGGTCTTGTTTCGCTTTGGCAGCATGTTCAAATTACATGTGTAGCCCGGATATCTTTTGTATCCGGACGATGCGGAACTAGTCAGGCATTGTGACGCCAATACAGCCTAACGGTGTCCAACTTCGGTTCGTGCGAAAATCTGCTTGTTCTTTTTTCCAGTTGGTCAAATCAATCAATTCAATGGTTTAGAATGTATGTTTGATCATCAAAACCATGAGCGCTGGTCAGGCGCCACATTGGAGACACAAAATCGGTCATAAACACGTTGGTTTGTTTGCTTTAAGGTGATTCAGCGCTGTCGCTAAAGCCAACCCATCACCAGGCTGAGTCTGTCTGACCTGTGAACTCCCCAGGCGCTTGCGCGATAATTCTCACTTACTCTCAACTAGGCGTGAGGCAAGACCGATAAGTCTTTGCGAAGGCAGTATTCTATCTACCTATGGTCGTGGCGCAGGGCATGTCCCGCCCCAGACAGGAACAAAGGGTCCCGGTCGATCACTCATCCGAACCGGACCCCATAAGGAAAGTAGAACTATGAAAAATACCATCTTGTTGCTCGCCGGTCTTGCCATGCCCACGATTGCTTTCGCCGCAACAAACGATCCGCTGAACGGAGCAGACTTCGTTGTGAACTGTGTGTCAGACAGCAATGGTGGTGCTGTGACGCTGGCACGGTCTGGGGCGACCGACAAAGGATTCATCGTAACCGATGACATCAAGGGCGAGGCGACAATTATTGCAGGTCTGAATTCACTGACCTTCCTGCACATCATGGACAAGGACGTCGTGACCTTTGTCGTGGATTTTGACAACCTCAACTACGACATGTCGATCAAAGGTCCGCATGCTGCGCAGGACTTTGGCTCTTGTGGTGATCCGGTGAGCTGATCGATGTTGGAACATCTGATAGTTCTCTAAGAAGCAAGGGGCTCGACGCATAAAATAGACCATCCAACCAAGGGCAGAAACTTGGTTCACTTCAGAGGAAAGTAATGGAATTCGTTAGCTACTAATCTCACATGAACCAAAATAGGTCGATGCGATATTCTTAGCGAGCGTTAAGTGACTGGTCAAAATTGCTTTCTTACTGGGCATCAGTGTTATATGCGTGGAGCCATATCCATTGCTAGATGAAATGATAATGTATGGAGTATTCTCGTAGGCTTCGTATTTGTTCGCCACGCCGACCGTTTGGCTTCCGTTCGGATGGGTGACCAAAGCCCTATTAGAAACTCCATCGACAAAGACGGACACAACTGTGCTTTCTTGTCGACAAGAAACGCCGGTTTGAAAAACTTCCCGCGCGAAACAGTGTTCTATGAATTTGCATTCGATTCTCATGGGGCCTGGTGTCGATGGCTCTAGTAGATCTTTTGACCCAGCGGAGGTACAAAGGACAATGGCTAGTATCGACGATGCTAGCAGAGCTTTGGTAAGCTCAGAGTTGGCAGAGCCTAACCTCATATTTACCCGCCCAAGAAACTCTTTCGAACCTCCGGATCAGCCAGCAGTTCCTTACCCGTTCCAGTATAAGCATTCCGTCCCTGAACCAGCACATATCCTTTGTCGGCGATCTCCAGCGCCTGGCGTGCGTTCTGTTCAACCATCAGGATCGGCAGGCCAGTGCGGGACACCTCAATGATCCGATCAAACAGTTCATCCATCACGATGGGTGACACACCGGCGGTCGGTTCGTCCAACATCAGCACCTTGGGCTGAGTCATCAGTGCGCGGCCCACAGCAACCTGTTGGCGCTGACCGCCCGACAGTTCTCCGGCCGCCTGATTGCGCTTGTCGCGCAGGATGGGGAAGAGGTCATAGACCTGCTCCATCGTCTGGCTGATATCATCGCGACGGATGAAAGCGCCCATCTCGAGGTTTTCCTCGACCGTCATGGACGTAAAGATATTCTGCGTTTGCGGAACGAACCCCATGCCTTTGATCACACGGTCCTGAGGGCTGAGGTTAGTGATATCCTCGCCATCCAGACGCACCGAACCTGCACGGACGTCCAGCATCCCGAAGACAGCTTTCATAGCGGTCGATTTGCCAGCGCCGTTCGGGCCCACGATCACCGCAATCTCACCTTTGTCCACGGCGATGGTGCAGTCGTGCAGAATGTCGGGGCCTTTGCCATAGCCACCCGTCATCGTGTCACCGATCAGGAAGGGACCGCCGCCAACATAGTGTGTTTCACCGCTTACGCGATGCGCGGGTGTCATTGTTCCGACGCCCTGAGTGTTGGTGATCGAGGCGTCCTTGTTCCCGTGATCGTCCTGATAGGGATTGTCGCTCATGCCTCCGCCTCCAGCTTATCTTTGTTCTTAAGGCCGGTGCCCAGATAGGCTTCGATCACGTGCTCATTCGCCTTGATTTCGTCCAGAGTGCCTTCGGCCAGCACTTTGCCTTCAGCCATACAGATGACCGGGTCACAGATCTTGCCGATGAAATCCATGTCGTGTTCGATGACGACGAAGGTATAGCCACGTTCCTTGTTCAGACGCAGGATCGTGTCGGCGATTGTCATCAGCAGGGTGCGGTTCACGCCCGCGCCAACTTCGTCCAGAAATACGATCTTGGCGTCGACCATCATGGTGCGGCCCAACTCAAGCAGTTTTTTCTGACCGCCCGAGACCTGACCCGCCTTGTGGTCGGCCAGATGTTCGATTGTCAGGAATTCCAGCACCTCGTCTGCTTTGGCCTTCAGCGCACGCTCTTCATCTGCGATGCGTTTGCGGCCGAACCAGGTATTCCAGAGCGATTCACCAGATTGAGCGCCAGGGACCATCATCAGGTTCTCGCGGCAGCTCATCGATGAAAACTCGTGCGCGATCTGGAACGTACGCAGCAGACCTTTATGAAACAGATCATGCGGGGGCAGGCCAGTGATATCCTCGCCATCCATGAACACCTTGCCGCTGGTGGGTGGAAGCACCCCGGCGATGACATTGAACAGAGTGGTTTTTCCGGCCCCGTTGGGCCCGATGAGCCCGGTGATCGAACCCTTTTCGATTTCCAGCGATGCACCATCCACCGCGTGAAAACCGCCGAAATGCTTATGCACGTCCTCGACGACGATCATATGTTCCCCTGGCCACTTTTGCGGCGCTTTGCTGAATTGCCCCATCCCCCCGAAAGAGGTGCGGTCTTTTGTCATTGAAACAGCCCGGACACAAGGCCCGGGCTGCTTGGTATTATGAAGAAAACGGTCGGATCAACGGAAGTTGACGGTCTTGTTCTCGCCGTCAGTGACTTCGATCTCACGATAAGAACCCGCGCTTTCACCGGGGCCGATCAACTCAACGCCCGATGCGCCGACATAGTCGATGTCCTGACCTGCGGCCAGAAGCTCCAGACCTTTCGCCAATTCACCCGGATAGATCTTTTCACCCGGAGCGTTGGCGACGTCCATGATCTTGGCGCCGTACTCAGCCGGGCTGGTCGAACCTGCGGCCTGCATGGCCAGCATGAACAGAGCGGCGGCGTCGTAAGACTCAGGCGAGTAAGGCGACGAACCGTCGAAACCTGCGGCTTCGGCCATTGCGAAGTACTTTTCAGCACCTTCGCCACCCGAACCTGCGATCTGACCAAACGAACCATCGAGGTCCGGACCAACATTTGCAGGCAGCGAGTCACCGATCATGCCACCAGGCAGACCGAATGTATCAAACGCACCGCTGTCCAGCGACGACTGGATGATGCCCAGACCACCCTGATCCAGATAACCTGCGACAACCAGAATATCGCCACCGGCCGATGCCAAGGCACCAACTTCGGCCGAATAGTCGGCTTTGCCATCTTCATGTGCAGCTGTGATGGTTACTTCACCACCGGCTGCCTCGAACGAGCTTTTGATCGCGTCGGCCAGACCCTTGCCGTAGTCGTTGTTGGTGTATGTCAGGGCGATCGAGTTGATGCCGCGATCTTTCAGAATGTCAGCCATAACCTGACCTTCACGCGCATCCGACGGTGCGGTGCGGAAGAACAGGCCGTTGTCTTCCATAGTCGACAGGCCAGGTGACGTCGCCGATGGCGAGATCATGACCATGCCGTTTGGAATCGCAACGTTCTGCAGGATCGCACCAGTTACGCCCGAGCAGTCACCACCGATGATGCCGGCAACGCCGTCCGCGATCATGCGTTCACCGTTCGATGTTGCCAGACCGTTGTCGATGCAGCCGGTGTCAGCACGCGAAGCGGTTACGGTCGTGCCATCCAGCAGTTTGCCGGATTCGGTAACTTCGGCGATTGCCAACTCGGCGCCGGAACCCATTGCCGGGGCCAGCGATTCAATCGGACCGGTAAAGCCAAACAGTACGCCCAGTTTGACGTCTTCAGCCATCGCGGTGCCGGCCAGAAGAGCGGTTGCTGCAGTTGCAGTAAGCAGCTTTTTCATATGGTTACTCCCTAATTGGAACGTATTCGTTCTGCGCACGACCCTAGGCAAGCTGTCCGGAAAAGAAAAGTCCTAACGAAAAAGTGCTTTTGTGGGCCATAACTCTATTTGTTTTGATGGGTTTGCCCGATGATGGCGGCGAACATCCGGTATTGGAGAGCAACGATGATCAGAGTTTGCGCGATTCTAGTTCTGCTGGTGATATCCGGAGGTATCAGGGCTGATGTACTTCAAACTTCAGCCGGTTCTGTTCGTGTAACAGAAATGCTGGGTGGCTTGGATACGCCATGGGCCATAGGCATTCTGCCAGACGAGAGCTTTCTGGTCACCGAGCGGGAAGGCGAATTACTATATGTGAAGGACGGTAAGTCTCAGCGTGTGTCAGGTGTGCCGAAAGTTGCGGCATCTGGGCAGGGCGGATTGCTGGATGTCACGATCGCCCGGGATTTTTCGAATAGTCGGGAGATCTTCCTGACCTATTCCAAGCGTCAGAGTAGTGGTGCCGGGACTACTGTTGCTGTGGCGCGATTGTCTGATAATGGAAAGAGGCTTACCAACCTGCGCGTGATCTTCGAAGCAGTGCCAGGCGGGTCTGGTGGTCGTCATTTCGGTTCGCGCGTCGTGGAAGCAAATGACGGGTCACTGTTCGTCACGCTGGGTGAACGTGGAGACCGACCAGCTGCGCAGGACAAATCAAATCATATGGGCACCGTCATCAGGATCAATCGGGACGGAACAATCCCGCCTGACAATCCATTTGTTGGCGACCCCAGCGCGCGACCAGAAATCTGGTCATACGGGCACCGAAACCCTCAGGGCGCGGGACTTGATGCGCGGGGCAGGTTGTGGGTCTCAGAACATGGCGCGCAGGGTGGGGATGAGGTCAATCTTGTGCAGCCCGGTCTCAACTATGGCTGGCCGGTCATTTCATATGGCAAACACTATTCTGGCCAAAAGATTGGTGAGGGCACATCCAAACCGGGGATGGAGCAACCCGAATTCTATTGGGATCCCTCCATCGCTCCATCAGGCTTGTTGGTGTATTCGGGCAAACTCTGGCCGCAGTGGAAAGGCGATATTTTCGTGGGATCTCTGAAATTCGACTACATTTCCCGTCTTGCTGGCAGTCCATTACGCGAAGTCGAGCAGATCAAAGGCGCTGAGACGGAACGCGTGCGCGATATCGTCGAAGCACCTGATGGATCGATCTGGTTTATTTCTGTGGGGCAGGGTGCCGTCTACCGACTGACACCCGGATAGTTCGCGACAAAGTCAGACAGACAAGCGCCCGCCCTGAGTTCCACGCTCACGATACGGAGTCGTGTTGTAGTGCGCGCGGTAGCATTTCGAAAAATGCGACGGGCTTGCAAAACCACAGGCCAGTGCCACGTTGATAACGCTCATGTCGGTTTGCATCAGCAGGTTCCGAGCCTTATGCAGGCGAAGTTCCATGTAATAGCGCTTGGGTGAGCGGCTGAGATAACGGCGGAAAAGACGTTCCAGCTGGCGCGTGGACATACCGACATCTTTGGCAAGAATTGAAGGCGAGATCGGCTCCTCGATATTCTTCTCCATCATCAGGATAACCTGACTGAGTTTCGGATGACGTACGCCAATCCGAGTCGGTGTTGACAGGCGCTGCGTGTCCTGATCGGTCCTGATCGAAGAATAGATCATCTGATCCGCAACCGCGTTTGCCAGATCTTCGCCGTAATCGTTGGCAATCAACTTGAGCATCAGGTCGATCGACGATGTTCCGCCTGCGGTGGTCATCCGGTTGCCATCAATCTGAAAGACCGATTTGGTCAGTTCGACGGTGTCAAATTCCTCTGAGAAACTATCGGAGTTCTCCCAGTGAATCGTCGCTTTCTTACCCTCCAGCAGTCCGGCCTTTGCCAGAGTGTAGGCAGCCGTACAAAGACCGCCGATTTTGATCCCCTTGCGGGCTTCTCGACGTAGCCAGTTCAGAATCTTCTTGGTCGTGGCTGCCTGCACATCGACCCCGCCGCAGACCAGAATAACATCATCACGCTGAAGTTCGGACAGGTCCGTGTCGAGCTTGAAAGTGGTTCCAGCAGAACAATGAACGACGTCTCCGCCTTCTCCGGCCAAAGTCCATGTATAGATCGGGCGATCGGACATACGATTAGCAATGCGCAAGCTGTCCAAAGCTGACGCGAATGACAAAAGCGAAAACTTGTCCAGCAGGACAAAGACGAAATTAAGCGGCTTTGCCGCGCTGCTGTCCACAGTGACAACTTGGCGTTGCTCTTGCATGGCGAACTGTCCTTGATTCGGCGACCGCTGCTCTTTAGCTGCGACGGATTTGCCAGACAACATGCTCAAAGCTTGTTTGCCCAGTCAAGAGGCGCAAATGAGATATGGTCACTCTGTAATGCATTTTGTATAGAGGCACCCTGAAATACCTCAGCGGAGATCAAAGCTATGACCGAGTGGCAAAAATCGAACTGGCGCAACAAGCCCCGAGTTCAGATGCCCGATTATACCGACGCGGCCGCACTGGCCAAAGTCGAGGCTCAGCTTTCGCAGTATCCCCCGCTGGTCTTTGCTGGCGAAGCGCGGCGCCTGAAGCAACATCTGGGTGCCGCTGGTCGCGGCGAGGCCTTCCTGCTGCAGGGTGGGGATTGTGCCGAAAGCTTTGAACAGTTCAGCGCAGATGCAATCCGCGACACCTTTAAGGTGATGCTGCAGATGGCGATGGTTCTGACTTATGGCGCAAAGGTGCCTGTGGTCAAAGTCGGCCGTATGGCAGGGCAGTTCGCCAAGCCGCGCAGCGCACCGACCGAGGTCGTGGATGGTGTAGAGCTGCCCAGCTATCGTGGTGACATCATTAACGAACTGGCCTTCACACCCGAGGCGCGTATTCCGAACCCGGGCAAGATGTTGCAGGCCTACACGCAGGCTGCTGCTACACTGAACCTGCTGCGTGCATTCTCGACCGGTGGTTTCGCGGATATGAGCCGAGTGCATTCATGGACGCTTGGCTTTACCGATGAACAGGATGTTCAGAAGTATTCCGAGATTGCTGACCGGATTCAGGACACGATCGATTTCATGGGTGCGGCTGGCATTACGGCGGACACAACTCATGAGTTTTCGACCGTAGAATTCTACACCAGCCATGAAAGCCTTCTGCTGGAATACGAAGAGGCGTTGACCCGTCTTGATTCGACCTCCGGCAATTGGCTGGCAGGTTCGGGTCATATGATCTGGATCGGTGACCGTACTCGTCAGCCAGATGGTGCACATGTCGAGTTCTGCCGCGGCGTTCTGAACCCGATTGGCCTGAAATGTGGTCCGACAACTACTGCCGAAGACCTCAAGGTCCTTATGTCCAAACTGAACCCGGAGAACGAAGAGGGTCGTCTGACTCTGATCGCACGTTTCGGCGCTGGCAAAGCAGGTGAGCATCTGCCGCGCCTGATCAAGGCTGTTAAGGAAGAGGGCGCGAAAGTTACCTGGGTCTGTGATCCGATGCATGGCAACACCATCAAATCGGCCACGGGCTACAAGACGCGCCCCTTCGACTCGGTGTTGCGCGAAGTGCGTGACTTCTTTGGTGTGCACCAGGCCGAGGGCACGATCCCCGGCGGTGTGCATTTCGAGATGACCGGTCTGGACGTGACCGAATGCACCGGCGGCGTACGTGCTGTTACCGAAGAAGATCTGTCGGATCGTTACCACACTGCCTGCGATCCGCGCCTAAACGCGACGCAGTCACTCGAACTGGCCTTCTTGGTCGCCGAAGAGCTGACCAATCTGCGGCGGGATCGCAGCAAGCGCGCTGCTAGCTAAGTCGACTGACAAAATTTTGAAACGGCGGGAAATGTGCCCGCCGTTTTTTCTTGCTTAGTCGTCCCGCGAAACAACAAGGCGAAGGTGGTTAGCGGGCCTGGCGAAATCAGCCTTTTCCTCCGCAAAGCCTGCCGGCTCTGTGGGCCTGGGGTTGGCTGGAGTATGAAGATCTGCCATAGGTTTCGTCCGGATGTCTTCGATTGCGAAACGTCGTGGTGTCGCTCCGATCGCGCCATCGCTGATCATGACGCCCAATACTCGGCTCACATCCCCCAGATCGCTTTTCAACGGCAACAGTATCATACGGGCCTGCAGTCGCGTACGGCCAAGTTTTCCTGATGAGTTCAATCCCAGTTCTGCGATAGCTGGCGACGCGAAAACCTGTTCCAGCGCGTCTTTGACGTCCGAGCGCGCGCTTGGTTCAAAAAATGCCGTCAGGGGCATGCCGCGTACCTCCATGCCAGCAAGCTGGTTCAGATGACTGCCTGCCAGCCGAAAGCGCGCGAGGCCGGGTGCTATCCTTTCCAGAATGAAGGTGTATTGCAGAATGTTCTCCAGCCCGCGCGGGTCAATCTGCGAACGCATCGGCACGCCATCGCCTGTCAGCAATGCCGTCCAATACGCTTCGGCCTGTCGGATGGGTGACAGGCTGCGACCACTGTCAAAGCGATCCATTGCAACGATCTTTCCAAATTTCGACCCGGAACCATTCCCGAAAAAGGTTTTCATTTTGCCACCCTCATGTCGATTGACCACCATTTTCATAAAATGCTCCGCATTGGGCGGAGAGGCAGCCAACCCGTCATCGTGACCGACAGATTGACACGGGTTTATTCAAAATTGGAGCAAATCTTTAATGAATGGTTAACTTCTGGTGATGAATTGCAGCGACAGTGAGTCTTGCCCTATCGCCCCGGATGGCATTAGGTGCGGCAAGCAAGCGTGTCGCAGGCAAAAAAGGAAAGGGCAGTCATGATCAGATCCATGACCGGGTTCGCCTCGGGCAAAGGAGAGTTCGGACCTCACAGTTGGACCTGGGAACTGCGCAGTGTGAACGGCAAGGGGCTGGACATGCGGTTGCGTGTCCCTGAATGGCTGACCGGGCTTGAGACAGCGTTGCGGGCGGAGATGTCGAAGTCGCTGAGCCGGGGTAACGTGACTTTGTCCCTGCGGCTGAGCAGAGAAGAAACAGCGACAGAGCTTAAACTCAACGAAGCAGCGATGACTGCAGCTTTAAGGGCGTTGGTGCAGACGCAAGTAATGGCTGAAGAACATAGCGTGGAACTGAGCCAACCCTCGGCGGCTGAACTGATTGCCATCAAAGGTATGTTGGACTCGGGCGGTGAACTGGATGACCCAGCACCTTTGGTTCAGGAGTTGAAGTCAGAGTTTGGTGGTCTGCTGGCAGCCTTTCTGGATATGCGTCAAACCGAAGGTAAGGCGTTGTCGACTGTTCTGAACGGACAACTGGATCTCATTTCCGAACTGACCAGCCAAGCCGCCGCGCTGGCCGAAAAGCGCAAAGACCTGATGGCAGAAACGCTGCGCGACAACCTCGCGCGCGTGCTGGAAAACGCGCAGGGCGTTGATCCGGATCGTGTTGCGCAGGAACTGGCCCTGATCGCTGTCAAGGCTGACATCACTGAAGAAATTGATCGTCTGGCGACGCATGTAACCGCGGCACGTGCTTTGCTGTCGCAAGAGGGGCCGGTTGGACGAAAGCTGGATTTCCTAATGCAGGAGTTCAATCGAGAGGCCAATACCTTGTGTTCCAAATCTCAGAATGCCGAACTGACTGCGGTGGGGTTGGAGCTCAAAGCGGTCATAGATCAGTTGCGCGAACAAGTGCAGAACGTTGAATAAATACGGGAAAGACTAACGATGGCGGATCGCCGAGGCCTACTTATCATTCTGTCTTCACCCTCGGGCGCTGGGAAATCCACCCTGGCCAAAAGGTTGATGAAATGGGACCCTGAGCTTGAGTTCTCGGTTTCGGCCACCACCCGGGCTCCGCGTCCGGGAGAGGAACACGGCCGCGAGTATTATTTCCTGAGTGAGGATGAGTTCAAACAGCAGGTTGCTGACGGACAGATGCTGGAACACGCCCATGTGTTCGGCAATTTTTACGGCTCACCAGCCGGTCCCGTGCGCTCATCAATCACCAGCGGTAGGGACGTCTTGTTCGATGTCGATTGGCAAGGTGAGGTCCAAATCCGCAATTCGGAGCTTGGCAAACACGCGTTGTCGATCTTCATCTTGCCCCCATCGATCCGCGAGCTTCGCCGTCGGCTGGAAACGCGCGGACAAGACAGCGAAGATGTGATTTCAAAGCGCATGCTCAAAAGCTGGGACGAGATCAGTCACTGGGGCTACTATGACTACGTACTGATCAATGATGATCTGGATGCTACCGAAGCCAAACTAAAAACCATCGTGAGTGCTGAGCGGATGCGCCGGATTCAACAACCGGACCTGCAAAATCACGTTCGTGCACTGCAAAATGAGTTCGAGGCCCTGTCATGACTGTTTATGCGCTTGGTGAGCATGCCCCTCAGATCCACGAAGATACTTGGGTCGCGCCAGATGCGAACCTTGTCGGCAAAGTCGTGATGGAGCAGGGGGCTTCGGTCTGGTTTGGCTGCACGATCCGCGCTGATCATGAGGAAATTCGTGTCGGGGAAGGCAGCAACGTTCAGGAAAACTGCGTTATGCATATCGATGCCGGGTTTCCGTTGACCATCGGTAAGAACTGCACCATTGGGCATAAGGTCATGCTGCATGGCTGCACGATTGGCGACAATACTCTGATCGGTATGGGCGCTATCGTACTGAACGGTGCAAAGATCGGTAAGAACTGCCTGATCGGGGCCGGGGCTCTGATAACAGAAGGTAAGGAAATCCCTGACAACTCCTTGGTCATGGGGTCGCCGGGTAAGGTCGTCAGGCAGCTTGATGAGGCCGCCGCCCAGCGCATTACGTTCAGTGCGCTGCACTATCAGGACAACATGCGCAAGTTTCGGGACACTCTCAAACCCGTCACATGAGCAAGCCATCTCAGAGGATTGATCCATGACCGGCGATCTGTTGAACGAAGTCGTCTCGGCCATTCCGATGCCTGCTCTGATGGTTGATCAGACTGAACGGATTATTGCCACCAACACTGATTCAAGGACACTGCTGGGCCAGAATATCGTTGGCCGTCATTTTGCGACAATTCTTCGCCAACCTCAGGTAATCGACGCAATTGAGCAAAGCCTGCGCTCTAAAGGCACTGCCAAAGCGCGGCATCTGTCGAATGATGGTGCTCAGGACACAACGTTTGAGATTCAGTGCCGGTATATGAAAGGGGTTGGTGCCGTTGAAGGTGGTGCGGTGCTGGCGACGTTTCAGGACGTCACGCACCTTGAGCAGGCAAGCCAGATGCGGCGGGATTTTGTCGCAAATGTCAGCCATGAGTTGCGTACCCCTCTGACCGCATTGATGGGCTTTATCGAAACTCTGCGTGGCCCTGCCCGAGAGGACGTCAACGCACGTGAGCGATTTCTTCAGATCATGAACGACGAAGCCAACCGGATGAACAGGCTGGTTGGTGATTTGCTGTCATTGAACCGCGTCGAAAGCGAAGAGCGGGTTCGACCGAAAGAGCAGCTGGAGCTTACAGGTCTGCTGGAATCGACCCTCAATTCACTGCGCCCTCTGGCTGATGATGCCGGAGTTGTCTTGAAGTTGAACGCGCCGGATGCGCCGATTTCACTGGTTGGTGACAGCGATCAACTGCGTCAGGTTTTTACCAATCTGATTGAGAATGCGATCAAGTATGGTGGTAGCGGCGGCAGTGTTGACGTGTTGGTGACTATTTCTGAACGCGATGCTGCAATGCGCGGACCTGCTGTTCGGGTCCAGATAGTGGACAAGGGACCGGGCATCGATGCGGTGCATCTGCCCAGGTTGACCGAGCGATTCTACCGTGCTGACAGTCACAGATCCCGAGAACTGGGTGGGACCGGGCTTGGGCTGGCGATCGTGAAGCATATTGTGAATCGTCACCGCGGGCGACTTCGCGTGGAAAGCGATCTTGGGAAAGGTTCAGTCTTTACAGTGATTTTGCCACGCTGAAGGACAGGTTTTGATCCGTTCGCCGATCACCTTACCCGTCGTCAAGTTAAGAAAACCTAAGAAATTCGTGAGTTGTCATAAAACCGTTACGTATGTGTCACAAAAGGCTTACGCGCGGTACTTAGGGGTGCCGACAAGATCATCATGGGGGTGATCAATGTATATCATTACCAAGGAGACTGAGATGTCCTTTGTGAAACTGTCGGCTTCGGCGCTTGCTATCGCTGCCGTATCGGCCACCGCTGCTGCTGCTCGTGACCAAGTACAGGTTGCTGGTTCCTCGACCGTTCTGCCCTACGCGTCGATCGTTGCTGAAGCCTTCGGTGAGAACTTTGACTTCCCGACACCGGTTGTTGAATCGGGTGGTTCTTCGGCAGGCCTGAAGCGTTTCTGCGAAGGTGTTGGCGAAAACACCATCGACGTTGCAAACGCCTCGCGCGCTATCCGTGAAAAAGAAATCAAAGCTTGTGCCGAAAACGGCGTAACCGACATCATCGAAGTTCAGATCGGTTATGACGGCATCGTTTTCGCATCCGACATCAATGGCAACTCGTTCGAGTTCACCCCGGAAGACTGGTACAAAGCTCTGTCCGCTCAGATCGTTGTTGACGGCCAACTGGTCGACAACCCGAACAAAACCTGGGCCGACGTGAACCCTGCGTTCCCGGCGCAGCCTATCGCAGCATTCATCCCGGGCACCAAGCACGGCACCCGTGAAGTGTTCGAAGACAAAGTGATCCTGGCTGGTTGTGAGCATCTGGGTGACTTTGACGCCTATCTCGCAGCTGCAGAAGGCGACAGCGACAAAGCCAAGAAGAAAGCGGCTGAGAAAGCCTGTATCGCTCTGCGCACCGACGGCGTTTCGGTCGACATCGACGGCGACTACACTGAAACTCTGGCCCGCATCGACAGCAACAAGGACGGCATCGGCGTCTTTGGTCTGGCGTTCTATGAGAACAACACCGACAAGCTGCAGGTTGCGACCATGTCGGACGTTGTTCCTTCGACCGAATCCATTGCTTCGGGTGAATACCCGGTTTCGCGCCCGCTGTTCTTCTACGTGAAGAAAGCCCACATCGGCGTGATCCCCGGCCTGAAAGAATATGCCGAGTTCTTCGTCGCTGACGAGATCGCTGGCCCCGATGGTCCGCTGGCAGAATACGGCCTGGTATCTGACCCTGAGCTGGTCAAGGTACAGGAAGCTGTTGCCAACGAAACCGTTCTGGGCGGCGGTTCCTAATCACCCTTGCTAACGGAACCGGGGCGATTTATGCGCGCCCCGGTTCTTTTTGACTCCAAGTCTGCCATTCCTACGGAGTTCTCATGGCGTTATCCTGGCTGTTGCTTATCCTGCTTGCGCTGGCAGTGATTGGATACTTTGCGGGTCGATCCCGCGCTCTGGCAAGTGTGGGAGGTGACACCCGCGATTTGCACTCTCTGCCATCCTACTATGGCTACAACGTTGCGCTAACAGCACTGGTTCCGGCTTTGGGCGTGTTGATCATCTGGCTCTTGGTGCAGCCGATGATCGTGAACAGCACAGTATCCGGCCTTATTCCTGATCAGGCGATCCCCGAAGGTTCAGATCGCGGCTTGGTCATGAGCGAGGTGCGCCGTGTGGCTTATGGTCTGGAAGGTGCCGTTGCGAGCGGTGCAATGACCGAAACACAGGCGCAGGACGGCAGCGCAGATATCGAGACCCTGACCAAAACGCTGAAAGATGCAGGACAGGTTCTGACACAGGATATTACGCAGCCCATTTTGGTGGCGGCGCAAAAGTTCCGCAGCATGACATCAACCGGCAAGGTTGCGATGCAAGTCGTCGTACTGGCTCTGGCGCTGCTTGGTGCGGCCTTTGCTTATGTGCGTACGCACAAGGAGTTCCGGGCCCGCAATGTGGTCGAGCAGGGCGTTCTGGCGCTGTTACTGCTGGCCGCGTCAATCGCGATCCTGACCACGGTCGGCATTGTTTTGTCGATGCTGTTTGAGACCATGAACTTTTTCCAGCTGCATTCGTGGAAGGACTTCTTCTTCGGCAGCACCTGGGCCCCGAACTTCCGCGGAGGCAGTGAGCTGTCGATCCTGCCACTGCTGTGGGGGACACTGTATATCTCGGTAATCGCATTGCTGGTGGCCGTGCCGATCGGCCTCTTTGCCGCGATTTACCTTTCCGAATATGCATCGGGCGCGACACGGTCTATCGCCAAGCCCTTACTTGAAATTCTCGCCGGTATCCCGACCATCGTTTATGGTCTTTTCGCGTTGCTGACCGTTGGTCCGGCACTCGTGTCGATGTTTGGCCAAGGCGGCACGCTGGGCGTCAGCTGGATGGCCAGTTCCAACGCAGTTCTGACCGCCGGGCTGGTGATGGGGATCATGCTGATCCCGTTTGTGTCATCTCTGTCGGATGATATCATCAACGCCGTGCCACAATCCATGCGCGATGGTTCGCTGGGTCTTGGCGCAACCCATTCCGAAACCGTGCGTAGTGTAATCCTGCCAGCAGCGCTGCCGGGTATCGTCGGAGCGGTTCTGCTGGCCGCCAGCCGCGCCATCGGTGAAACCATGATCGTTGTTATGGCTGCTGGAGCAATTGCCAAGTTCTCGGGCAACCCGTTCGAGGCTATGACCACAATCACGACGCGGATCGTGAGCCAGTTGACCGGGGACACTGACTTTGCCAGCCCCGAAACGCTGGTCGCATTTGCGCTGGGTCTGACCCTGTTCATCATCACGCTGGGGCTGAACATCTTCGCCCTCTACATCGTACGCAAATACCGGGAGCAGTACGAATGACCGATATTTCCCAAACACCTGGCGCTGCTCCGACCGCTAAACCTAAGAGTGGTTCGCTGTTCGAAAAGGACGCGCGCACTAAGCGGCGTAACGCGGCTGAAAGCCGATTCAAGATGTACGGTATCGCCGCCATCGGTATCGGGCTGCTGATGCTGATCGTGCTGGTGACGAACATCGTGACCGCTGGCACCGGGGCCTTTCAGCAAACCTATCTTGAACTGGATGTCGACCTGAAAGCTGACAAGCTGGACAAGAAAGGCAATCGCAACATCGAGGACATCAAAAAGGTTTCGACCTTCGGTTATGCGCCTCTGATCGCCTCTGCACTGGAATCCGAAGTTGCAAAACTTGGTATTCAGACCGATTTGTCGGCCAAAGACATGGGCAAAATCCTATCCAAAGCAGCCCAAGCTGAGTTGCGGAACTACGTCATCGCCAACCCTGATGAGATCGGCAAGACGGTCAGCTTCCGTTTTCTGACGAACAGCCGCGTTGATGGCTACATGAAAGGCCGCGTAACTCGCGAGTCGATCGCGAACGACAAGAGTATCTCGGTCGAACAACTTGATTTCGTTGATCAGTTGCGGGATGCCGGTGTTCTGTACAAGGCTTTCAACCCAGACTTTATCCTTGGTGCTGATGCCTCCGACCAACGGCCCGAGGCTGCGGGGATCGGTGTGTCCATGCTGGGTTCGCTGTTCATGATGTTTGTGGTTCTGGCGCTGGCGTTGCCGATTGGCGTTGCGGCCTCGATCTACCTTGAGGAATTTGCGCCGCAGAACCGCCTGACGGACATCATCGAGGTCAACATCTCGAACCTGGCTGCTGTGCCGTCCATCGTATTCGGTATTCTGGGTCTGGCCGTATTCATCAACTACATGCACCTGCCGACGTCCGCGCCGCTGGTCGGTGGTCTGGTGCTGACGCTGATGACCTTGCCGACGATCATCATCTCGACCCGTGCGTCGCTCAAGGCGGTTCCGCCGTCGATCAGAGATGCGGCGCTTGGGGTAGGAGCCTCGAAAATGCAGGCCGTTTTCCACCATGTTCTGCCGCTGGCCGCGCCCGGTATTCTGACCGGTACCATCATTGGTCTGGCGCAAGCGTTGGGGGAAACCGCTCCGCTGTTGCTGATCGGGATGGTGGGCTTTATCGCCTCGAACCCGCCCGATGGCATCGTTGCAGGCTTCCTGTCGCCAAACTCGGCCATGCCGGCGCAGATATACGAATGGTCCAAGCGTGCCGACCCGGCCTTTTATGAACGCGCATGGGGGGGCATCATCATTTTGTTGATCTTCCTCGTCACAATGAACACGATTGCGGTCATCCTGCGCCGCCGCTTCGAACGCCGCTGGTAAGTGGAGGCTAAAATGAACGACATGTCACGAGTGGAGAGAACTGTGGACTCCAAAGATATTAAGATCGCCGCGAAGAACGTTCAGGTCTACTATGGCGATACCCACGCCATCAAAGATGTAGACGTGGAAATCGAAGACAAGACGGTTACCGCCTTCATCGGTCCTTCGGGCTGCGGCAAGTCAACGTTCCTGCGTTGTCTGAACCGGATGAATGACACCATCGACATCTGCCGTGTCAAAGGGGATATCCTGCTGGATGGTGAGGATATCTATGACAAGCGAGTTGACCCGGTGCAGTTGCGGGCGAAGGTTGGCATGGTATTCCAAAAGCCAAACCCGTTTCCGAAGTCGATTTACGACAATGTAGCCTATGGTCCGCGCATTCATGGCCTTGCCAAGAACAAGGCGGAACTGGATGAGATCGTTGAAAAATCTCTGCGCCGAGGTGCGATCTGGGATGAGGTAAAGGATCGCCTCGACGCTCCGGGAACCGGATTGTCCGGTGGTCAGCAGCAACGTCTTTGCATCGCACGCGCCGTGGCAACCGCGCCCGAAGTTCTGCTCATGGACGAGCCATGCTCAGCGCTTGATCCGATCGCAACCGCTCAGGTCGAAGAACTGATTGATGAACTGCGCGAACGCTACTCGGTGGTGATCGTGACCCACTCGATGCAGCAGGCCGCGCGCGTCAGCCAAAAAACCGCGTTCTTCCACTTGGGCAATCTGGTCGAGTTTGGCGAAACCGGTCAGATCTTCACAAATCCGGTCGATCCTCGCACGGAAAGCTACATTACAGGCCGTATCGGCTGAACACAGGTATTCAGATATGACCGAACAACATATTGCATCCGCATTCGACCGGGATCTCGAAGCCATTCAGGCACACATCATGAAAATGGGTGGTCTGGTCGAGGCTGCGATTATGGGCGCTGCGCGCTCACTGGAAACACGTGACGAAGAACTGGCGCAAGAAGTACGTCAGGGCGACAAGGCCATTGACGCGTTGGAAGACGTTATCAACGAAGAAACCGCGCGCCTGATCGCATTGCGGGCCCCCACAGCGGGTGACTTGCGGTTGGTTCTTTCGGTGCTGAAGGTTTCGGCCAACCTGGAACGTATTGGCGACTATTCCAAAAACATCGCCAAGCGGACTACGGTTCTGGTCAATGCCGGCGAGATTAACGGCAGCGCTGCCGCCTTGCGCCGCATGGCACGAGAGGTTGAGGTTATGCTGCGTGACGCTCTGGATGCGTACATCCAGCGTGATGCCGAGCTGGCCACCGATGTGATCGAGCGTGATGAAGAAGTCGACCAGATGTACAATGGTCTGTTCCGCGAGTTCCTGACCTTTATGGCGGAAGATCCGCGCAACATCTCTTCGTGTATGCACCTGCATTTTATCGCCAAGAACATCGAGCGCATGGGTGACCATGTCACGGCAATTGCCGAGCAGGTCGTGTACCTGGTGACAGGTGAGCGCCCGACCGAGGCGCGGCCCAAAGCCGATACCACGTCGCAAACCGCCTAGGAGACAAGACAATGTCCGCTGATCAGCCAACAGTTCTGGTTGTAGAGGATGAATTGGCTCAGCGCGAAGTGCTGGCCTACAATCTTGAGGCCGAAGGCTTCCGCGTTTCCAAAGCGGCCAGCGGCGACGAAGCCATGCTGCTTGTGGATGAAGACAGCCCGGACATCATTGTTCTGGACTGGATGATGCCCAATCTCAGCGGGATCGAGGTTTGCCGGCGCCTGAAAACGCGTCCGGATACACGCTCGATCCCCATCATCATGCTGTCAGCCCGCAGTGAAGAGGTGGACAAGGTTCGCGGCTTGGAAACGGGCGCAGACGACTATGTGGTCAAGCCGTATTCGGTGGTCGAACTTATGGCTCGCGTCCGGACTCAGTTGCGCCGGGTACGTCCGGCGACGGTTGGTATCCGGCTGGAGTTCGATGACATCATCCTCGACTCGGAAACCCATAAGGTCAGCCGTGGCAACAAGCCTCTGAAACTTGGTCCCACAGAGTTTCGGCTGCTGAGTACGTTCATGGAAAAACCTGGCCGGGTCTGGAGCCGAGAGCAACTGCTGGATCGGGTGTGGGGCAGGGACATCTATGTCGATACCCGCACTGTGGATGTCCACATCGGGCGTCTGCGGAAAGCACTCACACAGCACGGTGGCGAGGATCCCGTACGCACAGTTCGAGGCGCTGGATACGCCTTGGGCTAAGCCTATCGCGGCAGCGTTTCCTCGGTCTGTGCCTGAGAAGCAAGCCAGTGCCGGAACTCTCGCAAAGACGGGTCATTGGATTTGGATTTGGGCCAAACCAGATAATATGCGCCCATGGTATCGACGGCATCTGGAAAGACGGCAATCAGTTTGCCTGTCGCCAGATCCTGCTCGATCAAATAGTTCGGTAGCAGCGCGACACCAAGGCCATGCAACGCAGCCTGATTGATGGTTGTAAACTGATCATGAACGGTGCCGGGCAGGGCATCCGGATGGTGAACGCCCATTTGACGAAACCATTCCTGCCAGGCTGCCGGGCGGGTCTGTATGTGCAACAATGGCAGTTTCAGAAGATCAGCGGGTGAACGAAGTCGCCCGGTCGGTAGCAAGGAAGGCGAGCAAACTGGTAGGACGCGTTCGACGCTAAGCAGCAGACGCTCTGTTCCCGGCCAGTCAGGTTCGCCAAAATGTAGTGCTGCATCAAATGGTTCTGCGGTAAAGTTAAATGGCCGCAGGCGCGTTGACATGTTGATTGTGATATCAGGATGCAGGCGCGCGAAGTCAGGTAAGCGTGGTACAAGCCAACGCATACCGAAAGTCGGTAGGATGGCCAGGTTCAGGGTACCCCCAACTGGCGCAACGTGAAGTTTCAGCGAAGCCTGTGCTATGTGGTTCAATCCCTGCCGAATTTCGGCGACGTA
Organism: Ruegeria sp. CH6; assembly: GCF_056537005.1. Taxonomy (NCBI): domain Bacteria; kingdom Pseudomonadati; phylum Pseudomonadota; class Alphaproteobacteria; order Rhodobacterales; family Roseobacteraceae; genus Ruegeria; species Ruegeria sp. CH6. Next base: position 707,371 of record NZ_JBQFQS010000002.1, on the reverse strand, counting down.
TTCCTGTGCAGCCGGCGTCAGTGATAGGCGTTTTCTGTCCCGGCTGATCAGTTCCACACCCAATTGATTTTCCAGTGTTTGCAACTGGCGGCTGACTGCACTTTGAGTAAGCGCAAGTTCGTCAGCCGCCGCAGAAGCTGATCCAAGGCGGTCCAGTGCTTCAAGCGCACGGAGCGAAGAGATTGACGGGAATAGGCGTCGGGTGGTTTCCATGTATGCGATATACTCATGGAAACATGCAAATGTCTCGCTGTTTTTTGCGGTTTTGTCAGGGTAGGGTGCGGCAAACAGATTTAAGGAGCTGCAAGATGAACGCCCCAGAAACAAAACCTGTCCTTCGCGCAAAAGATGCTCCGGACCTTGGTAACTTTACTTGGGACGATCCATTCCGTTTGTCCGATCAGTTGAATGAGGACGAACGTCTGATCGCCGATAGTGCACGTGCGTATGCGCAAGAGAAGCTACAGCCGCGCGTTACCAAGGCGTTTGAGAATGAAGAAACTGATCCCGGAATCTTCCGCGAAATGGGCGAAATGGGCCTGTTAGGGACTACTATTCCTGAGGAATACGGTGGGATTGGCGCGGGCTACGTAACCTATGGGCTGGTTGCTCGTGAGGTCGAGCGCGTGGATTCTGGTTATCGTTCGATGATGTCAGTTCAAAGCTCATTGGTGATGTATCCGATCTATGCCTACGGCAGTGAGGAACAGCGCAGGAAGTATCTTCCAAAGCTTGCAAGTGGCGAATGGATCGGCTGTTTTGGTTTGACTGAGCCTGACGCCGGATCTGATCCCGCTGGCATGAAGACACGCGCAGAAAAGATTGATGGCGGTTACCGTCTGACCGGTAGCAAGATGTGGATTTCCAACTCACCGATTGCGGACGTGTTTGTGGTCTGGGCGAAATCTGATGCACATGACGGTAAAATCCGAGGCTTTGTGTTGGAGAAAGGCATGAAAGGCCTCAGTACGCCAAAGATTCAGAACAAGCTGAGCCTGCGCGCATCGATCACCGGTGAAATCGTGATGGATGGCGTTGAGGTAGACGAGGGCGCCTTGCTGCCGCACGTTCAGGGCCTCAAAGGACCATTTGGTTGCCTCAACCGTGCGCGTTATGGGATCAGCTGGGGTGTGATGGGATCAGCTGAGTGCTGCTGGCATGCAGCTCGCCAATACGGGCTGGATCGGAAACAGTTCAATCGTCCTTTGGCGCAAACGCAGCTGTTCCAGCGCAAACTGGCTGATATGCAGACCGAGATCGCACTTGGTCTTCAGGCCAGCTTGCGTGTTGGCCGTCTGTTAGATCAGGCCGAAGCAGCACCAGAGATGATTTCGATCGTAAAGCGCAACAATTGCGGCAAGGCACTGGATATCGCTCGGATGGCGCGTGACATGCATGGTGGCAACGGAATTTCGCTGGAATTCCAGGTCGTGCGGCACATGATCAATCTGGAAACTGTAAACACCTATGAAGGGACGCATGACGTTCATGCGTTGATACTAGGGCGGGCACAAACCGGGCTGCAGGCGTTCTATTGAACCATATAATAGATATCGTGTAATCTGTATTATGTAAAAAATATACCCTATGAACACTGCCAATCTTCGCATTGGCGGTGTTTTTACAAGATGTTACGCTGTGAATTGAAACAGATACAGCGGACCCCCAGATGGAACTTAAGGATAAAGTAATTGTCATTACCGGAGCTGCCGGTGGTATTGGCAAAGGACTGGCTGAGCGGTTCGCCCGCGAAGGTGCACGTATCGTTTGTGCAGATCTGAATTTACCCGAAGCTCAAGCAGTCGCTGATGCGATCAAGGGCAAAGCCATCAAATGCGATGTATCCAGTGAAGATGACATCCAGGCGTTGATCGAAGCCGTCGAAAGCACACTCGGGCCAATCGACCTCTTTTGTGCCAATGCAGGAATTCTGACTCTTGGCGGGCTTGAGGTGCCGGATGAAGATTGGGACCGGATCTGGAAAATCAATGTCATGTCGCATGTGTGGGTTGCACGTCACCTAGTGCCAAGGATGGTTGAGCGTGGTCACGGCTATATCCTGACAACTGCATCAGCTGCTGGCTTGTTGAACCAACCTGGCGCTGCTCCATATGGGGTCACCAAACACGCAGCCGTTGGTTTTGCCGAGTGGCTTTCTCTGACTTACGGCAATCAAGGTATACGCGTTTCGGTACTATGTCCGCAGGCTGTCCGGTCCGAGATGACGCGCGGACACGAAAATTCGGTTGCCGCAATCGACGGAATGCTTGAGCCCGAAGATGTGGCGCAGGCCTGTGTAGAAGCAATCGCTGAAGAGCGCTTCCTTGTCTTGCCGCATCCGCAGGTACTCGATTACATGCGTTTGAAAACAGCCGACTATGATCGATGGTTAGGCGGAATGCGGAAGCTAAATCAACAGTTTGTCGGTGAAACCTAAGATCGTTTTTGTGGTTTGCGCAACAGCCCTTCCTGTGCCACCGACGCGACAAGAGTGCCATCCTGGGAATAGATCGACCCGCGGTTAAAGCTACGTCCCTGCCCCGTCCACGGCGACTCCATCGAATACAAATGCCAGTCCTGAAACTGAACTGGCGCGTGGAACCACATCGCGTGATCGAGGCTTGCGCCATTGATTTCACCGGTAAACCAGCTGAGCCCATGCGGACGCATGCCCGAACTCAGCAGGCTCATATCCGATGCATATGCCAACAAAAGGTGTTGCGTCACTTGGCTTGCTTGATCGGCGGCCTGCATCCGGAACCAGATATGGTTATGATCATCTGCTTTCTCTGGTTGAAATAGGTCCAGCGGCTCAATTTCTCGTACGTCAATCGGACGTTCACGTAGGAATTCCGTGCGTAGCCTCTCAGGGACGCGAGGCAGATATCTTTGCCTTAACTCATCCCGCGTGGCGTGCTTTTCCGGCGGTTCCACGTCCGGCATTTTGTGCTGGTGATCCCAGCCGTCATCCTGAATGTGAAAGGACGCCGACATATTCAGGATTTGCTTTCCGTGTTGAATGGCAACAACGCGACGGGTCGTAAATGAACCTCCATCTCGTGCCCGATCAACTTGATATATAACCGGAATCTCTGGATCGCCGGGCCTTATGAAATAAGCATGTAGCGAGTGACACAAACGATCCTCAACGGTCCGATACGCTGCCGCCAATGCCTGTGCTATCACCTGACCGCCAAATATGCGCATTGGCGTCTCACCGCCCGATCCGGTGCCGCGAAACAGATCGACCTCAAGGCGTTCAATGTTCAACAGGTCCAGCAGAATGCGTTCGGCTTCAGTCATATCCGACTCTCCGGTTTGGTTTTGCCATCGGGTAGCAGCCCTACGGCCCTCATTCAATCAATGCCCCAAGGACAAGCCCTTTGAGTTCTGATCGCGACGGGTAGGAGCTGGACGGCGAAAGTTGGGTGAAGAACACACAAGTGAAATCGTTCTCACGGTCAATCCAGAAGAAAGTTGAGGCCATTCCACCCCAACTAAAGTCGCCAACTGAGCCGGGTGTGCGGGCACGTGCTGGGTCAAGAACCACGGCGCCGGCCAAACCAAAGCCCATGCCTTCCATAGGTTGTTCAGCAAAGCTTTGCGGCCCCATTGATGCGATGTCACCGGGTAAGTGATTGCGCATCATGAAGTCGACGGTCTTTGAACCCAGTAGTCTGTTGCCGTTGAATGCTCCTTTGTTTCGTAGCATCTCGGCAAATCTGGCATAGTCGTCGATCGTTCCGACCAATCCTCCGCCACCGGAAAATGTTGAGGCATTCTTGAACGGTGATTGACCGGGCTGATCCGTCAGACGCAAGGTTTCCCCACCGCTTTTAGCCGCATTCAGGGCCATCGCGTCACCTTCTAGCGGGGTGTAGAGCGAGGCAAATCGATCCCCTGCCCCTGAGGGTACGGAAAAGGCAGTCTCGTGCATCCCCAATGGCGCAAATATTTGTTCTGCGAAGAACTGATCCAGCGTTTGTCCCGATACGATTTCGATCACACGCCCGATTACATCAATCCCGACCGAATATTCCCATTGAGTTCCCGGTTTAAATGCGAGCGGGAGTTGCGCCAACTCTTTGACTTTGTCTGCCAAGTGCCCTTGGTTTGGCCCAAAAATCAGGTCCAGCTCATCCATTGCCGCTGGCAATATGCCGGGGTTGAATGGATAGCTTAAACCGCTGGTATGGGTGAGTAACTGGTGCAGCGTGGGGGTCGGAGTATCTTCGGTTTGATCAATGCGCTCAGCATTTGGGACCAAGGCCTGCATGTTCCGAAATTCTGGGATGAACTCTGAAACGGGTGCTTCTAGATGGAACAATCCGCGCTCTGCCAGCATCATCAATGCGACAGATGTTATTGGTTTGGTCATCGAGTATATTCGGACCAGGGTGTCCCGCTTGAATGGTAGATTGTTCTCGACGCTGCGCTGCCCACAGGTGTGAAAAAAAGCTTCTCGTCCACCCTGGTGCAGCAATATTGAACTGCCTGCGTATTTTCTTTGGTCTACATAGCCTTGCATCCAATCACGAATGCGATCCAATCGTGCTGTATCAAAATTTGCTGTCACGATCCCTACCTGCTCAATGCCTTTATCTGAGGTGATCTTGCCGCCTTGTCCGGTGAAACGACAGACAAAAATGAAAGAGTTTGCCTGAAAAGCCAAAGCAGTATCGGCGTTTGCACAGTGACGCTGCTAAACTGAAACAGGTAAAGATTCGCAGGTTTTTTGTTTTTCCCCGCATCAAAGTTCTAATTCGGAGTAAGATCATGCCGCATAGTGTTGATTTTATGTATGATTTTAGTAGTCCCAATGCGTTTCTTGCGCACAAGGTACTACCGGATCTGATCAGTCGCCGCTCTGCCGATCTGCGGAATGTTCCGATACTACTAAGCATTGTTTTTAAGGCGACGAATAACCAGAGCCCCTTTCAGGCATTTGCGGAGAACCGACAAAAATCGGCTTACCTGACGCATGATCTACACCGTTTCGCGCGACGTCGCGGAATTAGCTTTCACATGAGCCCACATTTCCCGCTGAACACAAAATTCGCGATGCGAGGTGCCGTGTTTGCGATGGGTAAACCATGGGAAAACAAATACATAGACGCCATTTTTGACGCAATTTGGGTGCATGGCCAAAAGATCGATGACCTTAACGTTTTGTCTGATGTTCTTCAGGAAAATGGTCTTCCTATAAGAAAGATCCGTGAAGCGATCTCGAGCGCCGACATCAAACAGAAGTTGAAAGAGCAAACCAAGGCAGCGGTGAGGAGTGGTGTGTTTGGCGTACCCAGCATGTTCGTCGGGCCCGAGATGTTCTTTGGAAAGAACAGCCTGGGGAATCTGGACCTTGAGCTTTCGCTAGACAAGTAGGCGCTAAGGCCGCATCCCCAATTCGTGCGCTGCAGACTTCAATCTTTCAGCGTGTTCACTTTCCAGTTCTTCCGGTGTGACATAGAAACTAGGCCCACCGATATTCAGGCCGAAGAACCTGTCATCTTGCGGTGAAGGAACTGGAACAGAGATGGCGTGAACATCGTCGCGCCAGAGTGAGTATCCGGTGCAATACCCATGTCTATCATATTCATCTTGCGCAGTTTTTATCGAATCTTGCAGTTGAACCTTGCCCAAGCCGAGATCTTGTTTTGCAGCTTCGATTGCTGCCTCTTGGCGGTCTTGGGGCATTCCAACCAGAATGGAGCGACCCATTGCGGAGGTGAACAATGGCAGGCGTGATCCGACATGCATGGTTAGCGCAACATTCTCGGTCGATCGGTTTACCGCCACATAGATCACTTCGGCGCGGTGGGCTTCACCCAGTGCGACTGTAAGATAGGGGTTCGCTCCGCTTCTTAGATCGCGCAACACGTCCGTAGCACGCTCACAAATATCCGTTCCGGCCAAGACGCTGAAACCCAGCCTCAGAACCCCTGCCCCAAGCCTGTATGAGCCCCCGGGATGATCCTGAACCAAATAGCCAAGTTGGCAGAGTGTGTGGGTCAATCGAGAAATCGTGGGTTTCGGTAAACCTGTTCGATCAGAGAAATCGGTATTGGTTAAAGCTGCCTCACCATGGCGAAAACAACGCAGAATTTGCAGGCCACGCGCCAGCGAAGTGACAAAGTTCCTGTCTTTTTCCCCTTGACCGGGTTCGGCTAGATCATCTGTGGCCATACGCGTTTCCGATCACTTCAATGCTGACAACCCATGTTGTGCAAAGACAGGAACATAGGCGCCAAAGGCCTGCGCACGCGCAGGATCAGATGCATTCCCATCGAGTGCGCGCTTGTAAACCCCTTGCAGGATGCCCGCCATACGAAAGAAGTTGAAAGCAAGATAAAAGCCGAAGTTTTCTATACCGGATATCCCGCGACGCTCGCAATATCTGGCGATAAAGGCTTGGTCCGCTGGAAGGCCAAGGTTATCGCGATCGATACCGGCAAGCCCCCGTCCCTCTCTACCCGGTGGCATTTGCCATTGCATGATGACAGCAGCCAAATCGGCATATGGATGGCCGATCGTCGACAGTTCCCAGTCCAGAACCCCGATACAACGGCTGCCGTCACGCTCGAACATCAGGTTGTCGATCCTGTAGTCACCATGCACCAGAGTTCTCTGACCATCATCTTCCGGAATCGAGGCTTCCAATGCAGAAATCAGGGCGTCCATATCTGCAATCTCGTTGGTTTCCGAAGCCCGGTACTGTTTGGTCCAACGCGCAATCTGACGTTCAAAGTAGTTTCCCGTCGGTCCATAGTCAGACAATCCAACCGCATCGATATCGACCATATGAAGCTCGGCCAGAACCCGGTTCATTTCGTCCAGTATTGCGGTTCTGGTTTCGTTGGATTCGCCTTTCATCGTCGGCTCTAGAAAGGTTCGCCCCTGCAAATGTTCCATTACATAAAAGGCGGATCCAATGATGTCGTCATCTTCGCATAGCAGATACATCTTGGGCACCGGCACCTTGCTGCCTGCAAGAGCGCTCTGCACACGAAACTCACGGTCAATAGCATGAGCCGATTTCAACAAGACACCAGGCGGTTTTCGCCTTAAAACAAAGCTTTTATCTGGAGTTTTTAACTCAAAGGTGGGGTTAGATTGCCCCACCGCAAACTTAGTAGCCTCCAGCGGGCCGCGATGACCGTCCAGGTGATTTGCCAAATAGGCGTCGACAGCATCGATATCCAACGTATCGGTGCTCATAGCGCGTCGGCAAAAATATTGCCGCCCGTTACCACGTTGATACCGCCAGAGACAGGGATCACCGAACCGGTCACGTAGCTGCCACCGCGGCCGCAAAGGAACAACAAACAGCCCGCGATGTCTTCGTCGCGGCCTACTCTGCCCAGCGGCACGGATTTGCCTACCTTCTCCCTCTTTTCTTCGTCTGCTGTTGCGAAGGCGGTCATCCGCGAGACAAATGGTCCGGGGGCCAGCGCATTAACCGTAACGTTGTACGGGGCAAGTTCCTTGGCCATGATCCTTGTAAGGTGGATGACTGCCGCCTTCGAAGCCGAATAGCTGTAGGCCCCATCTCCCATAGGAACTTCACCCATAACTGACGCAACATTAACCACGCGCGCAGGATCGTCGCCGGATCCTGATTTCATCAAGATAGGCAGCAGCTTTTGCGTTAGGTCAAAGATACCGGCGACATTGACCGACATGACTTTTTCCCAGGCATGATAGGGAAATTGACCCAGCGGAGCCCCCCAACTTATGCCAGCATTATTCATCAGAATATCAAGGCGTTCCGTCCGGTTTTTGATTTCAGATACCAGCGCGTCAATACCTTCTTCTGTACTGATATCTCCTGCAAAACCCTCTGCAGTTCCCTCGGCATCAAGTGCGTTCAATTCTGCCGCCACAGCCTCACAGGAGTCTCCCTTTCGCGACGCGATCAACACTCTTGCGCCTGCTCGCACCAGCGCCTCGGCGGCCATGCGCCCGATACCTGTTGCACCGCCGGTGACCAGTGCAGTCTTACCCTGCAGGGAAAAGAGTTGTTCAGGGGTCATAGGGTGTCCTTTTCTAATCGACTGCTCTGTGTTGCCCGTTCTTACATAAACACAACCTCTCAAACCGAGGCTGTTTCGCTGTGCAGAATTACATTTCGCTAAATTCTTGACAACACATGCGGGTGGTTCAACTTTCTGTGCTTAACAGAGGCAATTACGAGAGACTCAAATGCAAGCATTACTCAGCGTCGCGCCAGGAGGCCCCGAGACTCTTGAATTGACCACAATGTCCGATCCGGAGCCGAAAAAGAACGAGTTGTTGATCAGAGTGCGGGCAGCAGGCGTCAATTTCCCGGACACACTGATTATTCAAGACCTTTATCAGATGAAGCCACCTCGCCCGTTTGCGCCGGGTGGTGAGGTTTCGGGTGAGGTCATCGCAACCGGATCTGGGGTTGAAGGTTTCCAGGTGGGTGATCGCGTTCTGGCGCTAACCGGCCATGGCGGATTTTCAACGCATCTGTGCATCAATGCATCTTCGGCGATCAAGTTTCCCGAGACGATGCCGTTTAAAGATGCCGCCTGCTTTATCTTCACGTACGGCACCTCCTACCACGCCCTGAAAGACCGGGCGGCGTTGAAACCCGGAGAAACGCTGCTGGTACTCGGGGCCGCCGGTGGCGTTGGGTCTGCAGCGATTGAGCTTGGGAAAACCATGGGCGCACGTGTAATCGCTGCGGTCTCTTCGGAGGACAAGGCCAAGTTTTGTCGCGAAATTGGCGCTGATGAAACGATCATCTATCCGCGAAAGCTCGACAGGGACGCACAGAAGGCTTTGTCAGCGGAGATCAAGCGGCTTTCCGGTGGTGAAGGTGTCGACGTGATCTATGATGCCGTCGGGGGTGAGTATGCTGAACCAGCGCTGCGCAGCATGGCGTGGAATGGTCGGTATTTGGTGGTTGGTTTTCCCGCAGGCATTCCCAGCATCCCCCTGAATTTGCCTCTGCTCAAAGGATGTCAGATCGTAGGGGTCTTTTGGGGAGCTGCAGTTTTTCGCGACCCTCAGGGCCACGCCGAAAACATAGGCGAGCTGTTTCAGATGTACCTGGACGAAAAGATAAAGCCTCGGATCAGCGCAAGTTATCCGCTGGATAAGGCGGCTGAGGCGTTAGACTTGCTGACGCAGCGATCTGTTCTCGGAAAGGTTGTTGTCACAATGGGCGATTGACCAACAATCTTTCAGCTCTCCCGCCAAGACTGGTCACAGAGATTCACCAATGCTCGCCTCATAAGAGCAATGCTGGTGGACAGCCCCACCTTTTCGCGTTTAAGAGAAAGTATGGGGATAGTGAGATAATGCACAACGTTCTGGTTTTGAATGGCCCGAATCTCAACCTGCTAGGAACGCGGCAGCCTGAGGTTTATGGCCACACGACACTCAAGATGATCGAAGACCTGTGCGTTTCGCACGGCAACTCGATTGGGCTGACTGTATCGCATATACAGTCAAATCACGAAGGCGCATTGATCGATGCGATACATGCCGCTCGTGGTGTGCAGGCCGGGATCGTGCTGAATGCCGGAGCTTTCACGCATACATCTGTGGCGCTGATGGATGCTATTTCTTCAGCCGAAGTGCCGGTTGTTGAAGTTCATCTTTCCAACATCCACGCGCGCGAAGCATTTCGCCACAAATCCTACATCGCACCAGTAGCCATCGGACAGATCTGTGGCTTTGGGGCCAAGGGGTATGTGCTGGCCCTTGATGCGTTGGCAGCTCATCTAAGTGATGGGGGCAGCGGATGAACCTTCATGAATATCTGAACTTCGTAAGTTATTCCACGACGCTTGAAGAGCTTTGGGATGGGCATTGTCGTCAGATGGCGGGATACGGTTTCGACCGCCTGCTCTACGGCTATACACAGTACCGGACAGAAACGTCGCTGGGTGATCCCGAAGACTTTGTGATACTGACCAATCATGGCGAAGGGTATCTGGAGGGTTTCCTGAAAGATGGCCTATACTTTAACGCTCCGATGTTGAAATGGGCGTTGAACCACGAAGGTGCTGCCAGCTGGAGCATGATCCATGAGATGATGTCCAGCGGTGTAATGACGCCAGCAGAACGCAAAGTTTTTGATTACAACAAGTCCAAAGGCGTTACTGTCGGCTATACCGTCAGCTTCAACTCGGTCTCGGTACGTTCAAAGGGTGCGATCTCACTGTCGGACAGTAGTGGCCGAACGCAGGATGATCTGGATGCGCTCTGGGAGGAGCATGGTGACGACATCCTGCTTATGAACAATGTCGTGCATCTCAAGATTCTGACCCTGCCCTATAACGCGCCCAATCGCGCTTTGACAAAACGTCAGAAAGAAGCCCTGCAATGGGTTGGTGATGGTAAGACCACGCAGGATATCGCCCTGTTGATGGGGCTCACATCGGCCACAGTTGAAAAGCACCTTCGCCTCGCTCGTGAGGCTCTGTCAGTCGAAACAACGGCTCAGGCTGTACTGAAGGCATCGCTTCAGAACCAGATATTCGTCATGGAAGCCTGAGAGTAAAATCGGCGCTAATCCGCGTCAATTTACCTTAGGTAAGGAAATCATGACTTTTCGAATCTGGGCGTAAAATTGCAAAGTGATACTGTTCCGTGAGTGGTGGCTTTAGCCAGGGAACATTTGATCGGATCTTTGCAATTCCAGAGCTCTCCGATCGCTCTGACAAAGGGGCGCCTATTCGTCCGCGTACCTGTGTCGGAAATTTTGGGGGGCCTCGACCATCCCCATCATGCGGGGCCCCTCAATCCAAATTATGATTGTTCTCAAGCTGCGCCTTTTGGGCGCTTTTTTTGTTCAGGCTTTTCCTTGGACATAAAAAAGCCGGCTACGCTTGGGCGTAACCGGCTCTTTTTCGATCACGGTCGCCCGTGAAATCGCGGGCTTAGCCCTGAGCTGCCTTGGCAACTTCGGCTGCGAAGTCTTCTTTTTCGACTACGATGCCTTCGCCAACTTCCAGACGGACGAAACCGGTGATGGTTGCGCCTGCTTCTTTGGCCGCTGCTTCAACGGTCAGGTCAGGGTTCACAACAAACGCTTGGTTCAGCAGTGTCGATTCCGCGACGAATTTTTTCATACGGCCTTCGATCATCTTTTCGATCACCTGCTCCGGCTTGCCGGATTCGCGGGCGATGTCCATCTGAACCTGCTTTTCTTTCTCGACAACAGCCGGATCCATATCCGCTTCGGACAGAGCAGCAGGGTTCACAGCTGCGATGTGCATCGCAACCTGCTTGCCGATGGTTTCGTCACCACCCGACAGAGCCACCAGAACGCCGATTTTACCCATGCCATTGGTGGCTGCGTTGTGGACATAGGAAACAACGGTGTCGCCCGACAGTTTGGCCATGCGGCGAACCGACATGTTTTCACCGATGGTCGCGATTTTGTCGGTCAGGGTGTCAGCAACGCTCTTGCCGCCCAGATCGGCCGCCAGCAGAGCTTCGACATTGTCGACGCCTTCAGCTGCGTATGCAATCTTGCCGACCATTTCCTGAAACTCAGAGTTTTTCGCAACGAAGTCGGTTTCCGAGTTCACTTCAACAGCAACACCGTTGCCACCGTCGACGTGGACTGCAACCAGACCTTCAGCTGCGGTACGGCCCGATTTTTTAGCCGCTTTGGCCAGACCTTTGGTGCGCAGCCAATCAACGGCTTCGTCCATGTTGCCGCCAGTTTCGGTCAGCGCTTTTTTTGCGTCCATCATGCCTGCGCCGGTCGAGTCGCGCAGTTCTTTAACCATTGCTGCTGTGATTGCCATCTTTTGGCTCTCCTCAATTCAAACGGAATTGGGGCAGGTCTACCCTGCCCCATATGTCATTTACGTGACGGGCAGCTTACGCTTCGGCAGGAGTTTCTGCTTCTGCGGGGGCTTCTTCTTCTGCAACGGCTTCTTCGACCGGTGCTTCTTCGAAGGCACCCAGGTCAACGCCTGCAGCGCCCATCTGAGCGGTCATACCGTCCAGAGCGGCACGTGCGGCCAGGTCACAGTACAGCGAGATTGCGCGAGCTGCGTCGTCGTTGCCGGGGATGATGTAGTCAACGCCGTCGGGCGAGCAGTTGGTGTCGACAACAGCCACAACCGGGATACCCAGCTTGTTGGCTTCGGCGATGGCCAGCGCTTCTTTCTTGACGTCGATGACGAACAGCAGATCAGGAACGCCGCCCATTTCGCGGATACCGCCCAGCGAAGCCTGCAGTTTGCCCTGGTCCCGCTCCATGCCCAGACGCTCTTTCTTGGTCAGGCCTTCGGCGCCCGATTCCATGGCTTCGTCGATCTGGTTCAGACGGTTGATCGACTGGGAAACGGTTTTCCAGTTGGTCAGGGTGCCGCCCAGCCAGCGGTGGTTCATGTAGTACTGAGCCGACTTTTCAGCCGCTTCAGCGATCGGGCCAGCTGCCTGACGCTTGGTACCAACGAACAGTACTCGGCCACCTTTGGCGACGGTGTCACGAACGGCCTGCAGAGCCTGGTCCAGCATCGGAACGGTCTGGGTCAGGTCCATGATGTGGATGCCATTGCGCGAGCCGTAAATGAACGGGCCCATGCGGGGATTCCAACGCTGTGTCTGGTGACCAAAGTGAACGCCAGCTTCCAGCAGCTGACGCATGGAGAACTCGGGAAGAGCCATGCTATGTTTTCCTTTTCCGGTTTACGCCTGGGCGGGGGTGAAAGAAGCGGATGCTCCAACCGGCGGTCTTGATGAGGATGTCTCCCTCAAAAAGCCCAAACCCCGCCTGCGGGTTTGAATGGCGCGCGTATACGGCAGCTTTGGATATAGCGCAAGGCCCAATCGCCCTTATTTTTCAAGCCGCGCCAGGCTGTGCGCGTGGCGCACGGCCTCTTCACAATGCGCAGCCAGTGCCTTGCGATTATCAAAGTCGCAAACCCGGGCCGGAGAGTGATAGATCAGTTCGACAGTACCTTGCCGCCGCGCGCCGAGCGTCTTGAGCAAATGAGGTCCAAAATCCATATCGCCCCACCAGCCATAGAAGCGATCTGGTTGTCCGGTTGGCGCGTGAAACACTACCGATACTGGCTGTACGAACATAAAATCGCGCAACTCGTCTGAGAAGAACGCAGCAAAAAGCGTTGTTTTGAAAGGCAAAACCCGCAAACCATCTGTCGATGTGCCTTCGGGAAAGAACAACAACTTGTGTCCTGCAGTAAGGCGTTCTTCGAAAATCTGGGTTTGCTCACGCGCTTTCTTGCGATCTCGTTCTATGAAAACGGTACCCGTGGCGCGTGCCAGCCAACCGATGACTGGCCATTTCGCCACCTCTGCTTTGGAGACAAAGTAGACGCGCTTGCGTGCATTCAAAGCGAAAATGTCCAACCACGAAGTGTGGTTTGCCACGACCGCACCTCGTTCCCTCATCAATTCGCCTGAACTCTGAAAACCGATTCCGAGAATTCGGAAGGCATTGCGGCAAACAAATTGGGTGACAAACGGCGTTATCGGGCGCCGCACACCAAACAGAGGCAATTCAACAAGGCGGATGGTCAGCAGCACGATCAGGCCACCAAATACGAGCAGCGCCAGCGGCACGCCGCGCAGGATCACAAGCAGCCAGCCCAGAAAACCCAGTTCGATTGGGTCGGGGGCGTCTTCACTGTTCCAGAGTGGATCGTTCACCTGTTTAGGCTCCGCCATAGATGCGCTTCTGACGTTCATTCATGCGAGCTGTATCCAGGATCAGGCACACATCCGTGGTATTGAATGCGTGATCAATGAAAGCCCCCTCGCCCACAAAGCCACCAAGCCTAAGATAGGCTTTGATCAGCGCGGGAACCTGAACCATTGCCGCGCGTCGGTCCAACGCTTCGGGAGCGACAAGATCCATAGTTTGAAACACATCCGGCTGAGCCCGCACCCTCAAGTCCGGTGGTGCCAGATGGTTGTGGTGCAACATCGAAAGTGGTTGCTCTAATTCCTGAACGTCCGTTCCGTGAAAACTGGCGACCCCAAACAGAACCTCGATTTCTCGTTGGGCAACGTAGCCAGCAAGACCGTTCCAGAGGTGATACATGGCCGTTCCACCCCGATAGTCCGGATGCAGGCAAGACCGACCTAGTTCCAACAGCTTACGACCACTTTGCTTGAGTATGGTCAGATCATATTCATCTTCGGAGTAGAACTGCCCAAGCTCGGCAGCGCGATCGCCCGGCAACAGCCTGTAGACGCCGACCACCTCGCCCTTGGCATCATCATAGGCCAGCATGTGATCGAAATAGGGGTCGAAACGGTCCTGCTCCAGCCCAGCCTCATGGTCGACCATCTCACCGCCGCCACCAAGTTCACGAACAAAAACGTCATAGCGTAACCGCTGCGCAGCGCGCATTTCTTCTTCGGTTTCAGCCAGTTTGATCGTGAATGAGGGGCCAGCGTCCGGCATGTCAGGCGTATCGGTCCTTTGTTGCTACGGCGGCTGATACCCCAGTTCTTCGACCGAAGGCAACAAGTGCGCGACTGGCTATTCCCGTTAACTTTTCTTAAACCAGTTTCACGGATCAAAGACCGGCATCAGAGCGATGCGTGTTCCGTCAATCACCACCTTCCCCTGCTCGCGGAAATTTACGGTGATTTTGCCCGCGATGTTGGACTGAACCTGTCCAACACCCCAGTCGGGGAAATCCGGGTGACGGACATACATGCCCGGTGCAAGAATGGCATTCAGATCTGTCATGCAGAGGCCCCAGTCCGGCAATAGGCAGATGCATCAGGAGGTACGCATGGGCGACACCAACGTCAACCTGGCCGAGTTAATCGGCTCTCGGATCTGTCACGATCTGATCAGCCCCATCGGGGCGATCACCAATGGGTTGGAACTGTTGGATATGGTCGGTGCCGTACAGGGCCCCGAGATGGAACTTATATCAGGCAGCGTTGGTAGCGCAGGCGCGCGGATCCGGTTCTTTCGGGTGGCTTTTGGCTCGGCCAGCGATCACCCATTGGGACGTGCTGAAATCGCCGAATTGCTCAAGGATATCGAACGCGCTGGCCGGGTGCGCGTCCATTGGGCACCAAGCGAGGCCATCCCGCGCAATCAGGTAAAGCTGGCCTTTCTCGCAATGATGTGCTGCGAAAGTGCAATGCCCATGGGCGGAGAGGTTGAAATCACCGTCCAGGGCGACCAGTGGCAGGTAATGGGTACTGGCGACAAGCTGAATATTGATGGTGATCTATGGAAGAATGTCACAACCGGCCGCTTTCCAAATAAAATCACCCCGGCTCAGGTGCAATTCGCGCTGCTGCCTGAAACAGCCGCGATTCTGGGGCGGCGGGTCGTGGTGGAAACCACCTCAACCCGCGTCGTGATCAAGTTCTAGCTACGGGTCGTTCCGTTTCCGCGAACCAGATACTTGAAACTGGTCAATTGAGCTGCACCAACTGGGCCACGGGCATGCATCTTGCCAGTGGCGATCCCGATTTCAGCCCCCATGCCGAACTCGCCACCATCGGCGAACTGGGTCGAGGCGTTGTGCATCAGAATGGCACTGTCGAGACGTTCAAAGAACCGCGCAGCCGCCTCGGTGTCTTCGGTCATGATACAGTCCGTGTGGTTCGAGCCAAATTCGCGAATATGCGAGATCGCTTCGTCGATATCAGCAACTGGTTTTGCAGAAATGATGCTGTCGAGAAACTCTTTGCCCCAATCTTCGCCCGAGGCTGCGACGGTACCATCAATCGCCAAAGCGCCTTCTGCGTGAACTTCCACACCCGCTGCCAGAAGTGCTGCTATGACGTCTCTGCCAAGCGTCTCTGCAACGTCCTGATGGATCAGCAGACATTCGGCTGCGCCACAGATGCCTGTGCGACGGGTCTTGGCGTTAAGTACAACGTCCAGAGTTTTCTGAGGATCAGCAGCTTTGTCGATATAGATGTGCACAATGCCCTCGAGGTGGGCAAATACTGGCACCCGAGCCTCACGCTGTACTAACCCAACCAGCCCTTTACCACCACGCGGTACAATGACGTCCACATAGTCAGTCATGGTCAGCAATTCCTGAACTGCCGCGCGGTCCCGTGTGGGTACCAATTGAATTGCATCTTCGGGCAGATTTGCGGCCTTCAGCCCCTCGACCAGACAGGCATGGATAGCGGTTGAAGAATGGAAGCTCTCGGACCCGCCCCGCAGGATCACAGCATTTCCTGATTTCAGACAAAGCGCGCCTGCATCAGCAGTCACGTTCGGACGGCTTTCGTAAATCACTCCGATAACGCCCAGCGGTGTGCGAACGCGCTGGATGTTCAGACCCGTCGGCATATCCCATTCCGAAAGAACCTCACCAACCGGATCAGTCTGCTCGGCAACGGTACGCAAGCCATCAACCATGCCCTGAATACGGGCCTCATCCAGCATCAGGCGATCCATCATCGCCGGGCTCAAACCCTTTTCGCGGCCAAATTCCAGATCCTTCTGATTGGCTTCGATAATCTTCGCGCGATTCTTCCAGACTGCGTCCGCTGCCGCGATCAGAGCGGCATGTTTGCGTTCTGCGGTGGCAAAACCAAGGTCTTTGGACGCCTCTTTCGCACGTTTTCCAAGATCGGCCATCAGGGCGGGGATGTTGTCGAAATCCTTCATATTATGTGCCTTTCAGGTCGGAGTATTCTGATTAGTAGTTCGCGTTTTTACAGAGCCAGATCGTCACGATGAACCAAAGCAGCCCTGCCCGGATAACCCAACGTGGCCTCGATTTCCGAGGATTTGCGCCCTTTGATGGCATCGGCTTCTTGCGCAGTATAGCGGCTGAGACCTTGTGCCAGCCGCCGTGCATCAGGATCTAATATCGCTACCGGATCACCGCGCCCGAAATCGCCGGTCACTTCGACGATACCAGCGGGCAGCAAGCTCTTACCATTCGCAAGTGCCCGCGCAGCACCTTCATCTACGGTGATTTCTCCACGTGGCTTCATAGCAGAAATCCAGCGCTTGCGGGCCGCGTGCGGATCAAGCGTAGCGGTAAACCATGTGCAGTTCGCGCCATTTTCAAGCGTTTTCAGCGGGTTCAGCGGGGATCCTTCAGTGATCGCCATATCGCAACCGGCGGCAATAGCCATCTTACCAGCCAGCAATTTGGTTTTCATACCGCCCTTTGATAGTCCAGAACCGGCATCACCGGCCATCGCTTCGATCTCGGGCGTGATCTGGTCAATCACTTCGTAGCGCGTGGCCGTGGGATCTTCGTTAGGATTACCGGAATAGAACCCATCCACATCCGACAGAAGGATCAATTGATCAGCACCCACTGTCACCGCGATCTGTGCCGCCAGACGATCATTATCGCCATATCGGATCTCATCCGTCGCAACTGTGTCGTTTTCATTAACGATCGGCACAACGCCAAGGCTCAGCAGAGTTTCCAAGGTGGCGCGAGAGTTCAGGTACCGCCTCCGGTCTGCACTGTCCTCAAGCGTTACCAATACCTGGGCCGTTTTGATCTCATGCGGGGCAAGCGCCTCTTCATAGGCACGCGCCAGCTTGATCTGACCTACGGCGGCAGCGGCCTGAGACTGCTCGAGCGGCAGATTTGCCAAAGGCAACCCAAGAACCCCACGCCCAAGGGCGATTGAGCCTGACGATACCAGGATAACATCCGTTCCCTGCCCCTTGAGCCAAGCAACGTCCTGCGCCAGTGAATGCAACCAGTCTGAGCGCAGCAATCCCGTTTCGCGGTCTACAAGCAGTGCAGACCCGATTTTGACAACCAGGCGTTTGGCAGTGCTTAGGGTTGCCAAGACTGCGCCTCCTCAGTGGGCTTTTGCCGCAGGCGATTTTCATCAATTTGCGCGCGCAGAGCACGCAATACTTCAGTGACGCCCAGATGAGCTACGCCAGACATCGTCATGACGGGACCACCGACAGCTTCTTCCAGCTCAGTCTTGGTGAGTTCGAGCTCTTCTTCATCCAAAGCATCAACTTTGTTCAACACCGTGATCCGCGGTTTCTCCGCCAACTCACCACCATAAGCTTCCAGCTCATGAATGATTGTTCGATAGTCTTCAGCCACGGTTTCAGAGGTGCCATCAACCAGATGCAGCAGAACGGCGCAGCGTTCGACATGACCCAGGAAACGATCGCCAATACCGCGCCCTTCGTGTGCGCCTTCGATCAAGCCGGGAATGTCGGCCACTACAAATTCGACGTTATCGACACCTACAACACCCAAGTTTGGGTGCAGAGTTGTAAACGGATAATCGGCAATCTTCGGACGCGCGTTGGAAGTTGCGGCGAGGAAGGTAGATTTGCCGGCATTTGGCATACCCAGCAGACCCACATCGGCAATCAGCTTAAGTCGCAGCCAGATGGTGCGATCGATACCGCCCTGTCCGGGATTGGCACGGCGTGGCGCCTGGTTGGTGGCCGATTTGAAATGCAGGTTGCCGAAGCCGCCATTTCCACCTTTGGCCAGCAGAACACGTTGACCAACTTCGGTCAGGTCACAAATGACGGTCTCTTCGTCTTCATCAAGGATTTCGGTGCCGACGGGTACACGCAGGACGATATCATCACCATCCTTGCCAGTACGTTGCTGACCGCGACCCGGTTGGCCATTCTTGGCAAAGAAGTGCTGTTGATAGCGGAAGTCGATCAGGGTGTTCAGCCCATCCACAACTTCGGCCCAGACGGACCCGCCCTTACCGCCGTCGCCGCCATCAGGACCGCCATATTCAATGTACTTTTCGCGCCGAAAGCTGACGCACCCGCCACCGCCGGCCCCGGACCGGATGTAGACCTTTGCAAGATCGAGAAATTTCATGACTGTCCCCTAATGCAAAGGCCCCATCGGCCACAAGTCAGAGTTTTTTACTGTACGTCCAGGTGGGCACGTTTGCATCGCGCGCCACCGAATAGCTTTCGGCATCGCCAAGGTATTCAAACCCGCAATGAGTCAGCACCCGGGCCGACGCCGGATTGTCCTGAAACACGCTGGCGAACATGTTCGAGTTTTCCAGCGGGTTGGCCAGAACCAACGCTTCGACTGCCAGTGAAGCGATACCGGTATTCCAATAGAGAGGAGCGACCCAATAGCCCACTTCGGACTGATTGCGGTCGAGTCCCTGAAGCGAGATCAGGCCAATCAGCTCTGGTCCACCATCCTTGGTGGCATCCATGGCCCAAACGTCCTCTTCCCGCTCTTCCGACATCGCACGCGTTACAAAAGCCTCGGTCGAACCGGGCGGTAACGGATGCGGAATGGTTGTGGTCATGCGTGCAACACGCTCATCGCCTGCATAATGCTCGATGAGACCCATATCCGAACGGCGCAATGGGCGCAGGTCGAACCGCTCGGTTTCTATGACCGGCTGATTTATTATTGTCTCAAGTTTCATGAGTGCGTTCCTCCTCCGAACAACACAAAAAGTACGGACGCAACAGTGAGACTCGCTAACGTCCACATCAGATATTTTTCCGCGGGTCGACCTTCAACCACGTGGGCAATTCTATCTCCGGCAAATGTCCAGATCGGGTGTAAAATCACCTGACAAAACAATAAACAGAGAGCGATCGTGAACGTTGCGTTAAAGGTGGGCGTGCCAGCCGCAACGAACCCGGTAAACCCGGCAATGATCATGGCCCAAGCCTTTGGATTAAGGGGATGAACAATCAAACCCGCCCAAAAACCGGGCACTTCTCCGGTGGTCTCACTGCGTGAAAGGCGCAGATTGGCGATCTTCCAGGCCAGCCAGCAGATATACGCCGCTGAGGCGTATTTCAGGACCGTAAAGACCATCGGCGCCTGATCCGCGAGCTGAAGCAGACCAAAACCTACCGGCCAGATGATCAGCTGTTTGCCCAAGATGACACCAGCCACAAACGGCAGCGCGGCTTGGAACCCATACCGCGCACCCGTGCCCAGTAGAACCATGTTGGCAGGACCTGGCGTGCCGACCTGACTTGCAGCGAAAATCAGGAAACTGGTTGTGGCGACTGTCATTGCTGCGCCTCCCAATCCCTGCGTGTCAAAAGCACGTCCTGAATGGTCACATCTTCGTTGGTCGAACGTACCGTCGCTGCGTGTTGGCCGTCGGGCTTGAACACTAGCTTCGTCAGAACGGACTTGGACCGCTCATTGCCCAAGTGATAACCAGACGTGAGCTCGGACCGATCGGACCGAAAGAACCGTGCAATCATCGCGCGGCAGGCCTCGGTGACGAAGCCCTGCCCCCACGATCCTTTCTCGACCCAATAGCCCAACTGGGAACCGGTTGAGATGCAGCCGACCAAAGCGTTATCTTTGGTAATGGCAAAGGCATCGTGTTCATTGGCTATGGTGTCGATGAATTCGGCCGAATGCGTATCCTCATAGGGGTGCGGTACTACTGTCAGCCACCGCGCCACCTCGAGGTCGTTTAGAAGTGTGACCAGACGCGACGAATCCTCACGCCGGAACCGACGCAGGACAAGACGCTCTGTTTTAATCACTTCGGTCATAAGACCACTCCTGAAAACGAGAAAGGGGACCGGCACTTTGTGCCGGTCCCCCATGAATTTTTCTTAAACCTCTGGGTTTCGGCTTACTCTGCGGCCTCCGCCACTGGCAGGACCGAAATAAAGGTGCGGTTTTTGAGTCCCTTGTGGAACTTCACGGCGCCATCGACAGTTGCAAAGATCGTGTGGTCTTTGCCAATGCCTACGCCTTCGCCCGGCCAGAACTTGGTGCCGCGCTGACGTACGATGATGTTGCCTGCAATGGCAGCCTGGCCACCATACAGTTTCACGCCAAGGCGGCGACCAGCTGAGTCGCGACCGTTACGGGAGGAACCGCCAGCTTTTTTATGTGCCATTCTCTCTCTCCTTAGCCTTTGGCCAGCTCTTTGGCCTGCTCAACCCACTCGGGTTTCACTTTGACCGTTTCGATAGCAGCAATCTGCTCGTCCGACAAGGCAGCCAAAGCAGCAAAGCTCTCGATACCGGCTTCGGCCAGCTTCTTGGCAGCGGCAGGGCCGACACCGTTCAGCTTGGTCAGATCATCAGCGGCAGCAGTTGCAGCGGGTGCTTCTGCTTTGGCTTCAGCTTTCTTGGCAGGCTTTTTCGCTGCAGGAGCAGCTTCGCCAGCCGGAGCCGATCCGGTTGCAGCTTTGATGCCCGACTTGTCAGCGCCCGACGACAGGATGTCGGTGATTTTGACCAGAGTCAGTTTCTGACGGTGGCCAACGGTACGCTTCGAGCTGTGCTTACGACGGCGCTTGACGAATTTGATGACCTTGTCACCTTTGATCTGTTCGATCACTTCGGCCTGTACGCCTGCGCCTTCGACGAAAGGTGCACCAACAACCGGAGCATCACCGCCCAGCATCAGAACGTCATTGAATTGAACAGTTTCACCTGCGTCGGCAGCCAGTTTTTCAACGCGGAGGATATCACCCGCCTGAACTTTGTACTGCTTGCCGCCAGTCTTGAGGACCGCAAACATGCGTCTTTCCTTTTCATACCCGCGTTCTGTGGTCCCCAATCGGGTGTTTTGGCCTAGGCCACCTCGAACAGCGCGCCCTTTTCGGGCTGTGTGACGACCCCGGAGCGAACCCCATAGGTCAAATAATAACGAGACCCGGCGCGGAGATTCCGGCCGGGATGCGCGCTTATCTAAATATTCGGGTGGAAAGTCAACCCAGAACCTGCATCACAATTCGGATGCCCCGACAACACGCCCAACAGCCATTCCAAGCTGGTATGAAGTCTCGTTGAACATCTCGTCAAGACCAATGAACAGGGCGTCGTTCAATGCCCGCCCTGCATCGGTTCTGGAAAAAGCGATGTTTTCACGCATCTGGGCTTCGTTCAGTGGCCGATACGCCAGCAACAAGAACGAATATAACCAATTGCGGGTCACAGTTTCGGTCTCGTCTTTCTGCGCAAGAAGCTCGGCCAGCATCTCGCCATCATCACCAACGATCCCCTGCCCGTCCATGATACCGCGGAAGAACCTGTAATCGGAACTGAAAGAACCCTGTACGTTGCGCTCGATTAGATCGTTGATCTCGATGTATTCTTCAATAAGCCGAAAGAACTCGGACTGTCTGTCCATATCTTCGTATGATGACTGAGCCATTTCCTCGACCGCCTCATCCGAAAAGGCACGGCGTGCCGAGTTTTCCAATGCGACGATAGTCTTGCCCAAATCGCTTTCGAAAAAGATCGCTGCCTGTTCAAGCTGCTTGTCATTCATCCTTGCATCAAGAGCATCGGTTATCTTCGATCGCATCCAGGTTGGGTCAAATGTATCATCAACCTGCGCATGAAAGAACGTCCCGCCGGCCCCGCTTAGAAGCATCTCATCCAGCTCGCGTCCCTGAGTCAGCCCTTCTTCGCGGAAAATCTCAACGACCTGATCCAACTGCATCGCTGTGGCCAGTCGTTCAACATATTCACTGGCCGAAACGGGCGCGGCCCATAGCAGGATGACAGAGGCAAAGGTTGCGATCAGACGCATCATATATCTTGTGCCGGACGCAGTTCCGCCATTCTGGCTGCAAGAACCTCGAACCGCATCGCCATGATTTCGTACTGAATGGCATTCAGAAGTTCATAAACTTCCTGCATCAATGGCTGTTCAAGCGCATCAGCATAGGCGTCAATATCCGTGTCCGAGAAATCCTGATAGGTGTAAGCTGCGCCTGCCAAAGCTGAAAGTTGGATCGATTGACGCATCTGGGCCTCGTTCCTTCGCAACACCTCACGCAGCTCATCCCCACTGAATTGCAAATCTATGACACCCGAAGCACTGGCGGCCAGAAGGAACCTCAGTTGAATTTCCTGTAACGCGCGCAGCGACGTATCGCTTGAATCGATTGCGCGGTTCATCCTCTTCAGGCCTTCGACGCGATCTGATCCTGACCTGACAAGATCCGATATGATTTCCTGCCCCGCAAGCTGTTTCGCGTCATCATTTTCGACCATATGTGAGGCATTTTCCGCCTCGACCAATCGTTGTCCAAGATCTGAGGCGTAAAACTCGACGGCATGGTTCAGCGCTTCGTCGCGAAGTGTCTGCTCGAGAATCGATACAGCCGTTTCATGCATCTCATCGGTATCGAAAACTTCTTCGGTTAAACGCGTCCAATCGGCCCCGAAACCATCAGGATCGATGCCCAGCATTTGCGGAGCCGAAGCAGAAGCGAGCGCAATACTCTCGAGAGCGACATCAAAACCTGTCGTAGTCAAAAAGGCCTCAATTCGGTCCCGGCTTGCGGCCTCAACCGGCATTGGGTTTGAAACGAGTGCCACCATCGGCACAACCAGGCAGAAAATCATGTGGCGGATGCTGTATGTCATAGGCTTCAGCCTAGGCCTTTTCCGAGGACAGGCAATGGAAAATCCATCGATTGCGAATTTCAGGAATTTTCTGCTTGCACCCCTGCGCGTTCATCACTAAATCCCCCCCTCACAGACCCCCGCGGAGAGGTGCCGGAGTGGTCGAACGGGGCGGTCTCGAAAACCGTTGTCGGTGCAAGCCGACCCAGGGTTCGAATCCCTGTCTCTCCGCCATAAGCTTACCTTGGCATGTCAATTCAAGTGTTGGAAATTACAGCATTTCAACTCGCTATTTTGGCGAGTGGCGTGATGTTGCCACCATCATACAGCCTGATCAGCGTCGCATAGCTCAAATCCCGGATATGAAAAGGTTTCCGGGGTTTTCCCCTTTGAAGTCACATAGCTTTATTCCATCTCAGCGGCACATATTCCAAAGGAGATCGTCATGTCCCGCCTAATCCTTATTGTCGTCATCGCCGTGATCGGCATCGGCGCTTACTATTATGTAAACCAACCAGAACAAACACCGGCTGAGAAAATTCAATCAGCCGCAGAAGATGCAAGCGATGCGGTCGGTGAAGCGGCATCCGCAGCGCAGGAAGCAGCCAGTGATGCGCTCAATTCAGCGACTGAACAAGCAAGCGAAGCTGCGTCCAGCATCGCCGATCAGGCAAATGCAGCCGCTGAACAGGCCGGTCAAGCCGCAACAGATCTGGCAAATCAGGCAAGCGATACTGCCACAGATCTGGCCAATCAGGCCACGGACACAGCAACCGACCTTGCCAATCAGGCAGGCGATCAGGTTGCGGCCTTAACAGGCCAAGGACAGGAGCTTTTCAACTCTTGGATTCAGGACGGCATGTTGACTGCGCAGCAGTTTGACTATGAAAAGATGGTCGCGTCTGTGCAGGAAAGCTCGCTGACGCAAGAAATTAAAACGCAGGCCATCAAGATTCTGGATGATATCAAAGCAGCACCCGACACTGTGGTCGAGAAAATTCAGGAACTTCGCAATTTGCTGACTCAGCAATAACTTTTTCGGGCCGGTGTGATCCGCCGGCCCGAACTCTTCTGTCATTCGGGGCCGTTCCGCTACGTTATGGGACAGAATAATTGACGCAGAGCGGCGCATTTGTTTGGCTCGGATCAATTCTGCCGCGAAAATATCTGGGGACGGGTGCGATCATACTTGCATCGACACGGGCGACCAGACTTCTTCCTCTCTGTCGCGCGGCAACAACTGCAAAGCCGAGGATGCACTCATGTCCCCTATCCCCTCATCAATGTCCGCGGTTATTCAAAAATTTGATGGCTATTCGAATACGGCCACGGGGCCTGTGATTGAAGACGCCGCTGACTGGCTGGAAGACGCGCAAATCCCGGTGCCAAAGCCCGGCCCTGGACAAGTTCTCATCCGTTTGCGCACAGCGTCGGTTAACCCATCCGATATTCATTTCATCAAAGGCGAATACGGCCAGCCGCGCATCAAGGGAATGCCAGCAGGATTTGAAGGCTGCGGTGATGTGGTCGCCACCGGAACCGGTGCCGAAGCACTACAGGATCAGCGGGTTGCGTTTGTGGCAGCAGGATCTGGCGCCTGGGCCGAATACATCGTGACGCAAGCTCAGATGTGTATCCCCTTGCGCCCGGAAATTTCCGACGAGGATGGGGCGGCGCAAATCGTGAACCCCCTGACCGCGATGGCAATGGTCGATATCGCCCAAGGCGCGGGCAATGCCTTCGTTCTGTCCGCAGCCACCAGTCAGTTGGGTAAGCTGATGTGCAGCTTGGGACGGGATTTAGGATTAAGTCCCATCGCGATGGTTCGCCGTGCTGAGACGGCAGAGACGCTCAGGGAATTGGGTGCGGCAGAGGTTCTGGCCACGACCGATACTGACATGGTGTCAAAGTTCGCCAAACTCAGCGCAGAACTGAAACCACGCGTTTTTCTGGACGCCGTGGCTGATCAGATATCCGAGCAAGTGTTCTGCGCCATGCCGAACGGCGCCCGCTGGGTATGCTACGGAAAGCTCAGCACCGAACTGCCGAAGCTGACACAAATGGGTCAGTTGATTTTCATGAACAAGCGCATCGAAGGATTCTGGTTGACGCAATGGATGATGTCGACCCCGCCTGCGGATCAAATGCGCGTGGTAGGAGAAGTTCAGGCCAGATTTGCCGACGGGCGTTGGAAAACTGATGTTTCTGAACGCCTTGCACTCAAGGATGTCGTACCAAATCTTGCGACAGCACTAAAAAAGAGTGACGGAAAGGTGATTATCACGCCATAGTAGAAAAGTGTCCCGGCTTTTGGAGGAGAACCGGGGCGCAAATGACGCCGGACGTACCGGTATAGGGAGGAGAGCTTGGATAATGCGCAGCTGTTGATCAGCGGGCTGGCGAATGGCTGTGTTTATGGCCTTATCGCACTGGGATTTGTACTGATCTACAAGGCGACCGAGGCAGTGAACTTCGCGCAGGGCGATTTCATGATGCTGGGTGCCTTCGTGACGATCGGACTGACAAACACCGAATATATGGGTCTGCCGTTCTGGCTGGCTTTACCAATTTCACTGGGGATCATGGGTGCATTAGGCTATCTGCTTGATCGCCTGATCATCCGCCGCCTCTTTGGCGAGAGCCAGACAGCTGTTGTCATTCTGACTATCGCTTTGGGCTTTGTTATTCGTTTTGTCGCCGGATTGATCTGGGGCCACGAACCCCAAACACTGCAAAATCCACTTGCCGGAAAAGAAGTGCGATTTGGTGGTCTTGTCCTCGGGATGGAGGATGTCGCGGTCATCGTGGTCACGGTTCTTCTGACCTGGGGTCTCTACGCTTTCTTCAGCAAAACAAAGCTGGGCCTTGCAATGCAGGGAGCGTCGCAAAACCAGCTTGCCGCCTACTATATGGGCATCCCGGTCAAGCGGGTTCAGGGGTTCATTTGGGCATTGGCCGGGGTGGTTGCTGGTATAGCAGGCATTCTGTTTGCGGCTAAAGGCTCTGTTGACCCAACAACCGGTCTTTTGGGTATCAAGGCATTTGCCGCAGCGGTAATCGGCGGGTTCGGCAGTCTTCCCGGTGCACTTGCAGGCGGATTGATTGTTGGTGTGATTGAGCCCTTCGCCAGCCGCTATATCGCCGCCGGCTACAGCCAGATCGCCCCTTACGCACTATTGCTGGCTGTCCTGATCTTCCGTCCCCACGGATTGTTCAGTCAGGTTCGGGTCAAAAAGGTCTAGATACATGCGCATAGTATTCAAGACCAATTACATGCAGGATATCCGTCCCTGGAAGGACGGGTATCAGCTGAGCCTCTACCTGCTCCTGTTGGCTGCGGTTGCGGCCGCTCCTTGGTGGCTGGACGAGTTCTATCTGGGTGAACTGACCAACGTACTGATCTGGGCGATTGCCGGGCTGGGTCTTATGGTTCTGACCGGACATACCGGACAAGTCAGTCTTGGGCACGCTGCCTTTCTGGCCTTTGGTTGCTACGCGAATGTCATCCTGATCGAGGCAGGAGTTCCGTTTCTTATCGCCTTCCCTTTGGCGGGTGTATTGACCGGAATAGCCGGTGTCACAGTCGCCATCCCTGCCCTGCGCTTGCACGGTATTTACCTTGCTATCTTTACGCTTGCCCTATCCATTCTCATGGATGACGTAATTGTTTTGGCTGAGCCCATTACAGGTGGAGTTGCTGGTAAGTATCTTGGTGGCGTTGAGATATTCGGTCATCTGGTTGATCGCTGGGCGACCCCGGATCAGTTCTTCTGGCTGGTTCTGTCGATCACTGTTCTTGTCACTCTTGGGTACATCAATCTGCTGAGGGCACCGCTAGGGCGCAGCTTCATCGCCGTCCGCGATTCCGAAGTGTCTGCTCAGGCAATGGGCGTGGACATTGCGCGGACCAAGATGATCTCATTCGCATTGTCCTGCGCAGTCACAGGTTGGGCTGGCGCTTTGATGGGTCTATACGCCGGCGCATTCAACAACGAGACGTTCAGCGTCGTCATCTCGATCCAGCTACTAATGATGATTGTGATCGGCGGATTGGGTTCGATCCACGGTGCTTTCCTTGGAGCGATCGTGATTGGGTTCCTGCCGCAGTTTCTTTCAATCTCCAAAGAATATGTGGGTGCCATTGTTGGTGGCGGCACAGTCGCCATTCCGGGGTTGGAGTTTGGCATATTCGGCATGATCCTGATCGGCTTTATCCTGTTCGAACCAATGGGTATCTACGGCCGTTGGCTCAAGATCCGTACTTGGTTTGAACT
The DNA here is from genome assembly GCF_056537005.1 of Ruegeria sp. CH6. Taxonomy (NCBI): domain Bacteria; kingdom Pseudomonadati; phylum Pseudomonadota; class Alphaproteobacteria; order Rhodobacterales; family Roseobacteraceae; genus Ruegeria; species Ruegeria sp. CH6. Next base: position 679,807 of record NZ_JBQFQS010000002.1, on the reverse strand, counting down.
GTTCCCGTTCTATCGCAAAGACATGTTCCGACGGCAGAAGTCGTATCTGAAGACGGAGCGTCTGAGATGAGTCTGCTGGAGTTTGAAAACGTCTCTCTGAAATTCGGTGGCCTGACGGCAGTAAACGATCTGTCTTTTGAGGTTGAAGAAGGCGAGGTGTTCGCCATCGTCGGGCCGAACGGTGCGGGCAAATCTACTGTCTTCAACCTGATCTCGCGGTTCTATGATCCTTTTGCTGGATCCATCAGATATGATGGGCACGATCTACTGGCGGTCAAACCCTCGGGCGTTGCGGCCTATGGAGTTGCGCGTACGTTCCAGAATATCGAGTTGTTCGAACACGCCACGGTTTTACAGAACCTTCTGGTCGGACGTCATCGCCATCGCAAGACCAACCTCATCTCTGAAATTCTGTTTGCACCATCGGTTCGTCGGCAGGAGATAGAGAACAGAGAAAAGGTTGAGGAAATCATCGACTTTCTCGACCTACAGGCCTTCCGGGACAAGATGATCTCAGGCCTGCCCTACGGGGTCCGCAAGGTTGTGGAAGTCGCACGTGCGCTGGCTACCGAACCCAAGCTTTTGTTGCTTGATGAACCTGCATCGGGTCTTTCGGTCGAAGAAACCACGGATATGCGTTGGTGGATCGACGATATCCGGCGACAGATGGGGATCACCGTCCTGATGGTCGAGCATGACATGGGGTTGGTTTCAGGGGTTTCAGACCGGGTTCTTGCCATGGCCGACGGTGCCAAGTTGGCTCTGGGAACGCCTGCCGAAGTTCAATCCCATCCGGCCGTTGTAGAAGCTTATCTGGGTAAAGCATCATGAGCGAGCCCATTCTGAAAATCCGCAATATCGAAAGCTTCTATGGCCCCATCATGGCCATACGTGGAGTTTCGCTGGACGTGCATGATGGGCAAATCGTGTCGATCCTTGGAGCAAATGGTGCTGGCAAGACAACGCTGATGAAAACGGTGTCCGGCGTAATGGACCCTGAAAAAGGTACCATCAACTTTGATGGTGAGGACATTCAGGGATCGGAACCGCACAAAGTAGTTCAGAAAGGCATCGTACATGTTCCAGAAGGTCGCGAGGTCTTTCCACTGCTGACCGTGGACGAGAACCTGAGCCTTGGTGCATACACCTCATCAGACAAAGGTCAGATCGAACACGATCGGGATTTGGTCTTCAGCTATTTCCCCATCCTCAAAGAACGCCGCCATCAAGAGGCCGGTACGCTGTCAGGCGGACAGCAACAGATGCTGGCCATTGGTCGCGGCCTGATGGCAAACCCGCGGATCATGTTGCTGGACGAACCATCGCTTGGTTTGTCTCCCCTGCTAGTGCAGGAAATATTCGGCATTCTCAGTCGCCTGAATCATGAGCAAAACATGACGATGATGCTTGTTGAACAGAATGCAAATGCAGCGCTGGCACTGGCTCATCATGGTTATGTGATGGAAGTCGGTCGCATCGTCATGGATGGGGCTGCGGATATCTTGATGCGATCCGAAGACATCCAGAACTTTTATCTCGGTGTTCAAGAAGAAGGCTCGAGAGAAAACCGCCGCTGGAAGCGAAAAAAGACGTGGAGGTGAGCACAATGAACATGGCAGCCCTGCCCGCCCAAACCGTCATCAATGGTGTTGAATTCAATACCACGCCGGGTCAACGACCGCTGCACGTTGACGGCTGCACAACGATCAGTGGTCTGTTTCAAAAACGCTGCGCAGAACTTGGTGATCGCACCGCCCACCGTGAGAAAGACTTCGGGATTTGGAAATCCTACTCGTGGGCCGACTATTGGCATCATGCCAAGTGGATCGGGCTTGCGTTACGGAAAATGGGATTGCAGCGCGGGGAAGTCGTCTCGATCCTTTCCGAAGATCGCAAGGAATGGGCCTGGTTTGATATGGGCATTCAATGCGTCGGCGGGATCGCATCGGGTGTCTACACGACTGATTCAGCCAATCAGCTTCAGTATCTGATCAATGACAGCGACAGCCGGTTTCTGATCGTTGAAGACGAAGAGCAACTGGACAAGTTTCTTGAGATTGAAAACGAGGTCCCTGACCTTATCAAGGTGATCATTCTCGAAGATGAAGGTCTGCATGACCTTGATCATCCCCGCTGCATGATGATCGACGATCTCTATGCTCTTGGCCAGCAGGCAGAAGCCGAACAGCCCGGGCTATTTGAAGCTGAAATAGCGCTGGCGTCGCCACAGGATACTGCGCTGCTGATTTACACATCAGGTACAACTGGCAAGCCCAAAGGCGCGATGCTGAGCAATGAGAACATCATGGCCGCAATCGAAGCGGGCGCACATTGCCTGGCAACATACGCCTCTGATGAGCAGCTTTGCTTTCTTCCGCTGTGTCATATCCTTGAGCGTGATGTCTCAATCTACTTTCCGCTCGCTGCCAGATGCACAGTGAATTTCGCAGAAAGCCCTGAGACGGTCTTTACCAATCTGCAAGAGGTTTCCCCTTCAACATTCACCGCTGTGCCGAGGGTCTGGGAAAAGATCTATTCACAGGTATTGATCCTGGCGCAAGAAGCCACTCCGGCAGGTCGTGCAGCGTTTGGAATGGCGCTCAGGGCTGGTATGAAACGTGCGGAATACATTCTGGAAAACAAACCCGTTCCCGCCACCGTTTCAGCCCAATTCTGGCTCTGGGATCGGTTAGTTCTACGCAACCTCAGACGAATGCTGGGAATGGATAAACTCCGCCGCGGCGGGACTGGCGCAGCTCCGATCTCACCTGAATTGCTGAAATGGTACTGGGCGATTGGTGTGCCATTGATCGAAGGTTTCGGGATGACGGAAACCGCTGGGATCGCAACGATTAACACCACCAAAAACAATAAGATCGGCACAATTGGCCGACCTGTGGTTGGCAACGACCTGCGTATTTCTGACGAGGGTGAAATCCAGGTCAAAGGCCTGAATGTGTTTCAGGGCTATTGGCGCAACAACGCCAAGACAGCGGATACATTTACCGCAGATGGATGGTTGCGAACCGGAGATATGGGGCACGTCGACCACGATGGGTTCGTCACAATTACCGGACGACTAAAAGACATCATCATCACAGCTGGTGGTAAGAACATCACGCCTGCCGAAATCGAAAGCCGACTGAAATTCAGTCACTACATCTCAGATGCAGTCATCATAGGTGATCGTCGTAAGTACCTTACCGCATTGATTATGATCGATCAGGAAAACGTCGAAAAATTTGCTCAGGACCGAAAGGTCCCCTTCTCCAACTTTGCTTCTTTGTGTGCCGCGCAGGAGATCAAAAACCTTGTAGAGCAAGAAGTTAAGGCCGTGAACAAAGAGTTCGCCCGGGTCGAGCAGATCAAGGACTTCCGTCTGATCGATGTATTGCTGACGGCAGAAGATGACGAACTAACCGCGACCATGAAACTGAAACGCAGCTTCGTTGAAAAGAAGCACGGACATCTCATCGAGGAGATGTACAACTAGATAAGGGATGACCCAAAGGGAGGAATAACATGAAGAACGTCTTCAAAATACTGGCGACTGCGACCGCTTTGACCGCAACAGCAGGGCTAGCAATGGCAGAAAGCCAAGGCGTCACCGACGATGAAATCGTCATCGGTTCTGTCAATGATCTGAGTGGCATTTTCGCGGCGGTCGGTGTTCCGGCGATCAAGGGCGCGAATGTCGTTTTCGATCGGGTTAATGCCAATGGCGGCGTACACGGTCGTACGATCCGCTATGTGGTCGAAGACAATGGTTATCAGATGCCGCGCGCGATGCAGGGCTATAACAAGCTTCTGAATCGCGACAAGGTTTTCGCCATGCTGCAATCGCTTGGAACTCCGATGAACGTGGCCGGCTTCAAGCTGTTGGATCCAAAGGGTATTCCCAATGTCGCCCCCCTTTCCGCAGCGCGTCAGATGCTGCAGGAACCGATGGACAACAAGTTTACGTCGTTCTCCAGCTACTACGACCAGGCCCGTGTCGGGGTGAAGTATCTCGCTGCCGAATTCGGCGGCCAAAATGTATGTACAATGTATCTGCCGACAGATTTTGGAAAAGAGATTCTGGAAGGTAGTCATGCAGGTGCCGAAGAGGCCGGAATTACCTTTGCAGCAGAGACGACGCACAAACCGGACGAGACTGATTTTGTCGGCTCTCTCAGTAAGCTAAAAGAGGAAGGCTGCAATATCGTCACGATAGCCCTTGGTGTTCGTCAGGCGATCACAGTCGTCGGAACCGCCAAGAAGATGGGACTGGAAGACATGAAGTTCCTCGGAACTTCCGCCAGCTTCCTGACAGTTGTGGCGCAAGTCCCCGGGGGTGTCACGGACGGCTTCTATGCTGCCGCCTCGTGGCAGGATCTCTGGGCGCGTGCAGATGAACCCGCCCCGGCAGCGTTCATCGAAGAATACAAAGCGGCGACCGGAGAAGATCCTGTTGGTTTCTCGATGCTCGGATATGCGGCCGCTGAAATGATGGTCAAAGCCCTTGAGGCAGCAGGACCGGATCTGACGCAAGAGAGCTTTATCGCCGCAATGGAGACATTGGACTATCAGGATGATCTGGTTGGCAATTACATGACGTTCGGTCCAGACGACCATCAGGGTGCCGATTCAGTCTATGTAAGCGTCGTGGATAACGGTGCTTGGAAGATGGTTTACGAAGAGTGAGCTTTTCTGGGTGCCCTGTTTATCCTGCAGGGCGCTCATCCTCCTCCGCGGTTTTATTCGGTGGGCAAGCATCCTACGCACTTGACGAGGCGTCGCTCACGCCCCAAGAATCTCTACAGGAGCATTCAGTTCACGCTTCACCCGATGAACTCGGGCAAGTGATACCAAGTGTGTCCGTAGATATGATAAAGTCAAAGTCCTGTTGTTTTTTCCAGGTTGCGAGTTCAAATGGTTAAGTTTTTGAAGAACACCGTTTTGGTGCTAATTTTTTCCGCGGTTCTATTCGCTCTTATTGAGGTGATTGTCCGCCAGTTCTTTCCACAAACGGTCAGAACCACCTATCTGGTAGGTGAAACTCTGGGCATCAAAGACCCCGTTACAGGTCACCTGAACCGGCCAAACACCCATGCCGCAGTTACCGCCCCTGAATTCAGCGTTGAATACATCGTGGACGAACGTGGATTCAGAAATGCGTCTTTAGACAGTCGGCCGAGCTCAGAAACCCCTGCAACCAAAGTACTTTTGGTCGGGGACTCCTTTGTTTTTGGGGCGGCAAATCACTTCGACGACATATGGCCAGAGCTGCTTGCAAACCGTTTCAAACAGGAAGGCTTGGACGTCGAAGTGATCAATGCCGGCGTGCCGGGATTCGATACATCTCAACAGGTTCTGTATCTGGAGCGCCTGTTTGAGACCTATCAACCAGATATCGTCCTACTCACATTCCTGCCAAATGACTTGTTTGCTAATCGACCTATTCAGAATGTCGATGGTCAGGATCAGGCGCGTGGTGATGCCCGTGCAGTCGTCCAGACCGGCGGTAGTAAGAAGTCTTCTTTCCAGTCCGTCACTTTATTGAAGCGGATGATGATGGGGACCGACGCCGCCTATCGCCGTCTCTATCTTATGACTCCGAGAAAGGCATTCTTTGAGAATCCACCTTCGGAGAAAATGGAGACAAAAGCGGAAACAACAAAAGATATACTAATGAGAGCGAAACAATTCACCTCGCAACACGGTGCTGATTTCGTTGTGCTGTCTGTGCCGCAATTGTTTCAGGTCTTGCAAAAGGCAAGTGGTGAAGTTGTTCCAGATGTAAATCCAGATCTGCCCGATCAGATGTTCGAAGAATTTTCATCGGAGAATGAGATCGATTGGATTGCTACCCTGCCTGTGCTTGCGCAAAACTATGCGGAGAACAAGGCTGAACTCTATTACAGATTTGATGGGCATCTAAATGCAGAAGGCAATCGCGTCATCGCCGATATAGCCTATGATGCTCTGGAGCCATTGGTTTCGAACTACTCGAACTAAAGGCGAGCACTTTCCGAAACATTCAACAAAAAAAGCGGCCGCGCCATTGCGCGACCGCCAATGTAAATTTGTTTCGGAGCGAATTAACGCTTCGAGAACTGGAACGAACGACGCGCTTTGCGCTTACCGTATTTCTTACGTTCAACAACACGGCTGTCGCGTGTCAGGAAGCCAGCGGCTTTCAGTGCGCCACGCAGCGACGGATCGTACAGCTGCAGAGCTTTTGAGATGCCGTGCTTGACCGCACCGGCCTGACCGGTCAGGCCACCGCCTTTAACGGTTGCAACAACGTCGAATTCGCCTTCAACACCAGCAACCTGGAACGGTTGGCGCAGGATCAGCTGCAGAACGGGACGAGCGAAGTACTTGTCCTGGTCTTTGCCGTTTACGGTGACCTTGCCGGAACCCGGCTTGATCCAAACGCGGGCAACAGCGTCTTTACGCTTGCCGGTGGCGTACGAACGACCCAATTCGTCACGTACGGGCTCACGCACGATGACTTCTTCGGCCACGGTTTCAACGCCTGCGACGGCGCTCAGCTCTTCGAGAGTATTGATCTGATCAGCCATCGGTCATTAGCTCCGGGTGTTTTTCTTGTTCATGGACTTAACGTCCAGAACTTCGGGGGCCTGGGCTTCGTGCGGGTGCTCGGCACCGGCGTAAACGCGCAGGTTGGTCATTTGCTGACGCGCCAGACGGTTGCCCGGCAGCATGCGCTTGACCGCTTGGGTCACGACGCGCTCGGGGTGTGCACCCTCGAGGATCTGCTGCTTGGTGCGCGACTTGATGCCGCCCGGGTGGCCAGTGTGCCAGTAGAAGTTCTCTTCGCGCTTCTTGCCGGTCATCTGGATTTTGTCAGCGTTGATCACGATGACATTGTCGCCCATATCCATGTTCGGGGTGAACGACGCTTTGTGCTTGCCACGCAGGCGCATGGCGACGATCGACGCAAGACGGCCCAGAACAACGCCCTCGGCGTCGATCAGGATCCATTTCTTGTCGATGTCTGCAGGTGTTGCAGAAAAGGTTTTCATGGCAGGATAGTCCTGTTTGATGTGAAAGACCGGCCTGAATGCAGACCGGTCCGAATTCGATGGGGCGTATTTAGTGTGTGCCGCTGCGCACGTCAAGCGCATCAATATTGATATTATTAAGCATAAACAATGACTTACAAATTAGGTATTATTTTACCCCATATTCAAACGCTGATTTGCTCAGGTGGATTATCCAACAGGGCACGCAAACGAAGCATTGCATCTTCAAACTGATCTAGAGTGACGTGACCATTCATTGCGATGCGCACGGCATTTGGGGCACGACCGTCACGCAAAGCAAACTCATCCGCTGATCTAAGTTGAATGCCCTCTCTCTCTGCTGCCCGGCTAAATGCTGCTGACCTCCAGCCGGATGGTAAGTTCAGCCAGACGAAGGGTATTTCGGAATCCCAGTTCAGATCAAACCCGCCCAAAGCATTAACTGTGACTCGTACATACTCGCCCATTTTTGTACGGACATCCTGAGCTAGCTGCCTAGCCCGAGGATCACTGAGTAACAGCCGGGTCAATTCGGCTAATGGCTGTGCCAGTCCGAAATAGCCATATTCCGCTGAGCGACGCAGGTCGCCGCTTCGCTCTTTTGGCGCAATCGCGAACCCAACACGTAAAGCAGGCGTGAGTGTTTTCGAGATCGACGAGACATGCCAACCCCTTTCCGGAGCAAGCGCCCGATAACTTGGAGCCCGCGCATCACCCATACGATAACAGTCGTCTTCAATGATCTGTACGTCATGGCGCCGCGCAACTTCGATCACTTCTTTCCGACGTTCCAGCGGAGTGTGACCGCCAGTGGGATTCTGCACTTCAGGTGAGACACAGATTGCTTGAGCGGGGGTCTGGCGAAGCACATGATCCAGCGCCTCGGCACTGATGCCCCACTTGTCCATTCTGACGCCGACGACCTCTGCCCTCATTAACTCCCCTGCGCGCCGGAATCCTGCGTAAGACAGGTCTTCGACCAGTACGATGGGTTTCGGCCCCTTCAGGACTGTTTGGAAAACGACGCAGATACCGCTTTGTCCCCCATGTGTCAGAACAATGTCATCAGCGGTCACCACCCCCAAAGGCAAATCAGACAGCCAGTCGGCTACGACCTGACGAACGGGCTGATAGGCATCTCGCGTTGGGTAGTTCATGAACATGCGCGGATCGCCCTGCGAAACCTTTGCCATGCACTCTCGGATCAGTGACACCTGCCCTGCATCAGGCAATCGAGGGCTGAACAAGCTTACATTCGCATCATACTTGTCATCGCGCAGATGCAATTGGCGCGACCACACATCATCCAGGATCGGGGATTTTGGTGGCGCCACAAATGTACCACGCCCGACCTCGGCTTGTAGCAAACCCTCGTCTGTCAGAATCGTATAGGCCCGCGCGACTGTCCCGGGAGTTATCTTCAGTCGATACGCAAGTTCCCGCACCGGAGGTAGCTTAACCCCTACCTCCAGTGTTTTGTTTTCGATAGCTTTTCGTATGGTATCTGCAACCAAAGTGTACTTTGGGCCCTTTGCTTTGGGTAACGCCTCGGGCCAAATTGTATCCATTACAATTCTTCCTTTGATTTCGACACAATTCCGAATGTATCAATCATATGTACCGAGCATTTATACTTTGTGTCAATACAATTTGAAAGGACTATGACATGACACGCGCAATGCACAACCCCGCCCTCATGCTGCTGAACGACAGTCCCCGGCTGCCGATTATCGCCGCACTGGCCGTGCGGTTTGCGGCGACTGTCACACAATGGGAACGCCGGCGCCGCAGCCGCGTAAACCTTGGCCAACTGGACGACAGGCTGCTGCGTGACGTCGGACTGACACGTTATCAGGCCGATCGCGAGAAGCGCCGTTACTTTTGGCTAGCTTGATTAATCCCCAGTCCCATTTCGGGACCTCTTCCTGGGCCGGGGCTTGTCCCCGGCCATTTTTATCCGAACGCTGCTGCCGCTGATCCCGCAGGTGGAAGTGAGTAGGTCATGGTCGCCCTTGCGACTGGCTTGTCTGACCCATCCGAATACATCAGCACGTCCCCCACAGCCAGAGTTCGGCCGAGCTTCAGCAATCTACATTTCGCGATCATATCAACGCCCCCGTCAGGTTTTCTCAGGAAATCCAAAGAGCTATTGGTCGTTACGGCCAGCGACTGACGACCCATTCGGGCAAGAACCATGGCATAGACGCTTACATCAGCCAGTGAAAATGTCGAAGGACCAGATACGGTGCCACCGGGACGCAAATGGCGTTCTTGCACCACTAGCCGAATTGTAATCGTGTCATCGGTTAACTCTTCGACGACAAAGTCTTCGCGCACTTGCGGAAAAACCTGCGCAAGATATTCCGACAATTCCTGTTTGTTCATTGCCAACGACATGCTTTCCCTCATCGATTTGCCGACCTAGAGTTGGCCCGACAGCCAGCGGGAGGGCAAGATGGCAATTCTGGAACGTAACGACACAGGCGCGGTCGCTCAGCTAAAAATGAACACTCCGGAGCGCCTGAATGCCCTGAGTGACGAAATGCTTGCAGCACTTCAAAGCGAATTCGACACATTGCGGGACGACCCATCGATCCGAGCAGTAATCCTTTCGGGTGAGGGCAAGGCCTTTTGTGCCGGTCATGATCTCAAGCAAATGACTGCGGGACGCCAGAGTGAAGACGGTGGGCTTGCTTATTTTCAGGACCTTTTCAGCCGCTGCGCAAAAATGATGATGTCCATACAGTCCCTGCCCCAGCCTGTGATTGCTCAGGTTCATGGCATCGCCACAGCCGCTGGATGCCAATTGGTTGCGACCTGTGATCTGGCGGTGGCTGCCGAAGGTACGCGATTTGGCGTAAATGGCGTAAACATCGGATTGTTTTGCTCAACGCCAATGGTCGCGCTGAGCCGCAACATTCCACGTAAACAAGCATTTGAGATGCTGACGACAGGCGATTTTATCTCAGCCAAGCGTGCAGCCGAATTGGGCCTGATCAATCGCGTCGTGCCCGAAATGCTGCTGGAACATGAAACGGTCTCGTTGGCAGAACAGCTCGCGACGAAATTAGGGTCGGCCGTCAAGGTCGGAAAACAAGCGTTTTATCAGCAACTTCAGATGCCAATAGACCAGGCTTATGCCTATACCGGAGACGTAATGGCCGAGAATATGCTGCATCGGGATACCGAAGAAGGAATTTCTGCATTTATTGAGAAACGATCACCAAATTGGTCTCAATTGCGAAAAGATGATACATAATTTTATCAAGTGTTCGCATTTTTGCACTTTTCAAAAGGGCGACACTGTGGCAATGCTGAGACAGGGCTGAGGCTCTGAAACACTTTTGGGTCGCCGTGGGCGGAAGGTCCCTCCAGGCTGGTCTCTCTCACCGGCACAGACATCCCCGCAGCGGCGACCCCAAGATTTCATGACAAATATGGTTCTTGCACTGCATCATTGCGCATGCCTGCACTCTGCCCTATGTGGCAGCTTATGACACAGAAATTGCATATCGTGGGCGGCGGCATGGCCGGGTCCGAGGCTGCTTGGCAAGCCGCAGAAATGGGCGTGGATGTCGTCATCCATGAAATGCGGCCTAAGGTTGAAACATTCGCACACCAAACAGGAAACTTGGCCGAGATGGTGTGCTCGAACTCCTTCCGTTCAGATGATGACGAGCAAAACGCTGTCGGGCTGCTGCATTGGGAGATGCGTGCAGCCAATGGTCTGATCATGACTACCGCAGATGCGCATCGTCTGCCTGCTGGCGGCGCATTGGCGGTTGACCGCGATCCATTTGCTGAGACAGTGACAGCCAAATTGCATGATCACCCCCGGGTCAGCGTCACGAATGAGGAAGTCGATGCGCTTCCCGGTGAAGGTCACTGGATTTTTGCCACCGGTCCGCTGACCTCCCCCTCTTTGGGCGAGGCCATCCGCACCGAAACCGGCGCCGAGTCACTGGCATTCTTCGATGCGATTGCACCCATTGTGTATGCCGAGAGCATCGACATGAGCCAGGCGTGGATGCAATCGCGGTACGACAAGGGTGAAACCGAAGAAGAGCGAACGGCTTATCTGAATTGCCCCATGGACCGTGATCAGTACGAAGCGTTCATAGATGCATTGCTTGCGGCAGACAAAACCGAGTTTCATGAAGGCGAAACTGCTGGTTACTTTGATGGCTGCCTGCCAATCGAAGTCATGGCAGAGCGAGGCAGGGAAACCCTTCGGCACGGCCCGATGAAGCCTGTAGGTCTGACCAATCCGCATCTGCCCGATGTCAAACCGTATGCGGTTGTTCAATTGCGGCGCGATAATGCCCTGGGCACCTTGTTCAATATTGTCGGCTTCCAGACCAAGATGAAATACGGGGCGCAGACCGAAGTGTTCCGCATGATTCCGGGGCTGGAAAACGCAAGCTTTGCCCGGTTAGGTGGTATCCACCGCAATACGTTCATCAACTCACCGACCTTGCTGGACTCAGAAATGCGTCTGAAATCCAAGCCAAACATTCGCTTTGCCGGTCAGATTACTGGTGTTGAGGGATATGTGGAAAGTGCTGCGATGGGGCTTTTGGCTGGCCGGATGGCTGCAGCGGAGATACTGGGGCGCACCCTGCCTTCGGTTCCGCAGGACAGCGCAATGGGCGCTTTGATCCATCACATAACCGGTGGGGCCGAAGCGAAGACCTTTCAGCCTATGAACGTGAACTTCGGACTGTTCCAACCTGTTGATGGCCTGAAAGGTGGGCGTCGCGGCCGCAAGGATCGCTATAAGGCATATACAGATCGCGCCAAAGCCGCATGGACCGACTGGCTGGCGCATTGCTGACTGGACGAGGCCAGCGGCAAACGCCTAACATAGCTGTATGAGCGAGAAGTTTCTGAAAGACACCTATAACCTGAACACGCCTCAGGAAACCTGCGAACACTATCAGAAATGGGCAGGTTCCTACGACGACGAGGTTGGCGAACATGGCTATGCCACGCCGGGCCGCGTCGCCGAAGCATTATGGTTAAAAATGCCTGAGGCGCAGACGCCAATCCTAGATTATGGCTGTGGAACCGGGCTTTCGGGTGTTGCGCTGAACGCTGCAGGTTTCCAGATCATCGACGGTGTCGATCCTACGTCTCAAATGCTTAAAGGTGCTGCGGCCAAGGGTGTCTATCGAAACCTTTCCACTTTTGAGATCACGGATCCTGACCCGCTTGAGCAGGATGCATACAAGGCGATAACCGCAATCGGAGTGATTGGGGTCGGAGCCGCACCGCCAGAGACATTCGATCTGTTGATGAATGCATTGCCCAAAGGCGGCCTTTTGGCTTTTTCTTTCAACGATCATGCCCTTGCTGATCGCGCTTACTCTGGTCGCCTGAACGACTGGCTGGATATGGGTTCCGCCCGGCTGTTGTTTCGGGAATATGGCCCCCACCTACCCGGGCTTGACCTTAAGTCTGACGTATATGTTGTTGAGAAGACTTGACCTTTATCACTCGCTTTGCGCCATCACCAACCGGGCCACTGCATCTGGGACATGCCTATTCGGCAATATTGGCCCACGATATCGCAACCGCTCAGGGTGGCGAATTTTTGCTGCGGATAGAAGATATTGACCAGTCTCGCTCGCGCACGCACTGGAAAGAACAGATTTATGATGACCTCAATTGGTTAGGTCTCATTTGGCCTGAACCGGTTATGCGTCAGTCAGAGCGATTGGATGTATATGAAAGGGCCCTTGATCAGCTTTGGGAACAAGGTCTGCTCTACCCCTGTACATGTAATCGGAAAGACATTGCAGCCGCCGCAAGCGCACCGCAAGAAGGTGCCCCGCTTCATGGACCTGACGGGATCATCTATCCGGGAACTTGCCGACAAGACTGGGCGACCACTGATCTGCCCGAACGGCCAAAAGAGGTTCCCTTAAGGCTCAACATGGCTGAGGCAACGCGCCAGGCAGCGAACTTGTTCCGATCCCGCGCGACGTTCACCGAACTTGGCCTAGGCCCGAGTGGCGAAACCGGATTGATCGAATTCACTCCCGACGAGTTGGAAAAGACCATCGGTGATGTGGTTCTTTCGCGGCGTGGGATGGGAACGTCCTACCATCTTTCAGTCGTTTTGGATGATGCTGAGCAAGGTATCACGCGGGTTATTCGCGGGCAGGATCTGTTCGAGGCGACCCGGATTCATGTGTTGTTACAAACCCTTCTGGGCCTGCCTACACCAGAATACTATCATCATAACCTGATCCGTGATGATGCAGGCAAACGACTTGCGAAACGCGACGATGCGCGTGCCATTTCGAAGTATCGTCAGGAAGGCGCGACGCCACAGGACATCCGACGTTTGGTCGGACTAGACGCCGCCCTAGTGTAATTTGGGCGACGTCTTCTGGTCATTCCATCGGCGACATCAGCTCAACTTCTTCACCATCTCGTACTGCAGTGTAAAAACAACTGCGCCGATTGGTGTGACAAGCCGGGCCTGTCTGGTTGACTACGACCAGCAGGCAATCCCGGTCACAATCGACGCGGAAATCCACCAGTTCCTGAACATGGCCCGAGCTTTCGCCCTTGATCCAGAATGCCTGTCGAGACCTCGACCAATACGTGACCCGTCCCGTTTCCAACGTCTGGGCGATGGATTCGGCATTCATCCATGCCATCATCAGCACCTCGCCCGTATGATCATCCTGAGCAATCGCAGGGACCAAACCGGCCTCGTTGAATTTCAGGGTCGATGGGTCAAACAAGACGGTGTGTGACATGGTAAAAACCTTTTGCATCCCGGGTCATGGCCACTATGTATGAGGAACAGCAAACGAGGGAAAGCCATGTCGGGCGAAACCGATCTGATCAAGCTCTATTCCGGTCGAATTCTGGCCCTTGCTGCGGACATTCCGCATCTCGACCGGCTTGAAAACCCCGATGCCAGCGTCAAGAAGCGCTCGCCCCTTTGCGGGTCGACCGTAACCGTTGATGTCAAACTGAATGACGGTCAAATCTCTGAATTTGGCCAGGATGTCAAAGCCTGCGCTCTGGGACAGGCCTCAGCTGCGGTCGTCGGTGCAGCCATTCTTGGCGCAACCCGCGCTCAGGTCGAAGCTGCACGGGATCAGCTCTCTGATATGCTTAAGAAGGATGGCCCGGCACCGGATGCGCCGTTCGACGGTCTCGAAGTTCTAATGCCAGCTCGTGATTATAAAAACCGCCATGCGTCAATCCTGTTGGCTCTGGACGCTACGGCAGAAGCTATGGCTCAGGCCGAGCAAGCTAATTGCGCGTAAACATGGTATTTGCGGTTAAACGCGTCTAGTCTCACGACAATTTTAGGGGAGAGATGCGTTGAACAATTTACTGGAACACTTTGTAACGCTTTGGGTAGTTATCGATCCCATCGGTACAATCCCTGTCTTCATCGCAGTAACTGCAGGTCTTGGAACGGCTGCGCGCCGTCGCACAGCACTGATGGCCGCGCTGATCAGCGCAGGTATCCTGCTCTTCTTCCTTGTTTTTGGACAGCTTCTGATCGAAGCGCTGGATATCGGGTTGAACTCATTCCAGGTCGCAGGCGGTATCATCCTATTCCTTTTCGCCCTGACAATGATTTTCGGTGAAAGCAAACAGGATATCGAACAACGACAAGCCGAAGAAGATAAAGAAGACACGATACATCAGCACAATCCGGCCATCTTTCCGCTGGCGGTTCCATCTCTGGCCTCACCCGGTGCTATGCTGGCGATCGTCATTTTGACCGACAATCATCGCTACAGCGCTGCGGATCAGGGGATCACCGCTCTGGTAATGTTGTCGGTTCTTGCCATTGCCTTTGTGCTCATGTTGCTTGCAGAACCCATCATTCGACTGATTGGCCATTCCGGTGCGGCCATCATCAGCCGCGTCATGGGCATGATCCTTGCTTCGGTCGCGGTAAACTCGGTTCTCTCTGCAATGCTCGAAATATTGAAAACCGGTCAGCTATAAAAAAACCGCCGCACCTTCCGGGCGGAAAGGGCGGCGGCAAGACATGCGTTTCTCGTGTGGGGTCCGGATAGCCACGCGGGGCCGAGGCTGGCCCCTTCAAGGGAATTGGGACAGGCAGGTCACCCTTGATCGCTATGGGGATGACAGCGCGGTTTGATCGGCACGAGATCGCAGGCAGAAAGGCTCAGAACCCTACCGGCAGGTAAAGGGCAACGACCAGCATAACCACCAATGACATCACACCCGCAGCATCTTGCAGAATGGTAGCCTGCGAACGGCTGAAAGCGGTCTTGATCTGGGTCAGCATGGTCTCACCTCCGGTCAGAGCTTTAATCCTTTGTTGACCTTTTGTTCTCATATTTTTGCGAGTCGGTAAAGAACTTTTTGAGAACATTTGTGAACTTACCGGAACATTCCGCTTAACCCACTGAAATCAAACGAATTGCCTGATCCTGTTTCATGAGCCACAAAAGAACGCGTGCCGCCTGCCCGCGCTCTGAGGTTAGTTTTGGGTCCGCATTCAGCAATGCGCGCGCATCAGATTGCGCCACCGCCATCAGACCCGCCTGCCGCTCAAGATCAGCTATCCGAAATTTCGGCAGTCCTGATTGCGCGGTTCCAATGAGGTCTCCCGCGCCTCGCATCTGCAAATCTGTCTCAGCTATCCGGAAACCATCTTCGGTTTCGCGCAGCACTTCCAACCTCTTGCGCCCACCTTCGCTGAGCGGTGGCTGATACATCAGCAAACAGGTTGAAGCATCTTCGCCCCGCCCTACGCGACCACGCAACTGGTGCAATTGTGCCAGCCCAAAGATCTCGGCGCGTTCGATCACCATGATCGTGGCATTGGGAACATTTACCCCGACTTCAATCACAGTCGTCGCGACAAGAACCTTGGTTTGGCCCGACTGGAACGCGGCCATGGCCGCGTCCTTATCCGTTGGTGGCATCTGGCCGTGGACCAGGCCCACCGTTTCGTCGCCCAGCAAAGCACGCAGTCGTTTGAACCTCTCTTCCGCAGCTGTCAGATCGGAAACCTCGGACTCATCGACGAGAGGGCAAACCCAGTAGCATTGCTTGCCCTCATCGATTGCGCGACGCAAGTGCGACACGACTTCATCCATGCGCTGCGTGCTTACAATGGCCGTTTTGA
The DNA here is from genome assembly GCF_056537005.1 of Ruegeria sp. CH6. Lineage (NCBI taxonomy): Bacteria > Pseudomonadati > Pseudomonadota > Alphaproteobacteria > Rhodobacterales > Roseobacteraceae > Ruegeria > Ruegeria sp. CH6. The sequence continues at coordinate 663,637 of NZ_JBQFQS010000002.1, read as the reverse complement.
TCGGCTTCCGCCCGGGCGGTTTTTCGTCCAATACAGAAACGTCCATGTCTCCGTATTGCGCAAGGGCGAGACTACGAGGAATCGGGGTCGCAGTCATAACCAGCACATCTGCACCCTGCCCTTTCTCGGACAGTTCCATCCGTTGGCGTACGCCGAAACGGTGCTGTTCATCTACGATAGCAAGGCGCAGATCGCGAAACTCAACGTCGCTTTGGAACACCGCATGCGTGCCGACAAGGATTTGAATATCGCCCTTTTTCAAAGCCGCCAGTTTTGCCCGCCGCTCGGCACCTTTGTCGCGTCCCGTCAAAATTTCCAGAACCACGCCGGCTTCTTCGGCCAAAGGCCGCAGTCCTTCAAGGTGTTGGCGTGCCAAGATTTCTGTTGGGGCCATCATGACACCCTGTGCACCCGCCTCGACGGCAATCAACAATGACATGAAAGCAACCAGCGTCTTCCCTGCGCCCACATCTCCCTGCAGCAACCGGTTCATCCGCGCATCTGATCCCATATCAGCAGCAATCTCATCGATTGCACGGGACTGCGCATTGGTCGGTCGATACGGAAGACTGGCCAGTACCTTGGCCTGAAGCGTGCCCGTGCCCTTGCTAACTATCCCGCGCGCCTTTTTCTCACGTTGTCGGGCCAGCGCCAATGTCAGCTGGTGAGCAAGAAGCTCGTCATATGCCAGGCGTTCTCTTGCTGGCGCGAATGCAGCGACATCATCCGCCCCCTGTGGATGGTGTGCCGCCTCGATCGCCATGCTCCAGGACGGCCATTGCTTTTGTTCGACCTGTGCGGGGTCTATCCATTCAGCAAGATCCGGTGCCTTTGATAGTGCGCTTTGGGCCGCCTTGTACGCTGTCTTTTGCGTGACGCCTTGCGTCAGATGGTAGACGGGTTCGAACTCGGGAATATCATTCGCTTCCTGGGGGGCGGCGATGTGGTCAGGGTGGACCATCTGGGCCATCCCATCAAACAGTTCCAGCTTTCCAGACACAACACGGCGCGAACATTCAGGCAGGACTTTCTTCAAATAGTCCCCTCGCGCATGGAAAAAGACCAACTGGAAATCAGCTTGAGTATCCTCGACATGAATACGATAGGCGCCACCTTTGTTGCGGGGTGGCCTGTGCGCTCCGACAGTGACTTCAACAGTAAGGGTTGTTGGAAGATCGGCGCCCTGAATTGTGTCACGTCGCCTGCGGTCAATGACAGCATATGGCAGACCAAACAGCACATCACGAGGTGACTCGACTCCAATCTGAGCCAGCAATTGCGCTGTTTTAGGACCCACCCCATCCAGGGTTTCAAGCTTTGCAAACAGCGGGAAAAGTAGTTCAGGGCGACCGCTCATGCATCCCCGATCAGCTGCAGCCAGCCGTCTTCATCCAGTGTCTCGATCCCAAGATCCGCCGCTTTCTTGGCCTTAGACCCGGCTCCGGGCCCCGCAACCAGCAGGTCAGTTTTAGCACTTACCGAACCAGAAACCTTTGCCCCAAGCGCCTCGGCTCTGGCTTTCGCTTCTGCTCTCGTCATCTTTTCCAAAGTTCCGGTAAAGACGACGGTTTTGCCTGCCACAGGGCTATCCGAACTTGGGGCATCTGGTGGTGTGATCTCCAGATGTGCACGCAAATCGTCGAAAGCCTTGCGCTCATCTTTGTTCGCAAATGCATCTGACAGAGACAGACCAAGCGTTGCCCCAATTCCATCAATGCTGATCAAATCAGACCACGCCGTTGCAGCCTCGGTGGGTACATCATGCGAGGCAATGGCGGCATCACGGACATCTTTGAGCCTTGCCCGTCGCCCTTCAGCCTGCGCTGCAATACGTTCGGCCTCTTCTGCTTCATCCGCTGCGCGTTGCGCCAGCGCAGCAGGGCGCGCCAAATCTACGGCTCGCGCCATTGCATCCCAGTCTCGGTAGTAAAGCGCCAGATCCCTCGCGCCAACCTCACCCACATGACGAATGCCAAGTGCAAAGAGCAGGCGAACCAAAGGAATGGTCCGCTTTTCCTGTATTGCCGCGAACAAATTGTTGGCAGAGGTATCGCCCCACCCGTCCCGGTTTTTCAGTCGGGAAACACTTCCGGCGTCTCGGTCCTGCAGGGTAAAAATATCTGCCGGAGTTTTAATTGGCAAAACCGGATCATCGTAGAACATCTCGATTTGTTTTGCCCCAAGACCTTCGATGTCAAAGGCTTTGCGCGATACAAAGTGTTTGAGCTTTTCTACAGCCTGCGCCGGGCAGATCAAACCACCGGTGCAGCGTCGCACAGCATCACCATCCTCACGGATCGCGTCGCTATCGCATTCCGGACATTTGGTGGGAAACTCGTAAGGTACTGCGTCCTCCGGGCGCTTCGACAAGTCCACGTCTGCAAGCTTTGGGATCACATCCCCTGCCCGATAAACTTGAACCCAATCCCCGATACGAAAATCCTTACCACCACGAATTTCACCACCTTTAGCATCCCGACCGGCAATGTAATCCTCGTTATGCAGCGTCGCATTCGATACGACTACACCGCCAACCGTCACCGGATGCAGACGTGCCACGGGGCTCAGCGCGCCTGTGCGCCCGACCTGGATGTCGATTGCCTCTAATCGTGTCCATGCCAGCTCAGCAGGAAACTTATGGGCAATTGCCCATCTCGGCGTCGTCGACCGAAACCCAAGCCGCGCCTGCAACGCCAGATCATCCACTTTGTAGACCACGCCATCGATGTCATATCCCAGTGTCGAACGCTGGGCTTCGATATCGCGATAATGCTCCAACATCTGCGATGTTGTTTCGCAAAGGCGTGTTAACTCATTAGTTTGAAATCCAAAGGCTTTCAGACGCTGGATTGCACCCATCTGGGTTTCTGCTAACGGCTCCGACAACTCCCCCCAGGCATAAGCAAAGAATCTGAGAGGTCGTGCCCGGGTAATTTCGGAATCCAGTTGCCGCAAGGAACCAGCAGCTGCATTTCGTGGATTGGCAAACGTTTTGCCTCCGGCCTCGAGCTGTCGTTCATTCAGCTTGTCGAAATCTTCGTGCGACATATAAACTTCGCCCCGAACCTCCAAAATGTCGGGAGCATTTTTGATCCGTCTGGGAATGTCAGCGACGGTCAGCGAATTCGCCGTGACGTTCTCGCCCACCTCGCCGTCACCGCGAGTTGCAGCCTGAACCAATTCACCATTTTCGTAACGTAGTGAGAGTGAAAGGCCATCGATCTTCGGCTCGGCGGTAAAGGCCAGTGGTGCCTCATTTGACAGGCCCAGATATTTCCGGATCGACCGGTCAAAATCAGCCACGTCCTCATCATCGAACGCATTGCCCAGTGACATCATCCGAACGGCATGAGAGACTTTGGCAAACCCATCGGCCGTGCGTGCACCTACATGTTCGGACGGGCTGTCTTCCCGCTTGAGCTTGGGGAATCGTGCCTCAATCTCAGTATTTCGCCGCTTCAGGGAATCGTATTCGGCATCCGAAATCTCTGGGGCGTCTTTGGTGTGATAAAGATCGTTTGCCCGCAGCAACAATGTGGCAAGGCGCGCCAGTTCTTCCCGCGCCTGATCCTCAGTCAGCTCTTGTACCGAAATTGTGTTGCTCATGCCCACGTCCTGTCACGAATTCTTGGAACCAGTGATAAGACGGGGGCATGGTCAGGTCCAGTGGCGTACTGCGCCGTGAGTGTGGGAACTGCCATCCCGAACCATTAACGGCAGCCCCCTGTTCAAGTCAGGCGCCGACGGCCATTCTGGTCTCATCGACCGTATTGTTCTGAGGATCGCGCAGCACGTAACCCCGGCCCCATACCGTCTCGATATAGTTGTCGCCGCCCGTTGCATTACTGAGTTTCTTTCTCAGTTTGCAGATAAACACATCGATGATTTTCAGTTCAGGCTCGTCCATACCGCCGTAGAGGTGGTTCAGGAACATTTCCTTAGTCAAAGTGGTGCCCTTGCGAAGGCTCAGAAGCTCCAGCATCTGGTATTCCTTACCGGTCAGATGAACGGTTTTACCCTCCACCTCAACGGTTTTGGCATCCAGATTCACTGCCACCCGACCTGTCTGAATGATCGATTGAGAATGTCCCTTGGACCGGCGAATGATAGCGTGAATCCTTGCAACAAGTTCTTCGCGATGGAACGGCTTGGTCAGATAGTCATCCGCCCCGAATCCGAAGCCTTTGATTTTGCTTTCCGTGTCATCCGCTCCAGACAGGATCAGGATTGGTGTTTCGACACGAGAGATCCTGAGTTGGCGCAGAACCTCATGACCGTTCATGTCAGGCAGGTTGAGATCCAAAAGGATGAGGTCATAGTCATAGAGTTTGGCCAGATCTATGCCTTCTTCACCGAGGTCCGTCGCATAAACGTTCAGGTTGGCATGCGTCAGCATCAGCTCGATGCTTTTCGACGTGGTCGGATCATCCTCGACAAGAAGTATGCGCATAATCACTGCTCCAATTCGGGTCAAATATTCCAGTTCAAATTGAACCTGAACAAAAATGGTTAATCTGACGTTACCGTTGAATCTGTTATTCACTTTCTACCTTAGGTTGTCGATATTTTTTTATGGCCGTCACTTTCAACGCATCCACACCATGCTCTGCGACGGCGGAAACCCATGAATTAAACTCCTCTTCGCTGATACCATATCGCTTTTTGGCATCGGACAGCGTTATTAACCCATACAAAACACCGCGTACGACCACCACTTTTCGCGAGGCAACCCAGCGTCGCGTGTCTGCAGGTGGCAGATCAGCACGCGTTAAAATCGTTCCATCAGGCAGGGTTACCGACCGTGGTCCTTCAACTTTGTGCAAATACATCATCTCGACCCTTTTCTTGCTGCGACAAAGCTGAACCCAGCCTACTTAATGCTGAGTGAAACCGCCCCTTGAGAGTGTGTAGAATTTTCCTATATTCTGCCGGTCTTTCTTAACCCTGACTGGAACCGCCATGGCCCTCGATACCGAGACCCCGCTGAACTCACTTGGCTTTGCCAAACCGCCTTCGGAAACGCGGGTGGTTGTTGCCATGTCCGGTGGCGTGGACAGTTCGGTCGTTGCGGCCTACCTCGCAGATCAGGGGTATGACGTCGTGGGTGTAACTCTGCAGCTTTACGATCACGGCGCTGCATTGGCCAAAAAAGGTGCATGCTGCGCAGGGATCGATATTCACGATGCACGTCGCGTCGCCGAAGAGCGCGGGTTCCCGCACTACGTTCTGGACTATGAGAACATCTTTAAAGATGCGGTCATTGATGAATTCGCAGATAGCTATCTGGCTGGCGCGACACCGGTACCGTGTATCCGCTGCAATGAGCGTGTGAAGTTCAAGGATCTGCTGGAAACGGCAAAGGACCTAGATGCCGACTGCATGGCAACCGGCCACTACATTCAGCGCAAGATGGGAGAGAACGGGCCCGAGCTGCACAGCGCAGAGGATGCGAACAGGGATCAATCCTATTTCCTGTTCTCGACCACGCCAGAGCAGTTGGACTTCCTTCGCTTTCCGCTTGGCCACCTGCCCTCAAAGGACGCAACGCGTGAAATGGCTGCGCAGTATGGATTGGCGGTCGCAGATAAGCCTGACAGCCAGGACATCTGTTTTGTACCGAACGGCAATTATGCCAGCGTGATTGAAAAATTGCGTCCAGGTGCAGCAGAACCGGGTGAGATCGTTCACGCGGATGGTCGTGTTCTGGCGCAACATAACGGTGTCATTCACTACACGATCGGCCAGCGTCGCGGTCTTGGCATCGGCGGCCTGAGCGAGCCTTTGTATGTGGTAAAGCTCGACGTCGACAAAAAGCAGGTTGTGGTTGGTCCAAAAGAGATGCTGGCCACCCGCACGGTTCCTGTGCGTGAGATTAACTGGCTGGGCGATGCGCCATTCATGTCTCAGAAAGAATGGCACGTTTCGGTCAAGGTGCGTTCGACCCGGCCGCCACGCGAAGCAATCATTCGACCACTGTCGGACACTACTGCCGAAGTAGAGCTGTTCACGGCAGAAGAAGGCATTTCGCCCGGTCAGGCCTGTGTATTCTATGAATCAGAGGGCAGCCGCATCTTTGGCGGCGGTTGGATCTGGCGCGGTTACTAGATCGCGTCAGTCCATGAGTTGCTGAGGATATAGATCCCGGCGCAGATCATCACATAGGGCACCAGTTTCTCCAGCCGGCGGGCCAATCCGCCGGTCATGACCGGTGTTCGCGCACCGAGAAAACCCAAAAAAGCCAATCCAAAAGCTGCCAAGGACGCGCCAATCACGCCCGCCACCCGGAAACTCGGGGCGGAATCGGCGAGCAAAGGCGCAAGAACGGCGAATGTATCCATCGACAGGCTGATGAAAAGCATCATAGTCACCAGCGTTGATGCGCTGGGTGATATGTGCGGGTCGGTTTCGGAGCCGGTGCCCCTGTACTGCCGCACTACTCCAAACAGCCCGAGGGTCAGAGGAAACACGCCCAGATATCCGGCCCAGTGAGGCACGACATCATCTACGCCCAATGCAAGCAGCAATGCGGCGCTGATCACGATCATCTGTGCCAGAAGAAATCCCGTGACAGCCCGACGCGGCCCGGATACCAACATCAGGGCGAGCAAGGCCGCCAGATTGTCCAGATTGGTCAATATCTGAGCCATGAAAGCGGATGCAGCAAAGACCACGTGATCCAGCATCAGGCCCTCATTCGCTCAAGAACTGCCCGGGCTGCCCGCAGACCCGGGGCCTCCCCGCCTCTTCCCAAGCGCTCCATTGTGACTGACATGGCATCGTATTGTTCGGTCGGGTTCTCAGAAACGTGTTTCAATGCCGATGCGATCTTATCGGGTTGGCAATCATCCAGCAGACATTCCGGAACCGCACGTGTGTCTGATACGAGGTTGACCAGTGTCACGGTATCCAACTTGACCATGCGCTCGGCCATTTTTTGTGTCAGCCAGTTCAGCTTGTATGCAATCACCATTGGTGTGTTCTGTGCTGCCAATTCCAACGAAACTGTGCCCGACGCTGCAAGTGCCAGATCAGCCGCGCCGAAGGCCGCCCGTTTATGGGCCGTAGCCTGCGACGCGCTTACTTTTCGAGGGTCCAATACCAGCGGGTTTCCAGGCCAGTTTGGCACGATCGAATTGATCAGATCTGTGGCTGGCCCGACAGTTGGAACAACAACCCGAAAATCTGGTCGCTCAGCGAGGAAAATCTGCAGCGCCTCGCCGAAACACGGGGCCAGCCTTTCAATCTCGCCTTTACGAGAGCCCGGCAAGGCCAGCAAAATCGGTGCATCCCCCAAATCAAATGTCTGACGGAATGCCGAGATGTCCTGAGGGGTCGCTATTGGTTCGCTGGCGACGGGGTGACCAACAAAGTCGCATTCCATCCCAGCGCGTTCCATATAGGGCGGTTCGAACGGCAGCAGCGCTAGAACGTGATCAATGATCTTCGCCATCTTATCCGCCCGTCCGGGCCTCCATGCCCAAACACTGGGCGCCACATAGTGAACTGTGCGGATATTACTGCCAGCCTTGACGATTTTAGCCACGCGTAATGAAAAATCAGGGCTATCGATCGTGATCAGTACATCTGGTTTCGTGTCCAATACAGCCTGTGCTGTCTCGGAAATGCGCCGTTTCAGGTGAAAGAACTTCGGCAATACCTCAACCAGCCCCATGACGCTGAGTTCCGACATGGGAAACCGGCTGACCAGTCCTTGCTCCTGCATCACAGGACCGCCAACGCCGTCAAACTGAACTTCAGGGACTAGGGCTTTCAAACCCTCCATCAATGCGCCACCCAACCGATCGCCTGAAGGTTCTCCGGCGACCAGAAAAACACGCATCAGACCGCCCGCTCGCGGACGAACAGGAACAGTCCCAGCCGGTCACATTCCTCGATGACACGCTCGCGTTCGAGAACAATGACGCCGCCCTTTTCGATGACGATACCTGTCAGGCCAGCCGCTACGGCCGCTGCCACGGTGTCTGGCCCAATCGCGGGCAGATCAGCACGTCTGTCCTGATCCGGCTTTGGGCCTTTGAACAGGATCCCTCCGCCCGCATCTGGTCGCTGGGTCAAAGATTGCAGCATCCACGCAGTGCCAAAGATACCTTCAACGGCCAGTGCCTGACCTTTGAGAACCGCACAGGCCTGTCCGATGTCAGCAGCGCCCATACTACGAAGAATACCAGCGCCCCGATCGGCATCTGCAAGATCAGCGTCCGATGGCTGCGCCTGTGTCAGGCACCCGAGCGGAGGCAGGATGTCCGGTGCAATCTCGTGGGCTGCGCGCACATTCATGCCAGCATCCTCAAAAATGCCGATCACTGCGCGCAATGCGCCATCATCCCCTGACATCATGGCTTTCTGCAATATTGGCACCAGTGGCATCGTAGCAGCGTCGATGCGCTTTGGATCAATTGCAGGGCGTCGTACGGCGCCTGCCATGCAGATTTCAGTCACTCCTCGGCTCTTCAACTCTGAAACGAAACTGCCCAACTGCTCGAGAGGAAATTCAATCTCAGGAGCCAGATTGTCGGGCAAAAACCCTTCCATGGAACAGATCAATGGGCGCTCGGCCAACCGAGCAATCAGTTCATCCGGCAACGCACCTGTTCCTGCGATCAGAGCCAGCATTTGCTTACTTCCTTGGTGTCAGGAAAGAGCGGTCGGATTCGCCGGTCACAAAATCGACGATCCTCCGAACATATTCGCTGTCAGAATCGCCCAGTCGCTTGGCCCGGTCCATGAATGTACCATCGCCTTCTGACAACTCACGAAAGGCTGCACGCAGAGCCGAGATATCTTCTCGGGAAACACCGCGTCGTTTCAGCCCTACAAGGTTTAGACCATCAAGCTCACCACGAGGTGCCTGTACCAGGCCGTAGGGAATGACGTCATTGGCGACCATCGTCAGGGCACCAATGATCGCGCCACGACCAACACGAACCCATTGATGCAGACCTGAAATGCCGCCTACGATCACGTCGTCTTCAACGACGCAATGCCCTGCTGCGCCAGCATGGTTCACCATGATGACCCGATTGCCGATCTGTACATCATGCGCAACGTGAACACCCGCCATCAGCAGGCAGTCATCGCCAATACGGGTTACACCACCACCACCTTCGGTACCGGTGTTGATCGTCACATGTTCGCGGATGCGGTTTCGTTTGCCGATCTCAAGACGTGTATCTTCGCCGCCAAACTTCAAATCCTGGGGGATCTCTCCAATGACCGAGAAGTTAAAGATCACAGTATCTTCACCGACCGAAGTGTCTCCGGTGACAACCACATGTGACTTCAACTCGACCCGGTCACCCAGACTAACCTGCGCACCGACATAGCAAAACGGCCCGATTACACAGTCCTGGCCGATCCGCGCGCCGTCTTCGATGATTGCGCTGGGATGAATACCGCTCATGTCGTCTTTTCCATGTCCCAGTCTACGTAGGCTGAGAACTCGGCCTCGGCCGCCACTTCACCGTCTACGGTCGCCCGGCCACTGAATTTAAAGATCTTGCCGCCGATTTTACCACGAACGGTTTCCACATGCATTTCAAGTATATCGCCGGGCACAACCTTGCGACGGAACTTACACTTGTCGATGTTCATGAAGTAGATCAGCAACTCGCTGTCGATGACGTCCATGCCGACACCCAGCATGACACCTGCAGTCTGAGCCATTGCCTCGACAATGGTGACACCCGGCATGATTGGCGTGCCTGGAAAATGACCCTGAAAATGGGGTTCATTCATGGTGACGTTCTTAATGCCAACCGCAGACTTGTAGCCCGAGATATCCACCACCTTGTCGACCAGCAGAAACGGGTAGCGATGCGGCAGAATGCGCTGAATCAACTGAATGTCGGCACTCTTGGTTTCTGTGGTCATTGTGCAGATTTCCTGTTCTGGATTTCTCGTTTTCGAGTGGTTAGCAATACCGCTGGGTAAGAGCAAGACAGCCTATTGGCTGTCATTGTCTTCCAAACCGGTCCCGTCACCAATCGCGCTATTTATCCTAGCGATAGCGGCATCCGTTATATCAGAAGCGTCCGAGCTGAGAAAAACATTGGAACGCTCGATGATCATCGACGCACCGTATTCACGCAGAAGATCAATGAGAACCGGTTGGACCAACTCAAAAAATCTGCCACGCGCTTCCTCGCTGCGTCGGGCCAATGCGTCCAGTTTTGCGCGCTGGCTATCTCTGTGTTGTTGCACTTTCCGGTCGAATGCTTCGGCCAATGGGCGAAACTCAGACGCTTCGATTTGTGCCCTTTTTTCGGTGAGTTCTTTTTCCTCATTGCTCAGCTCAGATACGATCCGTTCGTTTTCGGCAGCAAGCGATGCGCTTTCGGCTTCGATTTCTCCGAATACACGCTGTCCGAATGCGGATTCGGCGAACAGCCTTTCGCTAGAGATCGTCAGTACTCCGGATTCAGGAACACCCAATTGTTGAGCGAATGCCGCATTGGCAATTAACATCAGAAAAAAGACAAACAGGGCTCTGAGCGAGCCCTGTAATATTTCCATCGGAACTTTGATCATGGAAATCAGAACTGTGCCTGAATGGTCAGGTCAAAGTTCTGCTCCTTGTCGAAATCTTCCTTCTTGAGAGCTTTGGAAAAGTTGAACCGCAAAGGCCCAAACGGTGTTTCCCAGAGTACCGATACCCCCACTACGTGTCGTATGGATCCGTTGGCACCAACAATCGTAGCACCAGCTGTGTTCACGTTGTCGATATTATAGAGGTTACCAACATCATAGAAAACACCACCGCGCAGACCCAGCTCTTCAGGCAGACCCAATGGGAAATCTGTCTCGAACCTTGCAACCCAGTAGTAGTTACCGCCAATCGCGTCATCCTGCCCGTTGGACAAATCTCGCGGACCAAGACCAGCTGGCTCAAAACCACGGAATGTACTGGGACCAAGCACGTAACGATCAATTGTCCGGCTGAAGTCATTTCCTCTCCAGTGCAATGCGCCCAGCTCCAGGCTCGCACGTAAGGTCATTTCTTCGTTCAAAACCCTGGTCTGTGCTATCGTTCGTGCAGATGTCTTGAAGTACTGGTTGTCACCTCCAAGCCCTGCGGCATCCACGCCGACTTCGAACAGAACACCCGCATTTGGATTCAGACCACCCAAGCGGCTGTCATATACGTAGGTAAGCCCCAACGAACTGCTTACACGTTCACCTTGTGCAATTTCAGAAGTAATAACCGCTCCGTTTACTTCACCACTTTGCTGGGACATCTCACTGCGATCCCAGCCATAGCGAAGCCTCAATGCGGACAACTCGCCAATTGCATAGCTAAGCTGCGGCCTGAAGAATACCGATTTAGTATCATAGCTGGCGAAGCTTGAGTTGGTGCTGGTCAATCCCAGTCCCAAATCAAAGCGCAGCTTACGACCCAGCAGATATGGTTCGGTGAAGTTCAGGCTATACTCTTCAGCATCCTGTGCGGTCGAAAGATTGATACCAAGCGTTTGACCACGACCCAAGAAGTTAGATTCCTGCAATCCGATCGCAATACCAAAACCGTCCGAGACCGAATAGCTACCGCCAAGGCTCAATGAGCCGGTTGGCTGTTCTTCGACATCGACATCGACGATGACCTGACTTGGTGTTGTACCTTCGCGTGGTTCCACATCAGCGACCGCGAAGAAACCCAATGCCCGAATGCGTTCAGCACTCTGTCGTATCTCACGAGGATTGAATGGGTCACCTTCAACCGTATCGAACTGGCGTCGAATTACACGATCGAGTGTGGTTGTGTTACCTTCAATATCAATGCGCTCAACAAAGATGCGAGGCCCCTTGGTAAGAACGAATTGGACATCCAGCGTGAGATCGCGTTCGTTGCGTGTCACCCGGGGCTCGACGCGAAGGAAATCCACGCCTTGCTTGATTGCCAATCGTTCTTGCCGCGCGATTGAGTTCTCAACCAGGGTTGGAGAATACGTAACGCCCGGCTTGATCTTGAGCGCCGCTTGATATGCCGCAGCGTCCACGCCTGGGATTTCACTGACAGTACTGATTTTGCCGAACTTGAATTTCTGCCCTTCGGTGATGTTCATAACCAGGAAGAAAGCATCTCGCTCACGTGTGAACTCGACATTCGCGCTGTTCACTCGGAAGTCGACATAGCCACGAGACAAGTAAAAATCACGCAAGACCTGCTTATCAAACTCGATCCTATCCGCAATGAAGGTATCACCGCGCAAAAAGGTTCGAAGAATGTTTGCCTGCTTGGTCTCAAGTACGCGGCGCAGACGACGGTCAGAATAAGCACGGTTTCCAACAAAACTGACGCGCTCAATCTCGATAGTGGTACCTTCGGAAACTTCGAAAACGAGGTCGACGCGGTTTTCGCTACGCCGAATGATCCGCGGTATCACGGTGGCCGAAACACGGCCTTGGGCCGAGTAGATTTCAGCGATCAGGTCAGCATCTGTTTCCGCAACCTGAGGCGTAAAGACACGCCTTGGTTCGGAGGATATGGCATCAAGCAGCAAATCGTCCTTTACGCGACGGTTACCTTCGATGCTGATCTGGTTGATTGTCGGGTATTCCTGCACATTGATAACCAATGTGCTCCCACGAGGTGTCAGCTCGACTGTTTCAAAAACGCCACTGTCAAGCAAACGCTGGTAAGCGTCGTTCAACTGGCCCGCTGTTACAGATTGACCAGGTGCGATTCCCGTTCTGGCAATGATTGTCGAACTTTCGATCCGCTGATTTCCATCAACCTGAAATGAACTGAAGCTATAGTTTTGCGCCTGTGCGGCTTGTGGCAAAACCAGTAAACTCATTGCTGCAAAGAGGAAAAAAATCGTTAGTGTCTGCCACAAAATGTTGCCTTGCGGCTTTTGCATACCGCAGGATGTGCCCGCGCCTCTCCTGTAAGCCATATTTTTCTCTACCTAGAATTTTCGGACTTTAGAAGTTGAGTAACGGCATTGGCGCGCGTTGTCAAAAGACCAAACACAAACGCGACCCAATGGGCCGCGCAATGTAAATTTTCGATAGCGTGTGAAGAATCAGAAACCCAAGACGATGGCGACCGTGGCAAGATACGCGCCAACCGTCAGAGCGAGCGCAGTGACCCCAAAGCTTAGTAAAACATCCCAATTCAGGACGAATAGGAAGCGAAATCCCTGATAAGATTTTTGCAGTGCCTTGGTCATGATGCCGGTTCCGGACATAGAAAAATTACCCCAATTCTATGAACTCGAATTAGGGCAATTTTACGACTTTAAGGTGCCGCAGGTGTCACATTTAGCAGAACAGATCGTTGCTGACCGCAAATAGCATCAACGACAGAATCAGGGTAATACCTACAGTCATCAGCACCCGTAATGCCTTGTCGCTTGGCGGCTTACCCGCCACGGCCTCATAGGCGTAGAATACCAGATGACCTCCATCAAGCGCTGGGATTGGAAACAGGTTCAACAACCCGACCGCCGTAGACAGGACAGCAATGAAAAAGATGAAGTTCTGCGCGCCCTGGCTTGCCATTGCGCCCGATGTTTCGGCGATACCGATTGGGCCAGACATGTTGCACGTGCTGATAGCACCGGTAACCATGTGCCAGATACCCGACAAAGACCCTTCGATAATGCGGACAGTCTGACGGACCCCCCCGGACAAGGAATCAACAATACCGGCCGGTTCCGTCGCAGGCTCCAACATCATGCCGCCCACGATGCCGATACGCCAATGCGTAACAAAGCCACCATCCGTTTGCGGTTCATCCGTTCTTCGTGGGGCAAGTGCGAACTCCAGCTCTGCCCCATCACGCCAGACATCCAGCAACAGAACCTTACCATCAGAGCTTTCCACGTGCTCTTTCAACTGTGAAAAGGCAAAGATCGGATCACCATTGACGGCGGTGATGACATCGCCTTGTTCAAGCTGGATGTCCATCGCCGCACTGCGCGGCGCAACCTGCTGAATCAGCGGAGGGAAAAGCCATGGCGCAGTCACATCGAACGTCTCGCCATCGCGAATGATCGTGTAATCAAGCGCCGGTTCCACCGGCAACGAGCGGGTAAAATTGCGCCACCCGCCTTCTTCATCAAAATCGGGTACTGGTATGCCTGCGATGGCTACGATTTCATCACCATCCTGCAATTCCTGAGCCGTTCCCGGCAGTGGGTGCAGTGATCCGACTGTCAACGGCTCTCGGGATACTCCATCCGACCAGAAAATCAGGCCAAACACCAGGATCGACATTACGAAGTTGAATATCGGACCTGCTGCCACAGTTGCAGCACGAGCCCACAAGGGCGCGCCGTGCATCGTACGGCGCAGCTCTTCAGGGCTTTGTTCGACGATTTCGGCCATCGCCTCTTCATCCTTGCCCGAAGCAGCGTTGGCGTCCCCCAGAAACTTGACGTAGCCACCAAAGGGCAGCAATGCGATCTGCCACTTCGTTCCCCGCTTGTCTACGCGGCTCCATAGAACCGGGCCGAATCCGATTGAGAACACCTCAGCATGGATGCCCGACCAGCGCCCTACGATGTAGTGACCATATTCATGCACCGCGACGATGACTGACAGCGCGATGACAAAAGCCAGTATAGTATAGAGCAAATTGCCGAATTGAGGGATCAGAGAAAGTATATCCAAAGTTTTTATCCTGCTCTTTGCAATACGGCGTCATCCACCCATTGCCGTGCCAGATGGTCCGTTTGATGCACGTTATCAAGGGTCAGAGTGGCATCAAGAAGATGGGACTCGCTTTCAAACCGATCCAGAACTGCAGCCACCGCATCGGCCATGTCCAGAAACCGGATACGTCGATCTATGAAAAGATCGAGTGCCCGTTCTTTTGCGGCGTTGAATACGGCGCCGGACAAACCTCCCCGCTCCATCACCTCACGCGCAAGGCGCAATGCCGGATAGCGAGCTTCATCAGGTTCCTGAAAGCGCAATTGCCCGAGTTTCGCCAGATCCAGCCGGTTTACCGGCAGCTCGCGCCGCTCTGGCCAGTGCAGCGCATAACCGATTGCATGCCGCATATCTGGCGCTCCAAGATGGGCCATAACCGCGCCATCGTTAAACCCAACCAGCGAATGAACTATTGACTCCGGATGAACCAAAACTTCGATCTTTGTTGGGGCGATCCCAAAGAACTCTTTTGTTTCAATCAACTCGAGCGCCTTGTTGAACATCGATGCGCTGTCGATAGTGATACGCTGCCCCATGTCCCAGTTGGGATGGCTCGAGGCTTGTTCGACGGTCGCATTCGCAAGATCGCCAATCGGCCAGTCGCGAAAAGCCCCACCGCTTGCGGTGATAATTATGCGTTCAACAGCCGCCATATCTTCACCAACAAGCGCCTGAAACACAGCCGAATGTTCGCTATCTACCGGCAATAGCCGCGCATCATGTTGTTGCGCGGTCTCTAGGACCAATTGTCCAGCGCAGACCAGCGTCTCTTTATTTGCAAGTGCGAGCGTTGCGCCCTGTTTCAACGCCTCAATTCCCGGCGCAAGACCTGCTGATCCGACGATTGCTGACATCACCCAATCGGCGGGACGTGCGGCTGCTTCTTTAATTGCGGCCTGACCAGCCGCGGCCTCCACACCACTGCCGGACAGTGCCGCCCGCAAGTCATCAAGACGATCATCATAAGCCGTTACAGCCAAATCTGCGCCCAGCCGAATTGCGTCATCGGCAAGTTGTTTGGTATTTGCACCACCGGTCAATGCGACAACATCATATGCATCGCGATCGCGCGCAATCAGATCAATCGTATTTTGTCCGACTGATCCGGTCGCACCCAGGATTGTTATCTTGCGCATTACATGCCTCCGGGCGCGTAGAATAACCCAGCGATCAGCACAAACAGCGATGCTCCCATCATCCCGTCAAAGCGATCCAGAAATCCTCCGTGCCCGGGGATCAGGTTTGAACTGTCTTTTACGCCAAATTTCCGTTTTGTTGCGCTTTCCACGATGTCGCCCGCCTGACTGGCCATCGAAGCCAGCACTGAAATCAACACGAACATGATGCCGAAACCGGCCTGCATTGCGAAGATGCCGCCAACGATTGCTGCGGCAGCCCAACCACCGGCAGTTCCCGACCAGGTTTTTTTGGGGCTCACCTTTGGCCAGAATTTAGGGCCACCGATAGTTTTGCCCACAAAATACCCGGCAACGTCGGTGGCAACGACCACCGAGATCAACCAAACCATCCAGCCGAAACCCATATTTTCTCGGATCGAAATGAACCCCAGGCCCGAAGCCGCGATCCAGATCGCAAACAAAGCGTAAATTCCGCGCGCCTTTTGCACCTGCCCGGCACCGACAAGTGCAGGAGCCAACAGGAAGGGAAGCTTGTAGAGCGGTGGGAGATGATAGCTGAGAACAACTGCAAATCCAGTCAGGATACCCAGCTGGATAGCAACACCGCTCCGCTCTGGATCAACCATTCGGACCAGTTCCCAGGTCATCAGACCACAGGCAG
Organism: Ruegeria sp. CH6; assembly: GCF_056537005.1. NCBI lineage: Bacteria > Pseudomonadati > Pseudomonadota > Alphaproteobacteria > Rhodobacterales > Roseobacteraceae > Ruegeria > Ruegeria sp. CH6. The sequence goes on along the minus strand of NZ_JBQFQS010000002.1, from coordinate 647,161 downwards.
CTGCTATGAACGCCTCGAACCACAGACCACCAAGCCAAACTTCGATTGCACCGATTGCAATCAAAACAACTGCGGACAATATGCGGGCAGTCAGATCAGACCATCGGCCATCACTCATGCTGGAACCGCTCCAAAGCGCCGCTCTCGGGAACCAAAGCTCTTGCAAAGGCGTTCCAACTCGGCCGCAGTAAAGTCAGGCCAAAGTGTATCGATAAATTCGTATTCGGAATACGCCGACTGCCAGAGTAGGAAATTTGAAATCCGTGCTTCGCCGCTGGTACGGATCACCAGATCCGGATCCGGTAGTACCCTAGTATCCAGATATCTGGGCAGCGTTTCTTCGTCGACATCGTCAGGCAGCAGTTTTCCGTCAGCGACATCGCGTGCCAACCGCTGGGTTGCACGCGCGACTTCATCCCGACCGCCATAGTTCAACGCAACGGTCAGGTGGACAAGGTCATTATCCTGCGTTTCCCGCTCAAGTGTATCCATCAAATCGGTCAGCTTTGAATCCAGCCTCACCCGATCACCGATAAATCTCACGCGGATACCATTCTCTTTCAGCGTCCGCGTTTCTTTCACGATGTAGCGTCGAAACAGGCTCATAAGCCCGGCGACTTCGACCTGAGTTCGTTTCCAGTTCTCAGTCGAAAACGCGAACACTGTCAGATACTTAATCCCCAGTCCCGGGCATGCCTCTACAACTTCGCGCACGCGACGGGCACCGGCATGATGACCAAACAAACGTGGCCTTCCCCTCGCCTGAGCCCAGCGGCCATTTCCGTCCATAATGATGGCAACATGGCGCGGCCCCTGGACCGGCGGTGTTTGGGGATCCTTGGGCATGATCGTGACTCAGACCTGCATGATCTCGGCTTGCTTGGTCTCAAGAGCGGTATCGACCGCTTTGATCATCTCGTCGGTCAGATCCTGAACTTCAGCTTCCCAAAGTTTCTGATCATCTTCGGACATGCCATCGGCCTTGGCCTTCTTGATCTGATCCATACCATCACGACGGACGTTGCGGATCGAAACACGCGCGTGTTCAGCGTACTGGCCTGCAACCTTGCCCAATTCGCGACGGCGCTCTTCGTTCAACTCCGGGATGGGCAGCATGATGATCGTGCCGTTCAACTGTGGATTAATACCCAGTCCGCTTTCACGGATTGCCTTTTCGACCTTACCAACAAGACCTTTGTCCCAGACATTTACCGTAACCATGCGAGGCTCGGGTACGTTGACGGTACCGACCTGGTTAATCGGGGTCATTGAACCGTAGGCATCCACCATCACAGGCTCGAGCATCGAAGCAGAAGCGCGCCCCGTGCGCAGCGAGGCAAATTCGGTTTTCAGGTTGGACATAGCGCCGTCCATGCGGCGTTTAAGATCATCGGTGTCCAGAATAAAATCATCAGACATGCTGCTCACTCCCCGTATTCAGGTGCTGTTCGGATGGGTCTTAAGCCATCGCAAATGGGATGTATAGCAATCATGATCAGGAATTGTACCAATGGCCAGAGTTGTTTCTGCCATTTTGTACCATTTTCCAGAATAGAAGACCGGCCAGCACGATGACTGACCGGTCAAAGGAGTTTCGGTAATGATCAGCTGTTTACATCAACAACGACGCGACCCTTTACCTGTCCCTGAAGGATATCAGCGCCCAATTGCGGCAAATCGGACAATGTCGCGGGATGCACCATGGCTTCCAGCTTGTCCATCGGCAGATCGGTCGCGACGCGTTGCCAGGCCCTCACACGGTTATCATAAGGCTGCATTACGCTGTCGATGCCAAGCAGGTTCACGCCACGCAAAAGAAATGGGATCACGGAAGCAGGCAGAGCAGCACCACCTGCCAGGCCAACAGCCGCAACGGAACAGCCATACTTCATCTGCCCCAGCACGCGGGCAAGCATTGCGCCACCTACGGCGTCAACGCACCCTGCCCACATCTCGCTTTCCAATGGGCGTTTGGTTGTCTCATTGAGCTCATCCCGCGGCACAATAGTCGTCGCACCCAGAGATTTCAGATAGTCTTCGGTCTCAGGGCGGCCAGTAACTGCCGCAACTTCATATCCCAGATTGGCCAGAATTGCCGTGGCGACCGACCCTACGCCACCCGCTGCGCCGGTGACCAATACCGGACCATGATCAGGTGTCAGCCCATGATCTTCCAATGCCATTACTGCAAGCATTGCGGTAAAACCTGCCGTCCCGACAGCCATCGCCTGACGTGCGTTCAAGCCCTCGGGCAGAGGGACAAGCCAATCAGCTAGAGCATTTGCTTTTTGGGAATACCCGCCCCAATGCGCCTCGCCCACGCGCCAACCAGTCAGTACGACCTTGTCGCCAGGCTTGTAACGATCATCCGAAGATGCCTCGACCGTGCCCGCATAGTCGACGCCTGGAATATGTGGATAGCTGCGCACAAGGCCGCCACCCTTGGGCGACATACACAGTCCATCTTTATAGTTGACGGTCGAATACTCAACGGCAACTGTCACTTCTCCGTGCGGCAGCATATCCTCAGATACCTGCTTGACCGACGCGCTTGCCAATCCACTTTCTTCATCTTTTTCAACGAGTAACGCATTAAACATCATCTTGCTCCTAGCGACGGGTCTGTTGACCCTTGTTTTTTTGGTCTGGCTTGATCAGCGCCAGAATTTCTCCTGCACTTCAGCCCAACGCATTCCATGCTCGGTCAATACCTCGACCCGTGTTCCCGAGCCCCAATGGGACCTGTCGACCATACCGATTGCGACATTCACCCCAAACTCAGGTGAGAAAACCGCCGACGCCACCTGCCCGACCTGACCTCCATCGGCCATCAATGGCCACGCTTCAGTGCAGGGTCCGATCTCTCCTTCAATGATAAGCGGTCGAATTTGGCGTGGAGGGCCGTTTTCCGCCTGATCAGCCAAAGCTGTCTTGCCGATGTAGACTTCTGGTGAATTGCAAAACCGTCCCAGCCCACATTCATAAGGCGTGTTTTCGCGCCGCATATCCGAGCCAAAGCTCAGCAAACCGCTTTCGATCCGCTCAATATTGTTCGGACACCCCGCCCGCACATGCAGGTCACGACCTTGGGCAAACAGCGCATTCCACAATGGCATACCGTAGTCGGAACCTTCGACATAGATCTCGAACCCGCCCTGTTTCGACCAGCCAGAGCGAGCCACAACAAACTCGGTGTCCTCAAATGCCAGACGTTTGTAGCGGAAGAACTTGATATTACGGACTTCTTCGCCAAAAACGCGCGCCATCAAATCGTCTGCTTTTGGTCCCTGAACCGCCAGTGGCGAGACATCCGGTTCGGCGATTTGAACATCCAGATTCAGCGCAACGGCTATCCCCAGTGCAAATTGCCAGAAATCCCCATCAGCCACCGACAGCCAATAGTGATCATCGGCAAGCTTGATTGCTACCGGATCATTCAGCATGCCTCCATTCTGGTCAACAACGGGAACATAGTAGCACTGATCAGCCTGCATCCGATCCATATCGCGAGGGCTGAGCATCTTCATCAGACGCAGCGCGTCTGGCCCTTTGATCTGAACCTGACGCTCACAGGAGACATCCCAGACCTGCACATGTTGCTTGAGATGCGCCGCATCCGCTTCGACGCTTTCAAAAAAAGTCGGCAACAGCATATGGTTATACACTGTGTACCCGCTTACGCCCTCGGCTTCGACACCAGGTGAAAACGGTGTTTTTCTAACGCGGCGGCTGGGTGTGATGACTGCCATCTCAAAAATCCTCGGGCAGAAAAACAAGGTCGCTGACCGGAGCGTCTGAGCCTGCTTCGGTCAACATTTTGTGCAACTGACCCCTATGGTGGGTCTGATGATTGAACATGTGGATCACACATTGCGCGTAAGGCTTTGTAACATCGTCCTCTTTTGCAGCTGAGAACCATGTGAAAGACCCCTCGATCGGATCATCCCCTAGGGTCTGAGCCCAGTCAGTGATACGCGCGTCAATGGTTTCGCGCAGCGGCAGCCACTCCGCCAGATCAGCACAAATTGACGTGCTTTCCGGAATGCCACCATCAGGGGCAGCGCCTTTGTCAAAGCGTGACATCCAGATCCAGTCGCCCCACAGAAGATGGTTTGCTGTACCCATGATGGATCCGAAAAAAGCACCACGATCACGGGTTAGTTCGGTAGGCGAAATCTCCTGAAGAAAAGCAGCCAACTGGCTGTTTTCCCAATGATTATATCGGGCCATTTCCCGGGCAAACGCTCCGGTAATCATCACTTGGGCCCGTGCCAGTCGATTGGGCAAATCTCGGCTGATTTGCCACCGAAATCCCAAACCCGGCCATAGTCACGCACCTTGGACTTGGTGCCGCGAGCAACGATAATGTCCGGGCCCATCCAATATTTTGAGTTCGACACCATGACAGGATGCTCGGGGTCTTTACCCGCCAGCATCTCAATCTCACCCTGAATTTTTCGCCCGATTACGATCCGGCGCTTGTTGCCATCGCGTTCGATCTGAACCGGCGCACGCTCAGCACCGATAATCTCGCTGACCAACATGGTGAACAAACCGGTGGTTCCACCTGCTTGACCACTGAATATCTGCAGCAATCCATTATAGGCCTTACCGCTTGCACGCTCATCCATATAAGCGGCGACTTTCCATTGCCCTTCGCCCATGCGTCCCGGAATATCGACCAGCAGGCCCACATTCAGGCCCGAGAGGTCCTCGCCCTCGTAATGTCCTTCGTCGATGATCACGCCCATCCAAGCGTGACAATGCCCTTCGGTCGGAGGATGCGCGCCCAGCGAAACCACGCAAGGACAGAACACGTCACAGGAACAGTTCAGGATCAATTCGCCCTTGATGGCCCATTCAGTCGGGCTCATCTCGCGACGTTTTGGGTTTGGCATACGGCTGTCGATGCGTTGACTGATCGGCAGCCTGTCGGATTCCGGTTTTCTGTTCTTTGCCATAGACTTATCCTCCGAATGCAACAGGGTAGATGAGCAGAGCCAAGCCGCCCGCGATCAATAGGAACCCCATTGGACGGGTCAGGATGTGCCCGATCTGGGGGAGTTTCTCCAAAACCATGAACAGCGTCGCGAGACCCATCCACAAGAGGCTCATTACGCCGCCGACGAAGCCAAGCGCCATAAAGCCCCAACAACAACCGACGCAGAATGCGCCGAGACCAAGGCCCATCCGCAGACCACCGGTAAAGCCCGTTTTCCAATGACCCAGGAAATACGTCATCGGTGCATGACAGACTCCATGGCAGACTTCTTTGACGCGGGTAAACTGAAACGCACCGACTGCGATAAGCAAACCACCAGCCACCAAATGTGATTTAGCAATCCCGAGCATATCCACGACCCCGCCAAACAACAGGGCCAGCTGCACGCTGGTAATCAGCGCTGCAAATCCAACCCAGACAACGAAGTAACCAGCCAATACTCCAATCCATCCTGCGCGGGTGCCGTTGGCGCTGCGGATCAGGTCTTCATAGCTGCGCAGTGTCGGTATCAGCGTCGGCAGCATCATCGCGGCCATCATGATGGCCCACATCCAGAACAGCGGCCCGAACTCGGCCATGGGCATGTACATGTCCATCCGGGGATCCATGGCCCTCATGGCTTCGCCCATTGGTCCGGGGCGCCCGATCCAATCGAGATCCATATCACGGCTCATCGAGTACATCATCCACCACGACCACAGGATCATGATGTAGAAACCCAGCCATAACCCGCTGCGTATCAATGCGCGATGCAAGTGTCCCTCCCGACTCATCCCTTGCTTTTCAAATGTCAGACTTTTAAATGTCAGACAAATAAAAATTTACATTGGCCGCCAGAACATGAAACTCAAACCTTCGAAACCTACGGATCTGTCGGCGCATATTGCTCAGGCTATTCGCGATGCGATTGTATCAGGCGAACTGATCGTAGACGAACGGTTGCCTTCGGAAGCCGAACTTTCAGATCAGTTTCAGGTGTCGCGCCCCACTGTTCGCGAGGCTTTGAAAAGGCTGGCAGCTCAGTCGCTTATCCGGACACAGCGTGGCGCATCCGGTGGGGCTTTTGTTAACAAACTGAGCTTCGAGGACGCCTATTCTCAGCAAGTCACGACCTCGACTTTGTTGCTGTCGATGAATGCCGTAAGCTTCGATACAGCCTGTGAGGCGCGTTATTCTCTGGAACGAGCCTGTGCGGCTCTGTCTGCCGAAAGACGCACAGCCGATCAACTGGCCACGATGCGGGCCGAGATTTTTCGGCAGTCACAACCCGGACTTACGGATGAGGCGTTTTGTGCATCAGATGTTTCGTTCCACCGGGCGTTGGTGGATGGTGCTGCCAATCCGGTTCTGTCCTATCAGTTGGCCGGTGCGGTCGAGGCGATGCAGCCCCTGATGAACATGATCACCTTCACCGCGCGATCCCGGGAAGAGATCATCGCCCTTCACAGCCGGATTGCAGACGCGCTTGAGGCCCGCGATGCCAAAGCGGTAGATCAGGCGTTGCTTGAGCTTGAAGCCTATACCCGCCAATTGGCGCGCGATGTCGCCGAGAAACGACGTAAACTGGACTGAGATCCGATCAGAGAAAGCTTGACCCAAGACACAGACGAAAAGGACACTCGAGCAGGCACCATGACACCCGGCATTAAGACCGGAACTCTCAATAAAAATTGAATTTCAATTGCTTACGGGAGGACGTTATGAACCAAAGACCGGACCCAACCTTTTATCCATCAGCCAAGCTTGCGATGGAGGGGCCTACTGAAACTCTGGCTTTTACGCTGATGCTCAGTCCTGATTTTTCTCAACCGGATGGATTGGCTGTTGTGAACGTCGATCCAACTTCGGATGATTTCGGGAAAATCGTTCATCAGGTGATCATGCCAGAAAAAGGCGACGAGTTTCACCATTTCGGATGGAATGCTTGCTCTTCATCCTTATCACCGCTCAGTGGTCATGCATTTCTGGAACGTCGCTATCTGATTATCCCGGGTATTCGATCCAGCCGGATCTACATCATTGATGTGAAAAGCCCGCTGGAAGCCAAGATCCACAAGATTATTGAACCCGAAGAAGTCTTTGCAAAGACTGGGTATTCCCGCCCTCACACGATCCATTGCGGACCGGAGGGCATCTATGTCAGCACGCTTGGCGGCGGTGGCAAAGATGGCACTGATGGCCCTCCGGGTATCTTCATCATGGATTGCGAGAGTTTTGAAATCATTGGCCGTTATGAGATCGAGCGCGGCGTGCAAGACAAACACTATGATTTCTGGTGGAATCTACCACGGGATTACATGGTCAGTTCTGAATGGGGCCTGCCTCCGCAATTCGAAAACGGGATCGTCGCCGAAGATCTGCTATCGAACAAATATGGTCATCGCATCCATTTCTGGAACTTGCGTAATCGGACCAACATCCAGACTATCGATTTGGGTGAGAACCACCAAATGGCGTTAGAAATTCGCCCTGCCCATGATCCGGTCAAACAGCACGGTTTCTGCGGTGTCGTGGTCGACACGACCAACCTGCAAGGCGCGATATTCACGTGGTGGCGCAACGATGATGGAACGTTTGAGGCCAAAAAGACCATAACCATCGATCCGCAGCCCGCTGATCCGGACGATCTGCCAGACTTGCTAAAGGGCTTTTCTGCCGTACCACCACTGGTCACGGATATCGATCTGAGCCTGGACGACAAGTACCTCTATGTGTCCTGCTGGGGAACCGGAGAGATGCATCAGTATGACGTATCAGATCCAATGAACCCGAAATTGGCCGGTAAAGTCGAAATCGGCGGTATCGTCAAAAAGACCAAGCATCCCAACGGGCAAGAATTTGGTTATGGCCCGCAAATGGTCGAAATCAGTCGGGACGGTAAGCGTGTCTACTGGACCAACTCACTGTACTCGACCTGGGACGATCAGTTTTACCCTGGCGATCGGGGTGCGGCGATGGTCAAAGCTGATGTAGGTGAAAACGGTGGCCTGACGCTGGATCCGAATTTCTGGGTCGACTTCCCAGATGGTTATCGCAGCCACCAAATCCGATTGGAGGGCGGCGACTGTTCGACGGACAGCTTCTGCTACCCCTCCGTTTGATTTGGAGTTTCTGATGACATCAACGGCCGGCCTCTGGCTGGCCGTTGTTCTGAGCGGCGCCTATCACGGCTTAAATCCCGGCATGGGATGGCCGCTGGCCGTATCTGCAGCACTGATGGAACAGCGTCAGTCCGCGCTCTGGCGGGCTTTGGCTGCTCTGGCCGGTGGGCATTTTCTGGCCATGCTAGGAGTGCTGTTGCCCTTTGCGCTTATGGCGGTTCTGGTGGATTACCAGCGCGAAATCAGAATTGGTGCGGCGCTGATCGTCATCGCGATGGGACTTTACATCGCCATTGTCCGAAGACATCCCCGCGCCCTGTCCCGCATCCCGCCAGGCAAATTGGCTTTGTGGTCGTTTCTTGTGGCCCTCGCGCATGGCGCGGCTTTGATGTTGGTGCCAATCTATCTGGGCCTCTGCGGTTTGGACGAACTAGACGCAGGCCATCGAGCGGTTTCTGAAATTATGACAACCAACGGCCTTTTGGTTTTGACCGTTGCTGCCGTTCATACCATCGCGATGGTACTTGGAGGCGGAGTTCTTGCGTATGCGGTTTATCGATGGCTTGGTCTGCAATTTCTCTCACGCAGCTGGTTCAATCTCGAGCTTATTTGGGCACTAAGCCTGATCTTGGTTGGCGTGCTTGGGCTCTGGTCAGCGATTTAGGTGCTTTTCTTTGCTTTCAGTCGGATTACTCTTTCCGGTCAGATACTAAGAACACATGAGGCTAAAATGATAACGACCGTCAATGTGATTGCCGCATTGCTTACAATTGGCTTTGGGCTGTTCGGGTTTCTGGCACCCGCATGGACTGCTACCTCGCTAGACCTGGCCCCAACTAACAGCAATATGGGACTGAGCGAGATGCGCGCGTCGGTCGGAGGTCTGTTTGTCGTGACCGGAATCGCAGTCCTTTGGCTCAACAACCCGATGGCCTACGCCATGCTGGGTGTTGTCTATGCCGGTGCGGCATTGGGCCGGTTTGTATCACTTGCGCTGGATAATCCGCCACTTGTCAAAGCAGCGACCTTTGGTGGAATCGAACTGGCGCTCGCGGCCTGGCTGATTTTCGCAAACATCAGCAAAACCTCATAACCACTTGATAATGCTTGTGTCAGGGTAACCCATTCTGGATTTGCATCCGACCGGAACGTCACCTATATAGGGATTGTCCTTCGGGACTATGGACATAAACGCGCTCGTAATAAGCGGATCGGACCCGGGGGCGGTACCCGGCGGCTCCACCAACATCCTTCGTTTGAGGATCATGGGGCCGAAATAGGATCGACGAACGTCTAAAGGGGTTAGCTTTGTCTCGGCTGTCTGCCACCGTTACCGGCGAAAATAGTACAATTGCAAACGACAATCGTGCTCCGGTTGCAGTTGCTGCGTAAGCAGTAACAAGACCGAAACTTAAGCCCTTGCGCCTAGCCGCGTAAGGCGGGGTTCGCAGGTACCTGGCAACAGAAACCTGCATTTAGCTACATAATGTCTGAGTTTTTTGCCTCTGAATTCCATTCCGGTTCAGAGTTTATTCACTCTTGTTCTTCAATCTCCGCTCAAAAGACAGGAGATCCGGGATGACGAATTCAGAGAGATTACGGACGTGGTATTCCGAAGTCTGGGAAAAAGGAAACACCGACGCGATTGATCAGTTCTTTTCACCTGACACCATGGCCGAAGGGTTGATTCCTGAAATGCAGGTCGGCGCAGATGATTTTCGCGATCTTGTCACGGCCTTCCGGCACATTCTTGGTGAAATAACCGTGGATCTGCCTAAGATCATTGAGGATGGTGATTGGGTCTCGGGCGTTTTGCACGTCAGAACATTCAGGGCCGACAACGGTGCTCCGCTGGAGGTTACTGGGCAGGTCATGGCGCGGTTTAAGGGTGACAAGATGGTTGAAGCCTACAACCAGTTCGACTTTATCTCGCTCTTTGAACAGTTGGGCCAGTTTCCCCTCGATACGCTCCCTGTTTGCATGACCGGGCAAAGGCTCGACTGGGCATAGCCACAAACCACGCAATCTTGACCCTATCTGCGGTTACGCTGTAGCAAGACCCCATGGGGTCAGCTTGCGAACACCCCGTGAGGCGGCAGCCCAAGTTTCGCATGTATCGGAAATGACCGAGGAAACATGCTATGGCTGCCCCAAACGCAATTACGCCCCGACAACTCATGCGACTGGTCGGAACACCGCAAGTTCCGGTGCTGGTCGACATCCGAACCGATCCGGACTTTGAGGATGATCCCTGCCTTATTCCCGGTTCTGTGCGTCACCCCTACTCAGACATCGAAGGCATCATAGAACTGGTTGGCGATAACCCATGCGTCATCATTTGCCAAAAGGGTAAGAAACTCAGTCAGGGCCTGGTGTCCTGGTTGATGAGCGAGGGCCACGCCGCAGAGTACCTGGAAGGTGGTATGTTCGCATGGAGGGACACTCCTGAGGCGCTGTCGGTTCCGGTTTCCGCAGTACCCGCCCCCGTCGGAGAGAATACACTTTGGGTGACACGGCATCGTCCGAAAATCGACCGCATAGCCTGCCCTTGGCTGATCCGACGTTTCATCGATCCAAAGGCCAAGTTCTTGTTTGTGTCTCCAACCGAGGTTCAGGGCGTCGTAGATCAGTTCGGGGCAACTCCGTTTGATATGGAAGGTGTGTTTTGGAGTCACCGGGGCGAACACTGCACCTTTGATACGATGCTGGATGAGTATGACCTGCGCTCACCCGCATTGGATCGGCTATCAACCGTCGTTCGCGCAGCAGACACCAATCGACATGAATTGTCAGCCGAAGCTGCTGGCTTGCTTGCCATATCGGTCGGGTTATCTCGCCAATATCGGAACGACCATCAGCAATTGGAAGCCGGTTTGGCGTTCTATGATGCGCTTTACCGCTGGGCGCGCGATGGTTTCGAGGAAAGCCACGACTGGCCTACGGATCGCAAAAAATGACCCCGACCACCAAAGAGCTTGTTCAGGTGTTTGGCCGCATCGGGCTTTTGTCCTTTGGCGGCCCGGCGGCCCAGATTTCATTGATGCATCAGGAACTGGTGGAACGGCGCCCCTGGCTGGATGAGCAGACTTATTTGCGCGCTCTGTCGCTGTGTATGCTGCTACCGGGGCCTGAAGCGATGCAACTGGCCACCTACGCGGGCTGGCGATTGCGAGGGGTTGCAGGGGGATTGATCGCCGGCAGCCTGTTTGTCCTGCCCGGCGCCTTGATCATCGCGATATTGGTAGGGCTTTATGCGGCCTATGGTGATCTACCATTGGTTCAGGCAGCGTTTCTGGGCGTCAAAGCCACTGTTATCGTTATCGTTGTGCAGGCACTAAGAAATCTCTCACGCAAGGCGCTGACCGATACCGAACATCGTGTGATTGCAATATTGGGTTTTGTGGCAATTTTTGCGCTGAATCTGCCGTTCCCCTTGATCATTCTGGCGGCTGCGATCTGGGGCTATGTCACGTCTAGAAATTCAGTTGCCGAGGCTACATCATCCCCCTCCCCGGCACTCACCAGTCACATTCGCACAGCTGCGATCTGGCTGACACTTTGGCTGGGGCCGCTCATACTACTCACTTTGACCGGGCAAACACTTCTAAGCGATCTGGGTTGGTTCTTTGCCCGATTGGCGGTGGTCACATTCGGCGGTGCCTATGCGGTTCTCGCGTATATGACCCAAACCGTTGTTGATACCTACCAGTGGATCAGTACCGATCAAATGATTGACGCGCTGGGCCTGGCTGAAACAACCCCAGGCCCGCTTATTCTGGTCACCCAGTTTGTGGCTATGCTGAGCGGTCAGATCGCCGGAGGTGCCTCGCTGGCTATTGCAGCGGGAATCGTGGCTCTTTGGGCGACGTTTGTACCATGCTTTTTGTGGATATTCCTTGCGGCCCCGTATCTGGACCGTATTGCCACACGTCCGCGGCTGGCAAACGCAATGCGCGGCATCACAGCTGCGGTGGTCGGAGTGATTCTCAACCTCTCAGTGTGGTTCGGATTAAACGTGCTGTTCGGATCAGCCCCGGACTTAACATGGGGTCCGGTCTCCCTGCCCGTTCCTGAGCTTGCTACGTTGGATGTTTCGGCCCTTGTCCTGACAGTCGCCGCTGCAGTGTTGATTTTCCGGCTGAAATCCGGTTTAGCCACCACTTTGGTCGTAATGGTTCTGTCCGGAATGGCTCTGCATTTAATCTGAACAATCAGGCACAACCCGGTCTTTCGTTTCCGTCCAAATCCCCTATGCTGAGGATAACCACTTTCGAGGATGACACATGTCGCAAGACATTGATTATGGGAACTTGATGCACACGGCCATGCGTGGCCTGATCAAGACTGTTCTGAGCAGCGTTGCAGAAACCGGCCTGCCCGGTGCGCATCATTTCTTCATTACTTTCGACACCCGGCAGGAGGGCGTTGATATCGCGGATTGGCTGCGGCAGCGCTATCCGGACGAGATGACCATCGTCATGCAGCACTGGTTTGAGAATCTCGAAGTTGGTGATGGCGGTTTCTCGATCACGCTGAATTTCGGTGATGCACCTGAGCCGCTCTATATTCCGTATTCTGCGATCAAGACATTCGTAGACCCTTCGGTAGAATTCGGCCTGCGCTTTGAAAGCCCGGACGATACGGAAGAAGATGAAGAGCTTGATCACATCGTCGAGCAAACGATTGAAGTGATGCCTGACGAGCCGGAAGAGCATCACGACGCAGATGTCGTATCGCTGGATAGCTTCCGCAAGTAATTGACTGATTAAGTCGTCTGTAAGCCCCGTCCTGTGCGGGGTTTATTGTTTTTGAAGGAACGTATCAACCGACCGCGATTTCACACCGTTACGGAACCGTGTGAAAGACAGATCAAGGCCACCATCAGCCAGTGTACGGTCAAACTGCTGCAGTTCGTATCCGCCATCCTCGTCGATAAACAATGAGAACACGGTCAAAGTATCCCCTACGATGCGGCCCCAGACGAAAGGTTCACCTTTCATCGGGTCCAGGGGAACTTCGTGGCCAAAAACATTTCGCTTCATTGCCGCCGAATAAACATCCGGCCGATCCGAGGGACGAAAATCCACCGAGAATTTTTGTTCCTTCACCCGCCCGTCATGCTTGTACGTCGTCGTATGCCAGCTGACATTGAAGCCGCTGCTGGTTTCATGGATCGAAACGCTCATGTCACGGGGTGTAGTCGTACCATCTACATCAACGACATTGGCTGAACCAACATAGTCTCCGATAAACGGCCCAATACCGGTTGCATGTGCCTGTCCGACAAACAGCGTCGCCCAAAGCGTGAACATCGCCGCCAGGGCGGTCAAAAACGAAGGACGGGTCCTAACTGAAACGCGCATGTAACCTCCACCGCGGCGATATGTTTATTGTAGCTCAGCAGTCAGCGCGCACAATGGTGCTGTTTCCGATGTTAACAAGAAAAATGACGCTTCCGCCTGCCTATACCTTTGGTCCCCTTGGGTTTATGGTGCGCGCAACTGGCCGATTGCGCCTTGGCTCTGCTATGGCTAAACGGCATACGACTGCATACCAGACGGAGTGACCGATGTCTCAGACCCGCACCGAATCCGACAGCTTTGGACCGCTTGAGGTTCCCGCCGACAAGTATTGGGGCGCGCAAACACAGCGTTCGATCATGAACTTCCCCATCGGCTGGGAAAAGCAGCCCGTCGCCATCGTGCGTGCGCTGGGCGTGATCAAGAAAGCCTGTGCCATGCAAAACAAGGCGACAGGCGAGTTGGACGCGAAAATCGCCGACGCGATCATTGAGGCAGCGGGTGAAGTTATTGAGGGCAAGTTCGACGACAACTTCCCTCTGGTCGTTTGGCAGACTGGTTCCGGCACCCAATCGAACATGAACTCGAACGAGGTAATTGCTAATCGCGCGATCGAGATTCTGGGCGGTGTAATCGGTTCCAAAAAGCCGGTCCACCCCAACGATCACTGCAACATGGGACAATCGTCCAACGATACGTTCCCAACCGCGATGCACATTGCTGCGGCCATGAGTGTTCGTGACGTTCTGATGCCCGGGCTGGAAAAGCTGGCTTCGGGTCTGGAACAGAAATCGGAAGAATTCAAAGACATCATCAAAATCGGTCGTACTCATACACAGGATGCGACGCCTTTGACTCTGGGCCAGGAATTCAGCGGCTATGCACATCAGATTCGTCAGGGAATCGCGCGTGTAGAAGCTGCGATGCCCGCAATCTATGAGCTTGCTCAGGGCGGCACCGCCGTTGGCACCGGTCTGAACACTCAAAAAGGCTGGGGCGAAGCTGTTGCTGCAAACATGGCCGACATCACCGGCTTGCCCTTTGTCACGGCCCCCAACAAGTTCGAAGCACTGGCCGCCCACGACGCCATGGTATTTCTGTCGGGTGCTTTGGCGACCGTCGCAGGATCCTGCTACAAAATCGCCAACGACATTCGTTTTCTGGGTTCGGGCCCGCGCTCGGGACTGGGTGAACTGATCCTGCCCGAGAATGAGCCCGGATCGTCGATCATGCCGGGCAAAGTGAACCCGACACAGGCTGAGGCACTGACCCAAGTGGCAGCTCATGTGATGGGCAACGACGCCGCGATCAAGTTCGCAGGCAGCCAGGGGCATTTTGAACTGAACGTCTACAACCCGATGATGTCCTACAATCTGCTGCAGTCGATCCAGTTGTTGGGCGATGCAACCGACAGCTTCACCGAACGGATGCTGATGGGCACCAAAGCCAACGAACCGCGCATCGAAAAGCTGATGAAGGAATCACTGATGCTGGTTACTGCCCTGGCTCCGACCATCGGCTATGACAACGCCACCAAGGTAGCCAAAACAGCGCATAAAAACGGCACCACTCTGAAAGAAGAGGCCATCGCGCTCGGTTTTGTCGATGAAGAAACCTTTGATGCTGTTGTACGTCCCGAACAAATGATTGGTCCCAAGTGATCCGTCTGCGTAACGCTCTGCCGGTGTGCCTGATCCTGTCGGGCACTCCGGCTTTGGCGGACGCCCAGCTTTTTGGGCTGATTGACGAGCGGTTGGAGTGGATGCGCGACGTTGCCGCCTTCAAATACGCAAATGACAAACCCGTCGAAGATATCGAGCGCGAAAAGGTCGTGTTGGCTAAGACCGTCGAAGAAGCTCAAGGCGCAGGTATTGATCCCGTCAGCGCCCGTAAGTTCTTTGAGGCGCAAATTGAAGCAGCCAAAGAGATCCAGACCTGCTGGATAGCGCGCTGGACGGATGGAGAGGCAGAGGCTCCGACGGAGTTTCGCGACCTTGCTGACGAAGTACGCCCCGCCTTGATCAGCCTTGGCGGTGAAATCATCCAGCAGATATCCCAACACACGCCAGTCCCCGAAACATCAGGCCCTGAATTTGATGCGCAGGTACAGGTCGATTGCCTGTCGGATGCCACGCGTGGTGAGCTGTTTGTGCAGTTACAAAACATACCGCCCCGAAAATGAGTAAGCTGATCAACCTCAACCAAGTTCGCAAGCAAAGGGCCAAGGCCCAAAAAAAGAAACGCGCGGATGAAAATGCGGTACGTTTCGGTCGGAGCAAAGCTGAAAAAGATCTTGATCGAACACATCAACAAAAATCTGACCGCAATCTGGACGGCCACGAGATCGAAGAATGAGCGGCCGTCCTGTCAAACGCTCTCTGACCCTGAAAGGTCATCGGACTTCCGTCTCTCTGGAGGATGAGTTCTGGCAGGCATTTCGCGAGATTGCGAAAACCAAAGAAATTCCAATCAATGTGTTAGCGGCTGAAATTGATGTTTCTCGTGATCCTGAAACCGGTCTCGCCTCAGCCATTCGTGTTTTCATTCTGAACTGGTATCAGCAACAGAATTGAACCCTTGCCGATCTTCCTTTTTCCTGACTAAACTGACGGGAACAAAAAGGGTACATTATGAGCAAAACAGTTATCGGCCCAGATGGTGAACAGCGCTGCGCGTGGTGTCAGGCAGCACCTGAGTTCTTTGAGTATCACGACAATGAATGGGGATATCCGGTCGCAGATGATCAGCGCCTGTTTGAAAAGCTCTGCCTCGAGAGTTTTCAGTCCGGGCTGAGCTGGCGCACAATTCTGGCCAAGCGAGAGAACTTTCACAAAGCATTTTGTGGATTTGATTTCAATAAAGTAGCAGGTTTTACTGATGCTGATATCGAACGGCTTTTGCAGGACGAAGGCATTGTGCGCCATCGCGGAAAGATCGAAGCGGTCATCAACAACGCACAGCGTGCTCAGGAACTGATCGCCTCTGAGGGATCAATCGCGGGGTATGTCTGGCGGTACGAGGCCGAAAACCCGCCAGAACCGCAAACCGCATCCACATCACCTGAATCAGTCGCCATGTCGAAAGATCTCAAAAAACGTGGATGGAAGTTCGTCGGCCCCACAACCGTTTTTGCATTTATGCAGGCCATGGGGTTGATCAATGACCACGCAACAGGCTGCGCACAAAGAGAAAAAGCGACGCAGTTGCGACGCTCCTTCCAAAAACCAACGTAATAAGGCTCCCCTTGAGGGGGCTTTATTAGACTGAAGCGCGGTAGATCTTATCGATGTTACCACCCAGCGCGGTATTGAATTCGCTGTCCGACTGCTGCTTGGACAGACCTTCAGTCAATGCGCGCGAGAATGACGCAATCATTTTGCCATTCTGATTCAGCAGATCGCATGCTTCTTCGGTCGTGTATCCACCAGACAGCGCGACAACGCGCAGAACACGCGGGTGATCTGCCAGTGCATCATAGAGGTTTGCTTTGTTTGGAATGGTCAGTTTCAGCATCACATCCTGCCCATTGGCCAACTGATCGAGGTTCTTCAGGATTTCTGCTTTCAGAATATCCTCAGCCTCAGCCTTGGTCTCGGAATGGATGTTTACTTCGGGCTCAACGATCGGAACCATGCCTGCGCCGATAACCTCGCGCGCTACATCGAATTGCTGGGCGACCACAGCAGCGATACCTTCTGCATTTGCCTCGTGAATCACCGAGCGTTCCTTGGTACCAAACACACCCTCAGCCTTAGCCAGCGTTTCCGCCAGTCCCGGGATCGGTTTCATCATCTGAACACCGTTAGCCTGCTCTTCCAGGCCTTTGTCGATTTTCAGAAACGGTACGATGTTCTTTACCGACCACAGATAGTCGGCAACACCACGACCGTCGATTGTCTCGCCTAGTGTGCGTTCGAACAGGATCGCGCCGATCACTTTGTCCTTGGTGAAATCGTCCGCCAGAATGATACGCGCGCGCATTTTCTGGATTTCGCCAAACATCTCTTCGTCATTGTTGTAGTCGGATGCTTCAACGCCATACAGCGCAAGCGCCTTAGGGGTTGAACCGCCGCTTTGATCCAAGGCCGCAATGAAACCTGCACCGTTGGACATTTGCTCGCGCTGTTCTGCCTTGGACATAACTCTTTTCCCGTTCAATAATGATTCCGCTTTTTTCAACCGCATACAGCAAGGCGTTGGGCGATGGTAGTTTGTTAGCGCTCAACCAGCCGTAACCAAATTCCGTCTTTCGAACGCACAGTCAGATGTGCGACTGGAACCGGTGTCCGACCTTCGATCAACTCGAACCGAAAGTGGCGCAAGAGCATGGACAGGATTAGAGGTCCCTCCACCATCGCAAAGCCAGCACCTGTGCAGACACGTGGCCCTGCCGAAAAGGGGATGTAGGCTTCTCTTTGACATTTCTTGCCATTCTCGGTTCCCCATCTGGTCGGGTCGAACTCATCCGGCTTGTCCCACAGGCGTTCCTGACGGTGCAGGTGCCACGGGCTCAGGACAATCTGCGAGCCCTGGGGCACATCCCGGTCTCGAAAGCGTTCGGGACACGTTGTTTCGCGCACCATCATTGGAACCGGAGGATACAGCCTCAGCGCCTCGCGAAAGACATCCCGGCTGAGTCTGAGTTTTGAGACAGTGGCAAATGAAGGTTCCTCTAGTATCTGCGCCTCGGCCGCCAGTTTCTCCTGCCACTCCGGATAAAGCGCCATCAGATACAGTGTCCACGCCAGAGCAGACGCACTGGTCTCGTGACCTGCCAGAAAGAATATGGCCACCTGATCGATCATTTCGTCCGTATTGAAACGGTGTCCGGTCTGCGGATCCGGGGTTGTCATGATCTTGGTGGCAAGATCATCCGGTGCCTGACCCGCCGATATAGCGGCTGCCCTTTCGGTCGTTAGACGTCCAATGAGTGCTCGGATTTCTTTGGCGTTCCTGCGGGTTTTAGCCGAATGAAACCGTGGCACCCAACGCGGCAGAGGTATGAACGCTGCGAGGTTCAGAAGCGGTTGTTCCCTCTGGTATGCGCGAAACTTCTCAAAAACCTGCGCCGCGATCTCATGCTCAATCGGAACCGAAAACAGAGTGCGAAAGATAACATCTGCAGCTGCATGGCTTGTGACTTCCTCACATTCGATCTCACTGCCGCTTTGCGAGCGCAGACGATCGACGCAAGCTTGCGCCGCAGCCAGCATGGCCGGGAATGTGTCCTTCAAGCGACCGCCTTCAAACGCGGGATCGATGATACGGCGCTGGCGCTTCCAGGTATCGCCATTGGTCAGAAAAACCGAGTCACCAAGCAGCGGACGCAACCCCTCACTGATGCGGTTTGATTTGGGAAAGTCGTCTGGTCGCTGCTTAAGTACCGTGTTGATCAGTTCAGGCTGGTTGATCATGTATGACCGAAAAAACGGCGTACGAAACTCGGCCATCCAGGCCCGATACAGTCGCTGGGGTTGCGCGGAAAGCAAATCCTGACGAAAGAGCTTCAAGTAGCGCCAGAGCGATACCTTATCTGGGCGAGCCTGAGGCTTTGGGGGCGTCATGCAGCCACCGATGTGTATTTGGACACAGAGACATCGATACGTGACTTGGATGGCGCTCTGCCGTCGAACCTCTGAGACAAGGCTTCAGGGCCAGCGGTTATCCGAAAGTAATCATAGTCGCCCGGTCGGTCGAACGCGCAAAGGTACTGGAAATGAAGCCGAAAGAACCTCCACCGCAGTTCCTGCCAGCGCTCAGGAGACAGGGTTTGAGTGAACGCAGCGGATAACACCAGCGGCCAACGCTTTTCAGGACCAGCAACGCCACTGACCGACACAGGATCACATAAAGCGAAGGCACACCCATCACCGGGTGCTGATACATCAATCCAGGTCAGGTCTGTGCGGGTCGACAGAAAGCTCAGATCAGATCGCAACTGATCGGCTTTGGGCAGGAACGAAACCATCGGCACCACCTGCCCCAGTGTAAGGAATGACAGTGTCGGGCCCTGCCCCTTGTTTTTCTGATCACGCAGCAAATCCGCCAACACGGAAACACCCAGATGGGCACCAGAGCTATGACCGACAACCAGCACTTCATCTGCATCAGAACTCAGGGCTTGCGCAATCAGAGATTTAAACTCGGCCAGGCGCGCACGCATCTCGGGAGACGTTTCCCCCCAATGGCGCGCAGAATGGGCATAGTCATGCATCAGGTAGTAGGCAAACAAGCGATTATCTATTTTGCGAAACCAGTTCAGTAGCGCGTAGGCTGCAATCAGTGCAGGTAATAAGGCGATCCAACCTACAAACATCGTCAGCACCGCGAAAACACCCCACGCAGCGAGGACAGCGATCAAAAGCTGGAACAAGAGCATCCCAACAGGATAAAGCGCGGCAATGACAGGACCCTTGCGCAGTCTCATCAAGCGCCACAAAACACCAGTTGAGATATAAATCCAGGCTGTTTGAGCCAGTTGCAGATATGTGGCCCCAATGGAACGCGCCATACTGTCCCGCACGATATCCGACCAGACCAGAACCTCGACATCCGTCTCTGTATCAACGCCGTCCTGCCGCGATGTCACGTGCCAACCATACGGCCCATCGCCGGATCTGGCAGAAACTGCAATCTCGTATCCTGAGATTTTAGACTGCAGATGCCCTTCTTTGCGGTAAAGCTCGCGATAGCGGCGAGGATGAATCGGGTCATAGCCAGGTATGTAAAATACCCTGCGTTTGCGCACCTTTTGCTGCGTTTTCTGACTGCTCATTGCTTTGACCTCTGCCGCGCAGATTAGCCTAGCAATGCGGCCAAGGTAAGACCCGCATATCGTCCTGTTTCAGGATGTTAGCCCAAGGTTGCAAGCGCCGGGAATGTCTCGAGCAGCCACCAGCTGAACTCGGTGAACAGGCCCGTGATCAGCATGATACCGACGAACAGCAACAGCGCGCCCATAACCTTTTCGATGGTGCCCATATAGGGCTTGATGCGGTTCATTACGGCCATGGAGCGGTTCAGGAACATCGCAGCAAGCAGGAACGGGATACCAAGCCCTGCCGCATAGACACCGAGCAAAAGCGTTCCACGGGCAACCGACGCCTCTGACGCAGCCAATGACAGGATCGCACCCAGCTGAGGTCCAATGCAGGGTGTCCAGCCAAATGCAAAGGCCAGCCCCAGAATATAGGCGCCAAAGACTGATCCGCCGGAATCTCCGGTCTCTACCCGGGCTTCTCGATCCAGTAGCGGAATGCGGAATACGTTCAGAAAGTGCAGGCCAAACACGATGACCACAGCGCCGGAAAGCTTAGCGAAAAGCACCTGATTTTGCAGGACAAATGCCCCAAACGCCGAAGCTGTGAACCCAAGCAAGAGGAATACGGTCGACAATCCAAGCACGAAAAACAACGCCGACAAAGTCGCCTTACGCCGTGCGCGCGCCTCGTCCTGCATCTCGTTGATCGTGACCCCGCTCATATACGCCAGATAAGGTGGCACAATGGGCAACACGCATGGCGACAGAAAGCTGATCAGCCCCCCGATCATCGCAATGAACATGGCGGGTAGCAGCCCCGCGTCGATGATATCAATTCCGAACATGTTTCAGCACATATGGTATCGCATCGCCAACGTCACGGGGCCAATAGGTCACATCCTCGTGGTTGCATGCTGGACACCATCCTCAAGTGGAAATATCTGACTCGCATGACAAGTGATATTGAAACACTGGATGCATTGGGCCTGCTGTGTCCGCTGCCCGTCCTGAAGGCCCGGAAACGGCTGAAATCCATGCCGGTTGGCGGCTTGCTACGCATCCTGGCGGATGACCCGGCTGCAGTGATCGACGTTCCACATTATTGCACCGAGTCTGGTAACAAGCTGATTAGTCAGGAAGATACTGGCAATCATCAGATTTACGTGATCCAAAAGAGCTGACTGATAAAACTGACGTATCAGAAAGAAAAAGGCGGGCCTGTTAGCCCGCCTTCTTTGGTTACTGACCCAGAGACCACCATCCCCGACGCTTGGGTTTGGCAGGAGCTGGTTCTTCTGGCACCGGCTCTTCTGCCACGACCTCTAAGACAGGCTCTGGCGCTTCAGGTGCGACCTGCTCAGGTTCTTCTGGCTCAGACGCTTGTTCCTCTGCCACCGCAACCTCTTCTTCGACGGTCGCTGCGGTTTCCTCTGCAGGCTCTTCCGTCGCAGCAGATGCTTCTACTTCAGTCTCTACAACTTCAGCTTCCACTTCGATCTGCTCAGAGACCGCCGTTTCGACGACCTCCGCCTCGGCCGCGATCACAACGCCTTCCTCCGCAGGTGCCTCCTCAGCGTTCTGCTCAGCTTCGGCATTCGCGACCTCTGCAGGTTCCTCGGCTTTCTCAGCGTCTGCATCTTTTTTGCGGCGGCGTGGTGCACGACGCTTCTTTGGCTTGGCAGGTTTCTCTGCCTCTGGCGCTTCTTCCGCAGGTGTAGCATCGGCTTCTACGGTATCTGCTGCGTCAGTCTTCTCTTCAGTGGCAGCATCACCACCATCGGCGTCTTCGGCCTCGGTCGGCTTGTCGCCTTCTTCTGACGCGGCCTCGGACCCTTCTCCGTTTCCACCGCCCTTCTTCCGGCGACGACGACGACGCTTGCGCTTGGGCTTGGTCTCCTCTTCAGCCTGAACTGTTTCTTCTTCTTCCTCGTCCTCCGAAGCATCCACCAGATCCATCAGCGATGCGTCTACGGATACCACGGGCGCAGTGGCCTCTGGCACTATCCGGCTGGCGGTCTTGAATTTCTCCATCGAGAAATCGGGGCTGACCAGATGGATATCGCCTTCAATGCGCACTGAAAGGCCATAGCGCCCTTCGATCTGAGCGATATGCTCGCGTTTCTGGTTCATCAGGAAGTTGGCAATGCTGACCGGGCAGCGCACAAGAACCTCGCGAGAACGGCGACGTGTGCCTTCCTCTTCGATCTGACGCAAGATCGACAGTGCCATGTTGTCGTCCGAGCGGATCAGACCGGTGCCGTGGCAGGCCGGGCAAGGCTGCGTTGTCGCCTCGATCATACCGGGGCGCAGACGCTGGCGGCTCATCTCCAGCAGACCAAAGCCCGAAATACGACCGACCTGAATACGGGCTCGATCCGTTTTCAGCTTGTCTTTAAGGCGCTTTTCGACGGCCGAGTTATTCTTGCGCTCGTCCATATCGATGAAGTCGATGACGATCAGACCTGCGAGGTCGCGCAGACGCAGCTGGCGCGCCACTTCGTCGGCGGCCTCAAGGTTGGTCTTGAGCGCGGTTTCCTCGATCGAACCTTCTTTGGTAGCCCGGCCAGAGTTCACGTCGATCGCAACCAGCGCCTCGGTCACACCGATCACAATATAGCCGCCGGATTTCAGCTGCACCGTCGGGTTGAACATTCCCGCCAGATAGCTTTCGACCTGATAGCGCGCGAACAGAGGCAGCGCATCCTCATACCGCTTCACGTTCTTGGCGTGCGACGGCATGATCATCTTCATGAAATCTTTGGCGATGCGGTAGCCGCCCTCGCCCTCGACCAGAACTTCGTCGATGTCGCGATTATAGAGATCGCGGATCGAGCGTTTAATCAGGTCACCTTCTTCATAGATCTTGGAGGGTGCGATGGATTCCAGTGTCAGCGCCCGGATTTGTTCCCAAAGACGCTGCAGGTATTCATAATCGCGCTTGATCTCAGATTTGGTACGCTTCGCCCCGGCAGTCCGGATGATCAAACCAGCACCGGTCGGCACATCGATATCCGAGGCAATGTCCTTGAGCTTTTTACGGTCGGCAGCGTTAGTGATCTTACGGCTTATACCACCACCGCGGGCAGTGTTCGGCATCAGAACGCAATAGCGACCCGCCAGCGACAGATAGGTCGTCAACGCAGCACCCTTGTTGCCACGCTCTTCTTTTACGACCTGCACCAGCAGAACCTGGCGCACCTTGATGACTTCCTGAATCTTGTAACGGCGCGGACGCGGTTTGCGCGGCGGACGAATATCTTCGCTGTCGTCTTCGTCAGCGACAGATTCAATCGTCTCGTCTTTATCCGTTGCTTCTGAACGCACTTCGACCTGATCAGCTTCCGACTCAGCGGCTTCGTCACCTTCGGATTCTTCGGCGGCAGTTTCTACCTGCTCAGCTTCAGTAGTTTCAGGCTGCTCAGATCCCTCGGCTTCTTCACCGGGTTCAGATTCACCAGCTTCTTCAGTGCTTTCGGTTTCAGCCTCAGCATTGGCTTCGACTTCTTCTTCAGCAGTCTCAGCTACCGGCTCGGCTTCTTGCTCGGCAGCATCCTCTTCCTGCTGTTCACCAGATTCGGCCTGACCTTCGGTGTCAGTGACCTCTTCGGGCTCCTCAACCGGAGTTTCCGCCACCAATTCTACGGGCGATGTGCCCTCAGGAATTGAGACATCGGCGTTTTCTTCCCCCTCATCCAGATCAATGGTTTCCATCCCGGAAGGTTCCGAGGACGGATCCATGGTTTCGACCGGATCGTCGGATTTGACACCCTCTGCCTTGGTGCGTGAACGCGAACGACGCTTTTTGGGCTTCGCCTCTTCAGCTTCGTCACGTGCCTTCATCGCTTCGGCGTAGGCGCGTTCTTCTTCCATCAGGGCTTCGCGGTCTGCGACCGGAATCTGATAGTAGTCGGGGTGAATTTCCGAAAAGGCGAGGAAACCGTGCCGGTTGCCGCCGTAATCAACAAATGCCGCCTGCAGAGACGGTTCGACCCGAGTTACCTTTGCGAGGTAGATGTTTCCTGCAAGCTGACGCTTGTTTTCGGATTCAAAGTCGAACTCCTCGACCTTGTTTCCATCGACCACCACGACGCGGGTTTCCTCCGCGTGGGTGGCATCGATAAGCATTTTCTTAGCCATGTGTCCTTGGTGCACCGCGCCAAACGCGTTGTCCTTACCCGTCCGGGCGGACAGGCGCTTTTGGGGTGGTGTCTTGTCAGGGCGATATCGGACGGCGCGCGGCAGGGTCTGGCGCTCTGGCCCCCTGCCCGTTCACTCAATCGTTGCGCGCGCGTCATCGCGGTTCTTCTCCGACAGGCGCGATCCATGCCGCAGCCCGCCCATTTATTCCTTTCGCCCGTATTCCGGGCTCAGGTGCTCCAATACCCCGTGAGGGGCACAATCGGTCTGCCTGGCCTTGTGGGAATGATCACCATCTGCGGCAAAGCAGCGAAACTCAAAGATTCGGGACTTCTGGGCGCAAAATTAGCCCGGCCCGTTCCGTCACAATAAAAGCAGTCCTGTGGAAAAGACAATGGGCAAACTGCACGATCAGCATCTGCCGATAGGCATCAAAATCAGCAAAAAGCCGTCAAAGAGCTAATTTTCAGGGGTGTTTGGCCTAAAAAATATCCGGAGAGGGTGTGCCCTCTCCGGACTTGGTGGTCAGAGATAATCGGAACGTTGCAGGCCATATTTGGCCATTTTTTCGTTCAATGTCCGGCGTGGCAGACACAGCTCTTCCATCACCGAAGCAATCGAGCCTTTGTGGCGGCGCATGGTATTATCGATCAACATCCGCTCAAACGCTTCGACGTATTCCTTGAGAGGCTTGCCTTCGGTTGTCATGACCGGCTGCATCTCTTCGTGATCCGACATCAGCAACGATGCGATGGTACCCGACCCCCGTCGAGACTGAAGAACAGCCCGTTCTGCAATATTGATCAGCTGGCGTACGTTTCCGGGCCAGGGTGCCTGCAGCAGTTGCGCAGCTTCCTGAGCGCTAACCTGAGGTGCCTCGCAGCCGTATTCCTCAGCAAACTGCTCACTGAGACGAGTGAACAGTGTCAGAATATCCTCACCGCGCTGACGCAGCGGCGGCATGGTGATCCGCAGCGCGGCCAGACGATAGAACAGGTCAGGACGCAAAACATCTTCGCTGGTTTTCCCGGCTTCCTGCAGATTCGAGATGGCAACGATCCGGGTTTCTGCCGGCGTGCCCTGCTCATTCATTACGCTCAACAGTCGAGCCTGGAGCGTATCGCTGAGCGCCTCTACATCCTCGAGCACCAGTGTACCACCGCGTGCCTCTTCGATCGCTGGTAGCTGTGCATCTTCAGGCATCATCGGGCCAAACAGCCGTTTCGACAGCGCCTCTTCTTCCAGAGCTGCACATGACACCAGAACAAATTTCTTACCCGCACGACTGCCGACAGCATGAAGCGCATGAGCGACGAGTGTCTTCCCGGTTCCGGTTTCGCCATCGATCAATACATGACCATCGGCTTGCCCCAGATCCAGAATATCTTCGCGCAGGCGCTCCATTACCGGGCTGGCGCCAATCAGCTTGTTCATGATCTGGGTGCCGCCTGACAGTTCGCGACGCAGCGCGCGGTTATCCAGTGTCAGACGTCGCGCGTTGCTGGCACGCTTCGCCAGCTCCGACATACGGTCCGGATTGAACGGTTTCTCAAGAAAATCGAAGGCACCGACGCGCATCGCCTCGACAGCCATAGGCACATCACCGTGGCCCGTGATCATGATCACAGGAAGCGTGCTGTCAGCGCCCATCAGTTTCTTCAACAGCTGAATACCGTCCATACCCGGCATCTTGATGTCAGAGATAACAATGCCTGGATACTCCGGCCCCAACACCTTGAGCGCATCTTCAGCGCTGGAAAAGGTCTCGGTGTCGTATCCCGACAATGCCAGCCATTGGCTGATCGACTGGCGCATGTCCTGTTCGTCATCAACAATGGCTATCTTCATGGCCTGTGCCATAGTACTTCCTCGTTATTCAGCGGCCTCAAGGCCGTCGCTTCCCAGTATCGGCAGTTGCATTTCGAATACCGCGCCACCGTTTTGTCCGTTGCGCGCAGTCAGCCGACCCCCATGGTCGTTCACGATCCCGGATGAGATGGCAAGACCCAGTCCAACGCCATCCCCGGGACGCTTGGTTGTATAAAACGGCTCAAACAGGTTCTCGATATCCTCGATACCGTGGCCGTTATCGCGGACCGTCAACACGGCCGTGTCGCCCGCCGCCAGAATGATCTCCACATCCGGCTCAATAACAGATTTGGTGGCGTCCAGCGCGTTGCGCAAGAGGTTCACCATCACCTGCTCGATCCGCATCCGGTCCCCCATCACTATAACAGGTTCTTCGGGCAGGATCTGAGTAATCTTCACGTGCCGCTGGCGCAGCTGCGGTTCCATCATAGACAGGCTAGAGGCCAGCGCCTCACCAAGATTTACTGGTGAAAACGCGTCTGCACCCTTGCGAGCGTAGGACTTGAGCTGGCGTGTGATTGCACCCATCCGCTCGATCAGGCCATCGATCCGACCGAAGCTGGCCAGCGCCTCTTCTGGACGATTTCGCCGCAGCAAAAGGCGCGCACCGGCGAGGTAGGTTTTCATCGCAGCGAGCGGCTGGTTCAACTCGTGACTGACGGCTGCAGACATCTCACCCAAGGCGGCAAGTTTGGAACTCTGGGCCAGGGTTTGCTCGGCCACTTCCAGCGTCTTTTCAACCCGTTCGCGTTCAGCAATTTCCCGCTGCAGCCTTGTATTCAATGCGCGAAGCTCCGCCGACTCACGCTGAAACAAAGCGGCGCGCAAAGCGGTGCGTCGGCTAAGTGCATAAAACGCCAGCGCCAGAAGAATCGCGAAGCCCATGATTTCGAGGGCCAGCACACTATTCACCTTCTCGCGGATCGACGAATAGGTGGTGAAAGACGTCATCTGCCAGCCTCGGAAAGGAATACGGGTTTCCATCCGCATCACAGCCTCGCCCTGCAAATAAGCATCGGGTGGCAGAGCCGTCCAATCAGTCGTTGCACGAATGGCGCGCTGAATAGCCCCCTGAGGCGGCTGGCGCAGCATTGCAGCGCTTTCATTAAGGCCACGCCATTGCGGTTCGGTCGACAAAATGATTGTGCCTGTACTGTCCGTCACCATCACGGCGTCAGAAATCCCCGCCCAGGCGCGCTCGAACTTCTGCAGATCGACCTCAACAACGATTACGCCCAGGATTTCAGAGCCAGCCTCAAGTCGCCGGGAGTAGACAAAACTATAGCCGCCAGATTCACGCGGGATCACCGAAAATATCGTCGAGTTTGCGCGAATAGCATCGATAAAATAGGCGGCGCTACGATGCGCCTCGCCCAACCGGTTCCGGTCGGTTGCAGCGACGGTGCGGCCGTCGCTATCCAGCAGCATGAGTGAAGCCGCACCAATCTCTTCAACAAAAGAAATCAGGCGTTGTGTAGATAAAGAGAAATCGCTGGATTGTAGTGCAGCGATGAGCGTCGGGTCGCGCGCAAGCAATTGCGGCACGATGGCATTTCTGCGTAGTTCGCTCAGAAGGTTACCAGAATATAGCGCTAGGCGCAGTTCGGCACGGTTTCGTGTCGATTCAGTAAACCGGTTCGTCAGCAGGCTGTTGGTTATCCATACCGTGGCAACCGTCGCAATCAGCAGTACAATAATCGCCAATCGCAATCGCCAGCCCAGCGGCGCACCGCGGAACCGGCTCATGAAATTTGCCCAGCCTGATTGTACTTCGGAACTCATCCCCCGAAGCTAAGCCCCAGTGGCCACGACCTCAAGTCACGCAGGTGTCAAAACACCTGACAATGCGCGGAAGAGCGCCGTTCCATCGGTGCCACCATGGCCTTCATCCGCCGCCCGTTCCGGATGCGGCATCATCCCAAGCACGCGTCGGTTGTGCGACAGGATGCCGGCGATATCGCCGCGGGAACCATTTGGGTTCTCGGTGTAGGTGAACGCGATGCGATCTTCATCACGAAGTCTTGCCAAAGTCTCGTCATCGGCAAAGTAGTTGCCATCGTGGTGCGCAATCGGAATCCCGATGACGTCACCAGCATTGTAGCCTTCAGTGAATGCGCTGTCGCTTGTTTCCACCTTCAGTCCAACGGTGCGGCAGATGTATTTTAGTCCCGCGTTACGCAGAAGCGCACCCGGCAGGATGCCGGTTTCCGTCAGGATCTGAAAACCATTGCAAACACCAAGGGCATATCCGCCACGTTCGGTGTGTTCGACAACTGCTTTGCAGATCGGCGACTGCGCTGCAATCGCACCACAACGCAGATAATCACCATAAGAAAAGCCACCCGGTACGCCGACGATGTCGATGCCTTCTGGCAGTTTGGCGTCCTTGTGCCAGACCATATCGACCTGAAAGCCCGCCTGCTCAAAGGCGACCGCAAGATCTCGGTCACAGTTGGAACCGGGGAAAACGACGACGGCTGCGCGCATGACAAGCACTCCTTGGTCACAAATCAGTGGTTTGGTCGCGTCACGACCGGAAAAAGTCAGACCAGTTCGATCTCGTAGCGTTCGATGACCGTGTTGGCCAACAGCTTCTCGCACATCTCGGTCACGTCCGCTTCGGTCGCGCCTTCGGCCAGTTCCAGGTCGATCACCTTGCCCTGACGCACGCCTTCGACCTTGTCGAAACCCATGGCGCCCAATGCGTGACGAACCGCCTCGCCCTGCGGGTCCAGCACCCCGTTCTTGAGCATCACATGCACCCGTGCCTTCATTTTCGCAACTCCACCTGCGGCCCGCGCCCCGGGGCCAATTCCGTTGCGCGGGGAGATACCCTGCTTATGGTATTTGGACAACCCTCGATAAGACGGACGGATTACCGCAGCCAAGGCAACCCGTCAGTTGATCAGCCGTCAGCGCCTGAGGTCAGACCCGGGTAATGCGCATCGATGGCGTTGAAAGTGCCTGTCAGAACCATCTCGACCGCTACTGCGACCAGTAGAATCGCCATGATCCGGGTCAGCACATTGATCATGGTTTCCCCAAGCAACCGGGAAATCTGGTCCGCAAACAGCAATCCCAGTCCAACAATTGCGCAAGCTATCAGCACGGCAGAGCCCAGAGTTACCATTTCAGCACCATCCGAAAGCTGATGTGAGAAAACGATGGTGATGGCAATGGTTCCCGGACCGATGGTCAGAGGTATCGCCAGCGGAACCACGGCAAAATTGAGTTTCCGCTCCTGCCCTTCGGCGAGTGCGGCCTGATCACCTGCGGGACGGTCTTCGGCATTTAACATCGACATACCAATCCCGAAGATGATGATCCCTCCGGCGATGCGGAAAGAGGGAACATCAATCCCGAAAATCGCCAAAACCTCTTCTCCAATCCCCACGGCAATCAAAGCGATCAAAGTGACCGAAATCATCACGATCAGAGCCACCCTGCGCCGCTCGGGCTTGGTACACTGACTCGTCATGCTCAGGAAAATCGGAATATTATAGAGCGGATTGAATATAGCCAGAACAGCCGCGAGAAACTTCAAGAACACAGCGTGGTCGAACAGTTCGCTCATACCGAGTGTCACCTTGTTAGTAAGCCGGATTAGTTGTCAGATCTAAACATGCTGCATGACAGTCAAATCTGTCAAATACTTATACAGAATACGAAAAGTGCCGCCTGATAAGTGGCGGCACTTGGATCATTGCAAGTTTGCGCTTGCGGATCAGTTGATCAGCGTAGGTTTCGCGACATTGCTTTTGGGCAAAACGCCCAAACGACGCGCCACCTCGGAATAGGCATCCGTCAGATTGCCCAGATCGCGGCGGAAGACGTCCTTGTCCAGCTTCTGACCGGTTTCAATGTCCCACAAACGGCAACTGTCGGGGCTGATTTCATCGGCAATGATCAAACGCTGGAAATCGCCTTCATATACGCGACCGATCTCGATCTTGAAATCGACCAGACGAATGCCGACAGCCAACATCATACCACTCATGAAGTCATTCACGCGGAGTGCGAGGCTCAGGATGTCGTCCATATCCTGCTGGCTGGCCCAGCCAAAGGCAGCAATGTGCTCTTCGGTAACCAGCGGATCACCGAGCGCGTCGTCCTTATAGCAATATTCGACAATCGGCCGCGGCAATTGCGTGCCTTCGGCGATACCCAGACGTTTGGACATCGAACCAGCGGCGTAATTGCGTACAATTACTTCCAACGGCACGATTTCGCAGCTGCGAACCAATTGCTCGCGCATGTTCAGGCGACGAATGAAATGGGTCGGCACGCCGATCTGGCTCAGACCAGTCATGAAGAACTCGCTCAGACGATTGTTCAGAACGCCTTTGCCGTCGATGACGTCTTTCTTTTCGGCGTTGAACGCAGTGGCATCGTCCTTGAAATACTGCACAATTGTGCCCGGCTCGGGGCCTTCATACAGAATCTTGGCCTTGCCTTCGTAGATCTTTTTGCGACGCGCCATAAGCGAACCTTCCAGTCTGGGGTGTGGGAATGAGTCCCTCTCCTTTGGCGCCCTCATAGTCCAAGCCCCACTTTCTCGCAAGTTCGCAGGCCCGAGGGGCTTTGACGCAGCGCAAATCTCTTGCACCCGGCCTCACGTATAGTCATATCATCAGGAAAGAAATCGTTATCCAAGGGGTCCCTAACCAATGACCACGTTCGACGAACGCGAAAATGCCTTTGAAGCCAAGTTTGCTCATGATGAAGAGATGCAGTTCAAGGCGCAGGCCCGCTGCAACAAACTGCTCGGCCTTTGGGCTGCAGGAAAGTTGGGCAAATCCGGCGCGGACGCCGAAGAATATGCAAAAACCGTAGTGTTGTCCGATTTCGAAGAAGCCGGACACGAGGATGTTGTGCGCAAGGTGGCTGGTGATCTGGGTAGCTTGGCATCGGATGATGAGATCCGTGCGAAGATGGCTGAACTTCTGCCTGAAGCAAAATCGCAGGTTCTCAGCGAAGTTGACTAAGGCATTGCTGCCTTCCTCATGATCTTCATGAGTTTTATGAATTTGATTTGACGCCCCGGTCGTGAGACATGGGGCGTCTCTAAATTTGATCGGCCATGGCGCCCTCTTTTTCGGAATACTCCAATGACAAACGCGCTGAGCAAACTTCTGGAATCCACAGATGCCATCCTCGCGGATGGGGCCACTGGGACCAACCTTTTCAATATGGGTCTTCAATCAGGCGATGCACCTGAGCTCTGGAATGTGGACGCTCCGGATAAAATCCGCGCGCTCTATCAGGGTTCGGTTGATGCGGGCAGCGACCTGTTTCTGACCAATACCTTTGGTGGCACCTCGGCACGACTGAAGCTGCATGATGCGCAAAACCGAGTTGCGGAACTCAACCACGCCGGAGCCGAACTCGGCCGTGAGGTTGCAGACAAGGCCGGACGCACGATTATCGTCGCAGGATCAGTTGGCCCGACCGGTGAAATCATGGAACCTGTCGGCAGCTTGTCGCACAGCGAGGCCGTCGAGATGTTCCATGAACAGGCCGAAGCGCTCAAAGCCGGTGGCGTTGATGTTCTTTGGGTCGAAACCATCAGTGCACCTGAGGAATTCCGCGCCGCAGCCGAAGCATTCGCACTGGTCGATATGCCTTGGTGTGGCACCATGAGCTTTGACACTGCGGGACGCACAATGATGGGTGTGACCTCTGCAGATCTGGCACAACTGGTCGAAACCCTGCCCAACCCACCGATCGCCTTTGGTGCAAACTGCGGCACCGGTGCGTCTGACATTCTGCGAACGGTTCTGGGCTTTGGCGCTCAGGGAACTGAACGTCCTATCATTTCGAAGGGTAATGCGGGCATTCCCAAGTATGTGGATGGGCATATCCACTATGATGGCACGCCAGAGCTTATGGGTGACTATGCCGCTATGGCCCGTGATGCAGGTGCGACAATCATCGGTGGTTGCTGTGGCACCATGCCAACCCACCTGCGCAAGATGCGTGAAGCACTCGATACCCGCCCACGTAGTGAACGCCCGACCCTGGATCAGATCACGGATGCGCTTGGGCCGTTCTCGTCGGCATCAGACGGTACCGGCGACGATGCGGCGGCGCCAGAGCGCCGCACACGTAAACGCCGTCGCGCTTAAAATTTACTGGATTAACGCCCCTCGAATTTCGCGGGGCGTTTTTCCAAGAACGCAACAACACCTTCCGCAAAATCACGTGTCCGGCCGCAATCGCCCTGCAAATGCGCCTCGGTCGCCAATTGCTGCGGCAGCGTTTTGTCGTATGTGCCACGGATCGCCTGTTTGATCGCACCAAACCCAGCGGTTGGTCCATTGGCCAAGTACTCTGCGCGCTTGCGCCAATGGGTGGCGAAATCTGCGTCAGCAACCGCTTCCCAGATCAAACCCCAGTCATCCGCCTGCCGTGCGCTGATCTTTTCCGCAAACAATGCAGCCCCCATCGCCTTGGCAAAACCCATCTGGCGCGGCATGAACCATGTACCACCGGCATCAGGCAAAAGGCCAATGCGGGCGAAGGCCTGAAGGAAATATGCACTCTCAGTCGCAATCACGACATCGGCACATAATGCAAGGTTGGCCCCTGCCCCTGCTGCCGGACCATTCACCGCTGCAATGGTGGGAACAGGGCAATCGTACACGGCTTCGAGCATGGGCTCGTACTCGTCACGCAAGGCACGCTCAAGATCGATCTTCCCGGTGCTGGATGCGTCACCCAGATCCTGCCCCGAACAGAACGCGGGCCCTGCGCCGGTTAGCACAATTGCACGTGCATGCCGTGCTGCATGTTTCATCGCATGCGTAATCTCGGCGCGCATCTGAGTTGTCAGTGCATTCATCTTGTCGGGCCGATTCAATGTCAGCACCGCCAATCCATCAGTGATATCCAGAAGGATCGCTTCGTATTCCATAAAAAACCTCATCTGCGCAGAGCTTTGTCAGACCCTGACGCAGTTACCATGGAAGGGAAAGTGGAACCACGCGTCAGTCTTCGAGAATTTGGCGCAGGCGCTCTTTTTCGTCATCGCTCAATGCGTCGACGTTCCCGGAAACCTGTTTGGCTGAGCGCGAGCGCAGAAAGCTCCACCCTACAACAGCAGCAATCAACAGCATGATCGGTCCGGCCAACCATAACAGAAGGTTGGAGCCAGACGTTGTGGGTTTCAGCAGGACATACTCACCATAGCGATCGACGATGAATTCGATCGTCTCTTCATCCGTATCGCCTGCGACCAGACGTTCCCGAACAAGCAAACGAAGATCGCGCGCTAGATCGGCATTGCTTTCATCGATACTTTCGTTTCGGCAAACAAGACAGCGCAGTCCTGTGCTCAGGTCGCGCGCACGCTCCTCCAGTACGGGGTCGTCAAGTACTTCGTCGGGCTGAACCGCCAGCAGTGGCGTAGCGGCAATCATCAATATCAGGACAAGACGTTTCATTCCGCCGGTACTCCTGAAGCAGTTGACTTACGAGCCCCCGCCGCAACCCTGAACCTGCGGTCAGACAGGCTGAGCACGCCGCCGAGGGCCATCAGAATACATCCACCCCAGATCCAGTTCGCCAGTGGTTTGATGTAGGTACGTACAACCCAACCGCCATCAGCCTGCTGATCACCGATCACGACATAGAGATCTCGCAGGAACCGGTAGTCAATTGCAGCCTCGGTCGTGGGCATCCGTGCCACCGGGTAGTCCCGCTTTTCAGGATGCAATGTGGCGATCGGGCGACCATCTTTTTCTGCAACGATGTCGGCCATGGTCGAAAAGTAATTTGGTCCCTGAACGCGTTTTACGTCCTGCAGGGTCAAAGTGTATTGCCCTACCTCAAACGGTTGTCCCGGTTGGACGACGCGAATGTCCTCTACTTCCCATGCAGACAGACCAGCGATTGCGAACATGGTGACACCCAGTCCGGTATGTGCCACGGCCTTGCCCCAGTCAGCACCTGGCAGGCGCAGCAAGCGCTTGAAACTGCCATTGCGGCCCGTGCGGCTCCACAGATCAACAATGGCGCCAAAGGTAATCCACGCCCCAAGGAACAACCCAATCGGACCCATAGCGCTGCGCCCTGTCTGCATAACCCAAACCAGCAGCGCCAGCGCAACAGCCAGAATGAACGCATATCGCAGCGACCAGGCAGCACGTCCCAGTTTTCCACGCTTCCAAGGCAGGATCGCGCCAATCGGCAAGGCAATCCCCAATACAATCATGAACGGTGTAAATGCCGAATTGAAGAACGGTGCACCAACCGACAATTTCCGGTCAAAAGCCATCTCGGCAACCATCGGCCACATCGTACCGACGAACACGACAAAACAGCTTACAGCCAGCAGGATATTGTTCAAAATCAGTGCGCTTTCCCGGCTGACCATGCCAAACACACCTTTGGCCTCCATCGCCTGAGCGCGAGCTGCAAACAGGGTCAGCGCGCCACCGATGAAGATCACCAGAATGAACAGAATGAACACACCCCGTTCAGGATCGTTCGCGAACGCATGTACCGAAGTCAGCAAACCGGATCGGACAATGAACGTTCCGATCAGCGAAAAACCGAACGCAATGATCGCCAGCAGGATGGTCCAGCTTTTCAGAGCTTCCCTCTTTTCAACCACGATCGCCGAATGCAAAAGCGCCGCCGCCAGCAACCATGGCATGAAAGAGGCGTTCTCAACCGGATCCCAGAACCAGAAACCGCCCCAACCCAGCTCGTAGTAGGCCCACCACGACCCCAATGCGATACCGATGGTCAGGAATATCCAGGCAGCAAGCGTCCAAGGGCGTACCCAACGCCCCCACGCAGCATCAATGCGGCCCTCAATCAACGCAGCAACTGCAAAGCTGAACGCCATACTCAAGCCAACGTAACCCAGATAGAGGAATGGCGGATGAAAGGCCAAACCCGGATCCTGCAACAGAGGGTTCAGATCTCGCCCGTCAAAGGGCGCTATTACCAGTCGGTCGAACGGGTTCGACGTAAACAGGATAAACGCGAAAAACGCCACTCCGATCGCAGCCTGAACCGACAGAACACGTGCCTTCAAGGTTGGCGGCAATCCCCCTCCAAATATAGCGGCCATGGCGCCAAACAGCGCGACGATCAATACCCACAGCAGCATGGAGCCCTCGTGGTTCCCCCATGTGCCGCTGATCTTGTACAGCATCGGCTTTGCCGAATGGCTGTTTTCGACGACGATACGTAGCGAGAAGTCGGATGTGACGAACGCCCAGACCAGTGCGCCGAAAGCAAAGGCTGTCAGGATGAACTGAGATATTGCCGCAGGTTCAGCAAATACCATCCAGCCAGTCCAACGTTTTGCCGCCCCGATCAGGGGGACTACGCTTTGGACGATGGCTACAAAAAAGGCTAGGATCAGTGCGAAGTGGCCGAGCTCTGTAATCATGGCCAAGGGTATAATCCTGTCTCCGGGCAAGCGCCAATCACTTTCGCCCGGAAACAGCGCACATAGTGTCGCGGCTCAGGGTCGCCTTAACTGTCTCCAGTCCTCGAGTGCCCGGTTCGCATCCGGTTGAGCTACATCAATTTCTAGCTGAGCGTCGTGACCCGGATCTGCAGCACCCGGAGTATCGTTGCGCAATCGATCGAGCGCCTCGAGATTGGCCACCACAGCCGGTGCACGGACCATCGTCGCGGTGATTTCTCGCTGCAAATCCTGAACTTTGGCCTGATGCCGAGCGCCAAAATAGAAAGAGACGATCACCCCCAGCAGCCACCACAGAGGCTCGGGGACCAATGCGATGCCCTGCATCCGCTCAGCAAACCATACTGGATCGACCATGGCTGCCCCGAACAATCCCAGCGTCCCCAAGGCAAGTGCGGGCCGAGGCAATCGGTTTAGGCCGTCCATAAAGCGGTCAAAACCACTCTTTCCTGACGTATGAAATTCTGCCCCGAATTGCGTCATGGCCTGCACCCGCATGGTCGCGCTTCGCTCTGCGCCGGCCTCTGTATTTTCACGAAACACTTCGGCAGTTTCGCGTACGACATTGCGCCCGTTTCCGAACAGAAAACCCAACAAGCCAGAAATCAATCCCATCCTGAAACCCTCATTTGAAACTCTGTGTCGCTAAGATGGTAAGTCGGCGAAAGAAACTCCTCGGCCCTTTTGATCCATCCACCTTTGCCGCCAGACCGACTGCGCGCATATTTTCTTGAGGCAGGTCTGCGATCTGCCAATCTGAAATAGTAATTCCGCCTTGCAACGCCGTACGCATCCCGCAACGCAATCGGATTTGGATCAGCAGCCGAATGAGATGCCTGAGCGGTCTGGGGGCCCAACGCGCCATCCACGTTCACCTCAAATCCCATTTCTCGGAGAAGCCGTTGCAGGATTTTCACCGCCTGCGCGCCTGCGTTTACATACATGTCAAACAAAGAAGGTTGCAGAGCTTCGGGCAGCAGCTCTATGCGTGGCTTGCGATAATAATGGGTCAGAAAAACATCCACTGCCTGATCGCGTGTCAAAGCACGAACGTCGGCACGGTTCACCACGCCATCGTGATCCAGATCCAAACCCAATCGCCGCATAGTGTGAATGGTCACACCGTATTTGGTCACCCCACCCGGATCATCGGGATCATCCACAAATCCCCCTTCACGCGCCACAATCCCTTGGGCAATCTGACGAACCGTCTGCATGCAACAACCTCCGCTTTACTCTGCAAACGGTCAGACAACTTCATTAAGACAGCCGAAATAATGAGGGCGCTGCAGGTCTTTCCCTGGCAACGCCCCTTTGGTCATCCATCCATGGATTTCAGATGAAAATCAGCCCTCGTCGGCCTCTTTGTAGACACCTTGTTCTTTCAACGCATCCACGACCTCTTTCGGCATGTATGTCTCATCGTGTTTTGCAAGAATTTCAGTGGCTTCAAACACACCGTTCACGTAGCTCCCAGTGCCCACCATACCCTGATTTTCAGAGAACAGATCAGGCAGCACCCCGGTAAAAGATACCGGGACGCTCTCGCCCCCATCCGTAACAACAAAGCGGACAGTTTCACCTTGCCCGCGGATGATAGAGCCTTCTTCAACCAGACCTCCGATGCGAAACACTTCGGTTGGTTGTGGCGGCTCAGCAATAACCTGGCTGGGTGAACGGAAGAAATTGATGCCGTCCCGCATGGCATACCCAATCAACGCCGTCGACAAAGCCAAGGCAACAACGGCCAGAACTATGATCTGTACACGACGACGTTTCTTGAGTGTTTTCATACCGTCCTCACGGGAATAGAGGGGCCATCATCAGCCCCTGGGTCTCAGCCTCACCTAACATCAGGTTGGCATTCTGCAAGGCTTGTCCGCTGCTACCTTTTGTCAAGTTATCCAATGCTGCGATCACAATGGCGCGACGCTCGATCCGATCCGCAGCCACTCCGATATGGCAGAAGTTGGATCCCCGGACATGGTGGGTCGACGGCGCCTCGCCAAATGGCAACATCTGGATGAATGGTTCATTTTCGTAGGTGGCGCACAGCGTCTCATAAACACTTTGCGGATCACCTTTTACATAGGTGGTTGCCAGAATGCCCCGGTTGGCTGGAATCAGGTGCGGCGTAAACTGCACATGTACAGTCCGCCCGGCCAGCTTGGAGAACTCCTGATCGAATTCACCTAGATGCCGGTGCGATCCGCCGATGGCGTAGGCATTGGCCCCTTCGCTCAACTCTGCATGTAGCAGGTTTTCCTTCAGCGACCGCCCTGCCCCTGAAACAGCGCATTTCAGATCGAGAATGATGTCATCCAGATCAATCACCCCCGCAGAAATAAGGGGCCGCAAGACATACTGCCCGGTTGCGGCGTTACAACCGGTTCCGGCAACAAGCCGGGCATTGCGGATTTCTTCCCGATAGAACTCGGTCAGACCGTACACAGCCTCTTCCTGTTGTTCGAGCGCCGTATGAGGGTTGCCGTACCACTTCTCGTATTCCTCAGCATCCTGCAGCCTGAAATCGGCCGAAAGATCGATGATCTTCAGTGTCTTGGGCAAGTCACGGATGACCTCTTGGCTAGTTTTGTGCGGCAACGCGCAGAAACATAGATCAACCTTGGAAAAGTCGATCTGAGAGATTTTGCACAGCACCGGCAGATCTAGATGCCGCAGATGGGGAAAGACCTGTGCCATGGATTGACCGGCTTTGCGCTCGGCCGCCAAAGCCACGATTTCCATATTCGGGTGCTCGGCGATCAGCCGCACCAGTTCCGCACCGGTATAGCCGGACGCGCCAAGGATTGCGATTTTATGGGTCATGTCAGACCTCTTTGTATTTGAGTGTCATACGTATCGATCGCCGATGTGACGATCATCGAACTACAGAATCAATGCGGTTGTTTCCTTGACCTAAGTCAGGCCGCCTCAAATGCGATTTGTCGTCGGAGGAATTGCGTTGCGCGATCGCTGACAAAGTCCGGTTTACCGGTTGTCACGAATCCACCCTCGCCGGTCCCCAGCATATTTGGATGGCGTTGCAGATAGTCGGCAAGACTTTGAGCAACCAGATCACCTTGGCTGAAAACCTGTACATCTGGCCCAAGCGCTTTCTGGAATGTCTCGGCCATCAGCGGATAGTGGGTGCAGCCCAAAATAGCTGCCTGCGGTTCGGGCATCTTGCGTTTCAGCGCATCGACATGGGACCGGACCAATGCCTCGGCCAGGATCATGTCCCCGTCTTCGATCGCGTCAACGACGCCGCCGCAGGATTGGGCCTCAACATCCACGCCGATTGCACGGAATGCGAGCTCACGCTGAAAGGCACGGCTCGATACGGTTGCGGGTGTCGCAAACAACGCCACGTGCTTGACCGTCACTTCACGAGGTGGGCTGTTGTCGCCCCATTGCCGCTCAGTCAGGGCTTCGATCAGTGGCACAAACACGCCCAAAACGCGTTTGCCTTCTGGTACACCTTCTTCCTGCATCCGGCGCAGCGCGGCAGCGCTCGCTGTGTTGCAAGCGAGAATCACCAGATCGCACCCACGCGACCACAGATCGGATACTGCCTTGCGTGTGAGTTGATAGATATCTTCTGCGTCACGCACGCCGTAAGGCGCGTGTGCGCTGTCCGCAAAATACAGAAAATCAACGTCCGACAGACGTTTCTGAGCTGCGTCCAGGACGGTCAGACCGCCCAACCCGGAATCAAAGATACCTACTGCCATTTGCCCCTTCAGGCGCGATGCCGTTCCTCAAATTCATAACCGTAGTCATACGACTTCAACGGCTTTGGAGACAGCTCATACGTGGCTTTGCGCAGGAAATCCATCATCTTGCGCGTATCCTTCGCCAACGGGTCCAATACGTCGCGGCCAATGGGCTCGCCGATCACGACTTTTACAGGTGTATCGACACGCTTTTTGAACTCTTTGATAAGCAAACCCATGCGAAGGGTGTAATGAAGATGGCTTGCGATCTGGAACAAACGTGACGTGTGACCATCGAAGAAAACCGGCACAACAGTAGCATTGGATTTTGCCACCATACGTGCGGTGAAACCACGCCAACCTGGATCCATTGGGTGTGAGAATGGCTTGACTGCCGTGCTGACTGTCCCGCCAGGAAATATTCCGATGGCCCCACCCTCGCCCAGATAATTCAACGCGTTTTTGCGGGTTTCCAGGTTCAGCTTCATGGCCTCCTTCGTTTCGTCAAACGAGATCGGCAAGATAATTCGATTCAGGTCTTCGGCCTTGCGAAACACGTGGTTCGCCAGAATGCGAAAATCGCCACGAGCCTGAGACAAGATGTGACCCATCATCAGACCATCAAGAATTCCGTAGGGATGGTTCGCGATCAGGATCAGTGGCCTGTCCATTGGTATGTTCGTCAACGCCCCCCCGACCACATCCAGCGACAGTCCATAACGTTCGACCATAACGGACCAGAAGTCGCGACCGTTGGCCACCTCTTGCTCATATCCGTCCGCACGCTTGATCAGGCGCAGACGGCCTGTTGTGTTTTCCATAAGCTTGATGACCATTCTGCCGCCTTTGGTTTCGGCAGAATAGGCATAAGAAATGTCACGAGCGACGTGGCGGCGCGAGGGCATAAAGGTCTCCGGTTTGCTGCCTGCTACATAGGTTGTCGCAACAGTTTTGCCTAGCTTGCATGACAGTCCTGTGACGATCTACTCAGCCGCCTCCTTGAGCTTTTCGCCACCTTGCCGAATTGCCGCAAGCAATTCCTCGCGCCGTTTTGCAGCCTTGGTCTCATTGGCAATCAAAACCGGGCCAAACCCACGGATATCCAAGGGAAGTCGACCTAGAGCTGCAATAGCGTCTTTTGTCTCGGGCGAAAGCTTCGGCAATACCTCTTTCATGTCCTTTTCGTACTGCCGGATCAGCGCCCGCTCCATGCGCCGTTCAGCACTGTATCCAAAGATGTCGAGCGGCGTCCCACGCAAACCCTTCATTTTGGCCATCAGCTTAAGCGGCCCTGACAGCCATTCACCAAAGGCGCGTTTACGAGGGCGACCATCAGACCCCTTACCGCCCAGAATCGGCGGTGCGAGATGGAAGGTCATCTTGAAGTCACCATCAAATTCAGCCGCAGCCTTATCTCGGCTGCTCAGCAACAAACGCGCGACTTCGTATTCATCCTTGTAGGACAACAGCTTGTGATATCCTTTGCCGACCGCTTCCTTGACCTCACGGTCCTCAATGGCGTCAACAATCTTGCGATAGCGCTTGGCAAGTCGGTTCCCTTGATAAGCCGTCAAATGCTCCGCACGCAGATCAATCTTCTGATCCAGTGTTTTCGGCAGTTCGGTCACGCCAGGTTTCAGGATATTGGCTACTTCATCTGGGTGCAGAACGGCCCAGCGACCAACCTCGAAGGCACGTTTGTTCCGTTCAACTGCGGCACCGTTCAGTTCTATAGCCTGCAAAATGGCCTCATGGCTGACCGGAAGCAGTCCACGTTGCCAGGCTGCACCAAAGACCATCATGTTGGAATAGATCGAGTCACCCATCACCGCACGTGCCAGATCGGTGGCGTCGAACAGATCCAGCCCATCTTTCAAGCGGGCCTCGAGGGCCAGTTCCAAGCGGTCGCTTGGAATATTGAATTCGGTATCCCGAGTGAAATCGCCGGTGATGATTTCGTGGTTATTGACCACTGCGCCTGTCTGGCCGGTTTGCGTCAGACCTAACGTCTTGGCCCCGGCCGACACTACGAGATCACCACCGATCAACGCGTGGGCCTCGCCGGTTGCCACACGGATGGCGCTGATGTCTTCGGGTTTGTTGGCTAGTCTGCAGTGGATATGAACCGCACCGCCCTTTTGGGCGAGGCCAGCCATCTCCATCATACCAGCGCCCTTACCGTCGATCTGGGCCGCCTGAGCCAAAACCGCGCCGATGGTAACAACACCGGTACCGCCAACGCCCGTGATGACCACGTTATGCGTTCCCTTGATCACCGGCAGAGACGGATCTGGCAAGTCTGGCAGGTCCAGATCGGTTGTAGCCTCCTTGCGGATTTTTGCACCTTCCAGCGTGACAAACGATGGGCAGAACCCGCTGAGACAAGAGAAGTCCTTGTTACAGCTTGACTGATCAATCGCACGCTTTCGGCCTAGTTCAGTCTCTTTTGGAACAATCGAAACACAGTTGGACTGAACGCCGCAATCACCGCAGCCTTCGCAGATATCGGTGTTGATGAACACCCGCTTGTCCGGATCAGGAAAGCTGCCCCGCTTGCGGCGGCGACGTTTTTCAGCGGCACATGTCTGAATATACACGAGGACAGACACGCCCTCTACCTCGCGGAATTTTTCCTGAACGCTCATCAGATCAGCGCGTTCAAATGTTTCCACGTCTGACGGCAACGCCTTGAAGTTCACATCTTCCTTCTCGTCGTAGACCACCGCCACATGGCGCACGCCCATGGATTTGACCTCACGAACGATCCGCTCGGCCGTCAGATCACCTTCGTTATCCTGCCCGCCGGTCATTGCAACGGCATCATTGAACAGGATTTTAAAGGTAATGTTGGTTCCTGCAGACAAAGCTGCGCGAATGGCCTGAACACCCGAGTGGTTGTAGGTTCCGTCGCCAAGGTTCTGGAACACATGTTTTGTGGTCGAGAAAGGCTCCTCACCGATCCAGTTGGCACCCTCACCACCCATCTGGGTGAAGCCGGTGGTATTCCGGTCCATCCACTGCACCATGTAGTGGCACCCGATCCCAGCATAGGCACGGCTGCCATCTGGTACTTTGGTCGAACTGTTATGCGGGCAGCCCGAACAGAAATAGGGCAGACGGGTCGCAATCTCTTGTGCGTTGTCAGCCCTGCGCGCCTGGTTCAACTGGTCCAGACCGGCACGGACACCATCGGTATCACGCCCCTCCTCAATCAGGATTTCGCCCAGTTTTTCCGCAATCATGATCGGGTCGAGCGCGCCTCGGGTCGGGAATAGCTCTTCACGATGCAATGTGCCTGCTCCACCCTTGTACCAACCGTACACCCGGCGCCCGCGACGATCGTCGAAAATGGCTTCTTTGACCTGCACCTCGATCAGTTTGCGCTTTTCTTCGACGATAATGATCAGGTCCAGCCCTTCGGCCCAGTCGTGGAACCCCTTCATATCAAGCGGGAAAGTCTGCCCGATCTTGTAGGTGGTAATCCCAAGTCTTTCGGCCTCATTCTCGTCGATGTTCAGCAGCGACATGGCATGGACAAGATCCAGCCAGTTCTTGCCTGCAGCGGCGATACCGATCTTGGCCCCGGATTTACCCCAAACCCGGCGATCCAGCCTATTGGCATGTGAAAAAGTCTCAGCCGCAAAGCGCTTGTAATCAATGACCCGCGTTTCCTGCAGATGTGGCGTGTCACCCAATCTGATATTCAAACCACCCTCAGGCATGTCGAACTCGGGTGTGACTAGCCGCATACGATCCGGGCGACCATCGACAACCGAGGTTACCTCGATCGTATCCTTCATGGTCTTCAGGCCAACCCAGACACCTGCAAACCGGCTGAGTGCGAAACCATAGATGCCGTAATCAAGGATTTCCTGTACGCCCGCCGGGCTGACCACCGGCATATACATATCGACCAATGACCATTCGGATTGATGCAACACAGTCGAGCTTTCACCCGTATGGTCGTCGCCCATGGCCATCAGGACACCGCCATGCTTGCCGGTTCCTGCCATGTTTGCGTGACGCATCACATCGCCGGAACGGTCAACCCCTGGTCCTTTGCCGTACCAAAGACCAAAGACGCCGTCGAACTTGCCGTCTCCGCGCAACCCGGCTTGCTGGCTTCCCCACAATGCGGTCGCCGCCAGATCTTCATTCAATCCAAACTGAAAAGTGACGTCATTCTCGGCAAGTTGCTTTTGCGCCCGCGACATTTGCAGGTCTACCGCGCCCAAAGGTGATCCCCGATACCCGGTGACCAGACCGGCGGTATTCAACCCGGCATCACGGTCACGCGCCTTTTGCATCATCATGAGACGAACAAGCGCTTGCGTCCCGTTCAGAAGAACAGGGCTTTTGGATAGATCGAAACGGTCGTTGAGCGATATTTTCGGCTGACTCATCTGACGTCTCCCCTCGTCGGATTAGTGTGCTGCATTTGTAAACATTTTAGGTCATAAAAGCTGACCTGTATAGTGATTTTCCCCTATTGCGTAACGATTTCGCCGTTTGAATGTGGAATTTGTTACCTCTTTCATATAGGGCTGCGTGAGGATAACGAAAGTTGCGGTTATGGATTGGGACAAGCTTAGAATATTTCACGCAGTAGCTGACGCGGGCAGTCTGACTCATGCGGGAGACAAGCTGAATCTGTCCCAATCTGCAGTCAGTCGGCAAATTCGCGCACTGGAAGAATCACTGGATGCCACCCTTTTTCACCGCCATGCACGCGGCCTGATTCTGACCGAACAGGGTGAACTTCTGTTCGACGCCACTTCTGCCATGTCCAAACGATTGGATGCAGCTGCTGCGCGTATCCGGGACA
The DNA here is from genome assembly GCF_056537005.1 of Ruegeria sp. CH6. Classification (NCBI taxonomy): domain Bacteria; kingdom Pseudomonadati; phylum Pseudomonadota; class Alphaproteobacteria; order Rhodobacterales; family Roseobacteraceae; genus Ruegeria; species Ruegeria sp. CH6. The sequence goes on along the minus strand of NZ_JBQFQS010000002.1, from coordinate 603,009 downwards.
GCGAAGATGAAGTGTTCGGTGTTCTACGCGTAACGACCACCTTCGGGTTTGGAACCCTTTGGCTGGCCCCGCGCCTTCCGAAGCTTTATGAGCAATACCCCGATCTCAACATCGACCTGATGCTGGAAGAACGTGTTCTGGACCTTCCGATGCGCGAAGCTGACGTTGCAATCCGCATGAAAGAACCCAGCCAGGCAGATCTGGTGCGCAAACGGCTGATGACGGTTCAAATGCTGCTTTATGCGACCCGCGATTATCTGGACACCCATGGTGGCGCGCCTCAGACACTCGAAGATATCGCCAAGCATCGTTTGATCTGCCAGACCCCGTCAGCGCCTCAGGTTGGCGCTGGCGCGTCGATGGTGCGACATCTCATGACCTGTAACCCAAGCTCGCTGCTGACCGTGAACAACTATTTCGGTGTATTGCAGGGGGTACTGCACAATCTGGGTATTGGTGTGCTGCCTGACTATGTGACCGAAGATTTCCCGGATCTCGTCCCGATACTTTCAGACATTGAAAGCGCCGATGTACCTGTCTACCTCGCCTATCCCGAAGAATTAAGACATTCTAAACGTGTCGCCGCCTTCCGGGATTTCGTTCAGGATGAGATCATCGCGCACCGCAAACATCTGAGGCAATTGGGAAAACTCTAGCTATGCGCCTATGACATAGCGGACATGTACCAATGTTTGTGAAAAAATCTTGAACGTACATACAGTGATAACTAAATGAGCACTCGAAGGCGGTGATGCTGAAACGCTCATCATCTTCATACCTCCCTGTTGGACTACGGCCGAGCTTAGTGCTCGGCCTTTTTTTTCGTACTTTGTAGTTTCGAAGGTCGCACCATCCCAATTTCACTGGGAATTTCCCCCCGATATGGCTATGATGCGGGAAAATAAACAAATTTTCTGCCTTCGAGGGAAAGCAAATGTTCCACCCACTACGCCTTGTGCTGGCGTTGCTTGCCGCGATTTGTTTCGCGGTACCAGCGTTCGCACAGGTGCCATCAACCAGCACCTCCTCTTCTGCACCCGCTCCGGTCACCATTCCAGATGATCTGACGCCCGATCAGGTGGACGATCTCGTCGCTCGTATGTCTGACGATCAGGTCCGCTCGATACTGCTTGAACGGCTTGATGCTGTTGCGGCCAAACAGGCTCAGGCACCTGCAAAGAAGGGTCTGGTAACGCGCGTCACCGAAACAGCCACAGCAATGGCTGCATCCTGGGTGGATGTAATCAGAAAGTTGCCGTCCCTTGTAACTTTGCAGATCGAAGCAATTACCAATTTTGGCAAGGCCTTTGGCTCAAGCGGCTTAATGACCTTGTTCGGCTTTACCTTCTTGGCGCTGGCCATAGGTTTTGCCGCTGAAAAGATCGTTGGTATTTGGACACGTCGTTGGATCAAAGCCGTTCCGGGAGATGCCGAACACGATCTACGCGGAGCAGTCATGTTCCTGATCAAACGTTTTTGCCGGGAACTGCTGGGCCTAGTGGTCTTTTACTACACGCTCGTCTTTGTTGGTCGTCAACTGCTGAACCCCGAGCAAATCGCACAGGTTGCTCCATTCGTATTTTTCCTGATTTGGTTCCCAAGGCTTGGCGCTGCAATTTCCCGTTTCGTGCTCGCCCCCGAAAGGTCCGAGCTTCGACTGGTTAACATCGACGATCATTGGGCCAAATACCTGCATCGCAACCTGATCGGCCTGTTCCTACTGATCGGGTTCACCATGTTCATCATCCGCTTCAACACCCTCAACGGTGTCGAAATGGGCGAAACCCGACTGGGTTTCTGGCTGAACACATCGATCCATATCTATATCGGCCTGATTGCCTGGACCGCACGCAAAGGTCTGAGCGACATGATGCGCGGCACCGATCCCGACCGGACCGAATTTGATGAATGGGTAGCCGAATTCTATCCCTATTTCGCAATCGGCGTATCCTTCGTCATGTGGTTCGTGGTTGAGTATCTTGCAGCCACCAAAGACCCACAGCTGGTCGCAATGGCCGCCGAAGGTGCACATTTTGCGACAATGTTCTGGTTGCTGATCCTGCCAGCGCTCGACACGCTGATCAGAGGATTGGTTCGGCATTTGCAACCGCCCATCATGGGACATGGTGCAATCGCTGAACGCGCCTACAAATCCACGAAACGCAGCTATATTCGTATCGGTCGGGTTCTGGCAGGTATCTTCATCGTTCTGATGATCGCAAATGCCTGGGATCTGGATCTGCAGGAAATCGCGGGCGCTGGAACTGATGCTGGTGGACGTGTGATCCAGTTCTTCATCCTCGTTGCCTTCGGCTACATCCTGAATGAGGTCGTCTCGCTCTGGATCAACCGTCGACTGGCGAAAGAAGAGACCGAAGGCCAAAGCCCCGATGAGGAAGCGGGCGAAGGCGGCGGTACAGGCGGTTCACGTCTGGCAACCGTCCTGCCGCTGCTGCGCGTTACGGCACAGGTCGCAATTGCGGTTATCTTTGGCCTGCTCGCGCTGGGCGCACTGGGCATGGACATCACACCGCTGCTGGCCGGTGCTGGTATCCTTGGTCTGGCCATTGGTTTTGGTGCACAGAAGCTGGTTTCGGACATCGTGGGCGGTATTTTCTTCCTGATCGACGATGCCTTCCGTGTTGGCGAATACGTTGATGTCGGCGGAACCACGGGTACGGTCGAGAAAATCTCGATCCGCTCGATGCAATTGCGTCACCACCGCGGTCCGGTTCACACCATTCCTTATGGTGAGATTCAGAAGCTGACCAACTACAGCCGTGACTGGGTCATCATGAAGCTGAAATTCACTGTTCCTTTCGACACGGATCCGAACAAAGTGAAGAAGATTTTCAAAAAGATCGGTGCCGAGATGATGGAGGACGAAACCCACAAGGATGGCTTCCTCCAGCCGTTCAAGTCACAGGGCGTGTTCGACTTTGACGATGTCGGCATGATCATCCGCGGTAAATTCATGGCCAAACCCGGCAAGCAATTCACGCTGCGCAAGGAAATCTTCAACCGGGTCAAAGCGGCCTTTAAGGAAAATGGCATCGACTTTGCCCGTCGCGAAGTGCGCGTCGCGATACCGGGCCTCGAAGAGGCTGAAAACCTGTCCGACCAGCAAAAGGCCGCAATTGGCGCGGCCGCAAGTGATGCGGTCAACAAAGAACAGGGACCAGCCTGACCTAACCAACTTTCAGGGGCAGCGGAGATATCTTCGCTGCCCCTTTTTCATTTCGAATAAGGTAAAGTGCATGCGACCTCATGCCATTACTCTATCTCTGCCAATTCTTGCCTGCAGCACCTCTTTCTCTCTCGCCGGTTCGGTCACGCTTGAACCCAATGTCGATACGTTCGATGACGCACAGGAAGAAGAATCCGTTGGGTTTGGAAATGGCTCGGTCATCGTGGTACCCATTCCCTTCTCAGATCCAACAATTGGTTCCGGGCTTACTCTTGCAGCAGGATATCTGTTCACAATTGATGAAGGTTCAAAACCTTCGCTGATTGGCCTGGCTGCTTTGCGATCCAGCAATGGCAGCGAAGCTTATGGTGGCGCCGCAAATTTCGCCTTCGACAACAATCGCTGGCTGATCAAATCGCTCTATGCAAAGGCCAATATCAACTACGATCTCTTCACCCCCATCGGGCGTCTGCCGATCACCCAGGAAGGCGACCTTGGCCGGCTCGAACTGTCATACGGTTTCACACCAGATATTTCAGCAGGGATTGCGGTTCGTTATCTGAACACATCGATCAGCCCCGATGGTCTAGGCTTGCCACCGATACCGCCGCCATTCGATCGGTTTCTTAACATGGAGATTGTCACCCCCGCCTTGGTGGCCAACTGGGATACCCGCGACGATACCATCTACCCAACAAAAGGGTTCAATCTCAACTTTGAGGCGTCACATAGTTACACGCTCGAGGGTATTACTGGTGATTACTCCAAGTCGTTCGTGAACTTCACCAAGTACTTCAACCCCATCCCCAATGGCGTTATCGCAGCTCGAGTATCAACGTGCGCGGCATCGCAAGAGACTCCGTTCTTTGATCAATGCTCGTTAGGTGGGACAGACGCCTTTCGCGGGTTCCCGGTGACCCAGTTCCTCGACTTTCGCTCAGCCTCGCTGCAGGTAGAGTATCGCCATCAATTCACCAAGCGTATCGGCGCTGTAGCGTTTGGTGGTGTCGGTCAAACCGGCGACAGCTTTTCCGATCTCTCAGATGGTGGAACGCATTCCGCCTTTGGTTTGGGTGCACGTTATCGCGTGTCCAAGAAGTTCCCGGTTGATTTTTCAGTGGACTGGGCACGTAACAATCTGGATGAAGATCAGCTTTATATCTATGTCGGACAGCGCTTCTGAAGGGGCTGCGCGCTCTTGACCCTTCCCACCGGCGCGCCCTTGCCCTAAAAGGCGCCCAAACTCGGCCACCTTGAAAACAGGACAGACCATGCAAGAGCCCGCCATCACACCGGATCTGATTGCTGCACACGGGTTGAAACCCGAAGAATACGATATGATCCTTGAGATCATTGGGCGCGAGCCGAGCTTCACAGAACTGGGTATTTTCTCGGCGATGTGGAACGAACATTGTTCCTACAAGTCCTCCAAGAAATGGCTTCGTACATTGCCAACTTCAGGCCCTCAGGTCATCTGCGGTCCCGGTGAGAATGCTGGTGTTGTCGATATCGGCGACGGTCAGGCCGTGGTCTTCAAGATGGAAAGCCACAACCACCCGTCTTACATCGAACCTTATCAGGGTGCGGCGACTGGTGTAGGTGGCATCCTGCGTGATGTGTTCACCATGGGTGCACGTCCGATTGCGTCGATGAACGCTCTGTCCTTTGGTGAACCGGGTCATCACAAGACCCGCCAGTTGGTCAACGGCGTGGTCGAAGGCATTGGCGGCTACGGCAACTGCTTCGGCGTTCCCTGTGTTGGTGGCGAAGTTCGTTTCCACCCTGCATACAATGGCAACTGCCTCGTAAACGCATTTGCTGCCGGTCTGGCGGACAGCGACAAGATTTTCTACTCGGCAGCTTCTGGCGTTGGTATGCCCGTCGTCTACCTTGGCGCAAAGACAGGCCGTGACGGTGTTGGTGGTGCGACAATGGCCTCTGCCGAATTCGACGACACGATCGAAGAAAAGCGTCCCACCGTTCAGGTTGGCGACCCCTTCACCGAAAAACGTCTGATGGAAGCGACACTGGAGCTGATGCAGACCGGTGCCGTAATCTCGATTCAGGATATGGGTGCTGCGGGCCTGACCTGCTCCGCCGTTGAGATGGGCGACAAAGGCGGTCTGGGCGTACGCCTCGATCTGGAAACCGTACCGCAGCGCGAAGAGAACATGACAGCCTATGAAATGATGCTGTCCGAGTCTCAGGAGCGCATGCTCATGGTTCTCAAGCCCGAGCTTGAGGCCGAGGCCCGCGCGGTGTTCGTAAAGTGGGATCTGGACTTTGCCATCGTTGGCGAAACGATTGCCGAAGACCGTTTTCTGATCATGCACAACGGCGAAGTCAAAGCGGATCTGCCTTTGTCCAAACTTGCCTCAACCGCTCCGGAATATGATCGCCCCTGGGTGCCGACACCTCAGGCTGAAGAACTGGCAGAAGTACCTCAGATCGATCCAATCGATGGTCTGCGCGCCCTGCTCTCTTCACCAAACTATGCCGGTAAACAATGGGTCTACGAACAGTATGACACTATGGTTATGGCCGACACAGCCCGCACGCCGGGTCTGGGCGCGGGCATGATCCGTGTACATGGAACCGACAAGGTACTGGCATTCACGTCGGACGTGACGCCGCGCTATGTCCGGGCCAACCCTGAAGAAGGTGGCAAACAGGCTGTAGCCGAAGCGTATCGCAACCTGACAGCAGTTGGTGCCAAACCGTTGGCGACGACTGACAACCTGAACTTTGGCAACCCGGAAAAACCCGAGATCATGGGTCAGTTCGTTGGCGCGATACAGGGCATCGGCGCTGCGGTAGCTGCTCTGGACATGCCAATCGTGTCAGGCAATGTCTCGCTCTATAACGAAACCGATGGACAGGCGATCCTGCCGACCCCGACCATTGGTGCGGTTGGTCTGCTGTCTCACACCGATGAAATCATTGGCAATGAAGTGCGTGAAGGTCACGTTGCGATGGTGATTGGGGAAACCAATGGCCATCTGGGTCAGTCCGCTCTGCTTGCCGAGGTCTTCAATCGCGAAGACGGCGATGCGCCTCATGTTGACCTTGAGGCCGAGCAGCGCAACGGCGAATTTATCCGCGCGAACCGCGACATGATCAAAGCCTGCACCGATCTGGGTGACGGAGGCCTTGCTCTGGCAGCGTTTGAACTGGCCGAGGCCGCCAAAGTCGGCATTCACCTGGATGACGCATCAACCGAATTCCTGTTCGGTGAAGATCAGGCGCGTTATCTGGTTGCCTGTAATTTTGATCAGGCCGAAGCGCTGATGATCGCCGCAGGTCAGGCAGGTGTACCGTTGGTATCTGTGGGTCGCTTCACCGGTGACAGCGTCAAGATCGGCGCATCCGAAGCACCTTTGGAAGAGTTGACAGCAACCTTCCGCTCCAGCTTTGCCGAGGCCGTGGCCTGACTGCTGGCAACAGACAGCGAAAACTCAAAATCCTGCGCCTGATATACGGCGCAGGATTTGCTATTTCTGAGAGCACTGCACACCCTTGCACGGGCTCCTGCATCGCTCTACATCTTGATAAAGACCTTCAGGAGAAACCTACATGCCGATGAGCGCCCACGAAATTGAACACCTGCTGCGAGAAGCCTTTCCCGATGCGGAAATTCAGGTCGGCGGGCATGATGGTGTTCATATGTCTGCAATGGTTGTGGACGAGAGCTTTCGCGGGAAAAACCGGGTTCAGCAGCAACGCGCGGTTTATGCAGCACTAAAGGGCAAGATGGACGGCCCCGATGGTGAGCTTCATGCGCTGGCATTGACAACGAAAGTGCCGGAGTGATGCAAACAGCGATGGTCATTGCTGGAATTCTAGCAGCTGTGATCCTCGTGGCCCTATTGGCACGCAGCAGAGCTAAATCAGATCCCAAACCGGAGCGTGGAATAGAACCCGGGCAAGGCGAGCAGCTTGTAAATGCGAGCTATGACTCCGGCGGAGGTGGTGGACACGGAATTGTGGTTCGTGTTCCCAAAGACCCTCAGGAGTATGCCAAAATCATGGCTCCAAAGAAATGAGTAACTGGATCATCTGGATTGGAGGAGCAATCTTGGCGCTCTTGGTTGCTGCTGCCCTGATCGAGGCCTATCTAAAGCGCAACACCAAACGCCGGCTATCAGACATGCGTCCGGACCCTGAGGCATTGAAACGCCGACCTTGGGAGCCGGACGGGGTGACGAAAGTTGCCGATATCGACAAGGTTCACGAAGCGAACCAGAAAATGGAAGAACGGAGTTCGCGGCAAAGCCGCCAATCCCTCTGATGAAATGACAGCCCCCGCATACGGGTAAGATTAAGGAAACGCGAAATGAGCGACGTTAAGACCCAAATCGACGAAACCGTCAAAGCTAACGATGTGGTGCTGTATATGAAAGGCACTAAAGAGATGCCGCAATGCGGGTTCTCTTCGCGTGTGGCGGGTGTTCTGAACTATATGGGCGTGGACTACACCGACGTGAACGTTCTGGCCGATGAGGAAGTCCGCCAGGGCATCAAGGATTATTCCGACTGGCCAACCGTTCCGCAGCTTTATGTCAAAGGCGAGTTTGTCGGCGGTTGCGATATCATCACCGAAATGACGCTGTCCGGTGAGCTGGATACCCTGTTTGACGACAACGGTGTCGGCTACAACAAAGAAGCAGCCGACAAAATCCGTGAGGCTAACGCCTGATCAGGCATTACCGGCTGGTACATTCCTGATAAATGACCTGCTCATTGGCGGCAGATCCTGCCGCCTGATAGCTGATCGTAGCATTCCAGCCCTTGGAGCGAAGGATATATGTTCCGTCGCTCCCTACTGACTCATACCGAATGCCCGAACCGCTAGGTACCTGACGCATTGCCACCAGGCTGTTATCCACAATCAAGGCTGCTGCACCGGACCCGTCTGAGGCGTTGAAATAGCTTACTGGCACCGGCACATTGTTTTCACAGGTGAAAGTGACCGAGAGGATATCAATTTCGGCCAGCGCTGCGGTGGCGGGCACCGTCATAAGTGCTCCGCAGGCAATTGCGCGCAGTATGTTCATTTTGCAGATTTCTCCTCGACAACCGACGCCAGCGCCTCTGCCCTTGCGGCCAACTCAGCCAGTGTATCGGTGACCGATGGCGGTACTACGGCAACTTCGACACGCTCGGGTTCGGGCGCAGGTGCATTCTTCAGGTTTGTCAGTTCAGCTTCGACTTCGGCCAGTTTGGATTCGACGGATTTGATACGATCCTCGCTGGCTGCTGCTTTGTCAGCCAGCATCAGACCAGCCATCAGCAGCATCCGTGATTCCGGCATGCGACCGATCTGGTCCGACAAGACCTGTGCTTCGTCGTCCAACATCTTGGCAGCAGATTGCAGGAACACCTCTTCGCCTTCCTGACAAGAGACTTCAAAGCCGCGTCCACCGATATGAATGGTTACCTCGGGCATTATTCCACCTCTCCTTCAGCCAGATTGGCATGGGTCAGCAACGGCTCCAGACGCGCCAGAACCGCATGGGCTTCAGCTGCGTCCGTTGCTCGTGCAGCCCGTGTCGCCTCAAGCTCGGCAACGGTCGCGCGATTCAGCAACTCAGCATCCGGCACACCATCTTCGGCTGCGGCACGCAGTTCCTCTACCGCTTCGCGCAACTGATCGTTTGCCTTGCGCAGTCGCTGAAGATCGTCATCAAGGCGAGACATCGCCGCGCCGTGGCTTGCGCGTTCGGCTCGCAGCATATCCAGCTCTGCGCTTAGTTCCGCGACCCTTTCGCTGTCGGCAAGTTCGGACCGAAGCTTTGCAATTTCGGTTTCCAGCTCCTGTGCCTTACCCGCAATTGGCTTGAGTTGTTCCAACTCTGCCCGTAGCGGTGCAGGATCTTCGACGTTTTCTTGTTCGGCGCGCAGCGATTCAATTTCGGCTTTGAGCGCCATAACTTCATCGCGATCTTCCAGTGCTGCTTTAGCTTCGGCCAGCTCGGCACGCGCTGCCTCAACTGCGGCCAGCTTTTCGGCGGCTTCAGCAAGCTGCTCACGCAAGCCATCGGCCTCGGCGCTATCTACCGGTTGCGCCCGTAGCGTTTCGATATCGGCGCGCATCGCGTCGATTTCCTGATCGTGTCTTTCTTTCAGGGATTTGAGGCGTTCTTCTAACTGAGCATTCGCGACCCGCTCTTCATCAAGTGCTGCGCGCAGCTCCTGATCCTGATTTCCGCCAGCGGGGGCCGCTTCACCCAATGCCTCGACGCCCGAACCGATCCGCTCCATGGCGGCTACTATACGGCGCTGTAGTTCCTCGATCTGACTCATGCCCCTGTCACCTCTTTACCAAGGTTCATTCTGTTGCTCGGTTGGCCGAATCGAATCCAGCCCCGCTCGTCCCTAGTCTAACGGAATGTTCCGGAAAATACCCACTCTTTGCTTTCAAGTACTTGAGCACCACTGTTGAACCAAGGACGGCGTGTCACGCCCGGTTCTGCTTGCACTTTGAGGGTTGGATGGTATTGAGCGCGCAATCTGCCTGTAATCCAAAGGAACAACACCCGTGGACCTGACTGCGCTGCGTACTGCCAACCCCGAACACTGGGACAAGGCTGCGGCTATCCGCACCCTGACCCTTGATGCTGTTGCCGCTGCCAATTCCGGCCATTCCGGCATGCCGATGGGCATGGCCGATGTTGCGACCGTGCTGTTCGAAAAGCACCTGAAGTTCGACGCATCGGCCCCGAACTGGCCTGACCGGGATCGCTTTATCCTGTCGGCTGGCCATGGTTCGATGCTGGTCTATTCGCTGTTGTATCTCACAGGCCACGGCGACGTTACGCTGGAAGAAATCAAAAACTTCCGTCAGTTGGGCGCCAAAACTGCCGGTCACCCCGAGAACTTCCTAGTTGATGGCATCGAAACCACGACTGGCCCACTGGGTCAGGGCATTTCCAACGCCGTCGGCTTTGCCATGGCCGAGGAAATTCAGCGCGCGCATTACGGCAAGAAGGTCGTTGACCACTATACTTATGTGATTGCAGGCGATGGCTGCCTGATGGAAGGCGTCAGCCAAGAGGCGATCACCCTTGCCGGTCGTCACGAGCTTAGCAAACTGATCGTCTTCTGGGACAACAACAACATCACCATCGATGGAACAGTTGATATCGCCGATCGTACGGACCAGGTTCGTCGATTTGCAGCGTCAGGCTGGCATGTCATCGAAATCGATGGCCACGACCCCAAGGCGATTGATGCGGCGATCATCCAGGCTAAAAAATCCAACAAGCCGACGATGATCGCGTGCGAGAGCCACATTGCTCTTGGTCATGCTGCGCAGGATACGTCGAAAGGCCACGGTGCGCTGACTGATCAGGACCAGTTGAAAGCTGCCAAAGACGGTTATGGCTGGCCGCATGACGCGTTTGAAGTACCGGCCAACGTGAAATCAGCGTGGGAAGCCATCGGAGCCCGTGGTGCGTCCGAACGTGCTGCCTGGGAAGAGCGTTTCGCGCAGCTATCCGAGCGCAAGCAGGTCGAGTTCAACCGCGCTTATGCGTTTGAAGCTCCCAAGAAACTGGCAGGTGTCATCCGCTCGTTCAAAAAGCAGATGTCGGAAGATCAACCGAAACTGGCCACCCGCGCATCGTCTGAGAAGGTTCTGAACGTCGTGAACCCGATCATGACAGAAACCGTAGGCGGCTCGGCTGACCTGACCGGTTCAAACAACACGAAATCTTCGGATATGAGTGTGTTCCTGCCCGAAAACCGCAAAGGCCGCTATATCCACTACGGTATCCGCGAACACGGCATGGCAGCCGCGATGAACGGCATGGCACTGCATGGTGGCATCCGCCCCTATGGCGGTACGTTCATGGCCTTCACCGACTATGCGCGCCCGTCTATGCGTCTGGCAGCACTGATGAAGGTGCCGTCTGTCTTCGTCATGACCCATGACTCGATTGGTCTGGGTGAAGACGGCCCGACCCACCAGCCAGTCGAGCATCTGGCGATCTCGCGCGCAACGCCGAACACCTATGTGTTCCGCCCAGCAGACACCGTTGAGACCGCCGAAGCATGGGAACTGGCGCTGACCTTCAAGGACAGCCCTTCCGTCCTGTCACTGACCCGTCAGGGTGTGCCGACCGTACGGACCCAGCACAAGGCCAAGAACCTGACCGCACAAGGTGCCTATGTCCTGGCAGAGGCCGAGAGCAAACGTCAGGCGATCCTGATCGCCACCGGGTCCGAGGTGTCATTGGCGATGGAAGCCAAAGCCATGCTTGAGGCCGAAGGTATCGGCACCCGCGTTGTCTCCATGCCTTGTATGGAACTGTTCGCCCAACAGGACGAAGCCTATCGCAAGCGCGTTCTGCCAGCGGGTGCAGTTCGCGTCGGCATCGAGGCCGCCGTCCGCGCTGGAGGCTGGGATCGCTGGCTTCTGGGAGAACGCGGCCGCGAAGCCAAGGCTGGTTTCATTGGCATGTCGAGCTTTGGTGCATCCGCCCCCGCTGGCGAGCTGTACAAGCACTTCGGCATCACCGCCGAGGCAACCGTGGCCAAGGTAAAGGAACTGCTGGGTTAAACCCGCGTTTCGCATGCAGACTAAATTATCGAAAGCCCCGGTCACAACCGGGGCTTTTTTAATGGATGCATTACTTGTCAGACAAAGATAATGACGGATTGCATCCCGTCTACCACAAGCTCTCCATCCGTATTCCACATCCGCATCACTTGAGAGCTATAGCCATCTCGACCAGCAGTCAGTTGGTTTTCCATCAGCCACCAGCCGTCGTCGGTTTGAACCGTCTCGGACAACAGGTTCACCATCCAGTTCATCGACGAATTCGCGCCCGGCTTTGTCAACAGCGAGAAAATACTCGGCGGCAGCACATCGGCCAACGCTATCAACCCTTCGATTCGATCCCGCATTCGTTCATCTCTGTGACGAGCCCAGACCCGTACATACCCGCTGTCTGAACCGGTGAACGGTAGCGCCCCCTCGACAAGCCGAACATCAAAGTTGTTAAAAAACGGGATCGGTCCTTTGGTGACGCCGGGCGGCAGATAACCGGGGGTATCCTCTGGTGCCGGGCTGGGTATGGGCGGACACGCAACCGAGACCAGGCTTTGTTGTGCCGCACCGAACGAGAAGGTTCCCATCGCCGCTGTCTTTCCACCAATGTCGGCCCGAGCGCTCAGCGTGGTGACATTGCGACCTTGTCTCATCATCTCGGTTTCGATGGACGGCCCTTCGCCAATAGGAGCCGTAAAATTGATCAGGGCCGAGCGAAGCGGTGGCAGATCGTGATGCTGTGTACGCAAAGCGTTAAGCAACATAGCGGCCGTAAATCCGCCAAAACTCGTACGTCCCTGCATCCAGTTCGGCGGCAAGGGACATTGGACGCGCCCCTCGCGGCATTCTACAGCATCAAGGGCGTCCGAAAGTGTGCATTCGGTCATGGGACTCTCAATTCTTCAGGTCACGCCGAGCATAAGAACACGGCATGACCTGGACATCTGTGACCTTGCGTCAGTGCTTTTGAGAGTCGCCCGATATGCTGCTCAGGAGCGGTGCGATGAGCTTTGTGGCCACTGGAATCAGAACCATCCCCCAAGCCAGACCAAAAATGCCGTCCATAGTGGCTTTGGACACCCATTCCACAACTGCAGCCCACTGATCCGAAACGGAATGCCCGATGGCATAGGCCCAGTCGTGGATGTGGTGGCCCAACCAGCCAAAACCCAGCACTTCCATTCCGTGAATGATGATCGACCCACCAACCCACAGCATTGCAGCAGTTCCGACGATCGAAAGCACTTTCATTACGGCTGGCATCGCCTTGACCAACCCGCGCCCCAAACCGCGTCCTATTGGCGTAGGTGCGTTGTTCGCCAGGTACAGCCCGACGTCATCCATTTTTACGATCAACGCAACAGACCCGTACACCGCCAACGTAACCCCGATTCCAACGACCGCCAGTGTCGCCGCTTGCATCCACAGATTCGGAGCTTCAATGGCCGCCAGCGCAATTGTCATAATTTCCGCAGACAGGATAAAGTCGGTCTTGATGGCCCCCCTGACCTTTTGCTCTTCCAGATGGCCGGGATCGCGCACATTCATGTCGTCTTCGATCACGTGACTGCCATGCGGAAACAGTACGTGAAAGATTTTTTCGGCCCCTTCGAAACATAAGTAGGACCCGCCGATCATAAGCAGGGGCGTTATCAGCCAAGGGGCCAGGTTCGCCAATAGCAAGGCGACCGGAAGCAACAGGATAATCTTGTTGAACAGAGATCCGCGTGCAATGCGCCAGATGATCGGCAGCTCGCGCGCTGGCGCAAATCCCTGAACGTATTTTGGAGTGACGGCTGCGTCGTCAATGATCACACCGGCTGTTTTCGCCCCGGCCTTACCTGCAGCCGCGACCACATCGTCAACGGACGCCGCCGCAACCTTGGCTATCCCTGCTACATCGTCCAACAGGGCCAACAAACCGCTCATGGTGCTTCCTTTCCTTTCACCTGCCGCATTCGGAACCTACCTGATCCAACGCTTAGCGCAAGCGTTAGCGCAACCGGCGTAGGTTTGCGCTAACACCTTAAAAATATGCCACTTTTGCCCTTTTGAGATTGTCAAATCGCGGCTATATGGCCTGCAAAGCAAGCGCATTTGGAGACGTCTGATGACCATCAAGGTCGGTATCAATGGTTTTGGCCGCATCGGCCGCTGTACCCTGTCGCACATCGCGGCATCGGCTCGCAACGACATCGAAGTGATCAAGGTCAATGCAACCGGGCCCTTGGAAACCTCGGCTCATCTGCTGAAATATGACAGCATACATGGTCGTTTCCCGCGTGACGTATCCATCAATGGGAACACCATGGATCTGGGCCGCGGCCCGATGGAGATGTTCTCGACCTACGATATGAACGAGCTGGATTGGGATGGCTGCGACGTCGTTCTGGAATGCACCGGCAAATTCAATGATGGTCATAAAGCCAAAACTCACCTTGACCGCGGTGCCCAGAAGGTTCTGCTTTCGGCCCCGGGCAAGAATGTAGACAAGACAATCGTCTTTGGTGTGAACCACAATGACCTGACAACCGAAGACAAAATGGTGTCCAACGGTTCGTGCACCACCAACTGCCTTGCCCCGCTTGCCAAGGTATTGGACGAAGGCATCGGTATCGAGCATGGCATCATGACCACGATCCACGCTTACACCGGCGATCAGCCGACCCTGGACCGCCGCCACAGCGATCTGTACCGCGCCCGTGCTGCTGCTATGTCGATGATTCCAACCAGCACCGGCGCTGCCAAGGCACTGGGTGAAGTACTGCCGAACCTGAAAGGCCGCCTAGACGGATCGGCCATCCGGGTCCCTACCCCGAATGTGTCAGCTGTTGACCTGACCTTCCGCGCTTCGCGTGACGTCACTGCAGAAGAGGTGAATGCAATCGTTCAGGATGCAGCACAAGGTCCGATGCAACGCGTTCTGGGATACGAACCCGCACCACTGGTTTCGACCGATTTTAATCATACCGAAGAAAGCTCGATCTTTGCGCCGGATCAGACCCGCGTTGTTGACAATCGCATGGTCCGGGTTCTGGCCTGGTATGACAACGAATGGGGCTTTTCGGTTCGTATGGCTGATGTAGCCGTCGCAATGGGTCGTCTTAACTGACATCAGCTTGATTGCTTGAACAGCATTGCCCGCTCAGGTTATCTGGGCGGGCTTTATTGTTCGGGGCCGTAATGACCAACCAACTCGCCATCTGGCTCGGAATTTTAATTCTTGGCGGGTTCATGCTCGACTATGCACTCTATGGGACCGAGCATTTATTGTTCCTTGGAAAGAAGTTGTACGACTTTCTTGACTGGCTGGCCTTCTGGCGCTGACAGAGGTTTTGCTTGACTTTTTCGCTCACCTGATTTTGTTAGCGCTAACTGATCATGAAACCGAAGCCGGACGGCTATTCAGACGGAGCGCAAAATGACACTGAAACTGGCAATCAATGGCTTTGGACGTATCGGGCGAGGCGTACTGCGGGCCGTAATGGAATCCGGGCGTAAGGACGTAGAGATCGTTGCGATCAACGATTTGGCCAAACCTGAAATGAACGCCCATCTCTTCGAATTCGATAGTGTTCATGGACGCTATACGGATACGGTCACCCTGAGTGACGCTGGGTTGGATGTCGGTCGCGGCCCTATCCGCTTGACCAGCGAACGCAATCCAGAAGACCTGCCTTGGTCAGACGTTGACGTGGTTCTGGAATGCACTGGTGTATTCCGCACGCGTGAGGCAGCGTCGCGTCATTTTCAAAACGGATCAAAAAAGGTGCTGATCTCAGCTCCTGCTCGCGGCGATGGCGCCGTCAAAACTGTAGTGTTCGGTGTGAATGAGCATGAACTAACTGCCGAGGATTTGGTGGTTTCAAACGCGTCCTGCACGACGAATTGCTTGTCACCGGTGGCAGCGGCACTTGATGCAGGATTGGGCATTCGGCACGGAAACATGACAACCGTACACGCCTATACGGCCAGCCAACCCGTTCATGACACGGCTGGAAAAGACCCCTACCTGTCGCGTGCTGCAGCGTTGTCGATGATCCCGACAACGACGGGTGCGGCCTCTGCCGTTGGTCTGGTTCTGCCACAACTTCAGGGCAAACTGACGGGTCAGGCCATCCGCGTACCCACGCCTAACGTTTCCGTGGTCGATTTGGTTGTCGAAGTCTCCCGTCCGACAACTGAAGAAGAAGTGAACGCGTTGTTCATCGAGGCCGCAGAAAAAATCCCCGGCGTATTGGCCGCAGAAAATCGTCCTCTGGTCTCTGTAGATTTCAACCATGATGCCCATAGTTCGACCGTCTCTCTGTCGGAGACCAAAGTCACCGACGGAACACTGGTTCGTGTTCTCGCCTGGTATGACAATGAATGGGGTTTTTCGAACCGGATGCTGGATACTGCAGCAGCGATGGGCGCTTTAGCCTAACCTCTCACGCAATGCAGTGTTGACACGGGGCGTGACAAATTTTGACACGTCCCCACCCAATCTGGCGATCTCTTTTACCAGTTTGGATGCGATGGCCTGATGTCTTGCCTCAGCCATCAGGAATACAGTCTCGATTGAATCATCCAGGGCTCGGTTCATCCCGACCATCTGGAACTCATACTCGAAATCAGCAACAGCACGCAGGCCGCGCACGATGATCTGGGCACCGACATCTCTGGCACAATCGATCAGCAGGTTTTCAAAGGGATGTGCGACAATCTCAGTGCCGGTCTGTTCGGTCAGATAAGCGCATTCCGCCTCAATCATGGCCACACGTTCTTCAAGCGAGAACAAAGGGCCCTTATCCCGATTGATCGCAACTCCGATGACCAGTTTGTCGACCAGCGCTGCGGCGCGGCGAATGATATCGATATGACCCAGAGTAATCGGGTCAAAGGTTCCGGGATATAATCCAACGCGCATCACTGTCTCCTGCGCAACTTTATTTCTGCGCAAGCAAACACAACTTCGCCGCGTGTGCAAGAGGCGGCATCAGGCTGAAACCCGATCAGTGCCCCATGATCATGCCTTGCAATGCGTCTTTTTCCATGGCCAGTTCGGTCAATTGAGCCTTGACCACATCGCCCAAAGTCACAATTCCAACAAGCTGCCCGTCTTCCAGAACCGGCATATGTCGAAACCGGCCTTCTGTCATTCTGGACATGATATCCTGTACAGTGTCCTGGCGGCTGGCTGTCACCAAATCTCGGGTCATATAGGCGCTGACGGGTTCCGAAAGACACCCGCTGCCACTTGCCGCGAGCTCCCGTACAATGTCACGCTCTGACAGAATACCAGATGCTGTCTGACCACCATCTTCTGATATGACCACCGTACCAATACGTTTTTCAGCCAGAATTTTTGCAGCTTCCGAGACTGTTGCTGACGGTTCGACGGTCACAACCCCGCCCGCCGCCTTGGATTTCAGAATGGCCTGAACAAGCATAAGCGAAAAAACCTCCGTAATAACGTACTGTTTTTTAAAGCGTTGCCGGAATGAAAGACCCTGTCAAGGTTGGGCTTCGGCTTCAAGCCGCGCAACCTCGTCGCGGATACCTTTGGTCAGAGCATCTGCAAAGCGGTTCAACCGCTCGTTGCGGTGATCCCCTTGATGTCGAACGAGGTAGAAACTACGGGTCAAACTGACTTGATCCGTCAGTATTTTCCGAAGATGAGGATGGAACGGCAACGTAAAGTCATGAGCGACGCAGACACCACTTCCCAACGAAACCTGTCGAAGTTGCACAGAGACCGAATTTGATGCAAGCGCAACACGGTCAACGCCGATATCGTTGAGATAATCCAACTCACGGTCAAAAATCATATCGGGGATATACCCAATCAGACGATGCCCCCCAAGATCGGCGACAGATTGAATTGGGGCATGACGATCCAGATATTCCCGGGTCGCGACCAGATGCAATTTGTAATCGCTGACCTTTTGCACCAGCAGCTTCCCTGCCGTAGGCGCACTGACTGTAACCGCCATATCAGCTTCGCGGCGGGACAGGTTAATAATGCGAGGCAGCGCGAGAATCTGAATGTCCAGATCAGGGTTCGCATCACTGATTTTGGCGCAAACCTGCGGCAACAAGTAGTTTGCGCTGCCATCCGGCGCTCCGATCCTTATCTGACCGCTTAGAGATTTTGTTGACCCGGCTACTGCGCCTGCTGCCGCACGCATTGCCTCTTCGGCGTGCAGGCTGTGATCCATTAAGCGCTCACCTGCTGGTGTGAGCAGATAACCCTGCTGAGATTTCGTAAAAAGTGAAGCGTTCAGGGCAGTTTCCAGCCGGGCAATTCGCCGCCCGACGGTTGCCGGATCAATCTTCAGCAATCGGCCTGCGGACGAAAGGCTTTCCTCGCGTGCGACGGCCAGAAAGACCCGCATGTCATCCCAATTTGGGTTCATCTCTTTCCTTTTGCATTTTTGCAAAGCTCTTTTGAGACATTGCCTCTGTTCGCGGGATTTCTGCAAGCCTATTCTGCGCGCAAATTTACCGGAGGAGTTTGCAATGCAAGATCTGACCCATTTCATCAACGGCGAGAACGTGGCGGGTACATCCGGCCGTTTCGACGACGTTTTCAACCCTGCAACCGGCGAAGTTCAGTATAAATGCCCGATGGCAAGTGTAGCTGAAACCACCGCAGCGATCGAAGACGCGGCCGCCGCACAGATCGCCTGGGGTGCAACCAACCCGCAAAAGCGCGCGCGTGTCATGATGGCCATGGTCGGCCTGATGAACCGTGACATGGACAAGCTGGCCGAAGCACTGAGCCGCGAGCACGGTAAAACCATCCCCGACGCTAAAGGCGACCTGCAGCGTGGCCTCGAGGTGATCGAGTACTGCATTGGCGCCCCTCAGATGCTGAAAGGTGAGTTCACCGACAGCGCGGGCCCGGGCATCGACATGTATTCCATGCGTCAGCCACTGGGTGTTGTTGCCGCGATCATGCCTTTCAACTTCCCCGCCATGATGCCTCTGTGGCACGTCGGCCCAGCTCTGGCCTGCGGTAACGCCGTTGTCCTGAAACCTTCCGAGCGTGACCCCTCTGTTCCGCTGATGCTGGCAGAACTGTTTGTCGAAGCGGGCCTGCCCAAGGGTGTATTCCAGGTTGTTAACGGCGACAAAGAGGCGGTAGACACCTTGCTGGACAGCGAGATCATTCAGGGCGTCTCGTTTGTTGGATCGACCCCGATCGCGCAGTACATCTATTCGCGTGCAACTGCCAACGGTAAGCGCGCGCAGTGTTTTGGCGGTGCGAAGAACCACATGATCGTCATGCCCGATGCTGACATGGACCAGGCAGCGGACGCGCTGGTCGGTGCAGGTTTCGGCGCGGCTGGCGAACGCTGCATGGCCATTTCAGTCGCTGTTCCGGTTGGTGAGGAAACTGCCGATGCGCTGATCGAAAAGCTGGTCCCGCGCATCGAAAAGCTGAAGGTTGGCCCTTACACCGCGGGCGATGATGTCGACATGGGTCCGGTCGTAACCGGCGCAGCAAAAGAACGCATTCTTGGCCTGATCAATTCAGGCGTAGAACAAGGCGCTAAGCTGGTTGTCGACAACCGCGACTTTAGCCTGCAGGGCTATGAAGACGGCTTCTTTGTCGGACCGCACCTGTTTGACCACGTGACCCCTGAGATGGACATCTACAAGCAGGAAATCTTTGGTCCTGTGCTGTCGACCGTCCGCGCAGGCTCCTATGAAGAAGCGCTGAAGCTGGCGATGGATCATGAATACGGCAACGGGACCGCGATCTTCACCCGTGACGGTGACACCGCACGTGACTTTGCCAGCCGCGTGAACATCGGCATGGTCGGCATCAACGTTCCGATCCCGGTTCCGCTGGCTTATCACACCTTTGGTGGCTGGAAGAAATCAATGTTCGGCGACCTGAACCAGCACGGCCCGGACAGCTTCAAGTTCTACACCCGCACCAAAACGGTGACCTCGCGCTGGCCGTCGGGCATCAAGGAAGGTGGCGAGTTCAACTTCAAAGCGATGGACTAAAATCCATTCCTTCGAAATACCAAAGGCCGCCCAATCGGGCGGCCTTTTTCAGTTCCTCAGCGAGGTATCAGTTCTGGAGGAACTCGCGCAACGTAATCTGCCCGTCAAAATCAGCATCAAATTCAGCCATCATCATCCGCAGATCGTGTTCGGGGACACAGGCTTTGGCGATGCCTTTGATCTTTCCGTTTTCCACCATTGTTAGGCACTCGGCCGGCAAAGGCTCATCCATTTCGGGATCCGGGAACTCGATTATGTCCTGCACATCAACTGCAACGAGTTCATCCGGTGAAACAACGCCATTTTCATCAGCGTCGTATTCCAGAAACTCTATCGCACGCTCCGCCAGAAACACGGTTTCAAACTCGGAATACTCGACATGGCCATCCGCATTTGCGTCGGCACGGCTGATTTCGTCAGCTGCTATGGCCTCTGGCGTACAGGGTTCAGTGCTGGCGTCACAATCATCGGGTAGAAACAGCACGTCTTCCTGCGTCAGGAATTGCTGGAACTCAGGCTTTGTGATCACTCCGTCCCCATTTCGATCAAGCTCGGTGAAAAACATACGGGCCATGGGGGTAGCCTGCGCAGATGTCTGGGCCGAACCCCAATACACCCCTGCCAGCAACAAGACGGGTAGCACGTAGAGGGTTTTTGGGGCAAAATTGCTCAATGAGCGAACGGGCATGTCATGTTCTCCAATACTATCAGATGACGGCCCTGCCAGCTCCCGATCGATCACACCGCGTACGAGTTCGCTCATTGACGATCCGCGTTGTTCGCTGAGATCAGCCAGCTTGCTTTTCAACTCATAAGATACGCGAATTTCCAAGGTTTCTGATTTCTTGGTCATATCGTGTGGTCTCCGGAATACTGTGGGCCTGTCTCTTGCAGTTGGAGCAGACATGGTCCGAAAAATAGCCCAACCCGTGTCCCGCAAACAGGCAAATCGTGTCCGGACAGTGGTCAATCTGCTGTCCGGACAGGCGAAAATTCGCAAGTAAACCCGATATCTCACAGAAAATTTAGGTGACACATCTGGCTCTGGAGTGAACGAATAACTAAATTGCCGAAAAATCTGAGCAGTCTTTCAGGAGGCTTAAGTGTCCAGTTCCCGTATTAATCGTCGCGCTGCCCTGTTGGGCGTAGCATCCGCTATTGCCGCACCAACCCTATTGCGCGCCCAAAGCTCCGATGCATTCCCAGAGACTGAAGATGCAATCAGCACTCAATTACCCGTGCGTCGCAATGTTTCTTCGTTCTCACAGCAGAACTGGCAGGACCATTTTGATGAACTGGGCGTCGGCTGTCTTCTGGCGGATATCACCAGCCGAGCAGTGCACTATTGGGGGCCTGATGGCACCTACAAGCTGTACCCAAGCTCGGTTCCAATGAGCGAAGAGCTGACTAAACGCGGATACACCGAAGTTGTCAGAAAGCGTGAAAACCCAAGCTGGACACCAACCGCATCTATGCGCGAGCGTGACCCATCCCTGCCGATCCGTATGGAGGGCGGCGATCCGGGCAACCCGTTAGGAACCCGCGCGATGTATCTGAGCTGGCCCGCCTATCTGGTGCACGGCACCCATGACACACGGAAAATCGGTCGTCAGAGCTCATCCGGCTGCATCGGCCTTTACAATCAGCATGTCGAAGAACTCTACCCGCTGGTTAAAGTCGGAACCAAGGTCCGGCTCCTCTGAAACGCGAAGCCCCGGCCATAAGGACCGGGGCTTTTTCATTGTGGTGAAGCGGTAACTTACTCCGGCAAAAGAACTGCGTCGATCACATGGATGACGCCGTTGCTGGCTTCGATGTCGGCTTGAACGACTTCGGCTTTATTTACCTTCACGCCATTTTTGGCATTTACGCTCAGACGGTCGCCCTGAACGGTCAGAACCTTGGCGCGCTTGCCTGCAATGTCACCCGACATGACCTTGGCCGGAACAACATGATAGGTAAGGATCGCGACGAGTTGATCCTTATTTTCAGGCAACAGCAACGTTTCAACCGTACCTTCGGGCAAAGCTGCGAATGCCTCATCAGTCGGTGCGAAAACCGTGTAAGGCCCTTTACCTTTCAGTGTGTCGACCAGATCAGCGGCTTGAACGGCGGCGACCAGTGTATTGAACGAACCTGCCGATACAGCAGTGTCAACGATGTCAGCAGCCTGTGCCTTAAGCGGCAGGGTCAGTGCGATTGCGGCGGCAGCGCCCATGAAAGTACGGCGGAACATAACTGTCTTCTCCTCTCCAGCTAGTTATGGAAAGGGGTACGGGCCTTTAGTAAAACCGGATCACTTTATGATTACGCGGGGTTGTACTGAACCCAGATGCTTTGAGCGCGACCATCCTTGAGAAACGGTAAAGCTTCTACCGCATCCGGGCGATCCTGCTGCAGGTAGTATCCCGGCCAAAGCATTGAATATGAACCAGATTGCAGCAGTGCGTGCAGCATATATTGCTCTCCCCAACCAGGACAGTCATAGAAGAAACGCTTGGGGTATTCATAAGGCAGAAATACATCGTGGACATGGATCACTACACCCGGCTTGAGGGCCGGTATGATCCGACAAAACAAATGCGCCACATCATTGCTCATCCGCACAACATGACTGGAATCGATGAACAGAACATCCCCGGCCTCGAGCTGTGCAAACAACTCAGGATCGACTTCTTCAAGCCGTTTCTGTTCAAACTGATCGACTACGTGAGCAATGTCTGCACGGGGATACGGATCGATGGCTGTGATTTTCGTATCCAGCCCGCCATCAATGATCGCCTGCCGGGTCACTCGGGTCGAGTTGCCACAGCCCACCTCGATCACGCGCTTTGGCTGAAAACGGTGGATCATCAGATACAGCGCCTCAGCATCCGGGCTGTCATAGTAACCGTTACCAATGCGATATCCGGTCTTGTTGCGTGAGGGATCTTTCAACGCTGCCAAGGCATCGGCGCATTGATGAAACTCATTGGTTAGCTGTGAAATGTCAAAATCGTCCATCCCCGGTGACAGGGCATACGCCGGACGTGCCAATCCCCCTGCCCGTTCAAACGCCTCAAGCCGTGCGCGCTCATCCCGCTCAGTCACCTTGTCGATCAGTTTGACGCCGATCCGATCCAGGACGGCGTTGATCCGGGGGAATTTTCTGGGTTTCACGCGGAAGGCTCCGATTTGGCATTGGGCTTTGGACGCTGCATAGCGTTGCTTGCATGACCTCTGCAAGAACCACAATCCCAAACCCTTGGCAAAAAGGCCAATTCCGTATTCACTGGTCTGACAAATAGACGAGAGGTCCGCGTATGCAGCAGGAATTCACGCTTGGCATAGAAGAAGAGTATCTGCTGGTCGATCGCGACAGCCTGCATCTTGCCGAAGCACCTGCTAAACTCATGGAAGCCTGCCAATCCGATTTCGAAGGTCAGGTCAGCCCTGAATTCCTGCAATGTCAGATTGAAGTTGGCACTCGCCCCCACACCACAATCGCTTCAGCGCGGGAAGATCTGAAACGACTGCGTTCCTGCGTGTCCAAACGCGCTGCGGAATACAATCTGGCTCCGATAGCGGTTTCGTGCCATCCCTTTGCGGATTGGAAAAACCAAAGTCACACCCGCAAGGAACGATACGACGCATTGCAACATGCTCTTGGTGGTGTGGCACGCAGGATGCTGATCTGTGGCATGCATGTCCACGTAGGAGTTGAAGACCCTGCATTGCGCGCTGATCTGATGCCTCAGCTCTGTTACTTCCTACCGCATCTGCTTGCGCTTTCAACCTCCTCCCCCTTTTGGAATGGCGAGGATACAGGGCTTTCATCATACCGCCTCACTGTCTTTGACAATCTGCCGAGAACAGGCTTGCCTCCGGTCTTTGGCAGTTGGTCCGAATATGAACGGACCACGGGTGTGCTGGTCGAACTGGGCGTGATTGAGGACACCTCGAAAATCTGGTGGGATCTGCGTCCTTCGCATCGGTTCCCCACACTTGAAACTCGCATCATGGATGTCCAACCGAGACTCGAGCATACGCTATCGCTTGCCGCTCTGAATCAGGCACTGACACGGATGCTCTGTCGTCTCAAAGACCGCAACCTGCGTTGGCGTCAATACGACCGCTTTCTGATCGGAGAAAATCGATGGCGGGCGCAACGATATGGCGTTGGTGAGGGTTTGATCGACTTTGGTGATCGGTCAATCAAACCAATGGCTGAACTCATGGGTGAGCTTATGGGTATGCTTGCCGAAGATGCAGAGGCTTTGGGCACCATGAGCGAGCTTGCGCGTTTGCTACAGATCGCAGAAAGCGGCACATCAGCCACTCGTCAGCGACGTGTTCATGCTGAGGCTGCGGCACAAGGTGAAGATCCAGGCAGAGCTGTCGTTAAACACCTGATAGAAGAATTCCACACCGATCTTTGATCCACCATATCCGATCGTTTCGCGGATTTTTGGCTCAAAGTTCGTCACAACAATTTCAAAGCAGGTACCTGCAAGAATTAGTGCATATTTTGTAGGTAGTCCTACGATTGCTGGCTGTGAAAAATTTCTGTAAGGATTGGGAAATAAACACTCGTTCAATTCACCAATCTGCAGGGGAGGCAGGCCATGGATTTCGCGCTGACCGAGGAACAAACAGCCATCTTCGACATGGCCTACGCGTTCGGACAGGAGAATATCGCCCCGCACGCGCGCCAATGGGAAACGGATGGAACAATCCCAAAGGAGCTTTGGCCGCAAATCGGTGAACTTGGTTTTGGGGGTCTCTACGTTTCTGAAGATAGTAGAGGATCGGGGCTGACGCGGTTGGACGCTACTCTTGTATTTGAAGCGCTCTCAATGGCTTGCCCCTCGGTCGCAGCATTTCTTTCGATCCACAATATGTGCGCCAAGATGCTCGACAGCTTTGGCAGCGATGAACTGAAATCTCGCATTATGCCAGAGGTTCTGAGCCTGAATACCGTACTCAGCTACTGCCTCACCGAACCAGGTTCAGGTTCGGATGCCGCAGCACTCAAAACTCGGGCTGAACGCACTAATGAGGGTTACACTCTGAATGGCACCAAAGCCTTCATCTCAGGTGGCGGGTACTCCGATGCTTATGTCTGCATGGTCCGTACCGGCGAAGACGGACCGAAAGGCATTTCGACGGTCTATGTCGAGGACGGAACAGCGGGCCTCAGCTTTGGGGCGCTTGAGCAAAAGATGGGATGGAAAAGCCAGCCAACGGCACAGGTTCAGTTTGACGATTGCAAGATTCCATCCGGCAATCTTGTGGGAACCGAAGGTGATGGTTTCAAATACGCGATGATGGGACTGGATGGCGGCCGTCTTAACATCGCCTCCTGTTCGTTGGGCGCAGCCCAAGCCGGTTTGGACATGACCCTACAGTACATGTCCGAACGCAAGGCGTTTGGGAAATCCATCGATCAGTTCCAGGCGCTTCAATTCCGCCTGGCTGACATGGAAATCGAACTGCAGGCTGCCAGAACCTTCCTGCGTCAAGCAGCATGGAAGCTTGATCAGGGTGCGCCGGATGCCACCAAGTTCTGCGCCATGGCCAAGAAGTTCGTAACTGAAACGGGATCGAAAGTGGTCGATCAATGCCTGCAACTGCATGGTGGTTACGGATATCTTGCGGACTATGGCATTGAGAAGCTTGTGCGCGACCTTCGGGTGCATCAGATATTGGAAGGCACCAACGAGATCATGCGTGTGATCGTCGCCCGCCAAATGCTTGCCAATCGCTGAGGAATTCATGTCCGAGATCGACATTCGTATAACTGGCCGTGCAGGACGGATTACCCTGACACGGCCACAGGCCCTGAACGCGCTTAGCTATGATATGTGCATGGCAATCGACGTTGCGCTGCGCAACTGGCGTGAAGATGACGCCGTTGATCTGGTCATTCTTGATGCTGAGGGTGAAAAGGCCTTCTGCGCCGGGGGGGACATCGCAGAACTCTATGAAACGGGTACAAAAGGCGATTTTGCTTACGGTCAGACTTTCTGGAAAGATGAGTACCGCCTGAATGCGATGATCTTTGAATACCCCAAACCAGTCATCAGCTTTCTGCAGGGCTTCACAATGGGTGGCGGTGTTGGCATCGGTTGCCACGGCAGCCACCGAGTTGTCGGAGAATCCTCGAAAATCGCCATGCCGGAATGCTCGATCGGTCTGGTCCCGGATGTCGGTGGTTCACTCATGCTGGCATTAGCGCCTGGACGTTTGGGTGAGTATCTGGGCACGACCGGCGCGCGCATGGGGCCAGCCGATGCGATCTACGCCGGGTTTGCTGATCTCTACATTCCGCAATCACAATGGCCTGACTTGATCGAGATGCTCGAGGCGTCGGGAAATGCCGAACTCTTGTCTGATCACGCCGAGATTCCGACCAACAGCGAGTTGGAACAGGCACAGAAGGAAATTGATCAGTTCTTCGATGGTGAAACTCTGGGCGATATTCTGACAAACCTGCGCAATGGAAAGACAGAGTTTGCAGAGACAACACTTAAGACGCTGACACGGACTTCGCCGCTTTCGATGGCATGTGCGATCGAGATGCTGCACAGACTGCGAGGCCCTGCCCTGACTATGCGAAAGGCGTTGGAGTTAGAGTATCGTTTTACCCATCGCGCGATGGAGCACGGTGATTTTCTGGAAGGCATTCGCGCCCAGATCATCGACAAGGATCGCAATCCAAAATGGCAGTTCCCTGACATGAATGTGCCTGCCGTTTCCGTATCAAAAATGTTGCAACCGTTGGGCGCGGACACGTTGAGTTTCGAGGAGGAATAAGAGATGAAGATCGGTTTCATTGGACTGGGCAACATGGGTGCACCCATGGCCGCGAAACTGGCCAAAGCAGGCCATCAGGTTCATGGCTTTGACACCGCAGGCGTTTCTGTTGAGGGCGTCAAGCAGGTCGAAACAGCGGCCGCTGCTGCCGAAGCTGCAGATGCTGTGATTACGATGTTGCCAAATGGCACGATTCTTCGTGCAGTCGCCGATCAGATCATTCCTCAGATGCAGCCAAACGCCGTGCTGATTGATTGTTCAACTGTTGACGTCGACAGCGCCCGTGCCGTTGCTGAACAGGCCCAGGCGGCAGGTCTGTTGTCGGTGGATGCACCGGTATCAGGCGGTATCGGCGGCGCTGCGGCCGGCACCCTGACATTCATGGCAGGTGGTTCTGACGAAGCCTTTACTAAAGCCGACCCATTGTTCGATATCATGGGTCAAAAGGCGGTGCATTGTGGTGAAGCTGGTGCAGGTCAGGCAGCGAAAATCTGCAACAACATGATCCTGGGCGTCACAATGATCGCCACCTGCGAGGCCTTTGCATTGGCCGACAAGCTGGGACTGGACCGGCAAAAGATGTTCGATGTTGTCAGCACCTCTTCGGGCTACAGCTGGACCATGAATGCCTACTGCCCCGCACCCGGTGTTGGCCCCCAAAGCCCTGCGGACAACGAATACCAACCCGGATTCGCTGCCGAGCTGATGCTGAAAGACCTGCGTCTTAGCCAGCAGGCCGCAGACAGTGCCGATGCAGACACGCCGATGGGACAGGTTGCCACCGCTCTATATGAACAATTTGTCGAGAACGAAGACGGACTAGGTCGCGACTTCAGCGCAATGCTACCGCGATTTGAAAAGCGTGGCCGCAGCTGATTAGTCACCGGCAGCAAATCGCGCAGTTATCGCGGACGTGACTGCGCGCACTTATTTTTCCGGGTATGCTCTGACAGACGCCACTGTTGATGGTCATTGGAGTGCTTCGATGAACAAATTTCCCTGTCTTGCCATAGTCGCCGCCATTGCCCTCTCTCCCGCCGTCGTGATCGCCGGAAACGGCAAAGGTAAGGGCAAGAATTCTATTCAAGTTCAAAAGGTTTCGCCACAGCAAGGAATTGTGGTTCAGGGGAATGTAGGTCACTGCCCTCCAGGACTAGCAAAAAAAGCCGTTCCCTGCGTACCTCCTGGTCAGGTTAAGAATCGTTACCAGATCGGTGACAGGATCGAACGCGACTACATCTGGATTAATGATCCATACCGCTATGGGCTTAAGAGAAACGGTTACTACGTCCGCGCCGGTGATTATGTCTACGGCATCGACCCCGATACGCATAAGGTTCTAAACCTGATCGGGGCCGTCGCAGACATCCTGAATTAGCGCGTTACTCGGCTGCCACGCGCTCAGGGTTCAGCATAGGAAGCAGATACCGTCCGGTGTGGCTGCGTTCATTTCCGGCCACATCTTCAGGTGTTCCAGCTGCAACGATCTCGCCACCTCCATCGCCCCCTTCCGGACCGATATCGATAATCCAGTCGGCGGTTTTGATCACGTCCAGATTGTGCTCAATCACGACTACCGTGTTGCCCTGATCGACCAGTTCATGCAGTACTTCCAACAACTTGCGAACATCCTCGAAATGAAGACCAGTTGTTGGCTCATCAAGGATATAGAGCGTGCGACCGGTCGATCGTTTGCTCAGTTCCTTTGACAGCTTAACCCGCTGCGCCTCGCCCCCTGACAACGTGGTGGCCTGCTGACCCACCTTGATATAGCCGAGGCCTACACGCGCCAAAGCATCCATCTTGTCGCGGATCGAAGGCACCGCTTTGAAGAATTCCTGCGCATCCTCGACTGTCATATCAAGGACGTCAGCGATGGACTTACCCTTGAACTTGATTTCAAGAGTCTCGCGGTTATAGCGCGCGCCCTTACAGGTTTCGCAGGTCACGTAGACATCGGGGAGGAAGTGCATCTCGATTTTGATGACCCCATCGCCCTGACAGGCCTCACAGCGTCCACCTTTGACGTTAAAGCTGAACCGTCCGGGTTTGTAACCACGCGCTTTCGCCTCTGGCAATCCAGCGAACCAGTCGCGAATCGGGGTGAAGGCACCGGTGTAAGTCGCTGGATTTGAACGCGGAGTCCGCCCGATGGGTCGCTGGTCAATATCGATGACCTTATCCAGATGCTCCAACCCTTTGATAGTTTCACAGGGCGCAGGCGTCTGCCGCGCGCCGTTCAGCCGCATCGAGGCAGTCTTGAAAAGCGTTTCAATGGTCAGCGTCGATTTACCCCCACCGGACACGCCGGTGACACAAACAAACTTACCGAGCGGGAATTCTGCGGTCACATTCTTCAGATTGTTACCCGTTGCTTTGACAACGGTAACTTTCTTCTTGTTGCCTTTGCGTCTTTCAGACGGGACAGCAATCTCTCGAACACCGGAGAGGTACTGGCCCGTGATCGAAGCCGCATCACCGGCAATTTGATCCGGCGTACCATGACTGACGACCTGACCGCCGTGAACACCCGCACCGGGTCCAATATCGAACACGTAATCAGCTTCTCGGATCGCCTCTTCGTCATGTTCGACGACGATGACAGTGTTTCCCTGATCGCGCAGGTTCTTGAGTGTGCCAAGGAGACGGTCATTGTCCCGCTGGTGCAAACCAATCGAAGGTTCGTCCAAAACATACAGGACACCGGTCAGGCCCGAACCGATCTGGCTTGCCAAACGAATCCTCTGGCTCTCCCCACCAGACAAGGTTCCACTTGAACGTGAGAGCGTAAGGTATTCCAAACCAACGTTATTTAAGAACCCGAGACGCTCACGGATTTCCTTCAGAATAGCTCGCGCAATTTCATTCTTTTGCGCGCTCAGATGGTTTGGGGCATCCTCAATCCACGCGAGCGCCTCACGGATCGACATCTCAACGACCTGACCCACGTGCTGCCCTGCAATCTTGACCGCAAGCGCTTCGGGACGCAGGCGATAACCTTCACACGTCCCGCAGGGTCGGTTGTTTTGGTACCGTTCGAATTCTTCTCGAATCCATGCGCTGTCTGTTTCGCGATAGCGGCGCTCCATATTGGGAATCACACCCTCAAAGCTGCGCGTGACCTGATAAACGCGTCCCCCTTCGTCATACCGGAACTGAATTTCCTCATCCCCGGAACCGCGAAGAAACACCTGCTGAACCTTAGAAGGCAGATCCTTCCAGGGTGTGTTCTTGTCAAAGTCGTAATGGCGGGCAATCGCCTCGATTGTCTGCAAGAAATACGGCGACTTCCCTTTGCGCCATGGCGCGAGTGCCCCGTCATACAGTTTGAGCGTTTGGTCGGGTACCACAAGGCGTTCGTCAAAGAACAACTCGACACCTAGCCCATCGCAGTCCGGACACGCCCCGAAAGGTGCGTTAAACGAAAACAACCGCGGTTCGATTTCCGGAATGGTGAAGCCACTGACCGGGCAAGCAAAATTCTCGCTGAACGTGATACGCTCGGGATCACCTTCACGCGGAGCAGTCTCGAGAATCGCGATTCCATCTGCCAGATCCAGCGCTGTTCTCAGGCTGTCGGCCAGGCGGGTCTCCATGCCTTCACGGACAACAAGGCGGTCGACGACAACATCGATGTCGTGCCGGAACTTCTTGTCCAGCACAGGCGGCTCATCCAGTTCATAGAACTCACCATCCACTTTGACCCGCTGAAAACCCTGCTTCCGAAGCTCAAGGAACTCTTTTTTGTATTCCCCCTTCCGATCCCGCACAATCGGAGCCAGAAGATAGCCACGTGTCCCCTCCTCCATCGTCATGATGCGATCGACCATGTCCTGCACCTGCTGCGCCTCAATGGGCAGACCGGTGGCGGGGCTATAGGGCGTTCCGGCGCGCGCAAACAGCAGCCGCATATAGTCGTATATCTCGGTGACAGTACCGACCGTAGAACGAGGGTTCTTGGATGTTGTTTTCTGCTCGATCGAAATCGCCGGGGAAAGACCACTAATGTGGTCCACGTCCGGCTTTTCCATCATGTCAAGGAACTGACGGGCGTAGGCTGACAGGCTCTCGACATAGCGGCGCTGGCCTTCGGCATAGATGGTGTCAAACGCCAGCGATGACTTACCAGAGCCCGACAAACCGGTAATCACAACCAGCTGGTCGCGCGGAATGTCGACATCGATTCCCTTGAGGTTATGCTCGCGCGCACCGCGCACCTCGATATTTTTCAGCTCAGCCATTCAGGCCCCCAACAAACAAGTGTCCTAGAAATAGGCGAGCGGCGCCGAGTCTCCAACAAAAAAGTTAGAACAAAGTGTGAACTAACGGTTTATTGCCGACATCTCCTGACACTGAGACCACAATCCAATCCGTGCCCCCGGTAGGGGTTTATTTATCATCGGCATTGAAAGGAAAATGGCGCGGTTGACGGGGCTCGAACCCGCGACCCCCGGCGTGACAGGCCGGTACTCTAACCAACTGAGCTACAACCGCGCATTTAGGGTCTATGTCTGATCCATTAACCCGGATCAAAGGCTGGCAGCGATGGCGCGGTTGACGGGGCTCGAACCCGCGACCCCCGGCGTGACAGGCCGGTACTCTAACCAACTGAGCTACAACCGCCCGCTGCCCGTTCGTTGCTGAACGTTGGGGTGTATTATGGCTACGCCCCGACATCGTCAAGCGGCGTTTTCAAGTTTTTTCAATTAACCCGAAAATTTGTTTGTGAGTTCGAAGATATAGCTGCGCCCCTTCCTGAGATCCGGGCGTGCAAGGTTCTCCTCGGCGCAAAACATCTGGTTCTATGATTGTAATCTCGGGCCTAAGCCCGTCATCAAAAGCATCAATAATTCAAAGGTGGAAGATGCCACACCAGGCGCACACACGTCTTTTGGTCTGGCCGAAAAAACGCAGGGTCTGACTATTGTCAGACCCAATTGCGCTTTCAATTTTTTGAAAGAAGTGGTCGGGGCGGCAGGATTCGAACCTACGACCCCCTGTACCCAAAACAGGTGCGCTACCAGACTGCGCCACGCCCCGGACCGTGCGCCTTCCTAACGATGCCGATCTGATTTGAAAACCCCTAACAAGGCCATTTTGCGGGTCCTTGTGAAAAAATTTCATGCCGCATGACAGTTCCGGGTTTGATTGAATAGCGCGAGGCCAAGCCTGCATTGATTTCCAGCACCGCAAACACGGAATCACCGCCTTCAACAGGTGTCAGATTTCCGGGAATCGCACCTTCGTGAACGCGAGTCACCGTCCCGGTTTTATCGAGAAAAATCATGTCCAACGGAATCAGAGTGTTCTTCATCCAGAACGCCACACGCTGAGGAGGATCAAAGACGAACAACATACCCGAACGGCGCGGAAGCGATTCCCGGAACATCAAGCCGCGCGACCTCTCTTGAGGCGTCACGGCTAATTCCACATCGAATCGAATCTGGGCCTGATCGTTTTTGAGGTCGACACTATCGGCTCGGCAGGCAGCAAGTGCATTCCCGGACCAGAGCATTGTTACAACTGCAAGTACCGGAAACAACTTCATGGGCTGCCTCAGTCGTCCAACGCTGCTTCCCAGGCCAGTACCTGAGCTGCCATCCGGCCTCGCTTGCCGTTTATGACGCGCATCGCTAATGCCTCACCCGGTTGCAGATCGGCCAGACCCGAGCGGCGTAGAACTTCAATATGCAGAAACACGTCTTCACTACGACCAAAGACGTTCGCGAAACCAAAGCCTTTGCCTTTGTCGAACCATTTTACCCGAGCAGCCTCCAACGGCGCGTCGGATATCTCTGCCGGGTCCAACTCGGCAAAATCAGCCAACAGCATCGAGTCGGTGCGTTCCGGCGGATCAATACTGACAACCTCGACCGCCTGCACGCCGCGATCGGTGCGGTGTGTCATGATTTCGATACCCGCACCGTCAGCGACGGAGCTCTGACCGAAATTGCGCAAGACATTCACGTGCAACAGAATATCCGGCCCACCTTCGTCGGACACAACAAATCCGTATCCCTTTGCGGGATCGAACCATTTAACGTGTCCACGGACGCGGTACATGCTATTCAGATCTTCTGGCACGGTTTTCCCATCACGAAAAAGCTCAAGTCGTTAAGGGTCGGATGTGTATGATATTGAGCCGCAAATTCAAGCTGAAAAAGCCCTGAAATTTCCGGGTGTTGCATTTCACGATACGTGAGTGTCATGGATTCAGCCTCTGCACACGCCATTCGTGACCGGGCATTTCACGATACCAACGGAACCGGTCATGCAACCGGAATGCACCATCAGCCCAGAACTCGATTTCCACGGGGGTCAAGCGGTATCCGCCCCAGAACGGTGGACGCGGAGGATTCGACCCCAGCTTTGCCGTGACCTTAGCAACCTCAGCCATCAAAGCGGCCCTGCTCGACAATGGCTGCGACTGCTGCGACGCCCATGCACCCAGACGGCTTTTCAGCGATCGGGACGCATAATATTCATCGGCTTGCGGCCCTTCTTCTTTAGCAATGATACCACGAACACGGATTTGTCGCCGTAACGATTTCCAGTGCATGACAAACGCGGCCTTTCCTGCACTGTCCAGTTCTCGGGCCTTTGCACTTTCGTAATTCGTATAGAATACGAATGCGTCCTTTTCGATCTCTTTCAAAAGGACCATCCGGGCATTCGGCAAGCCATCAGAATCAACGGTTGCAAGCGCAATCGCATTCGGATCGTTCGGTTCTGTCTCTTCGGCCTCGGCTAACCACCGCCCCGCTATTTCAAACGGATCGGCGCCAGCGAAAATGCCAGTACGCTCACTCATTTCCATCCCCTGGAACGAATTGTTAACGACCCTACGGCGAGAACCCGCTCCGGCGCAAGAGTGCACGGCCTTGAAGCAGCGCAATCAATGGCATAAACCAACTCAACATATCGCGAAGACAGGCGGAGAACCGAACATGTCAAATCAGTTGATGGCCGGCAAACGCGGCCTCATCATGGGACTGGCCAATGACAAATCAATCGCATGGGGAATCGCCCGCGCCTTGTCCGATGCCGGGGCCGAACTGGCCTTCTCTTATCAAGGGGATGCTCTGAAGAAGCGTGTTGACCCTTTGGCGGCACAATTGGGCAGCGAAATCGTACTCCCCTGCGACGTAAGTGACGAAGCGTCGATCGATGGTCTGTTTACATCGCTGTCTGAAAAGTGGGGCAAGCTGGACTTCATCGTGCATGCCATCGGATTTTCCGACAAGAATGAACTTCGTGGCCGCTACGTGGACACATCGCGCGCGAACTTCAACCTGACGATGGATGTGTCGGTTTATTCGTTCACGGCTGTCATGCAGCGCGCCGAGAAGTTGATGACCGAAGGTGGCAGCGCGATCACCCTAACCTACTACGGTGCCGAGCAAGTCATGCCACACTACAATGTTATGGGTGTTGCCAAGGCCGCACTTGAGGCATCGGTAAAGTATCTGGCCGAAGACCTCGGCAAAGATGGCATCCGCGTCAACGCTATCTCGGCTGGCCCGATCAAAACGCTGGCTGCCAGCGGTATTGGTGATTTCCGCTACATCATGAAGTGGAACGAATACAACTCGCCGCTGCGCCGCAATG
Source organism: Ruegeria sp. CH6 (assembly GCF_056537005.1). Taxonomy (NCBI): domain Bacteria; kingdom Pseudomonadati; phylum Pseudomonadota; class Alphaproteobacteria; order Rhodobacterales; family Roseobacteraceae; genus Ruegeria; species Ruegeria sp. CH6. Next base: position 568,867 of record NZ_JBQFQS010000002.1, on the reverse strand, counting down.
TAACCATCGATGATGTCGGCAATTCAGCACTCTACCTGTTGTCTGACCTGAGCAGCGGTGTAACCGGTGAAAACCTGCACGTGGATTCGGGTTACCATATCGTCGGTATGAAAGCCGTCGATGCGCCGGACGTTGAAAAAGGATAACAGATCATGAGCGCCAAGGACCGCCTGCCCCACGAAAAAGGCTTTCACATCAGCTGGGATCAGATACATCGTGATTCCCGCGCTTTGGCCTGGCGTCTGGATGGACAGGGTCCGGATGACGGCGCATGGCGAGCCGTCGTGGCGATCACGCGTGGCGGGATGGCTCCCGCCATGATCGTAAGCCGAGAACTGGATATCCGAACCGTCGATACCATCAGCGTTCGCTCTTATCATCATCAGGAACAGGGCGAGGCCGAAGTTCTCAAAGCCCCCGATGCTGATCTGATGGGCGATGGCACAGGCGTTCTGATCATCGATGATCTTGTCGACAGCGGTAAAACCCTGGAACTGGTGCGGGATATGTATCCCAACGCTCATTTCGCTACGGTTTATGCCAAGCCCAAAGGGCGCCCGATGGTAGATACCTTCATCACCGAAGTGAGCCAGGATACCTGGATTTTCTTCCCGTGGGATATGGCGCTGCAATATGTCGAGCCCTATCGCGGTACAGACTAACTGGTGAACAAACACCATCCTTTGCCTCAATCAGACCGCGGGGAGTTCCTCGCAATCAGAATCGGATAGCCGATGACACTGACACGTACCGCCTCCACTTTCGCTCCTCCGGTGATGGAGGCGCGCCGGTGGCTGGAAGGGGTTGAGTTCACTGCTGATCGGCCATTGATCAATGTCAGTCAGGCGGCACCTGTTGACCCGCCACCATTGGCATTGCGTCAGGCCATGGCAGAGTTCGCGATTAACGAAGACAGCGCCCACCTGTATGGGCCTGTTCTTGGCAACGATGACCTTCGCTCAGAATTGGCACGTGAAATTAGTGAGCATTATGCTGCTGCAATCACAGCTGATCACGTTGCGATCACTTCTGGCTGCAATCAGGCCTTCTCTGCCGTAATCTCGGCGATAACGGATCAGGAAGATGAGGTTATCCTGCCAACCCCATGGTATTTTAACCATAAAATGTGGCTGGATATGGCGGGTGTGCGTGCCGTTGATCTTCCAACGGGTGACGATCTGTTACCAGACCCCGACAAAGCCCGCTCGCTGATAACAGATAAGACGCGTGCCATCGCGCTTGTTACTCCAAACAATCCCGGTGGCGTCGAGTATCCTGCTGAGCTTGTGTTGGCTTTCTATGACCTGGCACGCGAGGCAGGCATTCGTTTACTGGTCGATGAGACATATCGCGACTTCGACAGTCGCAATGGTCCTCCGCACGCACTGTTCCAGCAGCCCGGTTGGGAAGACACTCTGGTTCATCTGTATTCTTTCTCCAAAGCATATCGCCTGACAGGCCACCGTGTTGGTGCTGTGGCCAGCAGCGTTTCGTTGCTGGCTGAAATGGAGAAGTTTCTGGATACCGTCGCAATTTGCCCCGGGCAAATCGGACAGTTTGCAGCACGCTGGGGGATGCAGAACCTGACCCAATGGCTGGCAGGCGAACGGGCAGAGATCCTTGATCGTCGCGCAGCAATTTCTGAGGGCATGCCGCGTCTCAAATCCAAGGGCTGGCGCTTGTTGGGGTTAGGCGCATATTTTGCCTATCTAGAACACCCGTTTGACATGCCGTCAGATGAAGTCGCTCGTCGTTTGGTGTCAGAGGCAGGCATTTTGCTCCTTCCCGGAACGATGTTCATACCGGACCATGATCCTGCCGGAAAGCGACAGGTTCGCATCGCGTTTGCCAATCTCGATCGTCGAGGCATCGAACAATTGTTCGACCGCTTGCAGGCATTGACCTTCTGAGCTTGCCCCCCGGGCACGCGCATCGTATTCAGGGCCGCAACCGACAGGGCAGATACCTGCCGAAAGAAGCAAGAGGGCACCATGGCCGCAGGCATGAAAAACCTATCCAAAACCTTTGTCTGGATTCTCATGGGTCTTTTGATGGTGGGACTCGCCGGATTTGGTGCCGTCAATCTCAGCGGAACCGCACGTTCGGTTGCGCAGGTAGGCAACGAGGACGTTTCAGTTCAGGAATATGTACTTGAGTTGCAGCGTGAGATCCGAGCGGTCGAGGCCCAGACCGGCCAACCGCTGCAAATGTCTCAAGCGCAGCAATTGGGACTTGATCAAAGGGCACTGTCACGCCTGATTGCGCTGGCCGCGCTGGACAATGAAACCCAAGAGCTCGGCATCTCAATTGGTGATGAAAATCTTCAAAATGAAATCGTACAGATTCCTGCATTCCAGGGCGTGAACGGCACATTCGATCGCGAAGCCTATCGTTTCCAGCTGGAACAGGCCGGGATCACGGATTCCCAGTTCGAGGCGGATCTGCGTAAAGAATCTGCGCGTACCATCGTGCAAGGCGCAGTAATGAGCGGCGTCGAAATGCCCGCAACACTGACCGAAACTCTGGCGAACTATGTTCTGGCCCGCCGCAGCTTCACGGTTGCCACGCTCGCAAGCGATGCGCTCGAAACATCCGTCGCAGCGCCGACTGACGAGCAGATCCAAACTTACTACGACGAAAACACCGATTTCTTCACTCTACCCCGCACCAAGCGCCTGACTTATGCGATCCTATCGCCGGAAATGCAGTTGGACACGGTTGAGATCGATGAAGACTCGCTGCGTCGTTTATACGACCAACGCGCCGAGCAATATCAACAACCAGAACGCCGCTTGGTAGAACAACTTGTGTTTCCCAGCGAAGAAGCGGCGACCGAAGCCCTGGCGCAATTGGAAGTTGGTGGCAGCAGCTTCGAACAACTGGTTCGTGCGCGTGAGCTTGAACTGAGCGACGTGGATCTTGGCGATGTAACTCGCGAAGATCTTGGCGAAGCAGCAGATGCCGTATTTGCGGCTGAACTCGACGATGTTGTAGGTCCGTTGCCATCTCAGTTTGGCCCGGCCCTGTTCCGTATCAATGGCTCGCTGGCAGAAAACAATGTACCGTTCGAGGAGGCTGCACCTGAGCTGCGCGAAGAGCTTGCTGCAGATCGCGCACGACGTCTGATCGAAGCGCAGGCCGAAGACATCAATGACATGTTGGCCGGCGGCGCGACTCTCGAAGAGCTGGTGAGCGAAACCGAGATGGAACTGGGCGAAATCGACTGGACAGCCCAGAGCGAAGACGGCGTTGCAGCCTATGAAGGCTTCCGTAGTGTTGCTCAGGCCGTGCAGGAAGGCGATTTTCCTGAGGTGGCGTTCCTTGACGATGGTTCGATCTTTGCCCTGCGCCTGAATGAAGTTTTGCCACCGCGCCCAGAGCCGTTGGACAGTGCGCGTGATCAGGTGATTGCAGCCTGGTTGCAGGAAGAGACCGCTAAAGCCCTGCAAGAACAGGCGAACACTGTACTGACCCAACTGGCGACGGACGGTGATTTTACCACGACTGGTCTGCCATTCCGCGTTGAAAACGCTCTTACCCGCACCGCCTTCCTTGAAGATGTACCTGCGGATTTCATGACAGAGGTTTTCGAAATGGAACTCGGAGAGCTGCGCGTCATTCCGGGCATTGGTTCGGCTCTGATCGTTCGTCTTGATGAAGAGTTGCCTCCTGCGGAAACGGATGAACAACGTCAGATGCAGCAAGCGCTTGCTGCGCAGCTGAACCAAGCCTTGGCCCAGAACATCTTTGACATCTATGTGCGCGACGCTCAGACCCGCGCACGTCCTGTCGTGGATCAGCCTGCCCTGAATGCCGTTCAGGCCAACTTCTAAGAGAGAGCGGAATGGCCCTGACCCCTGAGTTCGACACTTTCGCACGCGCCTATGAAGCGGGCGAAAATCAGGTTGTTTATACCCGGCTGGCGGCGGACCTCGATACACCGGTCTCATTGATGCTCAAGCTGACGGGCGCGCAGAAAGACGCGTTCATGCTGGAATCGGTGACTGGTGGTGAGGTGCGCGGCCGGTACTCGATCATCGGGATGAAACCGGACCTGATCTGGCGGTGCGACGGGGAATCGTCTTCGCTGAACCGGTCTGCCCGATTTGACGGCGAAGCATTCGAGCCGCAAGACGGCAACCCGATGGACAACCTGCGCGCCCTGTTAGCCGAAAGCCGGATCGCCCTGCCCGACGATCTGCCGCAAGCGGCGGCGGGTTTGTTTGGCTATCTGGGTTACGACATGGTTCGTCTGGTTGAGTATCTGCCTGATGTGAACCCGGATCCCATGGGCCTGCCCGATGCAATCATGCTGCGCCCTTCGGTCATCGCAGTCCTGGATGGTGTTAAGGGCGAAGTCACTGTTGTATCCCCCGCATGGGTCAGTGACGGACAGACTGCCAAGGCGGCTTATGCACAGGCCGCAGAACGCGTGATGGACGCCGTGCGCGATCTTGAACGCGCCATGCCAGCCGAGACCCGTGATCTGGGTGAAGCCCATGAAGTTGCACCGCCGGTGTCGAACTTCACCAAATCCGGATACATGGAAGCTGTCGAAAAGGCCAAGGAATACATCCGGGCTGGCGATATTTTTCAGGTCGTCCCGGCGCAGCGTTGGACGCAGGAGTTTCCCCTGCCCCCCTTCACGCTCTATCGCTCGCTTCGACGTACGAACCCGTCGCCGTTCATGTTCTATTTCAACTTCGGCGGATTTCAGGTCGTGGGCGCAAGCCCCGAGATTCTGGTGCGCGTCTTTGGCAGCGAGGTCACAATCCGACCCATCGCGGGCACCCGGCCACGCGGTGCGACCCCGGAAGAAGACAAGGCAAATGAAGTCGATCTTCTGGCCGACAAGAAAGAACTCGCCGAGCATCTGATGCTGCTCGATCTTGGTCGCAATGATACCGGGCGGGTCTCCAAGATCGGCACCGTACGCCCGACCGAAGAGTTCATCATCGAGCGCTACAGCCACGTGATGCATATCGTTTCGAACGTCGTCGGTGAACTTGCCGAAGACAAAGACGCGCTGGATGCGTTCTTTGCTGGTATGCCTGCCGGTACGGTCTCGGGCGCGCCCAAGGTCCGTGCGATGGAGATCATCGACGAACTTGAGCCTGAAAAGCGCGGCATCTATGGCGGTGGTGTCGGGTACTTCAGCGCGGGTGGCGACATGGATATGTGTATCGCGCTGCGCACTGCCATTGTGAAAGATCGCAAGCTCTACATTCAAGCGGGCGGTGGTGTTGTCTACGACAGCGACCCGGAGGCCGAGTATATGGAGACTGTCCATAAATCGAATGCCATCCGACGCGCAGCTGCGGATGCGGCAAGGTTTACTGGCTCAGGAAACTCCTAAGAAATCGGGCGGCAAGTCGAAAGACCGCCGCCCATTGTTCGATGGATTTGCTTAAGCCCTATTGAACTTCATACTTCATAACAGCAGAAATCGGTGCCATCGCGACGCGGTTGCCCCGATCTTCGAGGCCCCATAGCAGAAGGGCTGAAATCGTTTCAGGCCGCAGCCGACCCAGCATCACAACCGCACCGTCCTGACCTGCACGGAAAGCCGCCTGATCCAGGAAACGCCGCATCACTTTCGGATCTTGGCGCGCACCGTCAAAGTCACGGAAAACAACACTCGACGGGACACCATTCCGAGCAGCCAGCTTTTGCACGGTATTCAACCCATTATCCTGAGTGATAATCCCGCGCCCGGTTCCTCCGGCAATCTCGGCGACCTGGTCGGCCAATTTGCGGTTTCCCTGAATACCTGATTCAACGCCTTCCAAAATTCCAACGGTCTCTGGAAGCATTTCCAGCCATACTGACAACGAGACCTCAGCATCCTGAGCACTGGCCGCCTCTGGCAAATCCGCCAGCGCAAGCACTTCGAAACCCGCTTCGCGGTGGCGTGCCATCTTGCCAGCTGCATCAGGGTCAGACGGGCTTACGGCGAAGCTAAGCGGATATGGGAAATCCTTAAGGGCTTCAGCCCCGAACGCGCCTTCGTCGTCGATCAGAATAATCGACATCAACGGCTTGGATTCAGGGTTTTCGAAATCTGCGGCGTAGTCCTCGATCGGCTTTCCGGTCATCGCTGCAGGGTCGTCAGAGTTTTCGTCCGTCTCTGTCGGCTCAGCATCCCGCTCTGTCAACGGTAGGACCCGCTTGCCCACCAATGTCGCTGCAGTTGCGGGTTCTTCACCGCCGATCTGTGGCAACGATGCAATGCGCGCACGCTTTCGCGGCAGAGTGTCTTCGTCACCTTCTACCGCAATTGGATTGTCCTCGAGCGAAATTTCCTCATCAGTACCCTCTTCGGACGGCAGTGAAGTGGTTTCGGGTTCAGGTTCGACCTCATCCCTGGGCAACTCGGTTTGCTCAGGCGTGTCCTTCTCAGGCGCTACATTGTCCTCGGGTACCAGCAACGCTATTTCTTCTTCTTCAGGCTGCGAAGGCTGAGGCGGCATTGCATCCACAACGACAGGCTCCACATCTTCCTGAGGCGAAGCAGGAACTGGTGCTGGCGCTGGGGGCGCGGTTGGCGCTTCCGTGCTCACGGTCACCTCAGTCGCCTCGTTGGTGCCAGGATTTTCCAATCCCTGCGTTGCACCGCCGATTTCGGGCCGGGAATCAGCTTCGGGTTCTATACCGTCCAGATCGACCAGATCATCAGACTGGGTATCAATGGCCGCGAGCGCACTGGGCGCGACTTCAACAAGATCAGAATCAGAGCCCGAACCATCAACCTCGGCTTCGACCTCAGGAGCATCGATCGCATCGACCGACGGGGCCGAGGTCACCAAAACAGGCTTGCTTGTCAGCGGTGTATTCAACGACAGCACCGCACCCAAGATCAAAACAACGACCGCCCCGGCGATCATTCCACCGATAAATCCGCCCATCTTATTTCGCCTCTCGCCTTTCTGCCTGCCTCGACAGCCTGTGCACCGTCTGATGCGGTGCTCACCCACACGATAGATCAAGATAGGGATGTACCCTTGACGCTGCCGCGCAAGCCTGAGCATGTATGTCCCGACATTATACCGTGGCCGAGGGCTGTATCGCCAGCCCGAAATGCCAAAGCTGAGATAAGTGCCCAAATGCTGCTGCTGATCGACAACTACGACTCGTTTACCTACAATCTGGTTCACTATCTGGGCGAGCTGGGCGCTGAAATGGTCGTGCGCCGCAACGATGCGCTGGATGTACAGGAAGCCATGGCTATGAACCCGGCAGGGATACTGCTGAGCCCCGGCCCTTGTGACCCAGATCAGGCTGGCATCTGTCTGGCCCTGACCGATGCGGCGGCAGAGACCAAAACACCGCTGTTAGGTGTTTGCCTTGGGCATCAGACCATCGGTCAAAGCTTTGGTGGCAATGTCGTTCGTTGCCATGAGATCGTGCATGGCAAAATGGGTATGATGCATCACACTGGCAAAGGTGTGTTCGCTGGCCTGCCCTCGCCTTTCGAAGCGACCCGCTATCATTCTTTGGTGGTGGAACGTGAAACGCTGCCAGATTGCCTTGAGATCACAGCAGAGCTCGAAGACGGCACCATCATGGGCCTTCAACACAAGGAACTGCCGATCCATGGTGTCCAGTTCCACCCGGAATCCATCGCATCCGAACATGGCCACGCCCTTCTCAAGAACTTCCTAAACGAAATGAAAGTCCCCGCATGAGCGACGCGCTGAAACCGCTGATCGGAGCAGCTGCCGATCGGCCCCTGACCCGTGCCGAGGCAGAACAGGCCTTTTCGATCCTCTTCGAAGGTGAGGCAACCCCCAGTCAGATTGGCGGCCTGCTGATGGCGATGCGGACACGCGGCGAGACGGTCGAAGAATACGCGGCCGCCGCAGCAGTCATGCGCGACAAATGCAATAAAGTCGAAGCACCTGCCGGAGCGATCGATATCGTCGGAACTGGCGGCGACGGCAAAGGGACATTGAATATCTCGACCGCGACGGCGTTTGTTGTGGCCGGTGCCGGAGTGACAGTCGCCAAACATGGCAACCGCAATCTCAGCTCGAAGTCAGGCGCTGCGGACGCACTTGGCCAACTGGGCATTAACGTGATGGTTGGCCCGGAAATCGTTGAAACTGCACTCAGACAGGCTGGCATCGGTTTCATGATGGCTCCTATGCATCATCCCGCCATTGCCCACGTCATGCCAACCCGGCAAGAGTTGGGAACACGCACGATTTTCAACATTCTCGGGCCGCTGACCAACCCGGCAGGTGTCAGACGCCAGTTGACCGGAGCATTCAGCAGGGATCTGATCAGACCGATGGCCGAAACACTCGGCTTATTGGGAGCTGAGCACGCATGGCTGGTGCATGGTTCGGACGGAACCGATGAACTGACAATTACCGGCGTTAGCTGGGTTGCTGCACTGGAAGATGGTGGTGTGAGAGAGGTCGAATTGCATCCGGAGGATGCAGGCCTGCCCGTACATCCCTTTGAAGACATCGTTGGTGGAACTCCTGAAGAGAACGCAATGGCATTCCGGGCATTGCTCGACGGTGCACCATCGGCCTACCGGGACGCGGTATTGCTGAACTCGGCCGCTGCTCTGGTGGTTGCTGATGCCGCACAAGATCTTCGTGAAGGTGTTGAAAAAGCTGCTGAAAGTATCGACAGCGGTAAAGCTAAAGATAAGATCGCCGCACTTGCCCGCATTACACAGGAAGCCGCATGACCGAGACTGTTCTGGATAAAATCAAGGCCTACAAACTCGAGGAAGTCGCGGCAGACAAAGCCCGTAAGCCTTTGGAAGAAATGGAAGCCGCCGCACGCGAAGCATCTGAGGTTCGCGGTTTTGCAAAGGCCCTTCAAGGTGCGACGCGGCAAGGCTATGGCCTGATTGCCGAAGTAAAAAAGGCCAGCCCTTCCAAGGGTCTGATCCGCACGGATTTTGATCCACCAGCCCTGGCAAAAGCCTATGAAGACGGCGGCGCCACCTGTTTGTCTGTCCTGACGGATACGCCCAGCTTTCAGGGGGCAAAAGAGTATCTGACTGCCGCTCGAGACGCCTGCTCTCTGCCGGCGTTGCGAAAAGACTTCATGTATGATCCTTATCAGGTGGTCGAGGCACGTGCCCTGGGCGCTGACTGTATCCTCATCATCATGGCGTCGGTTGAAGATAATCAGGCTGCAGAACTGGAGCGAACGGCGTTTGATTGGGGCATGGATGTTCTGATCGAAGTCCATGATGAGGACGAACTTGCGCGTGCAGCTGAGCTCAAAAGCCCTTTGATTGGTATAAACAACCGTAACCTCAAGACGTTCGAGACAACTCTTGATACGACGCGCCGGCTGTCTAAACTGGTTCCGGGCGATCGTACAATCGTGTGTGAGAGTGGTCTCAGCACTCCTGCTGATCTGGCCGATATTGCCCGCTATGGCGCCCGGTGCTTTCTGATTGGTGAAAGCCTGATGCGTCAGGATGATGTTGCTGCCGCCACCCATGAACTGCTCGCAAACCCGCTGATCCCCGGAGTAATGTGATGCCGCTGACGCATTTCGATGCCAAAGGTCAGGCCCACATGGTCGATGTCTCTAACAAACAGGTAACGGATCGTGTCGCAGTGGCTGCCGGTCACATTAAAATGGCGCGAGAAACCTTTGATATCATTTCAGAAGGCCGTGCTAAAAAGGGCGATGTTCTCGGAATTGCACGTCTCGCAGGGATCATGGGTGCAAAGAAAACGCCCGACCTGATTCCTTTGTGTCATCCGCTGCCTGTAACCAAAGTTGCCGTCGAGTTGACTTTGGATCCCGATCTTCCCGGCGTTCTTATCGAAGCGACGGTAAAAACTTCGGGACAAACCGGTGTTGAAATGGAAGCCTTGACCGCCGTATCGACCGCAGCGCTCACCGTTTACGACATGACCAAGGCCGTCGACAAAGCGATGGAAATTGGCGCCATCCGAGTGATCTTGAAAGATGGCGGAAAGTCAGGACGTTACGAAGCGGAATGATTACAGTAGAAGAAGCGCGCACCCTTCTTTTTGAACTTGTTTCTGCATTACCGGCCGAAACGGTTCCGCTTGCCGAAGCTTCTGGTCGCATTTTGGCGCAGGATATTTTGGCAACGCGAGACCAGCCTCCATTCGCTGCGTCTTCGATGGATGGATATGCTGTAAAAGCCGCCGAAGTTGAACTGCATGCCATGTTCAAAGTCGTCGGCGAGGCAGTTGCAGGAAAACGGTTTGATAGACCTGTTGGTCCCGGCCAGGCTGTTCGCATCTTTACTGGTGCACCGGTTCCGGAAGGCGCGGATTTTATTGTAATTCAGGAAGATGTCGATCGTCGCGGTGATTTGATCACCATAACCGATGATCCAGGTACAAAAACCAACATTCGCCCTGCGGGTGTGGATTTTACCAAAGGCACGATCATCACTGCCCCGCGCCGACTGCGGCCAGAGGATCTTGCGCTGCTGGCGGCTATGAACATCGCGACAGTTCCCGTTGCGCAGAAACCGCAGATTGCCCTGATCTCAACGGGTGATGAACTGGTAATGCCCGGCGAGGCACCCGGGCCCGATCAGATCATCGCCTCGAACACCTTCGGTCTCAAAGCCTTATTGGAAGAAGCGGGTGCGCATGTTCGCATTCTGCCCATCGCAAAAGACACAACATCGTCGCTTGAAACCGCGTTCGGAATGGCTGCTGGCGCCGATCTTGTTGTAACGATTGGTGGTGCGTCGGTCGGGGATTACGACCTTGTGTCTGATGTATCACAGGCGTTGGGGATGGAGCGCTCTTTCTACAAAATCAGGATGCGCCCGGGAAAACCCTTGATGGCGGGACGTTTCAGGGATGCAGCCATGGTCGGCCTGCCCGGAAATCCGGTTAGCGCAATGGTTTGCGGATATCTATTTCTGGTGCCGTTAGTCAGACGGATGTTGGGTTTAGAACATGGTCTCCCAGCATTTCGTCGGGCCAAACTTGGCGAGCCTATCGGTAAAAACGGCCCACGCGAGCACTATATGCGGGCAATCGTTGATGAAAACGGTATCCGAGCTTGCCCCGATCAGGACAGTTCTCTGCTCAGCGTTTTAGCGCAAGCAAACGCTCTGTTGGTACGAGAACCAAACGACCCCGAACGAGACGCGGGTGAAGAGGTTTTGTACCTTCCAATCTGATCCAAACGGCAAATCCGTTGACACAAAACGTGAACATGCGTAGAACAAAAGAAAACGCATGAGCGACGAGGTGTGAGCAATGCTAACCAAGAAACAGTTGGATTTGCTGGAATTCATCCACAAACGCGTTCAGGCGGACGGTGTTCCGCCCAGCTTTGATGAAATGAAGATTGCGTTGGACCTGAGATCAAAATCCGGGATTCACCGTTTGATTACTGCGCTTGAAGAACGCGGCTTTATCCGGCGTCTCGCCCACCGCGCCAGGGCGATTGAAATCGTCAAGCTTCCCGAAAGTCTGGGTGGTGAGCCGACAGCCGGCTTCAAACCTCGCGTCATCGAAGGTGATCGACCTACAGGGCCGCGCCCTGCCAATTTTGAACCGGTGACTGTCGATGCGATGGAACTGCCTGTAATGGGTCGGATCGCAGCCGGTGTCCCCATCGAAGCCATCAGCCACGTTTCGCATCGCGTAGCGGTTCCGGGGTCGATGGTGTCCGGTCAGGGCGATCACTATGCGCTCGAAGTTCGCGGAGATTCGATGATCGACGCTGGTATTAACGATGGCGATGTCGTTGTCATCCGGGAAACAACCGTCGCTGACAATGGCGACATCGTTGTGGCCTTGGTCGAGGATCAGGAGGCCACACTGAAAAGGTTCTTCCGCCGTGGTCACGCCATCGCGCTGGAAGCGGCAAATCCCGCCTATGAAACCCGTGTCCTGCCTGAAGACAAGGTCAAGGTTCAGGGACGTTTGGTTGGACTGATCCGAACCTATTGAGTTTGGTGTCCGTCCCTGTGGACGGGCGACCACAACCGATGCCCGGTTACCTGAGCGCTTGTGCGTATTTCCCCCCGTGACAATGCAAGGCTTCCGGTTTTCAAAAGCGAATCCGGGTCGAAGATTTTGCAATCTCCGTTCAGTGACACGGGTACTGCCGAAACAACGATTTGATCACTGCTGCACTCGCTAAACTCTTGTGCTGCGCGTTTACCTGTAAGGTGAACCAACTCCTTGTCGTTCATCAAATATCTCTGCACCTTGTCGATGCCGGATGGCCAACGACTGGCGGCCTTTGACTGATCCGCTCCGTCACCATCATTTTCCAACCAAACCGTCGCAACAAACCCACTCCCTCGTTGTTTGCTCAATGCGCGTCCTGTTTCTGTCATTACACCCACCAGTCCTCCGGACTCGGCGATCAAAACTTCAGGCCGGTTTCCCTGCCCCCACAGCAGGAATGCTCCGATGATGGGCACAGCACCTATCCATCGGGCGCTTCCGCGCCACAAAATCAGCCATAGCGCCCCCAGTGCCATCACCGGCACGACGTAGTTTGGCGGGCTGACGACAAATCCCTGGGCACCACTCAGACCTGATATCCAGTCCGCAACTACGATAATCCATCTGAGGCCCAACCCCATCACCCACAGAGCCACCACTTCGAGCCCAAATGGAGCCAGAAGCGCCGCAACTACAGCTGCAGGAACAACGATCGTGCCCATGACCGGTACCGCGAGCATGTTGGCCAACAGTCCATAGTGAGCCATTGTATTGAAATGTGCCGCCCCGACCGGAGCGGTGGCTAGTCCGGCTATGGCAGAAGATAGCAGCACGCCTCCTACTGGTCGGAGCCATTTCGGCCCGGGAATTCGACCAAAATCGCGAAGCCCTCCGAATATCGCAACCAGAGCTGTAGTGGCTGCAAATGACATTTGAAAACCGGGACTTAACAAAGATTCTGGACGCAAAAACAGGACGATGATCGCAGCCACAGCTACGGCTCGCAAAGAAATCGCCCTGCGATCAATCAGCACCGCGCCAAACATGACAGAGACCATGACATAAGCGCGTTCTGTTGCGACGTTACCACCAGATAGAACCAAGTAGATTGTTGCGGCAATTAACGCACAAACTGCTGCGAGTTTTCGAACCGGCAGCCGTAACGCCAAGACCGGAACTGCAGAAAACCCAATTCGACATGCGACAAACACAAACCCCGTCAGCAGCCCCATATGTAGGCCAGAGATTGCCAGCAGGTGCGCAAGATTCGACATTCTAAGAGCGCCCAGAGTGTTCTGCCCCATGCCGCTTCGATCCCCAGTCGTAACCGCAGCCGCGAAACCACCCACCTCGCCAGGTAATATGGATCGAACACGCTGAGAAATTGCCATGCGCCATGCTGTAATCTGAACGCCGCGCTGCCCCGCGGATGCAGGTGCGACGGTCAGCACCGGAACACGCGTATAGCCAACAGCACCCAGTTTCTGAAACCATGCATGGCGACGGAAATCAAAGCCACCGGGTTCCACCGGCCCTTGTGGTGGTGACAGGTAGGCCGTCGTCATAATTCTCTGTCCCGGCTCCAGCGGTGTGGAACCACCATGCAAGGACAACCGGATGCGCTGCGGACGACGGTCTTTGGGTACATCCCCGATCCGCACACCGTCCAGTGTAATCCGCAGCGCATCCGAGGCAGAGCGGTCCAGCGCAACGACCCTCCCCTCAACAGGACCGTAGTAGCGCCATTGCAAGACCGGCTCTGCGACCATATGGGCACGCGTACCGGCCAGTAAGAAACCAGCAGCGACAAGCCCCCCGCCAATTGCCAGCGGAGCCCAGGCAACAGGCAAACAGCGACAAGCCCAGATCGCGAGCAAACCTGAGGCAGCAACGCCGTAGTAGAACTGCTGGTTCGGCTCGAATGTGAGGCCGAAATACAATCCTATGCCAATTGCCAGACAGACCGGAGACCAGGGAAACAGATATCCGCGCTGGTTCAGCAACGCGACCTCAATCCGTGCCAGAACACGCATGGTTGCCCCCGTCCTTCGGGCTCGTTAGACAGGCGCCAACACTATGCCCGACACGGTTACCAAAAGGTTAATCAACACTATGTCCGATCAGGTCGTCACCCGTTTTGCCCCTTCACCCACTGGCTTTCTGCACATCGGTGGCGCACGTACCGCGCTGTTTAATTGGCTTTATGCACGTGGCCGCGGCGGTAAGTTCCTGTTGCGTATCGAAGACACGGATCGTGAACGTTCAACCCCAGAAGCCACAGCGGCGATCCTGCAGGGTATGGAATGGCTGGGTTTGGATCATGATGGCGAAGTAATCAGTCAATTCGAAGGCGCTGACCGTCATGCGGAAGTTGCCCATCAACTGCTGGCTGAAGGCAAAGCCTACAAGTGCTTCTCCACTCAGGACGAGATTTCTGCGTTTCGGGAGCAGGCTCGGGAAGAAGGTAAGTCGACCTTGTTCCAAAGCCCATGGCGTGATGCGGACCCCGCCAGCCACCCCGACCTGCCATTTGTCGTTCGGATAAAAGCGCCAAAAGAAGGCTCGACCGTAATTCGTGATCAGGTCCAGGGCGACGTTACGATCCGCAACGATCAGCTGGATGATATGGTTCTGCTGCGTTCGGATGGCACGCCCGTCTACATGCTGGCCGTAGTGGTGGACGATCATGATATGGGTGTTACTCACGTCATTCGTGGCGATGATCACCTGAACAACGCCGCGCGTCAGATGATGATCTACGAGGCGATGGGTTGGGATGTCCCAGTCTGGGCCCACATTCCGCTGATTCATGGGCCTGATGGTAAAAAACTGAGCAAGCGCCACGGTGCTTTGGGTGCGCAGGAATATCAGGCTATGGGATATCCGGCCGCTGGCATGCGCAATTATCTGGCGCGTTTGGGCTGGAGCCACGGAGACGACGAGTTCTTTACGGATGCACAGGCCAAAGAGTGGTTTGATCTGGATGGAATCGGCAAGAGCCCTGCCCGTTTCGATTTGAAAAAGCTGGAAAACCTGTGTGGACAACACATTGCCATCTCAAACGATGCTGCATTGCAGAAAGAAATTGCTGGCTATCTGGCGGCAGCAGATCTTCCTGCTTTGACTGAAACACAATCTGGTGATCTGGTGCGTGCGATGTATTGCCTCAAGGATCGCGCCCGAACTTTTCCAGAACTGCTTGAAAAAGCGCATTTTGTGCTGACATCTCGGCCGATTGATCCGGATGAAAAAGCTAAAAAGGCGCTCGACTCTGTATCCGATGGTATACTGAAGGAATTGACGCCGCAGTTGCAAAATGTTAGCTGGACGCGAAGCGAACTGGAGGAAGCCCTGAATTCGTTTGCAGAAGCGAAAGGGCTAAAGTTCGGCAAGTTAGCAGGCCCCCTTCGGGCGGCATTGGCAGGCCGGGCAGTAACACCTTCGGTATTTGACATGATGCTCGTGCTGGGACGTGAAGAAAGCCTGGCGCGACTTTCTGATGCAGCGACATAAACCTGGTCTTCACATTCGGGTAACGCTGCTCCGCTAACACCCGGACTGCGCGCCCGCGCGCAGCCGTTGCCCGCTATGTCGGTCAGCGAACCGACACGCGTAAGATTGAGGAAGGGACAACCATGACCGAGAGCCAACAAAAAGCGACCCTGACTGTCCATGGCAAAACCTACGAATTGCCGGTTCACTCACCAACAGCCGGGCCAGATGTCATCGACATCCGGAAGCTTTATGGTCAGGCTGACGTATTCACCTATGACCCCGGTTTCACATCGACCGCGAGCTGCGACAGCACGATCACTTACATCGACGGCGAAAAAGGTGAGCTTCTGCACCGCGGATATCCGATCGATCAGCTGGCTGAGAAATCGCACTTCCTCGAAGTATGCTATCTGCTGCTGTACGGAGAGCTGCCTGTAGCGAAAGACCTCGAGGAATTCGAAACTACCATCACGCGCCACACCATGCTGCATGAGCAGATGCAGTACTTCTACCGTGGTTTCCGTCGTGACGCGCACCCCATGGCGATCATGGTGGGTGTGGTTGGCGCAATGTCGGCCTTCTATCACGACTCGACCGACGTTTCAGATCCGCATCAGCGTGAGGTCGCGTCGCATCGCCTGATCGCAAAGATGCCTACCATCGCGGCATGGGCTTACAAGTATCACATCGGTCAGCCCTTTGTTTATCCGCGCAATGACCTGGATTATGCCTCGAACTTCCTGCGCATGTGCTTTGCCGTTCCTGCCGAGGATTATGAGGTAAACCCGATCCTGAGCCGCGCGATGGACCGCATCTTTACCCTGCATGCAGACCACGAGCAGAACGCTTCGACCTCGACCGTTCGCCTGGCTTCGTCTTCGGGTGCAAACCCGTTTGCGTGTATCGCTGCAGGTATCGCTTGCCTCTGGGGTCCTGCCCATGGTGGCGCCAACCAGGCATGTCTGGAAATGCTCGAGCAGATCGGAAGTGTCGACAACATCCCTGAATACATCGAGCGCGCCAAAGACAAGAACGACCCGTTCCGTCTGATGGGCTTTGGTCACCGCGTCTATAAGAACTTTGACCCGCGCGCGAAGGTGATGAAGCAATCCGCCGACGAGGTTCTGGATCTGCTCGGTATCGAAAACAATCCCAAACTACAGGTTGCGAAAGCGCTCGAGAAACAGGCGCTGGAAGATCCGTATTTCGTTGAGAAAAAACTATTCCCGAACGTAGACTTCTATTCGGGCATCATTCTCGAGGCGATGGGCTTCCCAACGTCGATGTTTACGCCGATCTTCGCCCTGTCGCGCACCGTTGGCTGGGTCAGCCAGTGGAAAGAAATGATCGCCGATCCACAAAACAAAATCGGTCGTCCGCGCCAGCTGTATCTGGGCGAAACCACACGCGATTACGTCGATATCGAAAATCGCTGATCGGTGACAAACCTGAACAAAAGCCCCGGAAATCTCCGGGGCTTTTTTGTTTAGAAAAGAGCGAGTTGATCACCAACCTGCGGTGGTTTCGCAAACAGATCGCATCTCAGTGCCGGCGTCTTGGTAGCTAGCCCCAAACGCTCGGCAGTTGTCTTGAAACGCTTGGCTATCATTTCTGCATAAACGCCCTCGCCCCGCATCCTGTGACCCCAACGTGGGTCATAGTCCTTGCCACCATGCATCTCGCGAAGGCGCGCCATGACCTTGGCTGCACGGTTGGGTTCATGCACCTCAAGCCACTCCTGCCAAAGCTGAGAAACCTCTCGCGGCAACCGCAACATGATCCAACTGGCTGAGTCAGCACCGGCGTCACAACCGGCCTCCAATAGATTCTCCAGTTCGTGATCCGTAAGACCCGGAACAACAGGAGATGTCATGACCCGCACCGGCACCCCCGCCTCCGATAATCGTCGAATCA
Source organism: Ruegeria sp. CH6 (assembly GCF_056537005.1). Lineage (NCBI taxonomy): Bacteria > Pseudomonadati > Pseudomonadota > Alphaproteobacteria > Rhodobacterales > Roseobacteraceae > Ruegeria > Ruegeria sp. CH6. The sequence goes on along the minus strand of NZ_JBQFQS010000002.1, from coordinate 551,525 downwards.
TGCGCAGGCGACGTTTCGGCGAAGGCGCGCGCGGCTCCATCTTTCGGGAAAGATCCGTGTCCAGTGTCGTCAATGATATCCCAACACGCACCAACCCCTGACTTGCCATTGGCGCCAGAATATCCAGATCCCGCTCGATCAACGCTCCCTTAGTGACAATAGCGATCGGATGCTGAAAATCCTGCAATACGCTCAGGCAGTCCCTTGTGATTCCGCGCATCTTCTCAATTGGTTGATAAGGATCGGTATTTGTACCCAAGGCAATAGGAGCGACTTTGTACGAACGCGCAGAAAGCTCGCGACGCAAAACTTCCGCCGCGTTTGGTCGTGCAATCAATCTTGTTTCGAAATCCAATCCGGCAGACAGGCCAAGATAGGCGTGTGTAGGTCGTGCAAAGCAATATACGCACCCGTGTTCGCAGCCCCGGTAGGGATTGATCGATCGATCGAATGGAAGATCAGGAGAGCGATTGTATGTGATGAAGCTTCTGGCCACCTCTTCACGTACTTCGGTGCGCAGTGGGGGCAACTCCTCCTCAATTTCCCAGCCGTCATCTGTAGCTTCGCTGGCATATTGCTCGAACCTGCCTGCAGAATTGGACACGGCCCCCCTACCCACAACATTTGTCTGATTGAGCATATGTTCCACCTTTGTTCTCATCAACAGGTGTAAACCCATTAAGGTCCTTCAGCAATAGGAACAGCCATCTGTAGAATGGGGATGTGAGACGCCCGTTCACATTGGCACCGAGAGCGAACGTGAAGCGAATGCAGAATGATCTTGCAAATAATTCTGTCGAGATGCGACAGATTTTGCCTTAAAGGTCGGTCCCAGAACGACCTTGGTCGCAATCGTCACAGTCTAGATGCGGCGAAATGGCCAAAACGGAAAAAATTGCCACCTACGGGCCAAGGGCCCATTTAGCTCAGGGAAATGACCCATGTCCGATGAAGAAGACATCGTCCTGTCCGAACTGAACGACGATGAACTCGTCGAACAGATGTTTGACGACCTTTACGACGGTCTGAAAGAAGAGATCGAAGAAGGCGTGAACATCCTGCTCGAACGTGGTTGGGCGCCGTATGACATCCTGACCAAGGCATTGGTTGGCGGTATGACCATCGTTGGACACGATTTCCGCGACGGCATCCTGTTTGTTCCCGAGGTTCTTCTGGCGGCGAACGCCATGAAGGGCGGTATGACGATCCTCAAGCCCCTGCTGGCTGAAACTGGCGCACCGCGCGTCGGCAAGATGGTCATCGGTACCGTGAAAGGTGACATCCACGACATCGGCAAAAACCTTGTTTCGATGATGATGGAAGGCGCAGGTTTCGAAGTTGTCGACATCGGCATCAACAACCCGGTCGAAAACTATCTCGAAGCTTTGGAAACCGAAGAACCCGACATCCTGGGCATGTCCGCTCTGCTGACCACCACTATGCCTTACATGAAAGTCGTCATCGATACACTGGTCGAGCAAGGCGTTCGTGACGACTATATCGTTCTGGTTGGCGGCGCACCTCTGAACGAGGAATTCGGCAAAGCCATCGGTGCCGACGCATATTGCCGTGATGCGGCAGTCGCCGTTGAAACCGCCAAGGACTTTGTATCGCGCAAGCACAATCAGCTGGCAGGCTGATTAAGCAACAGCGAAAATTCCAAAGGCCGCCCGTTCAGGGCGGCCTTTTCAATTTCCCGAGAGTAAAGATTTCCCCTTAAAAAACATCTTTACAAAATTTCAGGAGATTATTTAGTACAAGGCGTTACTTTAGTTTCGAGGTTACCGTGCCCACTACATTTACAGCCATCTCGCTTGGTGTTCTTGCTGATATTGATACCGTTGAAGGCAATAATATTGCCGAAAACGCGTCAGCCTTGGTTGGTCAGACATTTGGTGGACCTGGCAATGCCCTTCTGAACAATGCTGTGACATGGAGCCCGGTCAGCCTCTCCGGGACCGTCTATGAAATGGATAACTCTCCACCGGAGCAGTTTTCGATCGACGGCGGGCCGGCCCAGACCTTCGATGGCACATCGATCTACAATGCGACGATCACCTACATTGATGGGACTACGGCAAACATAACTGCTGTTGTGGCTCAAGATACCAATGGCAATACGTATCTGATGCCTGAATTCTCGGACAATGCCGATCAGGCAACGCTCGAAGCTGGCGGGATCAGATCGATCACCTTCAACAGCCTGAATGGAAACAACTTTTCGGGCCTGACCGGGAGCCGTGAAAGCTGGGACCTGGTGACCTGTTTCACGTTGGGAACCCTGATCGAAACCAATCAGGGGGAAGTTCCGGTTGAGAAGTTGCAGGTTGGAGACATGGTCCAGACGCTCGATCATGGCATGCAGCCCATACGTTGGATTGGCCGTCGTACCGTACGTGCCAAGGGATCTTTCTCTCCTGTTTTGATCAAGAAAGGAACGATGGGTAACCGACGCGATCTGCTGGTATCGCAACAACACCGAATGCTCATCAGCGATTGGCGCGTGGAACTGAACACCGGTTATTCCGAGGCTTTGGCACCTGCAAAGCAGTTGATTGATGGAGAGTCCATCATCCTCAAATCGGGTGGCTTGGTCACTTATTATCACCTCCTGTTCGACCAGCATGAAATTGTTTGGGCAGAAGGCTGCCCAAGCGAGAGCTTCCATCCGGGTGTAATGAGTTGGAACAGTCTGGAAAATGACGCTCGACAAGAGATATTGTCTCTATTTCCTGAACTTTCGACACAAGGGCTTGCCTTTTATGGTCCGTCGGCTCGACCATCCCTGAGCGCGTTTGAAACGCGCGCGTCGGTGGCCTGACGCGAGATGTCGGAACGGGGCTTGCCCTAATTCGCCAAAGATCGTCTTCTGGTACAGCCTCGACCGGGAAACGGACCATGCAATCGACCGACCTGCCAGATGATGAAAGCCTGACGACACAAGGCTATGTCAGCGAAGATACGCAGCAGCGTATTTTGCTGATCGCCTGCGGTGCGCTTGCGCGTGAGATTCTTGATCTAAAAAAGCGCAATGGCTGGGAACATATGGCGCTGACCTGTTTACCTGCCATTCTGCATGTTTACCCAGAGCGTATTACCCAAGCCGTCGAAGATGCGGTGGCCAAGCACCGTGATGACTATGACAAGATTTTTGTTGTCTATGCGGACTGCGGTACCGGCGGTCTGCTTCAGCAGGCCTGCGAACGGCTGGGTGTCGAGATGGTTCAGGGACCGCATTGCTATTCCTTCTTCGAAGGAAATCAGGCGTTTGCGGAGCGTGGCGATGATGAAACCACGGCGTTCTACCTAACTGACTTTCTGGCCCGACAATTCGATGCCTTCGTTTGGAAACCTCTGGGTCTGGATCGGCACCCGGAACTACGCGAAATGTATTTTGGCAATTACACCAAGCTGATCTACCAAGCTCAGGTGGATGACCCGGTGTTAACGCAACGAGCTCAGAAATGTGCTGAACGCATGGGGCTTGAGTTCGAGCGTCGCTTTACCGGTTATGGGGATCTGGAAACAACGCTTACAGGCTGGGCCAAGGGCACACGTCCCTCAAGCTGAACCAAAGCGCCCTACGCTCATGGTAGTCAGGCGTTTTCGCGTGCCACGTCCCGGATACGATCAACCATCGCACGCAACCCATTTGATCGTTGCGCAGACAGGTGTTCGTTCAAACCCAGCCGAGCAAGCTCTGCACCTGCATCGACTTTCGGCACGTCTGCCACGGGAAGATCATTATAAAGAGCACGAAGAACCGCTATCAGGCCACGCACGATCAAGGCGTCACTATCGCCATCGAAACGAAATATACCCGCATTAATCATCGGATGCAGCCAGACCTGACTGGCACACCCGTTGACCTTGGTCGCAGGAACTTTCAGCGCATCGTCCAGAGGCTCCATGGCTTTACCCTGCTCGATGACATGGCGGTACCGGTCTTCCCAGTCCTCCAAAAATTCGAAATCATCGACGATTTCTTCAAAGGCAGGCGTTGCCATACTGCGGCACTCCTTAGGTTTTGATCACAGTTCGTGACCTATGTCGCTGATACGCTGCTGTCCAGCCCCAAGCGTGGCTTTTCAAGCCATCGATTTTGCGCTAACCCAATGCACGTGATATTGCTCAAAGCTCTGGGGCCATGCAAAAAACTCTTTCCGTTCTTCTGGTTGCCACGTTAACCCTGTCCGCCTGCAACAGCTGGCGCAACTCGAGGGTAAACCCCACTAACTGGTTTGGCAGCAGCACACCTGCCCCCGTCAACACATCACCTGATGCAGCCGACGCCCTTGTGCCAAAGCAAAGCAGTGGTACTGGCCTCTTTGCAAAGAAAGAGGATGAAGATACCAGCATTCTCATAGCAACCATCGATGAACTGCGGATTGATCCGACGCCGACCGGTGCGATCATCTATTCTGCCGGGACGGCTGTTCGACAGGGCGCTTATAATGCGCATCTTCGTCTGGTGGATTCTGAAGAGAACCGTAAGAACGGAATTCTCGAATTTATGTTCCGCGTGAATTACCCAAAATACTCGACCCAACAAGGTACGGTGCAATCCCGCATGGTCTCGGATGCAGCCACCGTAAGCCTTCAGGATCTCGAAGGGATTCGCCTCGTCCGTGTTGTCGGCCAGCAGAACGCCTTGGAATCACGACGCCGCTAATTGCGGCGTCACAGCGCCACGACGCGCACGACCTGACCTTTGGCCGCCAGCGCGATCTTGCCTTCGCAAAGTTTCAGGGCGTCTTCACCAAATACTTCAAAACGCCAACCTGACATTGCCGGAACGTCCCGTTCACCAGCTGCGATCTGATCAAGGTCAGAGCTTGTTGCAATCAGTTTTGCAGCCACGCCCGAGCTTTCGGTTTTGGATTTCAGCAATACGCGCAGCAAATCGGCAAGTGCCGGATTAACCTTCAACTTGTCCCGACTGTTATCCAGCTTTGGCAGTTGATCGGCCGGGCACTGGACGCCCTGCTTTACTGCCTTCAGAATACCATCAGCAATCGCGCCCTTGCGCGCTTCTCGCAGAAGCAAGCGGGAACCACCCAAATCAGAGGGCGACTTGGGTTTGGTTGATGCTAATTCAATCAGAGCATCATCTTTAAAGACTCTGCTGCGTGGGACATTGTTTTGCTGGGCATAGGCCTCACGAAACTCAGCAAGCTCTTTAACGACAGCCAGAAATTTCGCAGAGTTTGTGCGTGTCTTGACCCGACGCCAGGCTTCCTCGGGCCGCACATCGTAAGTGGCCGAATCCGTCAGAATACAAAGTTCTTCAGCCACCCAATGGTTACGATTGGTTTTTTGCAACTCGGCGGCCAGAAATTCATAGATCCGGCGCAGATGTGTCACGTCTGCCAGCGCATAGGTTTTTTGAGCATCGCTCAGAGGACGGCGCGACCAATCGGTAAAGCGAGAGGTTTTATCCAACCCCTGCTTGCAGATTTTCCGGACCAGTGTCTCGTAACCAACCTGTTCACCAAAGCCGCACACCATTGCGGCAACCTGTGTGTCAAACAGCGGTTTGGGAAACACCCGAGCTTCGACCCAGAATATCTCAAGGTCCTGACGCGCAGCGTGAAAAACCTTTACGACGTTTTCGTTTCTGAACAACTCATAGAGCGGTTCCAGCGACATATCCTCGGCCAGAGGGTCGACCAGAACTGCGCTGTCTTCGTCTTCAGATGGAACCGCAAGCTGAACCAGGCAGAGCTTTGAATAATAGGTGCGTTCGCGCAGGAACTCAGTATCTACTGTGATATAGGGATATTCAGCAGCGGACTTGCAGAATTCAGCCAGCTCTGTCGTCGTCGTCAGGGTTTTCATGCGCCGTACTATTCTTGCTCTTGTTCTTGTATATGCCCGTTAAAATATCCTCGTCCCGAGCGATACGGGCGACAATAGGCCGAATAACAGGCGAGTGTAAATCACCCAGAACTTCTTAGGGCAGCAGAACAGGTGTCTTGTCGCCACACACAAAGCGCCGCAAGACAGCAGGATAGAGTTGATGCTCGTAACCCAGCACTCGGCCAGCCAAAGTTTCAGGTGTATCGCCAATCTCAATTGGCACTCGCGCCTGCCCCAATATCGGGCCGTCATCCAGTGCAGCCGTCACCTCATGCACAGTGCATCCGTGTTCGGCATCGCCCGCTTCAATTGCACGCGCGTGGGTGTTCAAGCCCTTGTATTTGGGCAACAGCGACGGGTGGATGTTCAGCATCCGCCCCTGAAACTGTGAAACGAAATCGCCGGTAAGAACACGCATGAAACCCGCAAGGCAAACTACATCCGGTTGCACATCAAGGATAGGTTTCAGCAATTCAGCTTCGAATGCGGCGCGGTCTCCTTTGAACGGGCGATGATCCACGATGGCGGTCTGGACACCTCGATCCGCTGCCTTCTGCAATCCACCCGCGGCCGCATCATTCGCCAGAACCAAACAAGGACGCGCCGGGTGATCACCGATCATACTGTCGACCAGCGACACCATGTTGGAACCACCCCCTGAAATCAGGATTGCAACGCGCTTGTGGCTCACAACAGCTGGCCCGAATACGCAACGTCTGCTGTTTCTGTTACCGTACCAATTCGGGAAACTGCTTCACCTGCGTCAGACAGCAATGCTGCCAGATCATCGGCCTTATCTGCAGCGCAGACGACGATCATGCCGATGCCGCAGTTGAAGGTCTTGAGCATTTCCGCTTCGACGATTCCACCAGTTTCGGCCATCCATTCAAAGACCGGCGGCAAATCCCATGCGTTCAGATCAATCTCTGCACCCAGCCCCTCGGGCAGGACACGAGGCAGGTTTTCAGTCAAGCCGCCCCCGGTGATATGGGCCAGCGCGTGCACACCCCCTGCCCGGATCGCTGCAAGCGCAGGTTTGACGTAAAGACGCGTTGGGGTCAGCAGAGCTTCGCCGAGTGATCCGTCACTGAACGGCGAATCTGCGTCCCAGCCAAGACCCGACAGCTCGACCAGTTTGCGGACAAGAGAATACCCGTTCGAATGCACTCCGTTTGAGGCCAGCCCCAGTAGAACATCGCCCGGTTCGACGCCATCTGGAAGATCTGCCCCACGCTCCATCGCACCGACAGAGAATCCGGCCAGATCGAAATCTCCATCAGGATACATGCCCGGCATTTCAGCGGTTTCGCCACCGATCAGAGCACAGCCAGATTGCGCACAGCCTTCGGCGATACCTTCGATGATCCGTGCCGCGGTGTCTGTGTCGAGTTTGCCTGTCGCAAAATAGTCCAGAAAGAACAGAGGCTCAGCACCCTGACAAATCAGGTCGTTGACGCACATCGCAACCAGATCAATACCAACCCCGTCGACGACACCTGTATCGATGGCAATTCGCAGCTTGGTCCCAACACCATCTGTAGCGCCAACCAGAATCGGGTCTTCATATCCCGCAGCTTTGAGATCGAACAGCGCTCCGAAACCGCCCAGCCCGCTCATCACGCCGGGACGGTTCGTCCTCTTTGCCGCAGGCTTGATCCGGTCGACCAAAGCGTTTCCTGCATCGATATCGACGCCCGCATCGGCATATGTGATGCCGTTCTTGCCCGCTGTCATGGCATTTCCCTCATGAGTGCTTTTGCGCGGGTTAGTCGATTGTGCGCTCTGTTGCAACGGTCAGGCTTGACGCGGGCATTCATCGTGGTACCCAAGGCGCTCAGGCGGGCCTGTAGCTCAATTGGTTAGAGCAGAGCGCTCATAACGCTTTGGTTGGGGGTTCGAGTCCCTCCGGGCCTACCAAATCACCGCCCAATGATGATATCTGCACACAATCCGCCCATACGTTCGCTTTTTGCCAAGCGCAGTGTTCCGCCATGTGCACGGGCGATATCTGCTACAATTGCCAGCCCGAGCCCAACGCCGGTTCCCTGATTCTGATTTCGGGCCGGATCAAGGCGTGAAAACGGTTTAACCGCCTCTGTGCGCTGCTCAGGTGGAATACCGGGCCCATCGTCTTCCACACGGATTCGCAATGACTTTGGCGTCAGGGACAGGCTAACCTCTGCCCGGTTGCCGTAGCGCACCGCGTTTCCAATCAGATTCTCAAGAGCGCGACGAATCGAAACCGGGCGCAACATTGACAGCCCCTGCCCTTCGGTCGACACCAGTTCGACATCATAGCCCGCGCGGTTGGCATCACGCACGATCTGAGACACAAGCACTTCGGCATCGACTTCTTCGGGCTCACTCTCAGACGCCCCGCGTGAAAAATCCAGAAATGCATCCAGCAACGACTGCATCTCATTCACGTCTCGCAGCAGCGGCGCGGCTTCCTCTTCGGGCATCATCGCCAGTCCCAGCTTTAGCCGCGTCAGTGGCGTTCGCAGATCGTGACTGACCCCGGAAAGCATCCGGGTACGCTGTTCGATCTGTCGTTCAATTCGCGCCCGCATATCCAGAAACGCGCTTCCGGCTGCCCTGACCTCGACTGCTCCGCTAGGTGAATAGGGAACGATCCGCCCACGCCCGAATGCTTGCGCCGCTTTGGCCAGCCGCGTGATCGGCCGAAGCTGGTTTCGCATATAGAGAAATGAGATCGAGGTCATCAGGATCGCAAAAAACAACATCGTAACGATCAACTGATGCGGAGCTGCAGGCGACAACCTGCGTCGATCAAATGTCAGCTCTAGAACTCCGAGATGAGTCGCAATGAAAAGTTTGGCGTCCTGACTGTTGGGCAGAGCAACAGCTTGAATGCCCGGAACCAGTTCATCCAATTCCTTTTCGATCTGAGGTGCGATGAAATCGTACCAGCGACCATAACCACTAACCGGCTGCTCATTTGGATCAAGAAATTGAGCCCTCATTTGCAGGGCCGACAAATCGGGGCGCGCCGCAGCGATTGCTTGCTGCTGACTTTCGGTTCCCCGCATCACATCAAGGATCAAGTTCACTTCACGAGAGGCGGTCCGCACCATCTGACCGGTCACGTCCTCCAGATGTTTTTGCAGAAAGGCAATCGCGACGACCAGCAGGACGACGATCACTGGCAGAGCCAGAATCAGCGCGGCCCGGGCATACAGGCTGCGCGGCATATAGGGTTTGAGCCATCGTGCGGACATGCGCTAAACCTAGCGGGCTGCTCCGGCAAGAGGAAGAGTACAGAATGCAATTGCCCAATGATTTCAATCCGCCTCATGGTCTTGCAGTCGAATTGCAACCGGGTCTCAGACGTATTGTGGCCCCCAACCCGTCGCCGATGACATTTCGCGGTACAAATACCTACTTGTTAGGTGAACAGGACATCGCGGTCATTGATCCCGGCCCACTCGATGACGCGCACATGGACGCGCTTCTCAACGCGTTGCGGCCGGGGCAGAAGATAAGCCATATCCTTGTGACCCACAGCCATCTGGACCATTCACCACTTGCAGCCCCGCTGTCTGCTCGTACCGGCGCGCCGGTTCTGGCTTTCGGCGGGCCACAGGCAGGTCGTAGCGAAGTTATGACGATGCTGGCCGAACAAGGTCTCGCCGGAGGTGGCGAAGGCATTGATACGGATTTTCGGCCCGATATTGAGCTTGCTGACGGAGAAACCGTTAAAGGCAACGGTTGGAGTCTGGAGGTGATCCACACACCGGGCCATCTGGGTAACCACATCGCGTTAGCTTGGGGTGACACCTGCTTTACCGCCGATCACGTCATGGGGTGGGCAAGTTCTCTGGTTTCACCTCCTGATGGGGATCTGACAGATTTCATGAACGCCTGTCACAGGCTACGTGCACGCAAATGGTCGGTTTTCCACGCTGGCCACGGAGCTCCAATCTCCGACCCTTCTGATCGGTTGGATTGGTTGATTCAACACCGGCTTAGTCGTGAAGCACAAATTCTGGAAGCCTTAAGCCAAGCTCAGGGAACCGCACGACAACTGGCCGAGCGGATCTATACCGACACGCCTGTTGCACTATTGCCAGCAGCCGAACGAAACGTATTTGCCCATCTCGTTGATTTGACAGGCAGATCTTTGGTGAGCTCAATTGGAACTCTGGCCTCTGACGCGGTTTTCAAACGACTGGCGTGAAGTGAACAAAAAATTTTCAAATCTGCGCGCTTCTCCTCTGGACGCCGAAAATTCGGGTTGTTATACGCCCCCTCAGTTCCGGCGTAGCTCAGCGGTAGAGCAGTTGACTGTTAATCAATTGGTCGTAGGTTCGATCCCTACCGCCGGAGCCAATTTCTGCATATGAAAACACCTTAGTGTTAGCAGCGGCATATCCTGCAAACCGGGTGCCTCTGAATTGGGGAACCGTGCTCTGTTTTAGGGCTCAACTTATGTCGAGGCACCACGTACGAGTACATTCGTTGCGTGCCCGCACATCAAGATCAGATCGCGCGTAACATAACGTAACGTTGGTAGGGGTCTTTCAGAGAGCGGTCGACCGAAACCACCTCCCACCCAGACACATTGTTGGCAAGCCATTCCATCGAAATCGATGTGTCGCCATAATTCGGACTCGCCACCTGGTCAGTACAATAATAGGCAAAGCCATTTTCGCGATGATCCTTAATGCACTGCTTCATTTTCTTCGGGTCGGAGGTGAGATGGGTATGTCCTGCGATCGCAACGTCCCAGAATTCGATCGGTCGCAAAGTAAGCATGAACAAGGCGTCATCTGCAGCAACGGCACGTAGCGCATTCAAACATGCGTGGGTGCTTGATTCGCTGAGATGGGTAAATACTGAAAATGCGAAAATGAACTCAAACGGTCCATCAAACGGAAGGTCTTCGGGGACTGCCTCCGAAAGCTTAACCCTGTCGCCAAAGCCCGCAGCCTGGCATTGCTCGATAGACTTATCCCACGGATCCACACCATAGACTTCGTCTGAGAAGTAGGAAAACAACCTGAGAAATCGACCGTATCCGCAGCCAAAATCCAGAATCTTCTGGCCCGCCAAGCCTCGGTTCTGCGCGCTCGCATAGCTTGCGGCACAGGCTCGCACAAAACTCAGACTTTGCTCCAACAAACGAAAGCCGGATGCACCGGTCCATAAGTTCTGAACATCTTCGGTTGCCATCGCCGGCAGGGCCTCAGAGAGTTTTGGGAATTTCTTATCCGGCATGGCCCAGAGAATTGCCCCAAAATCCTCAAGTCCAAGAGGCCTGATGGCGTCGAAGGCAGCAGGAAGTGAACTCAGATCCCCCAAGCTCTCAACGTTTTGCATATGAGTAGACAAATGTTCAAATGACGAATGTATCTGCATATCTTCTTTCATTCTTGCTAATCTGGGCTTGATAAATGAAGGTTTAATGGACCGCCGTTTCCGGACTTGCTTTTGGAAATGATATCGTGTCCGAAAGCTTGGTGACCCGGAAACAGTATGCCGAGATACTGCGAACACTCCTTTGTTTAGTGCCGAGGGGTTCGATTCTCAGCCAATTGCATTCCGAACGTATCGCAGTCTATTCGCAGCACCAAACATCCGAGAAATTTTCACTCAAAAAACTCGATCCCCCTCTGGACGTGTCAGAACCAGATTGCTATACGGCGCGAACCGTTCCGGCGTAGCTCAGCGGTAGAGCAGTTGACTGTTAATCAATTGGTCGTAGGTTCGATCCCTACCGCCGGAGCCATTCTTCCATATCTCACAGATCAGGGTGTCAGAGCATCCGCAAAATCTGCCCGCAGAGTGCGTTTCAGCACCTTCCCCGTTGCGTTCAAAGGCAAGGCATCCACAAAAACCACCTTGTCCGGAACCTGCCATTTGGCAATCTTTCCATCAAAGAATTCAAGCAGTTCCTCTGATGTTGGGTCTTCCCCATCGGCTTTGACTGCAACCAACAAAGGCCGCTCATCCCATTTTGGATGCGGCACCCCGATGACTGCAGCGGTGGCAAGTTTGGGATGCGCCACGGCAATGTTCTCAAGCTCTACCGAGCTGATCCATTCACCCCCGGATTTGATGATGTCCTTTGAACGATCCCGGATCGTCATGTAGCCATCCGAATCCAGCGTCGCGACATCCCCGGTGGCAAACCAACCGTCCTGCAGCAGACTCTGATCTTGCAAATGGAAATAGCTGTCCAGCACCCAATGCCCGCGCACCATCAGGTCGCCCTGCGTGACACCGTCATTGGGCAGGTCATTCCCATCATCGTCCACAATCTTCAATTCAACACCAAACGGGGGACGTCCCTGATTCTCACGCAGCCGATGCTGTTCTTCCAACGGAAGATCCCGATGCTTGGCCAAGGGATAGTTTGTTGTACCCAGAGGGCTCATCTCACTCATGCCCCAGGCATGAACGGTATCAACGCCATAAGTCTCGCGGAATGTTTCAATCATCGAAGGTGGGCAAGCCGCGCCACCAATCACCGTACGCTCCAGACTGGCCAGCTTCGTTCCGGATGTGGCGGCATGAGCCAGCAGGCCCTGCCAGATCGTCGGAACGCCCATCGCGAGCGTCACACCATAAGTGTCGATCAGATTGACCAATGCCTCACCGTGCAATCCGGGACCGGGAAGAACCATTCGCGAGCCAGACATGGCGCAGCCATAAGGTGACCCCCATGCGTTGACATGGAACATCGGAACCACCGGCATAACGACATCCATCGCCGAATACCCAATCACGTCTCGTGTATTCGAGGCAAAGCTGTGCAGAACCGTGGACCGATGCGAATACAAAACACCCTTTGGATGCCCTGTTGTGCCCGAAGTGTAACAAAGGCTGGACGCAGTGTTTTCATCAAAGCTGGGCCAAACGAAATCAACCTCCCCCGTCTCGATCAGCTCATCATAAAACTGAAGTCCGGGAATTTGCGCAAGCGCCGCTTCGTTGCGCGGCCCCATCAGAACGAAGTGGCGAACCTCGGTAAGCTGATCCGCAATTCCTGCTACCAGCGGAATGAACGTTTCATCAAAGAACAAAACCCGGTCTTCGGCGTGGTTGATGATGTAAACCAATTGCTCAGGGAACAGGCGCGGGTTGATCGTATGACAAACAAAACCGGCGCCTGAAGTGGCAAAGTAAATCTCCAGATGCCGGCGATTGTTCCATGCTAACGTTCCCACCCTGTCCTGAGGCTCCAGGCCCAGCTTGCCGAGCGCTGACGCCATCCGGCGCGCATTTGCAGCGATGGTTGCCCAGTTGGTTTGCGTGATGGCCCCATCTGTTTCGACCGAGATAATTTCAGTCTGGCCGTGATATCGTTCGGCATGATCCACCAATGACGAAATCAACATGGGTTGCGTCATCATCTGTCCCAGCATGGGCATCCTCCCTTTGTCAGCACAGCCCCAGACAGGCAGCACCAGTTTATGCCCTAGACCCGCCGCCAAAGGGCGCAGTCTTAACAGGCGTCTCCCACGGACAAGCCTGCCAAGCATTTAATTGTCTGACAATAAGAGAATGCAGCTTGCCGCAAAGGCAAGTTGCAACATTTTGTGGAATTCAATCCCGATGACACAATGCGTAATCGATCAGGGCAGCCGTCGAACCATCCTTGTCTGCTGAACTTTCTTCGCCATCTACAATCGGCCCCAGAGACGTCGCCAACTCTTTGCCCAGTTCGACACCCCATTGATCGAATGAGTTGATGCCCAGCAGGACACCTTCGACGAACACCCGATGTTCATAAAGCGCTATGATCTGCCCCAGAACAAACGGTGTGAGTTTTGGATAGATCAACGTGGTTGAAGGTCGGTTGCCCGGGAATACGCGGTGCCGTGCCTGCCGTTCCAACTCGTCACCTTGCAGGCCTTTCTCAGCCATCCGAGCACGCGCTTCTTCCAGCGATCGGCCACACATCAGGGCCTCGGACTGTGCCAGGCAGTTGGCCAGCAGAAGGCGATGGTGGTGGGCCAGTTCGGGTTCGTGCCCTTCTGCTGCCACCATGAACTCGCACGGCACGATATCTGTTCCCTGATGGATCAGTTGATAAAACGCATGCTGCCCGTTTGTTCCCGGCTCACCCCATACCACCGGACCCGAGGGCACTGTCAGGTCAGAACCATCCATCGCCACAGACTTGCCGTTCGATTCCATTTCCAACTGCTGGAAGTAAGCAGGTAGACGCAGCAATCGTTGGTCATAAGGCAATACCGCGCGGCTGGCGTGACCCTGTACCTGACGATGCCATATACCAGCCAGCGCCAGCATAACCGGCATGTTTTCAATCCAGTCGGCCGAACGAAAGTGCAAATCCATCGCCTGACCGCCACGCAGGAACGCATCAAAGGCGTTCGAACCAACCGCGATCATCACAGGTAAACCAACCGGACCCCAGACCGAGTACCTACCCCCAACCCAGTCGGCGAAGCCAAACACCCGGTCTTCCGGAATGCCAAAGGCATGCGTTTTGTCCAGCGCGCTTGATACCGCTGCAAACTGCTTTGCAGGATCGCCGCCACCATCCTGCATCCAGGCGCGTGCCGTGCGGGCATTGGTCATTGTCTCGATGGTTGTGAACGTCTTGGACGCGACGATGATCAACGTCCGCTTTGGATCAAGCTGGCGCAACGTGTCAGCGATATGCGCGCCGTCTACGTTCGACACATAATGCAGCCGCGGACCATCGTGATAGGGCGCAAGCGCATGGGTCGCCATGACCGGCCCCAGATCAGATCCACCGATCCCGATATTGACCACGTCAGTGAAGCTGCCCCCTTCCCCTTTGATTGCACCTCCACGTACCTCTTCGGCGAAGACGCGCATTCGTTGCAGCGTATTCAACACCCCCGGCATGACGTCCTGACCATCAACTTCGATCGGACCGCCATCAAGATTGCGTAAAGCAGTGTGCAGTACGGCGCGGTTTTCGGTCTCGTTAATTTTGACCCCGGTAAACATCGCCTCTCGGCGCGCTGCCAATCCAGCCGCTTCGCAAAGATCGATCAAAGCGGACCGCACTTCCTGATCAATCTGCGTCTTTGAGTAATCGAATAGCAAATCCCCTGTGGACGCAGAAAACTTCTGAGCCCGATCCGGATCAGCTGCAAACAGCTCAAGAATGCGTTGATCAGTGGCCGCAAGGGACTTGAGATTGTCTAGCTGCACGCGCCTTACTCCGCCCAATGTACGGTCATGCCGCTCAGGACGGCTGCTATGGGTGCTTCTTCGGGCGGCAAGGACATGGCCCGATCCAGCGCATCACGTTTTGCTGCGCCATATATGATCAGGTGCTTAGAAAGCGAGCCATCCAAAACTGGAGCTGTAAGCGTAATGCGCGCTTCGGGCTGTGTTTCAGTCCGCGCCACAGCAAGCGTCGGAGCATGGCTGTCCAGCGCCGCGGCCAACCCATCCATTCCAGGGAACAGTGAGGCCGTGTGCATGTCTTCACCCATCCCCAGAACAAGAACCGACAGCGGCAGTACCGGCGCAATCAGTGACTCGATCTGAGGCATTGCCTCTTCGGGGTCCTTCCCAGCCACATAAAGCGGCACATACTCCGCAACCGAGGCGCGGCTGGTCAACAAACGCTCGCGGATCAGGCGCTCATTCGACCGTTCGTGATTGCCTGGCACGCACCGTTCGTCGGTCGGCAAAATACGCACGCGATCCCATTCGAGATCAGCCGCACACAGACTGTCAAACACCGGACCGGGTGTAGTGCCACCGGGAACCGCAAAGGCTACCTTGTCGTGATGCAGTAGCGCTGACTCCAGATCTCCTGCCAGTTCGTTCGCCACATCGATGGCCAGCATGTCCCGGTCGGCATATTCCTGAATATTCATGGCTTGATCCCTTGCCAGTGGCGACCGTCGCGTTTCATCAGCAGCTCGGCGTCGCCGGGTCCGGTGCTACCGCTTTCATATGGTTTCGGCACATCGCCGCGCGCCTGCCATCCCGCGATGATCGGGTCGGTCCACGCCCATGCAGCCTCAACTTCATCACCCCGCATAAAGAGAGTCTGATTACCTCGGATTACATCCATCACCAGCCGTTCATAGGCGTCCGGCGGATTGTGGTTCTCTGGCCCTAGGGCTTCGGCGAAACTCATGTCCAGCGGGACATCGACCAGTCGCATGCCTCCCTGTCCCGGCTCTTTGATCGTCACTTTCAGGGTGATGCCCTCGTTGGGCTGCAGTCGGATGGACAGCGTGTTGGCGTGCCGCCCAGCCTCTTCCCCAAAGATAGAATGCGGTGCGTCCTTGAACATGACATTGATCACCGAAGACCGTGCAACAAGCCGCTTTCCGGTGCGCAAATAGAACGGCGTACCAGCCCACCGCCAGTTGCTGACATGCGCTCGCAGGGCAATATAGCTTTCGGTGGTTGAACGCGGGTTGCCTACCACATCCCGATATCCCGGCCCATCTGGCCCCGCTGTGAATTGCCCCCTGACAATGTGATGCGGTTTGACCGGATCGAGGGCGCGAATGACTTTCAGTTTCTCATCTCGCACCGCGTCCGGATCAAATTTAGCCGGTGGTTCCATGGCGATCAGGCACAACAGCTGCATCAGGTGGTTCTGCACCATGTCGCGCATGGCACCTGCCCGCTCATAGTATTCTTCGCGGCCATCGATCCCGACGGTTTCTGCCACGGTGATCTGAATATGGTCGACATACTGGCTGTTCCACAGCGGCTCAAACAGCATGTTGCCGAACCGAACGGCCATTAGGTTCTGAACGGTCTCTTTTCCAAGATAATGGTCAATCCGGTAGATTTGACCTTCACTAAAGTGCGCAGCCAGAGTCTCGTTCAACTCGCGTGCACTTCCCAGATCGTGACCGAATGGCTTCTCGACCACGATGCGCGTGCGGCCCGATGCCATACCATTGGATTTGATGCGTTCGGCCAACGGCCCGAACAAACGCGGCCCTACCGAGAAATAGAATGCCCGAATGCGACCCTCACCCAGCTTTCCGGCAAGTTGCTCCCAACCCTCATCTGACAACGCATCCAAAGGCACATAGTCAACGCGGCTCAGGAAACCATTCAGTTGTTCCGGATTCTCTGCCTGTCGCGACGCATGAGCCTTTAGCGAATCGAAAACCATTGATCGGAATTCAGACTGATCATGCTGTCCGCGCGCAGCGCCAATGATCTGCACCTCTTCGGGCCATTGGCCAGCACAATACCTGCGAAACAGCGCCGGCAGGATCTTGCGTTGCGCCAGATCGCCGGTCCCGCCGAATATGACCAGATCAAAGGGGTCAACCGGTATGACGCGAGAAACCATGTGTTGTCCTTACCTTGCAACCAGAAGCATGTCCAATGTTAGCGCCACCATTCAAAAGGTTTTCCTTCATCAAAACTCTGTCAGATCACTTTCATCCGCCTTAACTATCCCCAGACAACAAGCTACATCAGGCAGATACAGCCAACGAACCGGAAGCGGAATGAAAGACAACGCCCCACAGATCGCCAATATCGGCAAGTTTCAGAACAAATTGGTGACAGCGGACGGCCAGACTCGCGCTTCGGTCGAATTCAGCAATCCTGAAACGCTATGGTTCAATACCGGCACCTTGTGCAACATCGAATGTGTGAACTGCTACATCGCAAGCAGCCCAACCAACGATGCGCTGGTCTACATTACTTCGGCTGAAGTGTCTGACTATCTGGATCAGATAGAAGAGCGTGAATGGCCCATTCGCGAAATCGGTTTTACCGGTGGCGAGCCATTCATGAACCCGGAAATGATCGAAATGACCCGCGCAGCACTAATGCGCGGCTATGAAGTTCTCATACTGACCAATGCTATGCAGCCCATGATGCGCCGTAAGATGCGTGAAGGGTTGCTGGAACTGCAAAAAGAGTTTGGTGATAGGCTCACCCTGCGCATCTCAGTCGATCACTACAAACCCGAGCTTCATGACGAAGAACGCGGCAAAGGCAGCTTTGCAAAGACCGTTGCGGGTATGGAGTGGCTGCGTGACAACGGGTTCAAAATGGCTATCGCCGGGCGCACGGTCTGGGGTGAAAGCGACGCTGAAAGCCGCACGGGATATGGGGCGTTTTTTGAGCAAAACAAATTTGATATCGACGCACAGAACCCGGGGATGACGGTTCTTTTCCCCGAGATGGACGAAAGCGTTGAAGTACCCGAAATTACGACTGCCTGCTGGGGAATTCTGGATAAATCCCCGAATGCCGTTATGTGTTCCAGCGCCAGAATGATCGTGAAACGCAAAGGCGCCGAGAAGCCAGCCGTTCTGGCCTGTACCCTGCTGCCCTATTCACCTGAGTTTGAAATGGGACATACGCTTGCCGAGGCAGAGGCTGACGTTCATCTAAACCATCCGCATTGCGCCAAATTCTGTGTACTTGGCGGTGCCAGCTGTTCGGGCTGAGGGTCAATTCACCCTGAACTCACCCACCATATTGCGCCATTCTCCCGGCGCGATCATCTTGCGATGCGTAAACCGGACCGAATGTAGTGGTCCATCGATTTCTCTTTGCCAGAAATCAATGAAATCGAACAGTTTCGGATGATCGGGTGCCAGGTCGTATTCCTGCCAGATGAACGTGTTCAGAACGTGTATATAGTCGGGCATGTGATAGTAGAATTCTGCCGTCGTCAGCCCGTACCCCTTAAGCATTAACTCTGTTTCGCTTTGCTCCATGCAGACCTCCAATTTCATGCAAGGTCTCTTCATGGTAGCACGAAAACCCGCTAACCCTTAGTTAACAATATGTTACTCAGGCGTTACGGTTGTTTTTCGCATGCAAAATCGTTGCTTGCTTGCACCTTATGTGCCGGGTCTGATAAGGTACATCCACAAGATATAGACCCTGCACAAAGAACGGGCAGTTTACGTGAGCGATACGCCAGAAATTCCTGAAAACATGGATGAAACCCCACCGGAGCGCCCTGTTTATGACGGTCCGACGGTCTCAATCGAATCCGAGATGCGCACTTCGTATCTCGATTACGCGATGTCGGTCATCGTGTCCCGCGCGATCCCTGATCTGCGCGACGGGCTGAAACCTGTACACCGCCGCATCCTCTATGCGATGCACGAAACAGGAAACACCCACGACAAGGCCTATCGCAAATCGGCCCGTCCGGTTGGCGATGTGATGGGTAAATATCACCCGCACGGCGACAGCGCGATCTATGATGCGCTGGTCCGGATGGCGCAGGACTTCTCGATGTCGCTGCCGCTGCTGGACGGTCAGGGCAACTTTGGCTCGATGGACGGCGATAACCCGGCGGCCATGCGTTATACCGAAGTTCGCATGGACAAACCCGCTGCGTCTCTGCTGGCCGATATCGAAAAAGAAACGGTCGATTTTCAGGACAACTATGACGGCAAGGACAAAGAGCCGACGGTCCTACCCGCCCGTTTCCCGAACATGCTGGTCAACGGTGCCGGTGGTATCGCCGTGGGTATGGCGACGAACATCCCGCCGCACAATCTGGGCGAAGTGGTCGACGCGACCTTGGCACTTATCGACGACCCGGATCTGACATCCGAGCAGTTGATCGAATACGTCCCCGGCCCTGACTTCCCGACCGGCGGCGTCATGCTGGGCCGTTCTGGTGCACGCAAAGCCTATCTGGAAGGCCGTGGCAGCGTCATCATTCGCGCCAAAACCCGTGTGGAAGAGCTGCGCAAGGATCGCTATGCCATCGTCGTGGATGAGATCCCCTATCAGGTGAACAAAGCCTCGATGATCGAAAAGATTGCCGAAGCTGTGCGTGAGAAGCGTATCGAAGGCGTCAGCCATGTGCAGGACGAATCCGACCGCAATGGCGTACGAGTTGTTGTGGAACTGAAGCGTGACGCGACACCCGAAGTGGTTCTGAACCAGCTCTATCGTTTCTCGCCGATGCAAACCTCGTTTGGCTGCAACATGCTCGCTCTGAACGGTGGTCGACCTGAGCAACTGACACTGCGTCGGTTCCTGACCAGCTTCATTGATTTCCGTGAAGATGTTGTCGCCCGCCGCACTGCCTATGACCTGCGCAAGGCGCGTGAACGCAGCCATATCCTGTGTGGCTTGGCAGTGGCCGTGTCCAACGTTGATGAGGTCGTTGCCACGATTCGCTCGTCTGCCGACGCGGCCGAGGCGCGCGAAAAGCTGATGACCCGTCGTTGGCCTGCAGCAGAGATCGAAAGCTACCTGCGTCTGATCGACGATCCTCTGTCCAAGATGAACGATGATGGCACCTATAACCTGACAGAGGTTCAGGCCCGTGCAATCCTGGATCTTCGCCTGCAACGACTGACCCAACTGGGCGTCAAAGAGGTCACGGACGAGCTTGAAGAACTGGCCGCCAAGATCAAGGAATACCTTGATATTCTGTCTTCGCGCGAGCGGATCATGTCGATCATCGGCGATGAGCTGCGCAGTGTACGCGATCAATTCGCAGTGCCGCGTCGCACCCAAATCGTCGACTGGTCCGGCGACATGGAAGACGAAGACCTGATCGAACGCGAAGATATGGTCGTGACGGTCACCTCGGGCGGTTACATCAAGCGTACACCACTGGCTGACTTCCGCGCCCAGAAGCGTGGCGGCAAGGGCTTGTCAGGTATGCAGACCAAGGAAGAGGACGTGGTCACCACTCTCTTCGTGGCGAACACTCATACGCAGCTTTTGTTCTTCACCACCGACGGAATGGTCTACAAGCTCAAGACCTGGCGCCTGCCGCAATCGGGACGCACCGGTAAAGGCAAGGCAATCGTCAATATCCTACCTATCCCGACAGGCGTTTCCATCGCGGCGATCATGCCGGTGGATGTCCCTGATGAAGAATGGGAGAACCTGCAGATCGTCTTCGCAACCAGCGCAGGCGACGTACGCCGCAATGCACTGAGCGACTTCACCAACGTCAAACGTAACGGCAAGATCGCTATGGACCTGCCGGAAGACGTGGAACTGGTAAACGCGCGCATCTGTTCGGAAGACGATGACGTGATGCTGGTCACCAACTCAGGTCGTGCAATCCGTTTCCAAACGACGGATGTCCGTGTCTTCAAGGGCCGTAAATCCACCGGTGTACGTGGCATCAAGCTGTCTAACGGCGATCGGGTCGTATCGATGTCGGTGATCCGCCATTTTGACGCAACCTCTGACGAACGCGCCGCATATCTGAAGATGCGCCGCGCGGTCGCCGGCCTGACCGACGATGCCGAAGCTTCGGACGAAGAGGCCAACGAAATGGCCACGATCAGTCAGGAACGCTATGCGGAAATGTCTGCGGCCGAAAACCTCATCCTGACCATCACCGCTGGCGGTTCCGGCAAGCTCAGCTCGTCTCATGACTACCCGGTTCGTGGCCGCGGTGGCATGGGGGTCGCTGCCATGGACAAAGCCATGCGAGGCGGTGAGCTTGTGGCGTCATTCCCTGTCGAAATTGACGATCAGATCATGCTGGCCACATCCAAAGGACAGTCGATCCGAGTGCCGGTCGAAGGCATTTCCTTCCGGTCGCGGTCGGCAGGTGGTGTTAAGGTGTTCAATACTGGCAAGGGCGAAGAGGTCGTCAGCGTTGCCTGGATCGCCGATCAAGGCGAGGAAGAGGCAGAAGTCGAATAGGTTCTTCTTCCCGGCTATTTCTGAAACCCGCAGTGCCTTCACTGCGGGTTTTTTTGTTTCAGGACTCACTCAAAACAAAGAGCGACTGAGCAGCGTAGGATAACAAACAAGCCGTGCTAGACTCAGGAGAATCTGGTCCTCATTGTCGGGAGTCCTCTGATGCTTGATGGTGCGATGCTTGTCTGGTTCTCGCTGACCGGCTTGAGTCTTTTGTTCGTTTTATGGGATTCGATTTCAAACGGCGTCACTAGTTGGGTACAGCGAGCTGCCTGGATACTCGTAACCTTGTACACCGGGCCGGTCGGATTGTTCTTTTACTTGCTAGCATGCCGCCGCCCATTTCCCGGCGGTCACGATGAGTTCACCAAAGCCACTTGGAAGCAAGGCATCAACAGCGAAATGCACTGTGTCGCCGGAGATGCGACAGGCATCATCGTAGCCGCCATTCTTTTACATTTTTTTGCGCTCCCGAATGGCTGGGATATTCTTGTTGAATACAGTTTTGGATTTGTCTCTGGTCTTTTCATTTTTCAGGCGTTGATGATGCTGCCGATGTTCGGCAGCTACAGTCAGGCCATTCGTAAAACAGTGTTCGCCGAGACCGTGTCGATGAATTTCGTCATGACCGGAATGATCCCGACAATGGTTGTTTTGGCATCGCTATGGCCTGGTTCCGAAGATCCACTAAACCCGAGTTTCTGGTTCAGAATGAGCCTGGCAACAGTGGTCGGTGCAGTGATCGCATTTCCCATAAATTGGTGGCTGGTGGCAAATCACCTAAAGCATGGTTGCATGACCTTGCCCGGAGCAGATGGGCCAGCCCCGGCTTTGGGCCATCGATCGCCTGAGGATGCGATGAGCTCAACGCCTCATGGTAACATGAAAGGTCATAGCATGATGAAAATGCACTCACTTTCGGCGTGGCAGATGATTGCATGGGTGATTGGAACCTACGCTCTTCTGATCGCATCCCTTTGGATAACCTCCAGATATGTTCCGATCAGTTTCTAGTCGATGTCTGCTTACCTCTCAGGCAGCAAGCACCTTTTGTTCCCAAAAGAGTGAAAGCAAAAGGCCGCCCCGAGGGCGGCCTTAGCGCTTACAGTCCGTAAATTTTTCCGAACTTGTCCTCGAGATAAGCCAACAATGGCTCGGGTCCTGGCTCGCCGCCGCTGGCACGTTTGATGACTTCACGGGGCGCATAAAGGCCACCGTATTGCTGCACATTCTCGCGCAGCCATCCTGTCGCCCCGGAAGTGTCGCCTTTGGCCAGTTGTGCATCCAGATCCGGTACAGCGGCGCGCAGCGGCTGATATAGGCATCCGGCATAAACATTGCCCAGAGAGTAAGTCGGGAAGTATCCGAACAATCCTACTGACCAGTGAACATCCTGCAGGCAGCCGTTTGACGGCTTGTCCACCGCATAGCCGAAATCGGTGTTGAAACGATCATTCCATGCTGCCTCAAGATCACCGACAGACAGGCCGCCCGACATCAATGCCCGCTCAAGATCGAAACGGAGCATGATGTGCAGGTTGTACTGCACCTCATCCGCCTCGGTTCGGATGTAGCCATTATGAACCCGGTTGACCGTTGCATAGAACGCATCTGCATCTGCTATTCCAAAATCACCGAATACTTCGGTCATTTGCCCGAACAACCAGCCGGTAAATGCGCGTGAGCGGCCCAGCTGGTTCTCGTAAATCCGGCTTTGGCTTTCGTGCACACCCATCGAAACACCACGACCCAGCGGTGTCAGAGCGTAGTCCGGGTTGATCCCCTGCTCATAGGCTGCATGGCCAACCTCGTGAATGGTGGAGTAAAAACAGTTGAACGGATCGGTCGCGCTGGTCCGCGTTGTGATCCGCACATCCGACCCGCTGCCAGAACTGAACGGGTGCACGGCTTTATCAACGCGGCCCTTGTTCAGGTCATACCCGAACGCCACAGCCAGTTTCTGAGACAGACGCATCTGGTCCAGCTCATCGAATGTACCAGACAAAGCCTGAGGTTCGGGTTGGTCTAGGACAGCAGCACGCAGCTCGACCAATCGAGGACGCATTTGGTCAAAGATCGCGGCGATCTGATCGCCCGTTGTATAAGGCTCGTAATCTTCGACCATGGCGTCATAGATATTTCCGCCTTGCGCCAACGCGGCACCTTCCTCGCGCTTCAGTGCAACAACCTCTTCCAGAACTGGCAAAAAGGCTGCAACGTCTTCGTCGGCTCGCGCTTGTGCCCACTTTCCCTGCGCAGCGGAAGTCACGCTCGCAATAGCCTTCGCCAGATCAGCAGGAACTTTGATTGTACGCTCGTAAGAGCGCCGGATTTCCCGCAACTGGGCTTGTCCCGACTCACAACTGGTTTCTGCCTTGTCCAGCCAATCGGCGACGCGCGGGTCGGACCGACGCGCGTGCAATACAGCCTCGATCGCCGCCATTTCCTCGGCACGTTGCGGGGCCGCTCCACGAGGCATCACCGTTTCCTGGTCCCAGCCAAGCCGACCGGCAATCTGTCCAAGGGCCGAGGTTTCACGCTGATAAGCCATCAGATCGTCAAATGCAGTCATTAAGTCATGCTCCACGAAGCGAGGTTGCAATAGGATAAGCAGTCAGGAAACGCGCCCGCAGGATCAGTGTCCAGACCACGACCGCAAGGAACTGGTGGAAAATGGCGATCTGCCACGGTGCACCGTAAACGACCGTCAGAATGCCAATCACCACCTGCAGCGCTAGGGCCGCAAATGCTGCGTTGAACGCAAATCGGGTCTGAGGATGAGCACTGGTGCTGCCGCGACGCCAGACGACAATAGCAAAGGCAAACAACAGGTAACCCGCACAGCGGTGAATGAACTGCACCAGCCCGGGGCTCTCGAAGAAGTTGCGCCACATCGGCTCCAACATCGCCGCATCCGGCGGGAGCAACTGCCCCCCGATCAGCGGCCAGTCAGTGTATGAGCGACCGGCATCGATACCGGCAACCAAGGCCCCGATGAGTATCTGCAAAAAGGCAAAGTGCATCAGGCCGGTCGACAGGGAAAACAGTTTTTCCTCTTTCGCACGCCGGGCCTGCATCAGATCGCGTTCCTCGCGACCCAACATAAAGATGTACCAGGCAAGAAATCCCAGGATCACAAAAGCCAGTCCCAGATGGATCGCCAGCCGATAGCTGGCAACAGCGATCATGCCTTCGCCTTGGGTCACGCCCGAGGCCACCATCCACCAACCAACAGTCCCCTGAACACCGCCCAGAATACCAGGGACCAGCAATCGTCCGGTCCACCCGGCCGGAATCTTGCGCGCCACAAGGAAACCAAAGAACCCGATGGCCCAGATCAGGCCAATCACACGCCCCAGCTGACGGTGACCCCATTCCCACCAGTAGATGAATTTGAAATCATTCAGCTCCATCCACTGGTTCTGAATGCGCCACTGGTCGATCTGTTTGTACTTGTCGAACTCAGTCTGCCAGTCGGCCTCATTCATCGGAGGGATCGCACCGGTGATCGGGCGCCATTCAGTGATCGACAGGCCACTATCGGTCAAACGGGTCAGGCCACCCACCGCAATCATTACGACTACCAGCGCAAACAGGATCATTAACCAGATCCGAATGGCCCTGCGGGCACCACCGCGTCCGCGGTCGATCATACCCGGTTGTACAGATTGTTGTTTTTCGTTGTCTGAGACTTCTTCGAAGATGCTGCGCTTACCGCTCATGCTGTCCTCATGTCCTGGATTTCATCGCAAGCTAGGGCCAAGGGGTGGCAAGGTCCAGCCTCAGCCCTTGTCCTTCCAGCGGACCATCTGACGCATGATCCCGTGCAGCATCTGCACATCCGCCCGCGTCATACGCATCCGTGACCACAGATTGCGCAAATTGGTCTTCATGCCCTCGGCCTTTTCAGGAGGGTAAAAGAACCCCGCCTCTTCCAACCGGTCTTCATAATGCTCAACCAGCTTCTCGACTTCGATCCCGGTGGCCCAGTCACCTTTGCCCAGATCAGTGGCCTCATGTACCACATCGCCGGTCTGCCGCATCCACTCATAGGCAGTCAGCAATACACATTGCCCAAGATTAAGCGATGCATACTCCGGGTTTACCGGGACCGAGATTATTGCGTTCGCTTTAGCGATATCCTCATTCTCAAGCCCCGCCCGTTCCGGCCCGAAGAGAACCGAGACCTTCTCGCCCGCTGCAACCTTTTCAGCAGCGATCTGCATCGCACGTTCCGGACTGTATACTGGCTTGGTCAGCCCGCGCTGACGTGCTGTTGTCGCGAAGACAAAGGTGCTGTCAGCCAATGCTCCGGCAAGATCATCATATAGCTGTGCTTCATCCAATAGTCGCCCTGCGCCACTGGACATCGCAACCGCCTTGGGGTTCGGCCATCCGTCGCGGGGCGCCACGATCCGCATCCGGTCCAGCCCGAAATTCCACATCGCACGCGCGGCCGCGCCGATGTTCTCACCCATTTGGGGGCGCACGAGCACAAATGAAGGCTGAGATCTGTCGCTTGGCATGGCTTTCTCCGAAAACTCCGCCTGCTCTAATCCTCGTACCGACGCAGGGCAAGGCTCTGCGACAAGCATTTAACCCTGCCAGAGGTATAAAAGTTTGCTTCCCCGTCGCAATCCGCTAAACCCCGCCAAAGACCAAAGCGAAGGATGCGCCAATGGACACCCCCGAGCAGCCACAGATTTACCTGATTACCCCTCCGTCGATCGAGCTGAGCCGTTTTCCCGATCGGCTGGCCCGGGTTCTGGATGGGGCCGAGATTGCCTGCATCCGTATGGCGCTTGCCGGAAGCGACGAAGACGCCATTGCACGCGCAGCCGACGCCTGCCGCGAAGTGGCACACGCACGGGATGTGGCGCTGGTCATTTCCAACCATGTTCTGTTGGCGCAGCGTTTGGGTTTGGATGGGGTGCATCTGGATGATGCGGCCCGATCGGTACGTGCAGCGCGCAAGGAACTGGGCGCTGATGCAATTGTTGGTAGTTTTTGCGGTAACTCCAGCCATGATGGCATGACCGCTGGGGAAGCGGGTGCAGATTACGTCGCCTTTGGACCTGCTGGCAGCACATCACTGGGCGATGGGACCCTTGCTGAACGTGATCTGTTCCAGTGGTGGTCTGAAATGATCGAAGTGCCGGTTGTGGCCGAAGGTGGTCTGACCCCAGAGATCGTGCGCAGCCTGACACCCTGCACCGATTTCTTTGGCATCGGAGAAGAGATCTGGTCCGAAGACGACCCTCTCGCCGCGCTGAACACTCTGATCGCCGCGATGGCTTAGATCGGCAGATACGGCCCCAGGCTCCAATATACCCCGATCAACGCAATCATCATCGAGGCCAGGATGGAGATCCGGCCTCGGTATCGATGTGATCCGCGCGAAAGTAAAAGCGTCACGAAATATGCGCCGATCATAATGGCCAACATCGCAAGCAAGGCCCCGGACAAGTAACCCAGCAGCGCTGGTGGGACTCTGTCGGGTGGAATTCCAACTTTGGACAAGGAATCTGACAGCGCGATCCCATGTGGTAACGCTGCGAGAAAAACGAGAAGTACGCGCAGAAAGCCCAGACGCCTTGCAAACAGGTTCCATGCCGCGACGACGATGATCGTAATCGGCAGGAGTTGCGAAGATGCCGCCTCGGAAACCCCAATCATCTGATAGGTCCCCAAGGTCGCTGTTGTCGTCACCCCCAAAACCATAATCAAATATTGGATCAAAGCTGGCCGCGCTCTGACGGACAGAAACAGCATAGCCAGAACAAACATAATCTGTTCAGACCCATGTGGAAGAACACGGCTGATCCCTTTTGGAAAATATGTCTCAAGTGTCTGTCTGGCATCCAGTCCGGCTCCACCTTGGAGTGGTATCAGCGGACTGGTCTCTCCCCCATCCAGATAACCGGTGTACGGGGCGTCAACACCCTGTTGTTTAAGCACCACTGGTCCGCTGTCAGCGGGCCAGGTCAGACGCAGAGCATTCGAGCCTGATGGCAGTTCCCCGGTCAACAAAACCCGAGAAATTCGAACTACATCTGGATTACCGACGACAGGGATCCGCGAACCCTCATAGGATAACTCAATCGGCCCGTTGGCATCGACTTGCAGAGTTCCTTTCCACGAGTTGATGAACTCGTGCAGTTCAGATTCCAGTTCCGTCGATACCAAACGCCGAAGTTCTCTGTAGCGCGCAGACTGCAAAGCCTCAGATGGATCACCACCGACCAATGCGGCTTCGGCATTCATGCTGATATCCAGAAACAACCTATCCCCATCAACGCGAAAATCGACAACCGTTGGGGAAGCAGGTTGCGCTGTGACTTGCTGTGACCAAGTAAGCAAAGCCGTAAAAAACAGTATAGTAATCAGGCAGAAACGAGGAATAATTGTCAGATCGACAATGCTTCTCATGCGCAATGAACCATCAAAGAAACGAACTCAACTCTCATTACAGATGATTGTTGAACCGATTGCATTTGATGGCAAGCCCAAACGTGAATTCCTGTTGGCGGTAACGATCTGACTTGCACGTCCATCAGGCCTGCGGCATGACAGCGACATGACACAGACCAGTGAAATCCTTTGCATCGGTTCCGTCCTTTGGGATGTTATCGGCAGATCAGCCAGTCATATGCGGCAGGGGGCAGACGTGCCCGGTCGCATAACGCGCCTTCCAGGCGGTGTTGCCATGAATATCGCGATGACTCTGGTTCGATTTGGCATGACCCCTACTCTCCTCACCGCAATCGGGCGCGATCCCGAAGGGGATGAATTGGTTCATGCCTGCTCCCGCCTGGGAATGATCACAGACCACATCTACCGTTCTCAGGATTTGCCCACCGATCGCTATATGGCTGTCGAAGGTGCAAATGGTTTGATCGCAGCCATTGCGGATGCTCATTCATTGGAAGCAGCTGGCGCCAAGATCCTGCGTCCCTTGATGCATGGGCCACTGGGGTATGAAAACACTCCATTTGAAGGTCCGATTGCCTTGGATGGCAACCTGACGTTGGACCTGTTGGAAGAGATCGCCCAAAGCCCGGCATTCGCCAAAGCTGACCTGCGCGTGGCACCTGCCTCTCCCGGCAAAGCAGAACGCCTTCTGCCGTTTTTGAAACATGCCCGTGCAACACTCTACGTGAACCTCGAAGAAGCCGGGCTACTGTGCCAACGCGAGTTTTCCGACTCCGAAAGTGCCGCCAATGGATTGCTAGAACGCGGCGCTCTGCGGGTTCTGGTGACTGATGGCGGCAATTCAGCGACTGTCGGCACAGCTTCGGGCGTCCTTACCCAAACACCCCCATCCGTTCTTGTTACGCGCGTAACAGGTGCGGGCGATACATTCATGGCAGCTCATATAGCTGCCGAAGCCAATGGCGCTGCCAGCGACGAGGCCCTGACCCGCGCTCTGCACGCTGCCGCAACTTACGTTTCCGGAGAAACCCCACTGTGATCGACATTCAATACTCTGCCGAGGTTCGCGCTGCAAAAGATGCTGGCAAACCAATCGTTGCGCTGGAAAGCACCATCATAACACACGGCATGCCCTACCCTCAGAACATCGAGGTCGCTGCACAAGTCGAACAAGATATCCGCGACGCAGGTGCGGTTCCCGCCACCATGGCCGTGATCAAAGGCAAACTGCATGTCGGGCTGGAAGCGGACCAGCTGCAGGATCTGGGAAAGGCTCAGGGCGTTGCCAAAATTTCGCGCGCTGACATGGCCGCCTGCATCTCCACTGGTGGAACCGGCGCTACAACGGTTGCCGCGACCATGATCGCCGCGCACTATGCCGGTATCGAGGTCTTTGCGACAGGTGGCATTGGTGGTGTTCATCAGGGCGCCGAAACTTCGTTCGACATATCGGCTGACCTGCATGAGCTTGCACAGACATCAGTCACAGTCGTGGCTGCGGGTGCAAAGGCTATCCTCGATCTGGCTAAGACTCTGGAAGTGCTGGAAACACTAGGCGTTCCCGTCATCGCCCACGGTCAGAACGAATTTCCCGCCTTCTGGTCTTCGAAATCACCCTATGCAGCCCCACTGCGCATGGACAGCGCTGAGGAGATTGCCCGGGCGCATGCCACGCGCCGAGCGCTGGGCCTGCCAGGTGGACAGCTTATCGCCAACCCGATCCCGGCGGCAGATCAGATCCCGACCGAAGAGCTCGCCCCTATCATTGCCTCCGCACAGGCCGACGCCGACACACACAGGATCACTGGCAAAGCAGTTACACCCTACCTGCTGCAGCGGATTTTTGAACAGACCGAGGGCCGTTCGCTGGTCGCGAACATCGCATTGGTGCGGAACAATGCGCGTCTGGCAGCAGGTATCGCCCGAGCTTTGGCAGAACAGGCCGAGTAGCTATCCGGGATTTAAGCTATTGTACCAACGCCCCGGACTACTTAACTAATTCCGCAAACCGCTCGGATCCGCAATGAACACACCGTTTGACGAAGAACCTCAACGCCGCCCCGGCCTGTTTTCCCGGCTTCGTGGGTCCTTTCTGACGGGTATCGTCGTCATCGCCCCGGTTTGGCTGACGGTCTGGCTGATCTGGTCGGTGGTCGGATGGATCGACAGCGCAGTGCTGCCGCTGGTTCCACAGCGTTTCCAGCCCGAGGAATATGTCGGGATCAACCTGCGTGGCGTTGGCGTCGTCATCTTCCTGATCTTCACCATCATCGTCGGCTGGATTGCCAAAGGTATTCTTGGCCGCTCGCTGATTCATTTTGCCGAAAGCCTGGTCGACCGTATGCCTGTCATTCGTTCGGTCTATTCGGGGATCAAACAGATTTCCGAAACGGTATTTGCACAGACTGAACGGTCTTTCGAAAAGGCCTGCCTCATCCAATATCCACGTCGCGGTATCTGGGCGATCGGATTTGTTTCGACCACGGCGAAGGGCGAGGTCAGCGATCGCGCCGAGACCGGAGGCGAGCTGCTGAGTGTGTTTGTACCCACAACGCCAAACCCAACATCAGGATTTCTGCTGTTTTTCCCGGCCGAGGACGTCATCCTTTTGGATATGTCTATCGAAGAGGCAGCAAAACTGGTGATATCGGCCGGCCTTGTCTATCCGAATGACAAGGACCCAACACAGCCACCCGAGTAGTCAGCCGAACATTGCGGGCAGATCCACCGTACTGCGTTCACCCAGTTCTTCCTTATGTTCACTCAGGAAACGATCGGCAGCCTCGCGACCCGCTTTCTTGAGTTTGTGAAGGATGACCGGGTTCGGAACGGTTTTGGTGGCGACAGACAGGCTGTTCATCAACTCGTTATCCGCAATCATATGAACCAGTACCCGGCTCATCTCGCCCGCTTTAAGCTTGCCGTCCTTCAGCAGCCGCTGAACAAAGTTGATTGCTCGCAGTTCGCGGAACAATGAAGAGTTAAAGCTGATCTCGTTGATCCGATTCTGGATTTGCTGCGGGGTTTTGGGCACTTCGTCCCGCTCAAGCGGATTGATATTCACGATGACAACATCATCGGGCAAATCGGTATTGAACAACGGATAAAGCGCCGGATTACCGGTATAGCCGCCGTCCCAATATGCTTCGGTGCGTTCTGTCTCGGGATCGAAAATCTCAACCGCCTGAAACAGGTTCGGCAGACAGGCAGACGCCAGGATCGCATCGGTCGAAACTTCATGGCCGGTGAAAACCCGTATCTTGCCACTACGCACACAAGTGGCGCAAACGAACAATTGCGGGCCTTCGTCGGCGCAAATCTCATCAAAGTTGAAACGGTCAACCACCGAAGTCAGTGGATTCTGATAAAACGGCCCATAAGCATAGGGCGAAACCATTCGTGACCAGGTGTCTGCCACAGAAAACGGTAGCGAGTATTCCATGGCCTGAGCGATCTGCGCAGGCTCCATCCCGCTAATCCAGTTCGCGATTCGCATATCGCCCACTGCACCCATACGCTTCCACAGACCATTCAAACACTCCCGCGCCCCATCGCGGCCCGCATGGACCATACCGGATTTGAAGGCCGCACCGTTCAGCGCCCCGGCTGAGGTGCCCGTGATGGCCGCAACCTCAAGATCTTCCTCGTCCAGCAGACGATCCAGCACGCCCCAGGTAAACGCGCCATGCGCACCTCCACCCTGCAATGCCAGATTGATCTGTTTCATTTCCCGTTTCTTTCCCGCCATGACCCGTAAGCTATCGAAGGTTGTAGGGCGATCACAACGCCGTCCAGCCACCATCCACAGAAATCGTCGTGCCGGTGATCTGTGCAGCGGCATCCGAACACAGGAAAACTGTCGTCCCGCCCAATTGTTCAACGGTGGCAAACTCTTTCGATGGCTGCCGTTCCAGCATGACGTTCTTGATCACGTCTTCGCGGCTCATGTCGTATTCTTTCATCGTGTCGGGAATCTGCGCCTCGACCAGCGGTGTCAGTACATAACCCGGACAGATGGCATTGCAGGTGATCGACTCCTGCGCCGTTTCAAGCGCAACGGTTTTGGTCATGCCGACCACGCCGTGCTTTGCGGCCACATATGCCGCTTTGAAAGGCGAAGCCGTCAGACCATGCGCTGACGCGATATTAACGACACGCCCCCAGCCAGCTTTTCGCATCATCGGTAGGGCCGCTGCCATGGTGTGGAAAGTCGAGTTCATGTTGATCGCGATAATCGCATCCCATTTCTCGACCGGAAACTGATCGATTGGTGAGACGTGTTGGATACCCGCGTTGTTGACCAGAATATCGCAGGCGCCTGCCTTTTCGATCAGCGCTCGGCACTCGTCACCTTTGGACATGTCGGCCTTGATGTATCGGGCATTGGTTCCGGTTTCCCGGCCAATCTCAGCAGCCAACGTATGATCTTCGTCGCGGTCCGTGAATGAGTTCAGGACGACATCCGCTCCGGCCTTGGCCAGTTCCCGCGCGACACCCAAACCAATGCCAGAGTTTGATCCAGTGATGATTGCTGTTTTTCCCGACAGGCTCATGAGGGCTCTCCAAATGACTCAGATTTGCTGACACAGTGCCATGCTGCACGTGCAAAGAAAACGGAGAAACATCACTCTTTCCGGATCACATCATCGCGCATTGCCATCGTGCAAATCAGGAAAACCCGACCACAAAAAAACGCCCGCACGAAGCGGGCGTTAAGTTATTGAGGCAGGTTTCATACAGGCAAGAAACCTATCGAGCAGTGCATCCTTTATAAGCAATTCCTTGCATTCATCCAAGCTAAAAGTTTGATAATATGAAAAATCATCGGTACGGTGAATCCCAACAAAATAAGGCCAGAGCAGGATTGTTTCCAAAATGAGCCAGGATTTTCTACACCCGTTTCGCTCTCTGATCACGGGAATCGCCACCATTTTCGCCGCATCGATGGCACATGCAGAATCGGCGCATGGCATAGCTATGTATGGGGACCCTGCTCTACCACCGGATTTTGTGTCTCTGCCCTATGCTAACCCTGACGCGCCCAAAGGCGGCAAGGTCGTGTTTGGAAATACCGGCGGCTATGACAGCCTCAACCCGTTCGTACAAAAAGGCACCTCTCCGTGGCAGCTTCGGTTCTGGACACACGAAGGTCTGATGGGCCGCTCCTGGGACGAACCTTTCACCCTTTACGGGCTGTTAGCCGAATCGGTTGAGACAGCCCCGGACCGTTCATGGGTCGAATTTACATTGCGAGAAAACGCGCGATTCTCGGACGACAGCCCAGTCACGGTGGATGATGTCATCTGGTCCTACCAGACATTGGGAACCGAAGGACATCTGCGCTATCGCGGCTTGTGGTCCAAAATCGATAGTATCGAGCAGACGGGCCCAAGATCTGTTCGGATCACGTTCAATGAACCTGACCGCGAACTTGCGATGCTCGCCGGGTTGCGCCCGATCCTGAAGAAAGACCAATGGGAAGGTAAGGATTTCGCCAGCGCCCAGCTGCACGACGTCCCGATTGGAACCGGCCCCTATGTGATCGATGACTATGAGGCCGGGCGCTATGTCAATCTGCTCCGAAACCCAAACTATTGGGGCGAAGATATTCCATTTCGTCGCGGTACCATGAACCTCGATGATAT
Source organism: Ruegeria sp. CH6 (assembly GCF_056537005.1). Taxonomy (NCBI): domain Bacteria; kingdom Pseudomonadati; phylum Pseudomonadota; class Alphaproteobacteria; order Rhodobacterales; family Roseobacteraceae; genus Ruegeria; species Ruegeria sp. CH6. The sequence goes on along the minus strand of NZ_JBQFQS010000002.1, from coordinate 517,980 downwards.
TCGGATCGAGTTTTACGGCGACCAGACCGTTCTGTTCGAGGCATTCAAGGCCGGAGAATTGTCAGCCGTCCGCGAATTCAACGCCGACAAATGGAATACGCAGTACAACTTCCCTGCCGTCCAGCGTGGTGACGTAATCAAAACCGAAATCCCACATGGCAAACCATCAGGAATGACCGGCTTCGTAATGAACACGCGTAAGCCGCCTTTTGATGACTGGCGCATGCGTGAGGCCCTGTTGCTGGCCTTCAACTTTGAATTCATCAACGACACCATCACCGGCGGTGCACAACCCCGGATCACTTCCTACTTTTCGGGTTCTGATCTGGCGATGCAGCCCGGGCCCGCAACCGAACGCGTGGCTGAACTGCTGGAACCTTATGCAGATGACCTTATGCCCGGTACGATCGAAGGGTATGAACTGCCTCAGGGTGATGGATCTGCACGCAATCGTTCAAACATCCGTAAAGCGGCCAAACTCCTGGAGGAAGCTGGCTGGACCATTCAGGACGGTGTCTTGCGAAATCAGAATGGCGACACCTTTACGATGACAGTCCTGCTGCAGCAGGGCGATAGCGACATGCAGACCGCTGTAGACATCTACTCACGCGCGCTCGAACGTCTGGGTATTCAGGTTCAAACCGAGACCGTCGATAACGCTCAATACACTGGTCGTGTCGCAGAACTTGATTTCGACATTACCCCATTCCGTCGTGCGCTCTCACTTTCGCCCGGCAACGAGCAACGTCTCTATTGGGGCAGCGAAGGTGCGGAAACGCCCGGAACCCGAAATCTGATGGGTGTAGCTTCACCTGCCGTGGACGGCATGATCGACGCCATGCTCGCCTCAGAAAGCCACGAGGACTTTGTTGCCGCGACGCGTGCGCTCGACCGTGTGCTGACCGCCGGTCGCTATGTTATTCCGATCTGGAGCTTTGATGTCGGCCGGATTGCCCACGCTAAAGAGCTGAAACAGCCAGAGAAGCTTCCGATTTACGGCGACGGTCCTGAATACATGCCACAGGTCTGGTGGTACGAGGATTGACGACCACGCTCTATTTCCATATTTCATGAAATATGGAAATAGAGATTCACGATAAGCTGGGCGCATTGGCGCATCCCAAACGACTGGACCTGTTTCGGCTGTTAATGCGCAGATACCCGGATTCTGTTCCAGCCGGTCAAATTGCTGAGGCGCTGGACCTCAAGCCCAATACCACGTCTACCTATCTCAACGCCCTCAAGGCGGCTGATCTGATCGAACAAAGCCGTCATGGCACCTCGTTGCAGTATACAGCCAAACTCCCGGCTGTTCGCGAGCTGTTTGGCGGTCTGTTAGGCGAGTGCTGCCAGAACCGACCCGATTTGTGCATCACCAGATCCGGAGATCCCCTCATGACCAGCCCTGACCGCGTTCTGAACGCCCTGTTCATCTGTACCGGAAACTCGGCCCGCTCAATAATGGCAGAGGCCATTCTGAACCAAGAAAGCAACGGCACCATTAGGGCTTTCTCAGCCGGAACGGCACCTTCGGGGTCGCCGAATGCAGATGTTTTGGAACTGCTTCGACAAAAAGGATACGCCACCGCTGATCTTCGTTCGAAATCGGTGGAAGAGTTTGCGGCAGAGGGTGCGCCGCAGATGGATTTTGTCTTCACAGTCTGCGACCACGCCGCGAACGAGGCATGCCCCGCTTGGCCCGGCCAACCGATGAGTGCGCATTGGGGACTCGCCGACCCGGTCAAAGCCCAGGGAACGGACGCACAGAAGAACCTCGCGTTTCAACAGACGTACGGCCTGCTGAGAAACCGCATTACAGCATTTACCAGCCTACCCTTCGAAACGCTCGACCGCATTTCGCTTCAACACAAGGTGGATGACATCGGCCGCATCACCGAGTGATCCACAAATCCACATACAGCCCAAGGATACCCCTTCATGAACATACTGGTTCTGTGTACCGGGAACTCTGCCCGGTCGATTTTGCTGGAATCGATCTTTAATCATACCGGCGATGGGCGGGTAAGAGCCTTTTCCGCTGGCTCGAACCCCACCGGCAGAGTGCATCCGCAATCTCTGACCCTACTGAGCGCGCAGGGACATGACATCTCGGATGCTCGCTCCAAAAGTTGGGACGAATTTGCAATCGAAGGCGCACCGGAAATGGACATGGTCATCACGGTCTGCGGGTCCGCAGCCGAAGAAACCTGTCCGGTCTGGCCAGGCGCGCCGGTACGCGCGCATTGGGGCGTGGAAGATCCCGCCGCCGCTGATGAGCCTGATTGGGATCAGGCATTTCGTACGGCCTATGACATCCTGGGCCGTCGGGCCGCAGCTTTGCTTGAATTGCCAGTAGAAACGATGGAGAGCGGCGAACTCTCTGCTCAGCTCAAGCGTATCGGAGGCATTCAATGAACGCGCGCAAGTACTTTGCTGAATTCCTCGGCACAGCTTTCCTGCTGATCGGTGTGGTTGGTTCGGGGATCATGGCGCAGACACTTTCGGGTGGAAACATCGCTTTGGCGTTGCTGGCGAACGCAATCGCCACGGGATGCATGCTTTATGCCATCATCACGACCCTGGGGCCTGTGTCTGGTGCGCATTTCAATCCTGCCGTGACCTTGGCCTTTGCTCTGCGGGGCGAACACCCCTGGAGCGCGGTCGCCCCCTACATGGTGGTTCAGATCGCAGGCGGGATCGTCGGCGTCTGGGCTTCACACTACATGTTTGATCTGCCGATTCTTCAGACCTCTGAAACTCTGCACCGCACCGGGTCTCACCAATGGTTTTCCGAAATCATCGCAACGCTGGGCCTGCTGTTCGTGATTTTCGGCGGAATTCGGCACAAACCGGACACTGTACCAGCGCTTGTGGGCCTCTATATCACCGGCGCCTACTGGTACACATCATCCACAAGTTTTGCGAACCCGGCGGTCACAATAGCAAGGGGGTTTACGGATACCTTTGCGGGCATATACCCTGCGCACATACCGATGTTCATCGTGATGCAGATTATTGCTGTGTTTATCGGGCACATAGTTCTGAATTGGCTGTTTCAGCCCGAAGAATAACGGACCGGCCGCCACTCACTTTCAAGCAGGTCCGAACGCCCGTTGCGGGATGTCCGCAGCGGGCAATTTTTTGCCACTTTGTTACGTTGCGTCAAGGTGCGACATTTTGTCATGTCATCTGCAACACCACCCCGTCCTTACCCTGTCTGGGGGAGAGCAGTCCTGAAACACGTACAAAGGAAAGCTCGCAGATGCTGAACTGGACTGATCTGACGCAAGACTGGAGTGCATCTTACGCGCGTGCCAAACGCCGTTTTCCGAACTTGCGCGACCGCGATATGGCGCGCGTCAAGAAGGACCGAAAACGGTTCGAAGCTTATTTGGCGGAGCGCCACCATCTGACTGTGAACGAAGCCCACGAAGAGGTAGAGGACTTTCTGTTCACGGAAGGACTGAACCGCGAACTGGCCAGCCGTTAGGCCAGAGATGTCACCCAAAGGATCGTAGCATCCTCGTCACTGACAGAAATCACATTGTGTCCCATGCTGCCGTCGTAATAGGCGCTGTCGCCTCGGCGCATCTCAACGGGTTCGTAGAACTCGGTGTAAAGGCGCACAACGCCCGTCAGGACATACAGGAATTCTTCGCCATCATGGCGCACCCACCCATCGAACTCTTCCATTGAACGGGCGCGAACGCGGGCGCGATATGGCAACATCTGCTTTTTCGTCAACGCTTCAGCAAGCAATTCATGCTCGTAAGTCGCGGTCGCGTGTGCCGTCCCTGCCCCCATCTTGGTCACTGCCATACGACCGATAACCTGATCACGCTCGGGCGGGGTGAAAAGCTGAGGCACCGAAATCTCAAGACCCGTCGCAAGCTTTTTCAGCGCGTCGTATGTCGGAGACATCTGACCATTTTCGATCTTGCTGAGCGTCGAGCGTGCAAGACCCGCCTGACTGGCTGCCTGCTCCAGCGTCCATTTGCGCGCCTTTCGCAGCTCGCGCACGCGGGCGCCAAGGTCTACGGGCTCAGGCTCGGTGCGGATACCGTTGTCACGTGCAATACGGACGATGGATTTGTGATCGCGGCTGGTCATGTCCACGTCTATAGGGCCAGCGACCAGCGCTTGCAACGCGCGTTGCACAGCGATAGCCAGATCGCATGTTGTCGATATTCGATCATGGCGCACCGCCGCCCTGCCCTGCACCATTCAATCTGGCCGCGCATGTTCTGCGCCATGCAGATGCAACCCCGGATAAGATAGCTTTGTCCGTATTGCGCGCAGACGGGGTCCAGAACTGGACCTACCGGGCATTGCAACGCGCTGTTCTGGCGACAGGCACCGGTCTGCTACAGGCAGACCTGAACCCCGGCGAAATTGTCCTGATGCGTTTGGGGAATACGGTGGATTTCCCGATCGCCTATCTCGGCGCAATCTCAGTTGGTCTTGTTCCGGTCCCAACCTCATCCCAACTGACCGAACCGGAAACTGCCAAGATTATAGAAGAGCTGGCCCCGGCTGCCGTTCTACGCGATCCCGGCGTTGCCTGTGCAGCTCATGAGCGCGAGATCAGCCTGCAAGAGCTAGTCCAGATGCGCGAGCTGTCTGCTGCATCTTACCAAATGGGTGATCCTGAAAGGTTAGCTTACGTTGTCTACACCTCTGGAACATCAGGTAAACCGCGTGCCGTAGCCCATGCCCATCGGGCTATCTGGGCGCGACAGGTGATGGTGGATGGCTGGTATGGCTTGCGCCCCACCGACCGGCTGTGTCACGCGGGCGCTTTCAATTGGACCTACACGCTCGGTACCGGATTGATGGACCCCTGGACTATCGGAGCGACTGCCCTGATCCCCGAACCCGGTACCGATACATCAGCACTGTCTGATATGCTGCGAAAGCACAAGGCAACAATCTTTGCCGCCGCACCGGGCGTTTTCCGTAAAATGCTACAAAGCCACGAGAAAATGTCTCTACCCAATCTGCGGCATGGTTTATGTGCGGGGGAAAAACTGTCCCGCCATCTACATGAAAAATGGACCCATATCACGGGAACCGAGCTGTACGAGGCATATGGCATGTCCGAATGCTCGACCTTTATTTCCGCCAGCCCGACACATCCCGCCCGGGGTGACAGCCTTGGCCAACCCCAGCCGGGCCGCCGCGTGGCGATCATGGGGCCGGACGGGCCGGTACAGTTGGGTGAGGAAGGAACCATTGCCGTTCACCAATCAGACCCCGGATTGATGCTGACCTACCTCAACGCCCCAGACGAGGCGCGCGCCAGAATGCAGGGCGAGTGGTTCCTGACCGGCGATCAGGGTTCCATGGATGGCGATGGGCAGATCACCTATCTTGGTCGCGACGACGACATGATGAACGCAGGCGGCTATCGCGTTTCCCCGGTTGAGGTCGAAGCGGTACTGTCCCGCTATCCCGGCATATCGCAGGTCGGAGCTGCGGCTGTGGAGGTCAAACAGGACACATTCGTGATAGCAGCCTTCTATACCGGCCCAGAAAAGCTGGACGAGACGGCCTTGCGATCCTATGTCGAGGCAAATCTGGCGCGGTACAAACAACCCCGTGCTTTTGTATATCTTCCGGCCCTGCCCAGCGGTGGCAACGGTAAACTCCTGCGCCGCGCATTGCCGGCCCATTTCAAGGCGTCTTCCGAATGACCCAGACTGTCAAACTCGACATCCTGTCCGATCCGATCTGCCCGTGGTGCTATATCGGCAAGACGCATCTGGACAAGGCGCTGGCCGAAGTGCCGAACCACCCCTTTGTGATTGAATGGCACCCCTTTCAATTGAACCCCGACATGCCCGACATGGGTATGGATCGCCGCGAATATCTTGAACGCAAGTTCGGCGGCAAGGAAGGTGCGGTTCGCGCCTACGCTCCAGTTGTTGAGCATGCGGAGAACGCCGGGCTAAAGATCGATTTTGAGGGTATGCAGCGCACCCCCAATACACTGGATGCCCACCGATTGATCCACTGGGCCGGGATCGAAGGCAAACAGAACGAAATCGTCGACGCCTTGTTCGATGCCTACTTCGTGCAAGCCCGCGACATCGGAGATCACGAAGTTCTGGCCGACATCGCAGACAGTGTCGGGATGGATGCCGCGGTGGTACTGAAACTGCTGCAATCAGATGCTGATCGCGAGGATATCCGCAAGCGTGACAGCCATTCACGCGAAATGGGTGTCAGTTCGGTCCCGACGTACATCGTCGCCAATCAACACGCCGTTCCGGGTGCGCAACCACCTGAAATGTGGGGAAAAGTGATCGGCGAGATCATGTCTCAAATTGAGGCTTCCTCTGCAGAATAGCACATAGATCTGTGCATTTTCCCACCTAGTCCAACCCGTTCAGCCGTGATAGCGCGAACGGGTAAGGAGTCTTTTATGGCCGACCGCATGTCCAAGGCGGAATTCATTGCGCTTATCGCAATGATGTTCGCCACCATCGCATTTTCGATTGATTCAATGTTGCCCGCCCTTCCCGAGATCGGCGCGCAGCTAAGCCCAGATGACGTCAACCGGGCGCAGTTGATCCTGACCTCTTTCGTGTTGGGAATGGGGATCGGCACATTCTTCACAGGCCCAATTTCAGATGCGGTCGGACGCAAGCCGGTGATTTATGCCGGTGCCGTCCTTTACATTATCGCGTCCGCAGTAGCCTGGGCCAGTTCGTCGTTGGAAATGGTACTGGCTGCACGTGTGGTTCAGGGATTGGGCGCAGCTGGTCCGCGCGTTGTTGCCATGGCTGTCATCCGCGATCTTTACTCTGGTCGCGAAATGGCGCGGATCATCTCGATTGCGATGATGATCTTTACACTGATTCCTGCTGCTGCCCCGATGCTGGGAGCTGGTGTCATTGCTATCGCAGGATGGCGCAGCATCTTTGTATCCTTCATCCTGTTTGCTCTGATCGTCATACTCTGGATGGGCATTCGCCTGCCCGAGTCGCTGGCGCGCGAAAACCGCCGCCCGTTTCGTCTGCCGCTGATGGTATCCGCCGTGAAAGAGATGTTCGCGCATCCCACAGTGCGCCTGTCCATTCTGGTTCAGACCCTGTGTATGGGCGTACTGTTCACCATGCTGACCATGGTGCAGCCGGTTTATGACATCATCCACGACCGGGCCGATAGCTTTCCGTTCTGGTTCGGCTTTATCGCGCTTGTCTCCGGGTCTGCCAGCCTGCTGAACGCTGCATTGGTCGTGCGTGTTGGTATGCGTCGGATGGTGACCTGGGCCTTGGGTGGCCAGATATTGATCACATCGGCCGTCATCTCTGTAAGTATGATGAACCTGTCACCCGAAGCTGATTTTGCCCTGTTTGTCTTCTGGCAGACCACCGTGTTCTTTATGGCCGGTGTGACGATGGGCAACCTTAATGCGATTGCAATGGAACCCATGGGCCATATCGCAGGAATGGCCGCGTCGGTAATAGGATCGATTGCAACGGTTCTGGCGGCAGTCATCGCAGCGCCAGTGGGCCTGTTGTTCGACGGATCGTTGACACCATTGACCACCGGAATTCTGACCATGTGCGTGATCGGCTTTGGCCTGATGGTGCATATGGGCCGGATTGAAAACAGACTGCCCGCCTGATCTGTGCAGCGGCCGTGAATCGCGCTAACCTGCCTGCAATTGGTGGGGAGTTTTCGATGAGCGACTATTACGATCTGGGCACACATACCTGCCCGGTCACGACATCTTCGTCAGAAGCACAAACATGGTTCGATCGCGGTCTGGTCTGGACATTCGGATTTAACCATGACGAGGCGGTTGCCTGCTTTCAACGCGCGCTGGAACATGACCCCGAATGCGCAATGGCCCACTGGGGCATCGCTTACGCGGCTGGTCCCAACTACAATCTGCCCTGGGATCTGCGCGACGAGCGTGGACAGATCAAAGCCCTGAACTGCGCATATGATGCCACCCAAAAGGCGCTGGCATTGATGGATGGCTGTACTACGGCTGAAAAGGCCCTGATCCGTGCCCTGCCCGCACGATATCCGCAGCGTGATCCGGCCGAAGACATGCACATCTGGGATCACAACTTCGCTGATGCGATGCGGGTGGCCTTTACCGAGCAACCTGATCATCTGGATCTGCGCTCGATCTACGTTGAGGCGCTGATGAACCTGACGCCATGGCAGATGTGGGACCTGACAACCGGGCAGCCTGCCGAAGGGGCCGCAACACTCGAGGCGCAGGAAGCGCTAGAATGGGCGATGGCAAACAATCCGGCCACGATGACCCATCCCGGATTGCTGCACCTTTATGTCCATCTGATGGAAATGTCGCCCACACCTGAAAAGGCCCTGAAAGCCGGTGATATTTTGCGGACTCTCGTGCCCGATGCTGGCCATCTGGTGCATATGCCAACGCATATTGACGTACTTTGCGGACACTACCACAACGTCGTCTATTGGAATGAAAAAGCCTCCGTAGCCGATCTGAAGTATTACGAACGTGAAGGTGCCTTCAACATCTACACGGGATACCGCCAGCACGATTATCACTTTGCCATCTACGGAGCTTTGTTCCTTGGTCAGATGGAACCCGCTTTGCGCGCCAACAAGGGTTTGTGGGCTACAACACCCGAAGAGATGCTGCGCATCGAGAGCCCCCCTATGGCGGACTATTTTGAGAGCTACATGTCCATGGGTCCTCATATCCTGATCCGGTTTGGGCGCTGGGATGAGGCAAAGGCGTTGGAACTGCCTTCTGACCCTGATCTGTATCTTACTCTGACCGCAACAACACACTACGCTCGTGCAATTGCACATGCGGCGACCAATCAGGTCGCTGAGGCCGAAGCGGAAGAGCAAAAGTTCCTCGCAGCCAAAGATCGCGTTCCGGAAACCCGCCTGATGCACAATAACCGTGTCGTTGATCTGCTTGAAATTGCAAGGGAAATGCTGCGTGGTGAGATTGAATATCGCAAAGGCAACTATGTTGCGGCTTATGCCCATCTGCGTCGCTCGGTCGAGCTGGACGATACCCTGCCATATGATGAACCTTGGGGTTGGATGCAGCCGACCCGACACGCGCTGGGGGCGCTGCTGTTCGAACAAGGGCATGTGGATGAGGCCGAAGCGGTCTATCGCGAAGATCTTGGCCTTGGTGGTTCACTCAGCCGTGCGTCAATCCACCCCGACAATGTCTGGAGCCTCAAAGGCCTGCATGATTGCCTGAAGGCCCGCGGAGAAACTCTTGAAATCAAACAGATCAGGCAGCGACTGGACCTTGCTCTGGCTCGTGCCGACCGAGCAGTTGGCGCCTCCTGTTTCTGTGCACAAGCTGCGATGAAGGCCGCCGAATGAAACTTACACCATTGTTAATCGCCGCTCTGCTTGCGACTCCGGCACTGGCAAACCGACAGACCTTTCCCCCTGTCGACGAGGCCGAGCAGGATCCATCACTGCAGGCTTTCAGAACCGAGCTGTTGGCCAGTGTCACGGCCCGGGATATCAACCGTGTCGTCGGCTCTAGCTGCCCAGATATCTACCTCAGTCACGGCGGTTCAGGTGGACCTGACGAATTTCAGGCAAACCTGACACTGGATCCTGAAACGCTGGACGAAAGCCTGCGTGATCATGCGGATGAAATCCGGGACGCCTATTGGGCTGCCCTCGAAGACACTCTGTCTCAGCCAGGGTATTTTGATGACCAGGGCGAGTTCTGGATGCCGTATCAGTGGAAACTGACACTCCCCGCCTCGCTTGACCCTTTCGTCGCCTATTACGTCACGGGCGAGAACGTCACATTGCGTCAGGGCCCATCCCGTTCGGACAGCGTGCTTGGCCAGATCAGCCACGAGGTCGTTATCATTCCGGACTATCAAGAGGGCGCGGACTATCAACTGGTGCGCCTGACAGACGGCACACCCGGCTACATGCACAGCGATTTTCTTTGGTCCATGGTCGGCTACCGAGCCGCATTGGTGAAAGCCGAAAACGGAGACTGGCAGCTTTGCACCTTTGTGACGGGTGACTAGGCGCTGGCCTTCTTCTTTTCGGCCACCACCTTCTCGGCCAGATCACGAGCGATGGCAAAGGCGCCCTTGATCTTGTCACTGTCCTTTTTCCAGTCACGGCGCACAACGATCTTGTTGTCCTTGACCTTCGCCAACCCGCGCTGGTTCTGGATGAACTCGACCAACCCCTGAGGCGAGGCAAATTTATCGTTGTGGAACTGAATTGTCGCGCCTTTCGGTCCACCGTCAAGCTTGGCGATCCCGGCCCGTTTGCACATGGCCTTGATGCGGACGACCAGCATCAGCGTATTCACCTCTTTCGGCAGTGTACCAAAACGGTCGATCAATTCGGCTGCAAACCCTTCCAGTTCCACCTTGGTCGAAAGCGATGACAGGCGTCGATAGAGGCCCAGACGGACATCCAGATCGGGCACATAATCCTCGGGGATCAGGACAGGTACGCCCAGATTGATCTGCGGGGCCCATTGATCGTCAGCATCCGATAACCCTTCCATCTCGCCCGCTTTGATTTTGGCAATCGCCTCTTCCAGCATCGACTGGTAGAGTTCATAGCCGACGTCGCGCATCTGACCGGATTGCTCTTCGCCCAGCAGGTTGCCCGCGCCACGAATATCGAGATCCTGCGAGGCAAGCGTGAACCCGGCGCCCAGCGTATCCAGTGAGCCCAGAACACGCAGGCGTTTTTCGGCCGTTGCCGTGAGTTTCTGGCGCGGTTTAGTGGTCAAATAGGCGTATGCGCGTGTTTTCGAACGCCCTACCCGGCCACGGATCTGATAGAGTTGTGCAAGCCCGAACATATCAGCCCGGTGCACGACCATCGTGTTCGCCGTCGGAATATCCAGTCCGCTTTCCACAATCGTGGTGGCCAGCAGCACATCGTATTTTCCGTCATAGAAGGCATTCATCCTGTCATCGAGTTCGCCCGCAGCCATCTGGCCATGCGCCACGACGTAGGTGAGTTCAGGCAATTGCTCTTTCAGGAATTCCTCGATCTCGGGCAGGTCCGAGATGCGCGGCACCACATAGAAACTCTGCCCGCCGCGATAATGCTCGCGTAGCAGTGCCTCACGGATCGTGACCGCGTCGAATTCACTGACATAGGTGCGGATCGCCAGACGATCGATGGGCGGGGTTCCAATGATCGACAGATCACGCACTCCGGTCAGACTGAGTTGCAGGGTGCGTGGAATGGGTGTCGCGGTCAGCGTCAGAACGTGAATATCGGAACGCAGTTGCTTCAGACGTTCCTTATGCGCAACGCCGAAATGCTGTTCTTCGTCAATGATCAGCAGACCGAGGTTGTTGAAGCGTATCCCCTTCGCCAGCAAAGCGTGCGTACCGATAACAATATCAACAGTTCCACGCGCGAGCCCATCGCGCGTTTGCTGCGCTTCTTTTCCAGATACAAAGCGGGAAAGCTGCCGAACCTCCAGCGGGAAACCCCGGAAGCGTTCCTTGAAACTGGCTGCATGTTGTCGGGCCAGCAGTGTTGTCGGCGCGACGACCGCCACCTGGACACCGGACATCGCTGCTACAAAGGCTGCCCGCATTGCAACCTCGGTTTTGCCAAAGCCTACGTCACCGCAGATCAGGCGATCCATCGGCGCGCCTGAATGTATGTCCTCCATCACCTCGGCGATCGCACGCAGCTGATCGTCGGTTTCCTGATAAGGGAACCGGGCGCTGAACTCCTCCCACGCATGCGGCGGCGGATCCATCACGGGCGCCTTGCGCAATGCACGTTCGGCAGCGATACGGATCAGCTTGTCCGCCATCTCGCGAATGCGCTCTTTCAGTTTCGCTTTCTTGGCCTGCCATGCACCGCCGCCAAGTCTGTCCAACAATCCTTCTTCGTGACCGTATTTCGACAGCAGCTCGATATTCTCGACAGGCAGGTACAGTTTGGACTGCTCGGCATATTCCAACAGCAAGCATTCATGTGCCGCGCCCGCTGCAGTCACGACCTCCATGCCCATGTAACGACCAATACCGTGATCGACATGCACCACCAGATCACCAGGACTGAGCGATTGGGTCTCGGTCAGGAAATTCTCGGCCTTCCGGCGTTTCTTGGGCTGCCGGATCAGGCGATCGCCCAGAACATCTTGCTCGGCGATGACCGTAAGATCAGGCGTCTCGAACCCATGCTCCAGTGCCCAAACTGCCAGATGCAATCCGCGCTTGCCAATCCGCTCGCCGCCTGCGACGGGGATCGCTTCGGCCAGCCCCTCATCCTCGATCAGACCGGTTAAACGCTCGCGTGCACCTTCGGAGTATGAGGCGATCAGAACCGGCCCCTTGTCCAGCTTGTCTTTAATGTGTCCGGCCAGCGCACCAAACAGGCTAATGCTTTCTTGCTGACGTTCGGGGGCAAAGTTGCGCCCGATCCGCCCGCCTGCATCGATCACACCGGGACCGCTGGCTTGGGGCAGCGGGCTGAACTGCATGACACGACGTTCACCGACCGCTGTCTCCCATGCGGCGTCATCAAGATACAGCAAACCCGGAGGAGTTGGTTTGTAAACCGTATCCATCCGCGACCGGCTCTCGAGGGCAAGACGCCGCGTTTGGTATTGGTCTTCAATACTCTCCCAACGTGCCAGCCGCGCCGGGGTAACCTGATCATCCAACGAAATCGTGGCACCGGGCAGATAGTCGAACAATGTCTCGAGCTTTTCGTGAAAGAAGGGCAGCCAGTGTTCCATGCCCTGATGCTTGCGACCGGCACTTACGGCCTCATACAGCGGGTCATCGGTCCCCGCTGCACCAAACTCAATTCGATAGTTCTGACGGAACCTTGTAATCGCGGCATCGTCTAGAATGACCTCGGATACCGGAGCAAGCTCTACGATCTCCAATTTTTCGGTCGTGCGCTGAGACACCGGATCAAATCGGCGGGCCCCATCCAGAACATCGCCAAACAGATCCAACCGGACCGGACCGGTTTCGCCGGGCGGGAATATGTCGATGATCCCACCCCGAACGGCATAATCGCCCGGCTCCATCACCGTCGGGCTTTGTGTGAAACCCATCCGTACCAGGAACTTCCGCAGCGCGTCTTCATCTACGCGTTGGTTTACGCGCGCGGTAAATGCCGCCTCGCGCAGAACATCGCGTGCTGGGATTCGCTGGGTTGCAGCGTTGAGTGTTGTCAGCAGAACGAACTGCTGGGGCATCTGGTGCACCAACGCGGCCAGAGTCGCTACACGCGCCGCCGCAATATCCGGATTCGGAGAGACCCGGTCATATGGTAGACAATCCCACCCCGGGAACACGAACACTGGCATATCCGGTGCAAAGAAAGTCAATGCAGCCCGCATTGCCTCCATCCGCTTGTCATCGCGCGCGACATGACAGACTGGGCCTCCAGAACGAGAGACCTCGTTCAGGACAAGCTGTGCATCATACCCTTCAGGGGCGCCGCCAACTGTTACGTGGTTCGGAGCCTTCATCGCCTCGCCTTTCCGGTTTTACCAACCCAGAACACCTATGGAAAAGTTCTGATACATGCCCCAGAGCGAAGTGACCAGTATGGCAAACATGCCAATGATCTGTGTGTACAGTCTGCTGCGCGTCAGCGCCTTGGAAACGATCTCCAGCGTCATCTCCTGTTGCTGCAGGCGACGCGCCATGGAAACGTTGATCAATGCCACGATCGTCATCGGAAACAGCAACAGAAAAACGGCCTGTGCAAACTCCACGTGATAGTAAAACCCCATCACGGCAAGGCCTGAGAAAACAAAGCTGGTCAAAGCAAAGATAACCGCGCCCGAGATATCCACGATATAGAGTATCCGATTGGCGTTGATCCGAACGATGTCCAATAGGTCGATTTCGGCTTGCCCGCCGATCCGGCGCGCGCGCACAAGCAGATCATAAGGCACCCCCATAACCCAGTGGCTGGCCGAAGACCAAACGACAGCAAGTACAATCCAGAACCACAGATTCGAGAAACTGCGCATGTCGATGATCTCGAAAATCGTAGCGTACCAGTCCAAACCCAGTCCTTTATTCAAAATCCTCAGTGGGTTCTATCGGACTGGCGCGTCCATTGGTACCCTTGAGACCACGGCAAATTCATGCCACCCAATGCGCGATTGTTCAAGGAGAACGCGCCATGAAACCGACCAACGCCCCCTATCCTCTTGCCCGTTTTCGTCGCGCACGTCAGTCCGAGGCGATCCGGGGCCTGGTTCGTGAAAACACGCTGACAGTGGATGATCTGATCTGGCCGGTGTTTGTGCGTGATGGCGAGGGTGTGGAAGAGCCCGTCCCATCAATGCCAGGAGTGATGCGCCGTTCGGTAGACCTGATCGCAAAGGCCGCTGTCGAGGCTCAGACGCTAGGCATTCCCGCAATCTGCATTTTTCCTTACACCGACGCGTCGCTGAAAACCGAAGATTGCGCGGAGGCATGGAATCCCGAAAACCTGTCGAACCGCGCCATCCGCACCATCAAAGAAGCGGCCCCCGACATCGCTGTTATGACAGATGTTGCGCTCGATCCGTACAACATCAACGGTCATGATGGTTATGTTGTTGATGGAGAGATCGTTAACGATCAGACCGTCGAAGCGCTGGTGAAGATGACGCTGGCGCAGGCCGAAGCCGGAGCCGACATTATTGGCCCTTCGGACATGATGGATGGCCGTATCGGCGAAATGCGCCGGGCGCTTGAGAGTGCAGGCCACCAGAATGTGATGATCCTCAGCTATGCAGCCAAATATGCCAGCGCCTTTTATGGACCTTTCCGTGATGCTGTGGGGGCTTCGGGCGCGCTGACCGGCGATAAGAAGACCTACCAGATGGACCCGGCCAACTCGAACGAAGCACTCCGCCTGATCGAACGCGATCTCACCGAGGGTGCCGATATGGTCATGATTAAACCCGGCATGCCATATCTCGACATCTGCCGGCGGGTCAAAGACACGTTCGGCGCACCGACATACGCCTATCAGGTTTCAGGTGAATTCGCGATGATCCGCGCTGCGGCACAGAACGGCTGGATCGACGGAGAAAAGGTCATGTTAGAAAGCCTGCTTGCATTCAAACGCGCTGGCTGTGACGGCATCCTAACCTATTTCGCCCCGGAGGTTGCCAAGATCCTTCAGAGGTAAAACCCCAAACTATCGCAATTTTTCGCCGATTGCGCCGACTTGCCGGGCAGCTTTCCCGTGACATGGAAAGGCAATCGGCGTATTCTTGCACACAAGATCGGGATCACCCGACAAATCAGGCACTCTACAGAGACAGGAAACATGAGCAGTTCCCAATCCCCACGACTTAGCCGTCGCGGCTTTGCTTTTGGCATGGCCAGTCTAACCGTAACCGCAGCTTGCGGAAATGGCGTCGGAAACTCGAACGCAGCCACGATTGACGCTCGCGTCGATGCCACGCTGAATGAAATGTACAGCAAGTACCCCAACACGGTCGAAATCGCCAACAAGGCGAACGGCATGCTGGTCATGCCGCTGATCACCGAGGCTGGTTTCATCTTTGGTGGTGGCTTCGGCCAGGGCGCACTGCGTATTCAGGGCGCAACGGTCGACTACTATTCGGCGGTGAAAGGCACAGCCGGCCTGCAGATCGGCGCGCAGCAATACGCGCATGTTCTGTTCTTCATGACCGAAGATGCGCTTAACGAATTCCGCCGCTCCAGTGGTTGGACCGCGGGCGCTGATATTGGTTATGTCGTTGATGCGACAGGCAGCACACTCTCGACCACCACCACCACGCTGCGTACGCCGGTTGTGGCCGCCATTTTTGGTCAGGCCGGATTGCTATTCGGCGCCACCGTCGAAGGCACCAAATACACACGCATCATCCCCTAAACACGAAACGAGCACCCCCGTGCAGACCTCGTCACACGCAGTTCGGCAGTGGCGAGGTCTTTTTGTTTTCTACTAAGATTCTCGGGCTGTTCCTCTTTCGGTCATGCGCGCCATGATTTAACCTCAGCGCAATCTGAAATGAACGATTTGGTAAGGTGCCGATGGGTCTTGTCTTTCGCTGGCTGATGCGTATTGCCTCGGGTCTTATCCTGTTGTCTCTGGCCGCTATCGGGCTGGCCTATTTTTTGGCCAATCAATCCCTGCCGGATTACAATCAAACTCTTGAGGTTAAAGGGCTTAACGCACCGATTGAAATCGTGCGCGACACCGCCAACGTCCCACATATCCTGGGTGAGAATGACCCCGATGTGTTCTTTGGCCTCGGCTATGCCCATGCACAGGATCGCCTTTGGCAAATGACAGTTTTGCGCCGCACGGCGCAGGGCCGCCTGTCAGAGGTTTTTGGTCAGCGAACAATCCACATCGACAAGCTGTTGCGACGTCTGGACTTGTATGGCCTGGCCCACAGATCAGTCGAGGTTCAGGACGACTACACCAAAGCCGCGCTTCGGGCTTATTCGGCAGGGGTCAACGCACGTCTTGACGAAATAAACGAGATGGCGCTGGGCCGAGGCGCGCCCGAGATGTTCCTTTTCAACGCTCCGGTTTCACCCTGGCAGCCCGGTGACAGCATTGCCGTAATCAAGTTGATGGGGCTGCAACTATCGGGCCATCTTGAGGACGAAGTGCTACGTGCCAGAACTTCGTTGATGCTGAATGATCCGGCTCGACTGGCGGATATCCTTCCAAATGTTCCCGGCCCCGGAATTGCAGCGCTGCCGGAATACGCTTCGTTGTTTCCGGGCTTGCCGCAATATGCAGCCGGAACCCCAATGCCCGACACGCCGCTATCGCCATTTCCCAAACGCGGTTTGGCTGGCGCTTCCAACGCGTGGACGGCGGCACCCTCCAGATCGGCCAGCGGTGGAACACTTTTGGCCAACGACCCGCATCTGGGCTTTACGGCACCCGGCGTCTGGTATCTTGCCCGGCTTGAACTGGCCAAAGGCGGTGTAATCGGTGCAACGATCCCCGGCATACCCGCCGTTATGACTGGTCGCAGCGACCGTCTGGGATGGGGGCTGACATCGTCCTATCTGGATGACCAGGACGTTCACATCGAAAAGCTAAACCCTGAAAATCCGGAAGAATACCTCACACCGGAAGGGTTCAAGAAATTCAGAACACGCCCTTCGATCATTGATATCAAAGGTACCGCCCCGATCACGTTGACCTTGCGGTGGACCGAGAATGGCCCGGTTCTGCCCGGCAGCCACTATAACCTTGAAACGATCACACCTCCGGGTCATGTGGCCTCATTGTCCTGGACTGCACTCAGCCCGCGCGACACATCGATGACCGCATCGATGGCTTTGATGAATGCCGATAATGTCCGTCAGGCAATCTCTGTGGCTGAGGATTTCATCGCACCTTCGCAGAACCTGTCTTTGGTCGATACGAACACCATTGCGATGAAACTGATCGGCGCGATGCCCAAGCGCGATCTCAACAATCAAAGTCGCGGGCGTATTCCAACACCTGGTTGGCTGGCCGAGAATCGTTGGCAGGGCCGCCTGCCCTATGCAGACAACCCGGAATTTGTCGCACCGGCTGGCGGTGTTCTGGGCAACACCAACAACAAGATCATCGACCGCCCATTTCCTGATCATGTGTCCTATGAATGGGGCGATACGCAACGTGTGCATCGGTGGGAGCGTCTGATGCAATCCCGCGAAGTTCACACGCGCGACAGCTTTATCGAAGCGCAGCTTGATACCGTCAGCTTCACTGCTCGCTCTTTGCTACCGCTCATCGGCGCAGACCTTTGGTTCACCGGTGCTTCCGCGCCCGAAGGCACGATCGAACGGCAACGTCAGGTCGCGTTGGGGCTTCTGGCGGAATGGAACGGCGAGATGAATGAACATCTGCCGGAACCTTTGATCTATGCTGCGTGGTTGCGAGCCCTGCAAATACGGTTGATCTCGGACGAGCTCGGTCCGCTGGCCAATGAATACAAGCATGTTGAGCCATTGTTCATCGAGCGTGTTTATCGCGATATCGATGGGGCTTCGGTCTGGTGTGACGTTCGACAAAGCGCGCCAGTGGAAACCTGCACCGATATGGCGCGACTGGCGCTGGACGATGCCCTGATCTGGATTTCCGAACGCTACGGTGGTTCGCTTGAATCTCTGCGCTGGGGCGATGCTCATCAGGCGACGCATGATCATCCGGTACTTGGTTCTGTTCCTGTCCTTCGGTACTTCGTCAACATCCGCCAGTCGACCAGCGGCGGAGACAACACCCTGTTGCGCGGCCGGACATCCGGCACCGGACCGGACCCGTTCCAGAACGTACACGGCGCAGGATATCGCGGCGTTTACGATTTTGCAGACCCGGACAGCTCGGTATTCATTACGGCAACCGGGCAATCCGGCCACTTCCTTTCCCGCTATTACGACGATCAGGCTCAGCTTTGGCGACGTGGTGAGTACATTCCGATGTCGCTCGATCTTGATCTTGCGCGCGCTGCAGCAGTGGGTGTCACCGTCCTCAATCCGCGATAATCCGCGACATGTCGGCAATTCCCCGCCCCCAATCCGGGGCGGCGTGGACGAGTACCCGCGTTTTCGAATAGCATCGACAGCGCTGACGCACCGACATCAAGGGGGAAATTCGTGGGCAGCGTTCGTGATACCCTGAACAATCTGGCACGTGACTATGCTATAGCATGGAGTTCCGGCGACCCTGACGCCGTAGCCGCGTTCTTTGCGCCCGATGGCGAGATCATCATCAACCGAGGTGAACCGCTGCAGGGACGCGCGGCAATCGCCGAGATGGCGCGAGGCTTTCACTCAGATTTCCCCGATCTTGAAGTGCGGTGTGACATGCTGCGCTGGGCTGGCAGCCATGCCATCTTTGTCTGGACCCTTGAGGGGCACCATGCCGAAACCGGAAATCGCGTTGTGACACGCGGCTGGGAGGAATGGGAGCTTGGCCCGGACCATAAAATCCTGTCATCGCTGGGATGGTTCGATGCCGAGGACTATCAACGCCAAATTGACGGGCAGTGACTAACTTGAAAGCCTTATTCAGCCTTCAGTATCTCCGCTCGTGATCGAGTATTCCCGAGGGATACCTTCTGTTACCTTAAACCAATCAGATGCTTTGGTGCGGTTCTGATGTTCCTCGAAAGCCTTCTGGCTTTCAAAGATTTCTGACACATTGAAGCGACCAGTGTGTGCCGCATCCTCGACAACCTCAAATGAGATGCAGCCCCTCTCAGCACGGGTCAAAGAGATATGCTTCGGCAACGCAGCCCGCACCTGTTCCAACCTGTCGCGCGGCACATCCAGAAAGCCGGTCAGAAATACCTTGGCAGTTTCAGCACCCGTCACCGTTCATACCTCCACGCATCGTCGCCGTCGTTGTTCGGTTACAAACCGATCAAAGCCCGCGGAAATGAGCCGCCTGTTTGTCAGTCCATAAAACGGTGATCTCGAATCCGCTTTCCGTTTGCTCTTCCGACCGCACAACATCCTGACGGAATAGCCAGGCACGTTTGTCGCCCTGAGAGAAGTCCAGTGTCAGCTTCTCTTCATGCCGCACGCCTTGCAGCTTGGTCGCAATCTCTGCCAGTAAAGGCTCGACACCTTCGCCGGTCACGGCGGATATCGAGAAAATTTCCGGATCACGGTCAGAACGGGCCAGCGCACCGGCGCGATCCTCATCCGACAGCAAATCGATCTTGTTCCAGACTTCCAACCGCACACGCGTATCATCCACGCCGAGAGAGGTCAGGATGGTTTCAACATCCCTCGCCTGCTCTTCGGTTTCCTCATGATTGATATCACGAACGTGTATGATCAGGTCAGCGCCAAGCACCTCTTCCAAGGTAGCCCGGAAAGCCGCCACCAGCTCGGTCGGCAAGTTGGAAATGAAACCCACCGTATCGGACAGGATAACCTCGGGACCATCGGGCAGTTCAACTCTGCGCATGGTCGGATCGAGCGTGGCAAACAACATGTCCTTGGCCATGACTTCGGCACCGGTCAGGCGGTTGAACAAGGTGGATTTTCCTGCGTTCGTGTATCCGACAAGCGCCACGATTGGATAAGGTACCTTTGCCCGCGCAGCGCGATGCAACGTCCGCGTTTTGACCACCTTCTGCAGCTGGCGCCGGAGGCGGACGAGTTGTTCATCAATTGCGCGACGGTCGGCTTCGATCTGCGTTTCACCCGGACCACCCACAAATCCTAGCCCACCCCGCTGTCGTTCCAAGTGGGTCCAGGCGCGCACCAGTCGCGTTCTCTGGTAGCTCAGGGCTGCCATCTCGACCTGCAGCACACCTTCACGGGTACGCGCACGATCCGAGAAAATCTCCAGGATCAATCCAGTCCGATCGAGAATCTTGACCTTCCAGGCCTTTTCCAGATTGCGCTGCTGAACTGGTGTTACGGGGCCATCAATCAGAACCAGTTCAATCTCATTCTCATAAAACCGTTCACCCAGTTCCTCGATCTTGCCGCTGCCGAACAATAGACCCGGCTGCGCGCGTTGCAGGCGCACAATCTCGGACCCGATCACATCCAGATCGGGCAACGCGGCAGCCAGTGCCACCGCTTCTTCCAGCGCCGGTTCAGGGACACGGCGCTGTTCATCTGATTTGATTTCGGGATGCAGCACCCAAGCCCGGGTGCGCGCCCTATCGTGTTCCATCAAGAGGCGTCTTCGCCCTCATACAGGCTGATCGGCTGCGATGGCATGATTGTCGAAATCGCGTGCTTGTAGACCAACTGCGACTGTCCGTCGCGGCGCAACAATACGCAGAAATTGTCGAACCAGGTGATCACACCCTGCAATTTGACGCCATTGATCAGGAAAATGGTGACCGGGACCTTTGCTTTCCGTACATTATTCAGGAACGCATCCTGAAGATTCTGTCTGTCCGAAGCCATATTTTATTATCTCGCCGTTGTTCTTGCTACGCGCTGCGGACCAACGCGCTCCCTCTGCGTGAGTATGGAGTGGTGCGCAAAGATATTCCAGATGAAAAATCAGGCACTAGGATAAGCCAGTGCAAGCAGATCACCCTCGCCAAAGTGCCGGTGTGATCAACGCGATGATCGCCAGTGTTTCCAAACGCCCAATAACCATCGCCGCGCACAGCGTGAGTTTGGCCCCCGCAGACAGATCAATTAGCCGGATCGGTACATCAGTCGCCAACTCGATCAGGGGTCCGGTTGTACTGAGTGCTGCCACGCTCAGGACCATCGCCTGTTCGAATCCCACGCCCATTGCTGCCAGCAGAACATCAAACAGACCCAGCGTGATCGCGAACATCATCAGGAAGATCCATGCGATGAAGGCACCATCGCTCTGAATCCGACGATTGCCACCCCCTGCACCGCTAACGGATGAGGGATAGATCAGACGGTCAATCTCACGCGCGCCATTCAGATACAACGCATAGACTCGCAATAACTTGACCCCACCAGCAGTGGTCGCCACCCCGCCACCGATCAGCGCAAGACCCATCAGCACCAAGCCGGGCGTTCCCAGCCCCGAAAGTTGCTGGGCATCATTCCAGTTTGCACTTTCAAAGCCAGCAGTGGTGAGGAACGACATGACGGTAAACACCATCCCCCAGATCACAAACAGGGCCTGCCCGGCATCCATCTGGCCACCAATCTCACTCACCCCGGCCAGAACCCGGAAAAACAAAAGCAGCGCGACAGCGATAACAATCATCAGACCAATTCGAAACTCGGGGTCTTTATCAAGTCTTGAATAGCCCGATGCAGCGGTGTCGGTGGAAAACGTCAGTCGCGACAAGGCGAAGAACAGGAACAGAAACAGAATTGCCTCACCAGTGAACCCGGCAGTCGATCCCTCCAGCCCGCCGACCGGAGAAATTCCCGATGTCGCCATGACCGACATCGCATGACAAATTGCTGTAAGCCCCTGCTCTCCTGCGACCAGCAGCAGGATCCAGATCACCGACGTCAGGCCTGCGTAGACAGGTGTTAATGTACGAGTCACACGGATCAGGCGACCGCGCGGATCAACCTTTTCGCTCTGAGCCACGCCCGAGACCGGTCGCCCCGGCTGACCCCGCGCGGTAATCTCGAATCCACCCAATGACAGCGGCGCAAGTATGGCTGCAGCAGATATCCACATCAGCAATCCGCCCAGCCATCCAACCAGTGCTCGCCATAAATGCAGGGGCGCAGTTAGTCGCGTCGGATCAGGGAACATGTCGGCGCCAGTCGTGGTCAGCGCACTGACCATGTCAAAGTAGGCATTCAGATATTTCGTGTTGCCCAGTGCATCATGCAGCGGCACTGCCAAAAACAGAGGCAGAACCGTAAATGATGCAAACAGCACGGCCAATTGTCCCAGCGTACCGCGCCTTGGTTCTCGGTTTGACATCGCCAATCCGATGACCGTGACAAAGAACAGTCCGACAATCCCTGAATAGAAGAACGAGCGTGAGGTGGGATGATCATCCAGGGCCAGCGCATAGATCGCAGGAATCCACATCGCCAGAGACGCAAATCCCCAGATCAGCAGAAACAGCGGCAATCGCCGCATCAATCCGAGCTGCTGTTTGCGCGCGGTCACCATCAGAAGAAATCAATCGAAACCTGCATAAGCCGCTCGACCTCAGGCACGTCCTTGGCCATGGCAAAGATTGCGACGACATCCTTTTCATCAATGCGCAAACTGCCTGTCGGCCTCAGAACTTCATCGCCTTTACGCACAGCTCCCACCAGAACACCTTCGGGGAAGTCAATATCGCGTAGTTTTTGCCCAGCCATAGGTGATGTCGAAAGTACTTCTGCCTCGATCACTTCGGCTTCGGCATCCCCGATGGAATAAACCTGACGCACGCGTCCATGACGGATGTGACGAAGGATCGAGCTGACAGTGGTTGCACGTGGATTGATATAGGCATCAATTCCAAGCGGTCCCATCAACGCCACCATGCTGGGATCATTGATCAGTGCAATCGCCAGAGCGCATCCTTCCGCCTTGGCGCGAACGGCCGCCAGCATATTGGTCCGGTCGTCATCCGTGACCGCCAACATCGCATCGGCCCGTTCTATACCCGCTTCGCTCAGAAGCGCAGCGTCCAGCCCGTCGCCATTCAGGACAATCGTTCGTTCCAACGCCTCAGCAGCCACTTCAGCACATTTACGGTCGCGTTCGACCACTTTGGCCCGGACCCGACTTTCGCGTTCCTCCAAAGTGCGGGCAACCTCGAGCCCCACATTACCGCCGCCGACGATTACGACGCGGTCCTGTTTCTTTTGGGCCTTACCAAAGACCTCCATCGTTCGGTCGACATCTTTGACGTTGGTGAAGACATAGCATTCATCGCCAACAAACAGCTGATCCTCGGATTCAGGGGCAAACAATGACCCTTCACGACGCACGCCCACCACAATCGAACTGAGTGTCGAGAACAGATCTGTCAGCTGCCTCAGCGGTGTATTCACAATCGGGCAGTCTTCGTCCACGCGAATGCCAAGTAACTGTGCCTTACCGTCCATGAAAATTTCGGTATCGAACGCTGATGGCGCGGACAGGCGACGCATCGCGGCAGCCGCAACCTCGCGCTCAGGGCTGATCACCACATCAATCGGCAGATGATCTCGGCGATAAAGATCCGAGTGAATCGCTTCGAGGTAAGATTTGGACCGCAAACGCGCAATCTTACGCTGGATGGAAAACACCGAATGCGCCATCTGGCAGGTGACCATATTCACCTCGTCCGAATGGGTTGCGGCGATGATCATGTCCGCATCGCGCGCACCTGCCTTGTCCAGCACGTCCGGATAGCTGGCGAAGCCTGCGATTCCCTGTACATCCAGCGTTTCTGTCGCGCGACGCACCAGATCGGGATTGTTGTCCACAACCGTTACGTCATTCAACTCGCCCGAAAGGTGCCGTGCAATCTGCCAGCCAACCTGACCAGCACCGCAAATGATGACCTTCATGTTTTTGGCCCTTCTGCCTGAATTCTTTGAATGACAGATGCCCCCAAAACGGTCAATTGAATTGTCATGGACAGACAGGTGAGGCAAGATAAGCATATGAAAACAGTGCTTCGTTTGCTTATCCCCCTGATGGTGCTCGCCTCGTGCGGCCCGCTTTCGCTGTATTATCGCGAAGGTGAATCCGTATCTCGTATGCAAACGGAAACCACGCAATGTCAGGTGCAGGCGCTCAAGGACGCACCGGTAGCAAACCAGATCAGACAGAATCCACCGGTCTATTGGCCCGGCAGAACCTATTGCGATGGAAGAGGCTATTGCTATCGAACACCGGGTTGGTGGCAGCCCGGCAATGTTTACACAGTCGACGTCAACCAAGACTTGCGAAACACGGTCGAAGCACAATGCATGGCACAGAAAGGCTATCGCCCTGTCAGCCTGCCGCCCTGTAAATCTGGGGTGAAATCCAAGGTTGCGCCGGTTCGAACAACCAAGCTACCGCCACTCAGCAGCGCCTCATGTTTCGTGAAATTCGACGACGGTTCATTCCAAATCATCACGCCCGGACAAGCCGGATAGGTTTCCCGGAGTGGTCACTTAGCCCAAAGCGGCCAATGCACGCTTGCGTCGCTGCGCCAGTATGATGTGCAAAATGACTGCAGCTGCATAGAACCCAGCGACCGCAATAAACATTCCCGCCTCATCCACGCGCCAAAGCACCGCCAATAGGACCGGAGTGCCAAGCAGATTGCCCGCATTTCCCATCTGGGCCATCGCGCCATAGCTCAGCGCCTGATCCTCGGCGGCTTCATTCAGCTCTGGAACGGCTGCAAAACTGCCGCCCTGCACTAACCCAAGCACTGCAAACAACGCGATACAGATCAGTGCCAGCGGTGCCCCCACAAACAGGGAAAGAATGGCCACTATGCCCAGTCCAAAACCAAGATTGACCACGGTTACGCAAGAAAAAACTGTCAACAGGATCGGCACCAGCAACCATGACAAAACGATCCCGGCCAGCGGCATCAAGGCTGCGACTGACGCACCCTGCTCTTCTGGCAATCGCCCGGGCAGGATCGCCAGGAGTGATACGAAGGTCAGCGTGTAGAAAAACCATCCGAGTGCAGGGGCTGAGATAAATGGAGAGCGATACGTCCGCAGATGAGCGTCGACAAATGCGGATAGCCCCCAACTCGCGCCTTCCGGCGATCCTATACTTACCTTCAGGCGACATAAGCCAATCAATCCGGCCATCACCAACATGAGAGCACCGTGTAGAGCAAAGTAAGCGGGTAAACCGAACTGATCTACAAATGGCAGCCCGAACCAAGCATTCATCGCGAACGCTACGCCAAAGAAGGTACTCCACAACACCATCGCTACGTTTCGTGCTTTGCCTTGCGTGATCTGGGCGATCAGAGTTGGTGCGGCAACAACAATGGCCAGATGAGACAATCCCTCGACAACTCGGCTAGCCAACATCAACTGAAATCCGGGAAGCGTGGCCTGAACCAATGAGATCGCACCACCGAGCACGAGACCGGCAATCAACAGACGCACGGGCCCGACCCAACCGGTGATAGCCCCCGAAGTTGCACCCAGCACAGCACCCATCAGGCTGATGATCGACAACAGCCACCCAATCGCATCTGCATGTGCGGGATAAAGCAGGCCGACATCAGCAAATGGCACCGCGATCTTGGCGAACTGGGTTGCAGCACCCAGTCCCGCGCACCAAAGCAGAATGACCTGCAGGAATATTCGAAGCGATGGATTCATATGGCAGGTCTACAGCGTCCATCGGGCTGCAGGAACGCATAAATTATGCGCCGCTGATCCGAGCCCCGCTGACCAGCCGAACGGGCGTGCCATCCGATAGGTAAAGGCGCTCCCAAATGATCTGCCCGGCGCTGATCCTGATTTCATCATGCAGCGCTTCGGACGTCAGAAACGCTTTGGGCGCTGGTGTTTGCAGATCCCACCACCCTTCGTCTTTCAGTTCGGCCTCAGCTTGCTGAATTTCGTCTGTAGCGAACTGCCAAAGAGATACCCCTAGCAACGCACGCTGGCTGGTTTTCCAATCATTGGCGCGACTAGCCGAATATGCGAGGCAAATGTGGCTGGCTTCTTCTACCAGATGGATGCAGTCCGAGGAATTCATGACCAGTCGCTTGAGGGCAGCATCTTCCGATCTTGTTGGCCCCAGTGCCGTGAAAACCGCCTGCTGAACATGAGGGGCCGGCGTCTGCTGTCCATTCTCCCATCTCGAAATCGTGGTTTGGTCGACCTCAAGCAAGTCGGCAAGCGCCGACTGTTTCAGCCCGACAGAACGACGAAGCCGTTTGAGACGGCTTCCAAATGCGGGGTAACCCACCGTTTTGGCCATCCCGATCTCTGCCATATTTGCAACCATTGGTACCAAGCCTTTCGAAACGATGCAGGTGGGTGCAGCCATCAATCGAGTTGCACCAAACCTGATCGCGTAAAAGCCCGTCCAGTTACTCTGCTGGCTCGGGCTCATCCATATGCGCGACCCGCGCACCGGATTTGTTCGACGTGACAACACCCAGCGACTTAAGTTTGCGGTGCAGCGCACTGCGCTCCATGCCGACAAAGCTTGCGGTCCGACTGATATTGCCACCAAACCGGTTGATCTGGGTCAGCAGATACTCACGCTCAAATGCCTCGCGCGCCTCACGCAATGGCAGCGTGGCCAATGCACCGGACAGGACAACGCGGCCCGAGTCTTCGGCTTTTTCCTCTTCATTCGGCAATTCGCGTGCCTCAATCGGGCCAGTACCGTCACCAAGGATCAGAACACGCTCGATCAGGTTTTTCAGTTGCCGCACGTTTCCGGGCCAAGTCATCGTCTGCAACAGGGCGACCGCCTCGTCCGACAACTCGCGGATCGGCAGGCCTTGGGTTTCATTGCACATTTCGATGAAATGCTGCGCCAGAACCGGAATATCCTCGCGCCGTTCTTCCAGCGAAGGTACGGCTACCGGTACCACATTCAGACGATGGTACAGCTCTTCCCGGAACCGTTCGGCTGCAATCTCGTCATCAAGATCCCGGTTGGTCGACGAGATGACCCGCAGGTCTACCCGCACCTTGTCGGTTCCACCTACCCGCTGGAACTGCTGATCCACCAATACCCGCAGGATCTTGGATTGCGTTCCCAGCGGCATATCGGCCACTTCGTCAAAGTAGACGACACCGCCATGCGCCTCTTCCAGCAACCCGGATTCTACCCCGCGCTCTGAGGATTCGCGTCCAAACAGAACTTCTTCCATCCGTTCTGGCTCAACACCCGCACAATTCACAGTGACGAACGGAGCATTTGCCCGATTGGAATGCGCATGGATGTATCGCGCAGCAATTTCCTTGCCCGAACCGGCCGGACCGCTCAGCATCACGCGACCATTGGACTTCGTGACTTTGTCCAGCTGGCCCTGCATTGCACGGAACGAGGCCGATTTGCCGATCATGTCCGAGCTGCTGACCTCTTTCCGCTTGAGCGACGCGTTTTCGCGGCGCAGGCGCGAGGTTTCCATCGCGCGGCGGATGACCACCATGAGCTGGTCGATATTAAAAGGCTTTTCGATGAAATCGTAAGCGCCCTGCTTGATCGCAGCGACGGCAATTTCAATGTTGCCATGCCCCGATATGATCACCACCGGCACATCCGGGTTGTCGCGCTTAACTGCCTTGAGAATATCGATCCCGTCCATACGGCTGTCCTTCAGCCAGATATCAAGGATCAGGAGCCCTGGTGGCTCGGAGTTGATGGCGGCCATGCACTCGTCCGAGTTGCCAGCCAGGCGGGTGGAATAGCCTTCGTCCTCCAGAATGTCGGACACCAGTTCGCGAATATCGCGTTCGTCATCTACGATCAGAATGTCGCTCATCTTTGGCCTGCTTTCAGCTTGTTTATATCAATTGCCTGCTTATGTGGCGCGACGGCGGGGGAAATACTGGCCCCCGGCAAACGGATCACGGCCATCGCGCCAAAATGGTCCTGTCCGTCAAATACGGGCGCATCTTCCAACGTCAGCGCACCGCCATGTTCTTCGATAATTTTCTTCACGATGGGCAGGCCCAAACCGGTCCCCTCATCGCGTGTTGTCACATAGGGTTCGAACAACCGAGCCCTGTCTTCAGGTAGACCTATTCCGTTGTCTGCTATGGTGATTATGGTTCCAGCCTCATCGCTGGACACTACGACCTTGATTTGCGGCGCCAGATTATCGGGCGCTCCTTTTTCTTTCAGTGTTCCAATGGCTTCACCGGCATTCTTGATCAGATTCGTCAGCGCCTGATTCAGCATCGTCGCATCGACATCGGCAAGAATGGGCTCTTCAGGCAGATCTGCATCAATCTGAACATCCGGCTGCCCTGCCTGCTGCAATAGAACGGCCTCACGAACCAGATCAACCACATTCGCCTCGTGCCGATCCGGCTCGGGCATCCGTGCGAATTTCGAGAATTCGTCCACGATCCGGCGCAGGTCGTTGGTTTGCCGAACGATGACATCGGTCATCGACTCGAGGCTTTCGCAATCCTCCTCATCAAGCTTGCGAGAGAACTTGCGCTTGATCCTTTCTGCACTCAACTGGATAGGTGTCAGGGGGTTCTTGATCTCATGCGCGATGCGACGGGCAACATCCCCCCACGCGGCCATCCGCTGGGCGCTGACCAGATCGGTCACATCATCAAAGGCCACAACATAGCCTTCCAATCCGCCGTCTTCTCCACGACGTGTTGCCATACGGACCAGTAGATTTTCCAGCTGACCTTTGCGGGTTACTTTCACCTCGCCCTGAACAGCTTCTTGTCCGCCTTCAAGCAGAGATTCAAACAGCGGCAAAAATTCCGGGACGGCGATCCCGATCGCGAGATGCTGCTCACCCCCTGACCAGTCCAGCAAACGTTCAGCCGAACGGTTCACAAACGTAACACAGCCGTCGGGATCGACCCCTACAACACCAGATGTCACCGAGCTGAGCACCGAGTCAAACAAGCGCCTGCGGCGTTCAATCTGCCGCGTATTTTCAAGCAGTGTATCCCGCTGGCCCTTCAACTGGCGGGTCATCTGGTTGAAGTAGCGGCCAAGCATGGCGATCTCGTCGTCATTGGCCTCTTCGATCACCTGAACACTCAGATCGCCTGCCCCCACGCGCTGAGCCGCTGTGGTCAGGCGCCCAACGGGGCGCGACAGGCGTTCGGCAAACCACATGCCCAGCGACATAGCCGCAAGGATCAGGATCAACGCAAATCCAAGGTACAAAAGACCGAACTCGAACAGCACCCTGCCCCGTTCACTCTCAAGTTGCTGGTAGAACTGTGCGGTTTCTTTGGTGTCGTCCAGCAAAGTCAGCAGCTGGCCGTCCACATCGCGACTGACGTAAAGGTACCGGTCGAGGTAGGCTTTCAAAGGAACCAGTGCGCGAAATTCATTGTTCGACCAATCCGCGATAATCAGCAGGCCTTTGTCGTCTGCCTCAACTATCTGTTCAGGCGTCGGGGGTTCGAAATTAAACAGATAGGAACGGTCTCCACGGGACCGAATCTCGCCACTACCGTCGATGACATAAGCCTCACGCAAACCACGCTGGATTTGCGCCTGCCCTTGCGCCAGAACCTCGCGCAGCTCTGCATCTGAAATATAGAAATCCAGCGTTCGTGCATTATCAAGGAATCGAGCAAGCACCGTCGCGTCCTGCGTCAAACCCTGTCGGTGCTCCAGTTCATAGGCCTCGGCAGCCGTCAACGACGAACCCACCACCTGCCTGACGCGATCTGAAAACCAGCCTTCAAGGCCAATGTTCACCGTCAGCCCGGCAAATATTGCCACTGTTACCGTCGGCACCAGCGCAAGCAGCGTAAATGCACCGATAAGACGCAGGTGAAGCCTTGATCCCGCTGATTTTGCGCGCCGCGCGGCGATAAGACTGCCCAATTGCCCTAGAACCAGCGCAGCGACCACCAGCACGTAAACGAGGTCGGCAAGGAGAATCAGACGCAATGTCGGCGCAGTCGCGCCCAGATCGAACGGTCCGATTACGAGGTACGTGGCCAATGCAAGCGCAGGTCCAAGAACCACAAGGCCCAAGGTGCCGAAATTGCGCATCTTTCGGGACTTACGCCACCGATTAATCGATAGAATTGGCCGGTTCTGTGCCCGGGTTGCCACCGTCTGCCCTCATCCTGATGTGCCGCTCTCGCGGCTTACCGCCATATATCGTGGTCCTTGCCGGGTACGAACCCGGATGCCACGGTTTGTGTGGCGATATTACATCAGTTTGCGTCGGCGTGTCACCTGAATATCGAGATCTGTAATCTTTTTGCGCAGCGTATTTCTGTTGATCCCCAGCAAATCGGCACATTTCGCCTGATTTCCGCCAGTTGCCTCAAGTGCAATTTCGATCAGAGGGGCCTCAACCTCGCGCAAAATGCGTTGGTACAAACCCGGCGGGGGAAGAATGTTGCCGTGAAGATCGAAGTAACGCCGCAGATGACGCGCCACCGAAGACGACAGTTTTTCCCGCTCACCGTCCCCCAGAACCGGTTCAGCTTCGGGCTGGCTGCCCAATACCATTTCCACCTCGGCCTGCGAGATTTCGTCAGCGCGGCTAGTCAGGCTGAGCCTGCGAATGGCATTTTCCAACTGACGTACGTTTCCAGGCCACGAGTAGCGGCGCACCAATTCCACAGCCTCAGGACTGAGCCAACGTTTTGTACCGCTCTCACGCTCTTCCCGTGACAGGAAGTGCTCAGCCAGAAGCGTGATGTCATCCACTCGCTCTCGCAGGGATGGAACATGAACCGTGGCCCCACACAAGCGATAGTACAGGTCCTGGCGAACCCGACCGCTTTCCATCGCTTCAGTCAAATCGGTCTGGCTGGTCGCCATAAAACGCGGAACATGATCGCCGGGCGTATCCATCATTCGCACGATACGCGCCTGCACTTCGTCATCGATATCAGCGATCTCATCAATCAACAGCGTCCCGCCACGAACCCGCGCCATCACGCGCGCCGGTCCTTCCAGATCCCGCAAATCAGCTGCCGTTGCAGTTACAAACGGCAATGTACGCCTGTCAGAGAAATCGTGAATAGCACGCGCAATCAGTGATTTACCCGTCCCACTTTCACCAGAAATCATAACTGACAGATCAGTATTCATCACCCGTGCAACCAGACGATACAGCGCCTGCATGACCGGCGTACGGCCAACCAATGGCAGTTCATCAGGGCTGTCTACGCGATCATCGGCTGCTTCGGGATGGGCGCGCTGTTTCTGCTCAAGCGCACGCGCTGTTCGCTTCATCAAATCGGGCAAATCAAACGGCTTGGGCAGATAGTCATAGGCATCTGCCTCAGCCGCTTGAATCGCCGTCATGATCGTGTTTTGGGCCGAGATCACGATAACCGGCAACCCGGGTCGATCCTGAGAGATTTTTGGCAACATCTCCAAACCGTTACCATCTGGCATGACAACGTCCGAGATTACGACATCCCCTTTGCCCTCACCTACCCAACGCATCAGTGTGGTCAGCGAAGATGTTGCATGCACTTTGCACCCCGCCCGCGTCAGGGCCTGTGTCAGAACGGTGCGGATCGTGCGATCATCATCTGCAACCAATACTGTACCATCCATCAGGTGCTCTCCTTTGTTTGCCGATTACGGCTCTATTGTTCGTGACGCGGTGCCCGCCGCAGTGACAGTTTGAAAACGGTTCGGCCCGGAACGGATTCCGCCGAAATCCAACCATCGTGGTCGGAGATGATCTTGCTGACCAATGCGAGACCCAAACCCGTGCCATTTTCTTTGCCTGAAACAAACGGGTCAAAAATATCGCTTATGATATCTTCGGACACGCCCGGTCCATCATCTATGATCTCAATCTGCAATGGCAGCGAGTGCCCCGATCCATCGCTGCGCCGCAAACGGAACGAATGCTCGAAATACGTGCGCAGGCGGATGGTACCACCGCCGGCACCCGCGGCTTCTGAAGCGTTCTTCAGAAGGTTCAGCACAACTTGCAGAAACTGATCCGGATCACCGTAGGCCAATGGCAACGAGGGATCATAATCCTCGATGATCGTCATATCAGCGCCAAATCCCAGCAACGCAGATCGACGTGCGCGGTCCAGAACGTCATGAATGTTAACTGGCTTGAAGTCGGGCCTAGACAGGTTTCCAAATTGCTCAACCTGCTCCAGAAGCTTCACGATCCTACGGCTCTCTTCGACGATAAGATCTGTAAGTTCAAGGTCTTGAGGCGCAATATTCATGCTCAACAACTGAGCCGCACCCGTGATCCCGGCCAAGGGATTCTTGATCTCATGCGCCAGCATCTCGGCCATGCCAATCGCCGATTGCGCCGCGGATTTAACGGTGTTTCCCCGCGTCATCCGCCCGGCCAGTTCCCGGGGAGAAATGATCATGATCATCGAACCGGGATGCCCGACCATCGGTGCGATCTGCAAAGCACATTGCAAAGGTGCGCGATTGCCCGATCCCACATCAACATCATTGACGAAAAGCGGTGTGCCCTGGTCTCGTGCCCTCAGGAACGCCTCCTCCAATGGGGCATCCACTGCGATCTGATCCCAAACCGGATGCCCAACAACGGATTTGCGGGAAGCATTCAGAAAGCCCTCAGCTGACGAGTTCACATCCGCGATGCGATCGTCGCCATCGATGATAAAAGCCGGAACCGGCAGAGAGGCCCAGATTTCCTGATCCGACGTCACGCCGCCACCTCTGCTTTGCAAGACAACGCATCCCCTAGCAGGTGCAATACCTCGTCAGTGTCTCGCGAGGTCAATACAGATCGGCGTAGCGCAGGTAGTGTCCCGGCCCCATCCATGTACCAGCCAAGATGCTTACGTGCGACGCGCAGGCCCAGATCGGTTCCGTAGAACTCTAGCATTGCCTGATAATGCGCGCGGACCATCTCGATCAGATCCTCACCCGACGGAATCTCTGGCGCAGGGCGACCGTAAAGATCGTGACAAATTTGCGCCAAAAGCCATGGCTTTCCTTGTGCGCCACGTCCGACCATCACACCGTCTGCGCCAGAACGGGTCAAAGCGGTGCGGGCCGCTTCGGTATCAATGATGTCTCCATTGGCAATCACCGGGATTGAAACTGCGTCTTTCACCGCTCGGATTGCCTGCCAATCTGCGCGCCCCTTGTAGAATTGACATCTGGTGCGGCCATGAATGGTGACCATGCGAATACCCGCATCCTGGGCCCTACGCGCCACGTCCGGGGCGTTCAGCAGATTGTCATCCCAACCCAGCCGCGTTTTCAGCGTGACCGGCACGTCCACGGCATCAACGACCGCCTCAATCAGGGTCAACGCGTGATCCGGCGTTTTCAACAGGGCAGAGCCTGAATACCCATTGGTGACCTTCTTGGCCGGGCAACCCATGTTAATGTCGATCACCCGCGCACCCCGATCAGCAACCTGTCGCGCAGCTTCGGCCATCCAGTGGGCCTCTCGCCCCGCCAGTTGTACGGCCGTGTTTTCCACGTCTGCCGACAGCTCAGCCCGCTCACGCACGCCGGGTTTGGCCTGCACCATTTCCTGGCTGGCGACCATTTCGCTTACGACCATCCCTGCGCCAAAGCGCATAACGAGATCACGAAATGGCCGATCCGTGATTCCGGCCATCGGCGCCAGCAGGACCGGCGGGTTCAGATCTTTGTCAGCGAGTTGCAGGGTCAACGTGCTTAATCCTTGGGCAGTTGCAGATTTGATATCGAATTCTGCGCATATGAACAACAAAACGGCGACCCGCAAGCCCGCAAAATCATCATATGCCTAATTTTTAGGCAGGTTTACGCAGGTGATTGCCTCTGCATTCACCGCCCCCTAAACAAAGCGCATCAAACAGGAGAGTTTTCGTACATGACCACCGCCGCCATAATCGTCGCCGCGGGACGCGGACAGCGCGCCGGAGGCGGCACGCCCAAGCAATGGCGAGCTCTGGCCGGGAAAAGGGTGGCCGATTGGACCTTGAGCCGGTTCAAAGGATTGGTGGATCATATTGTTCTTGTTCTCTCGCCCGACGATACCGAAGCATGGGAAGAATTCCGGGACAGCAATCTATTGCTGGCCTCCGGCGGTCATGATCGTGCGGGTTCCGTACGCAATGGATTGCAGGCACTGGCGGACAAGAGCGTCTCACAGGTTTTGATTCACGATGTTGCTCGCCCTTGCGTCAGCGAGGAAACCATCCGCAACGTTCTGGTGGCGCTGGAAACTCACGCCGCTGCCGCACCCGGCCTTGTCGTAACGGATGCGCTTTGGACGGGTGACGAGAACATGGTGACAGGAACGCAGGATCGTTCAGGCCTGTTTGCAGCCCAGACACCGCAAGGCTTCCGATATGATGCGATCGTCGCAGCACACACCGCACATCCGGGCGGAGCCTCAGATGATGTCGAAGTCGCACGTGCGGCAGGTATCGAGGTGGTGATCGTGCCGGGTGACGCAGACAATCTAAAAATCACAAGGCCCGAGGATTTTGCCCGGGCAGAACGCATAATGGGAACGGATATGGATGTAAGGTTGGGCAACGGGTATGACGTGCATCGTTTTGGCGATGGTGATCACGTGGTTCTGTGCGGCGTGAAGGTCCCGCATGATCGGGGTCTGCAGGGTCATTCGGACGCCGACGTTGGTATGCATGCGGTAACGGATGCTATCTACGGCGCCTTGGCGCAGGGCGATATCGGTCAGCACTTCCCGCCATCCGATCCACAGTGGAAAGGTGCTGCCAGCGAGATATTCCTGCGTCACGCGGTCGAGCTTGCCGAGCATATGGGCTATCGCATTTCCAATGTGGATTGCACGCTGATCTGCGAATACCCGAAGATTGGTCCCCACGCGCAAGAAATGCGTGAAGAAATATCCAGAATCATGGCGTTACGCGCCGATCAGGTGTCGGTGAAAGCAACAACATCCGAACGCCTAGGCTTTACCGGTCGCAGTGAGGGCATCGCTTCGGTGGCCACTGCCTGTTTGGTGAAATCATGAACGCGGCGCGCCTGGTCGGTACTGTCGGCGGCGTCGGATATCTGCGCCCAGCACCGGGGACTTGGGGGTCACTTGCCGCACTGCCTATGGTCTGGGTACTGCACACGATCGGAGGGTTTCCTCTGCTGGCTCTGGCAACCATCGCCGTTATAGTCGGCGGCATCTGGGCCACCGGTGTTATGACGGCAGGACAAGAGGATCATGACCCCTCGGAAATCGTGATTGACGAGGTCGCAGGCCAGTTCATCGCGCTTTGGGCAATTTCCTACCCGTCCTGGGCACATGGGATCGACATCACTGCCCTTTGGCCCGGTTGGGTTGCCGGTTTCATCCTCTTCCGCCTGTTCGATATCACTAAACCCGGTCCGATTGGATGGGCCGACCGGCGCGGCGACCCATTGGGTGTCATGCTGGATGATGTCATCGCCGGGATCTTCGCTGCGATTGGTGTCATGATCCTTGCAGCCATCGCACATGGAGTATTGGGCCTGTGACCGTAGCGGATCTGTTGGAACGCGCCAAAGCGTTGAAAGTCATGATCTCGACTGCGGAAAGCTGCACGGGTGGCATGGTTGCTGCAGCCCTGACAGACATCCCAGGCAGTTCCGCTGTCGTTGAACGCGGCTTCGTGACCTACACTAACACCGCCAAACAAGAGATGTTGGGGGTCAGCGCCGAGACGCTCGCCGACCATGGCGCCGTGTCCGAAGAAGTCGCCAGAGAAATGGCAGATGGCGCGTTGAGGCACTCGCAGGCACAGCTTTCGGTTTCGATCACCGGTATTGCCGGACCGGGCGGATCAGAGTTCAAACCCGAAGGCCTCGTTTGTTTCGGACTGGCCGTACAAGGGCACCCAACCAGAACAGAAACCGTCGAGTTCGGCGCACTCGGCCGGGATAGTGTACGCAAGGCTGCGCGCGATCACGCACTTGATCTGATCTCCAAGGGCCTTTCCGACATCGATTAAAAATCAGGCGACCGCCGCAATATTGCGCGGAAATTATCGCCATTTAAAAAAAGGGCGTCAAAACAGGCGCGTTTTAAGCTGCTCGCCTCTTTTTTCCTCGTCTCCTGTTCGCTTCAACGCTTCGCACCACCACTCACTTAGCGCCGGTTCGTGACTAAACGTCATGAGCCGGCGCAACTGAAGCGAAAGAGGAGAGCGGCCCATGAACGGAGCCGATACAGCCTGGATCATCGTCGCAACCGCGCTGGTCCTGTTCATGACATTGCCGGGATTGGCGCTGTTTTACGGCGGGCTCGTCCGGGCACGCAACGTGCTCAGCGTGTTCATGCACTGTTTTTCGATTGCCTGCCTGATGAGCATCTTGTGGCTGGTCGCCGGATACTCCATCGCATTTGGCGATGCCCAATCCGGAGTGTGGGGCGGCCTCGACAAGGCTTTCCTCAATGGCGTCGACGCAGACAGCTTGGCGGGAACCCTGCCCGAGGTTCTGTTCTTTGCCTTCCAGATGACGTTTGCCATCATCACCCCTGCACTGATCGTCGGAGCGTATGTAGAACGCGTGGGCTTTGGGTTTGTCCTGACCTTCTCGGGTCTTTGGATGCTGTTGTGCTATGCCCCCGTCGTTCATTGGATTTGGGGCGGAGGCATGTTGTCTGATGGCGGCATATTGGGTGAGATCGGCGTTCGCGACTTTGCGGGCGGTATCGTCGTCCATGAAACCGCTGGTCTGGCAGCCCTGATCATAGCTGTTATCCTTGGCCCGCGTCGCAACCGCACAACCCCACCACACAACCCCGGTTACGTCATGATCGGCGCGGCAATGCTGTGGGTGGGCTGGTTCGGCTTCAATGGCGGCTCGCAACTGGCCGCCGATGGTGGTGCTGCCATGGCAATGACCGTTACACACCTGTCAGCCGCCACTGCATCCCTGAGCTGGGCGCTGTGGGAGCGTATCAGGTTCGGTAAGGCCTCGATGGTCGGGCTCGTCACCGGCACGATCGCTGGTTTGGCGTCGATCACTCCGGCCTCAGGTTTTGTCGGACCGGTTCAGGCACTGATCATCGGCGCAGTGGCCGGTATCCTGTGTCAGGAAGCCGTCTATGTCATGCGCAACATGCTCAAGATCGACGATACTCTGGACGTATTTGCAGTACATGGCGTAGGTGGGATCTTCGGTACAATCATGATTGCACTGTTCGGCTTGGGAACCTGGACTGCACAGTTGGGCGGGCTGGTTATCGTGGGTGCCTTTACGGCAGTTGTCACGATTGTGTTGGTCAAGGTGGTTGCACTGATCACCCCACTTCGCGTAGACGCGGAGACCGAAACAAACGGGCTCGACCTCGCGGTACATGGGGAACGCGCCTACGATATGAGCAGCTAAGCCCACCTTGGCGTGCTCTACTGCCCGCAAGGGCACAAGCGGGTCTCTTGGGAGGCCCGCTTTTCTTTTACGCCGAACCCTCTCGACACCACCTGCAAGGACAGGCTATCAGCCCGCAACGCCATTTAGCCCAGAGGTCTTGCCATGATCCCCAGTTCATTTCCCGATAGCACCGAAATCGCCCGCCTGACCGCGCGGATGCTGCTGGAGATCAAGGCCGTACATTTCAATTCGCGTGAGCCGTTCACGCTGGCCTCGGGCCTGCCAAGCCCAACCTACATTGATTGCCGCAAACTGATCTCGTTCCCGCGCATTCGATCGACACTGATGGATTTTCTGACCGTCACGGTCATGCGTGATGCTGGGTTTGAGGCTTTCGATAACGTTGCAGGCGGTGAAACCGCAGGCATTCCTTTTGGCGCGCTGGTTGCAGAACGCATGGCACTGCCGATGACCTATGTGCGTAAAAAACCCAAAGGTTATGGCCGCAACGCACGGATCGAGGGCGAGATGAGCGAAGGTCAGCGTGTCCTGCTGGTCGAGGATCTGACCACCGATGGCGGCTCAAAATTGTCCTTTGTTGATGCGATCCGTGAAACCGGCGCGACCTGCGGCCATACCGCAGTGATCTTTTACTACGGCATCTTCCCGGAAACCGAAAAGACACTTGGCGATCACGGGGTGAAGTTGCACCACCTTTGCACATGGTGGGATGTGTTGGCCGAGGCAAAAGCACAGGGCGCCTTCGATCAGGAAACGCTGGATGGCGTCGAGGCGTTCCTGAACGATCCGCGTGGCTGGCAGGAAGCACACAAGGGCTGATGCTGCGAAAACTGTTTACCGATCGGAAACACTGATCTTTAAAACAGACTTTAGCATACAATATGTTGACGCCCCGCCCCGTCATACTTCAATATGATGGGGCAGCGAGATATGCACAGCATATCCCCAGAAAACATACAATTTGCCCCGACTCGCGGGGCCGGGCTATGGACTCTGTCCCAAGGGGATGGTGAGAGCAGCAATGAACGAGATCAGCAGTATCGAGCAGGCGGCAGCTCAGATTCAGAATGCCGAAACCATGCCGCATTCCATTGAGGCCGAGCAGCAGCTTCTGGGTGCGATCCTGACCAATAACGATCTGTATGACCGTGTCGCGTCGATCATCGGTTCCGAGCATTTCTATGACCCGGTGCATGCGCGCATTTATGAAGTCGCAGCCAACCGGATTGCAAAAAACGCTCTCGCCTCGCCCGTGACACTCAAGTCGTTCATGGCCGAGGATGAAGGCCTGAAAGAACTCGGCGGTCCGGCCTATCTGGTTAAGCTGGCTGGCGCCTCAATCAGCGCCTTTGCAGTGCACGACTACGCCCAGATGATCTATGACCTGGCGATCCGGCGCGAGCTGATCCGCCTTGGTCGGGACATCTCGGACAAGGCGGCCCGGGTCGATGTATCGAGCGAGCCGAAAGAACAGATCGTCGAAGCTGAACAGCAGCTTTATCAACTGTCCGAACAAGGTCAGACCGAACAAGGTTTTCAATCCTTCCTCAAAGCGGTCACAGAAGCCGTCAACGTAACCAATGAGGCTTATCAGCGTGGGGGCGGGATGGCCGGCATCTCGACCGGTCTGGCCGATCTGGACAAGCAACTGGGTGGGTTGCATCCATCGGACCTGATCATTCTGGCCGGCCGTCCCTCTATGGGTAAAACCTCGCTTGCGACCAACGTGGCGTTTAACGTGGCCAAAGCTTACAAGCGAGGGCAAAAATCCGACGGCAGCGAAGGCGCAATCGATGGCGGTGTTGTGGGCTTCTTCTCGTTGGAGATGAGCGCCGAACAGCTTGCGGGTCGTGTTCTGGCCGAAGCCTCCGAAATCTCCTCGCACAAAATCCGTCAGGGTGACATGACCGAGGCCGAGTTCCGCCGGTTCGTGGACGCCGCTAAAGAGCTCGAGGCATGCCCTCTGTTCATCGACGACACCCCTGCACTGCCCATCTCACAGCTAGCCGCGCGGGCGCGGCGGTTGAAGCGGACGCACGGGCTGGATCTTCTGGTGATCGACTATCTGCAGCTTTGCCGCGGTATGTCCGACAACCGGGTCAACGAGATCGCCGAAATTTCGATGGGTATGAAAGCCATCGCCAAGGAGCTAAACATTCCCGTCATCGCTCTGTCTCAGCTCAGCCGTCAGGTTGAAAGCCGCGATGATAAACGCCCGCAACTTTCTGACCTGCGGGAATCAGGCTCGATCGAACAGGACGCCGACGTCGTGATGTTCGTGTTCCGCGAGGAATACTACAAGGAACGCGAAAAGCCCGGCGATCACGAGTTGGAAAAGATGGAAGAGTGGAAGCAGGCCATGGAACGCCTACACGGCAAGGCCGAGGTCATCGTGGGCAAACAGCGTCATGGTCCCATCGGTACGGTCGAGCTTTCCTTCGAGGCCCAGTTCACGCGCTTTGGCAATCTGGTCAAACCCTGGCAGCAAGACGGTCAGATCGAAGGATACTGACGAGGCACGCTTGGCCTGCCCCCTGCGTAAACGATGCGTCACAGGGGGCAGGTTTGATCCTTGAACCAACACAATCAAATACCTGCAGATTTTCTCCGCGTTCACGGACGAATTCCCTGCTTTACTTGCCGGTTTTTCAGCAAATCCAGCCATATGTCGCTTATACCGCAGGTGATCCACGCAAGTTTCAGGTTATTCCCCCTTGACCTCGTCCTTCCCGATGTCATGAACAGTGCCATGAGTACTGCACGTTTGACGATCAATCTTCAGGCGCTTGCCAGCAACTGGCGGGCGCTCGACGCAAAAACGGATGTCGAAACCGGCGCCGTGGTCAAGGCCGATGCCTACGGTCTGGGCGCAGGCCCTGTTGCCAATGCGCTGGCCGAAGAAGGCGTTCGGAAGTTCTTTGTTGCTGCAGCCGAAGAAGGTGCCGATGTACGCGAGGCGGTGGGCCCGGGACCGACAATCTGCGTCTTTTCCGGCCACATGGAAGGCGACACCGATCTGCTGCGTGCACATGACCTGACTCCACTGATCAATTCGCCCGAACAGTTCCAGCGACATGTCGAGGCACTGCCAGATCACGCTTTGGGCATTCAGCTCGACAGCGGCATGAACCGGTTGGGGCTCGAGCCAGCCGATTGGGCAGAACTGCGCCCAAAGGCCGAGGCCCTGAACCCCGTGGTCGTGATGTCTCATCTAGCGTGCTCGGACGAACCAGATCACCCGATGAACCGTCAACAGCTCGAGACCTTCCGCGGGATGACCGAAGGTGTCACTGCACCCAGATCGCTTGCTGCCACCGGGGGAACCCTGTTGGGATCTGAGTTCCACTTTGAATTCTGCAGACCCGGGATCGGGTTGTATGGCGGCATGCCGTTCGACGGTGCCAAGCCGGTCGTGACCGTCGATCTTCCGGTCATTCAGGTGCGTGATGTCGAAGTGGGTGAAACCGTTGGTTACGGCAACAGCTGGACTGCCCGACGCCCGTCTCGCATTGCGACCGTTTCTGCAGGCTATGCTGACGGTCTGCACCGCGCCATTGGCGGTGGCATCGATACCTTTTCAGGCGATCAGCCCTGCCCGGTCGTCGGTCGCATTTCGATGGATCTGATCACTGTCGATGTCACTGACCTGCCCCACACGCCAGAACGCCTGCGTATTTTGAACGGCCATCAGACCATCGATGATCTGGCCGAAGCAGCCGGTACGATCGGTTATGAAATCCTGACTTCGATGGGCAGCCGTTATTCCCGGGGCTACGTGGAATGAACCTTCTGAGCCTGCTTGGAGGTCTGGGACGAGCGGTACTCAATATGCTCGCCGCCTTTGGCAGAGTGGCCCTGTTCGCACTGGATGCGATCTCACATATCTTTCGCCCCCCATTTTATCCACGCGAGTTCGGCATCGCACTGCTGAACATCGGCTGGCTATCCCTGCCGGTCGTCGGACTGACCGCTATCTTCACCGGCGGTGCACTTGCGCTGCAGATTTATGCGGGCGGCGCTCGTTTTAACGCCGAGGCCGTTGTGCCCCAGATCGTGGCTATCGGCATGGTGCGCGAACTTGGCCCTGTGTTGGTTGGCCTCATGATTGCTGCGCGTGTGACATCTTCGATAGCGGCCGAAATCGCGACGATGAAAGTGACCGAGCAAATTGATGCGCTTGTCACGCTTTCAACCCATCCAATGAAATACCTGACAGCCCCGCGCGTTCTGGCTGCCCTGATTACTGTCCCGGCACTGGTTGCCGTAGGTGACGTGATCGGGATCGCAGGCGGCTATGTGGTTGCGACCCAAAACCTTGGCTTCAATCCTGCTACCTATCTGCAAAATACCGTGAATTTTCTTGAGACTCGCGACATTGTCTCTTCACTGGTCAAAGGCGCAGCATTCGGCCTGATCGCCGCGATCATGGGCTGCTACTACGGCATGACATCAGGCCGTGGCGCACAAGGTGTTGGCCGTGCCACCAAAGGCTCGGTCGAGGCAGCCGCTGTTCTGATCCTGGCCGCCAACTTCGTTCTCACAGGGGTATTCTTCTCGCTATGATCCGGATGGAGAACGTACATAAAGCCTTTGGCGACAACCATGTCCTGCAGGGCATGAACCTGGAGATCCCCAAAGGTACCTCGATGGTGATCATCGGCGGTTCCGGCACCGGGAAATCAGTGGCGCTGAAGTGTATCCTCGGGCTGATTAAGCCTGACAGTGGCATGATCTATGTCGATGGCAAAGACGCAACCAAAGGCGACCGCGACGCATTTCTGGCTCGGTTTGGAATGCTGTTTCAAGGCGGTGCATTGTTCGATTCCCTGCCCGTCTGGCAAAATGTCGCCTTCCGGCTGCTGCGCGGACCAATGAAGCAGCCCGCCGAGTACGCACGTGAGATCGCCATCGATAAGCTGCGTCGCGTCGGTCTGCGGGCCAAGGTCGCCGATCTCTACCCCTCTGAGCTGTCAGGCGGCATGCAGAAACGCGTTGGCCTCGCCCGAGCAATCGCTGCCGAGCCTGAGATCATCTTTTTTGATGAACCAACCACGGGCCTCGACCCGATCATGTCCGGTGTCATCAATGACTTGATCCGAGAGATCGTGACCGAGATGGGTGCCACGGCAATGACCATCACTCACGACATGAGCTCGGTCCGCGCAATCGCCGACAACGTCGCGATGCTGCATGACGGCGTTATTCAATGGACCGGCCCGGTCGGACAAATGGATGCGTCAGGTGATCCCTATCTGGAACAATTTATCAGTGGAAGTGCCGAAGGGCCGATTGAGGCAGTGCGTTAGTCACGATTTTCGGTGGTACGGACTGCCTTCATTCTATCGTAGGCTCTTTGCCCATAATCCACACGTAATAGATACTGACCGGATACTCCCACAAACTCAGGTGTTTCTATCCGTAAAACATTGAAAACCTGAATCAAATGAGTACCCGATACTGGAATATAGTCCGGGTCCTGCCCCGAAAGCCGATTGTAAACGCGCCCTCCAAGCCAACCACCCCGACGACGCGCACGATCAGCCTCGTAAAGCCTGAAATGCAAAACGCCGAAGAGCTGCTCACTATCCAGTGGCAGCCGGTCGACTGCTGCACCAATTGACGAGTACGCCACGGACAGCCCCGACGTAACTGCATCCGATACCCCGCGACTGGTAGCCGATGGACCTTTGATGATCTTGATAATGGGGTTTCTCATTTAACCTCATGGCTTTCTGCATTTCTCTGTCCGGGTCTAAGGTAGAGATGCACCAAAACCCACCAAAAACTTGAATGGTCTCATGTGCCTGACTAGGTTCGGAACCTGTTTCCTACGGATATTAAAATGACCCTTCGCCTCATCACCCTGTCTCTGCTGATCCTCTACCCCATCGCGTGGTTTGCCCCACTCATGCGCGCGGGTTTGCTCCCGATCTTCGGCCTCAGCGAGATCAGCGTGATCACCGGCCTGCAGTCCCTATGGCACTCGGATGTGTTCCTCGCGCTCGTCGTGACCGCCTTCGCTCTCTTTGCGCCTTATCTCAAAACCATC
Source organism: Ruegeria sp. CH6 (assembly GCF_056537005.1). Lineage (NCBI taxonomy): Bacteria > Pseudomonadati > Pseudomonadota > Alphaproteobacteria > Rhodobacterales > Roseobacteraceae > Ruegeria > Ruegeria sp. CH6. Next base: position 474,608 of record NZ_JBQFQS010000002.1, on the reverse strand, counting down.
GGTACAGCGCTGATCCAGTGGAACCTGTTGGACCCGCGAGTACAGCCCGCGTTGCACATCCTCGGCAAGCTTGCGATGGCCGATATTTTCCTTATTGCTCTGTACATTACGCTGGCCAAGGGCATCTCGTATGCGACCATCGAAACCGCGTGGGGTTTGTATCTGTTTACAGGTTGCATTCTGGCCTCGATCGCATTGGGTCACATTACCGAAGTGCAACTTAAATCACGAAATTCTCAGACCTAATTGATTGAAAACATTAATTTGAGTATCATGTTTAATATTCGAGCAGCTAAGTTTTGTTAGTTTACGGGTCCGCAGCGGATCGTCGTTTGTGTTAGATGGTATCTCCGCCTCGGGTCCGGTCTAAGCCGGTTTCGAAAGGAGATGGACTATTATGGCCGCCCTCCACAACATCACATTGCAATTTCAAAATGTTTTCTTACGCTTAACTTTTATTCTTATCTGTACCGCAGCCCTATTCGCGGTGTTAGCAACCCTGATGTCAGCAGCGGGCGTTTGGCCGTGGTTGTCAATGCAGGCTGCCATCGGAAACAACCCTGCAATTGATGCAGGACCCTATTTCCAAGTTGGATTGACCTGCCTGATTCTCATGCTGGCCTTCTACCTGCCTTCAAGTGCGCGCATGATGGCGCTTGAGAGCACGCATCGAAAGTTCTCGCTCAACATGCAGGATATCGTAGATGCCTACCGCGTTGCGCATGCCTCTGACCGCAGCGGCGTTTTCGCACTCGCGTCCGAATTTGATGCGGTCAAGGAAAGGATGCACTTTCTGCGCGATCATCCCGACCTGCAGGCGATGGAGCCCGAAATTCTGGAGCTTGCAGCACAGATGAGCCAAGTCAGCCACGAACTGGCCGAAACCTATGGTGAGGCCAAGGTCAAACGAGCGCGTGGTTTCCTGCAGCAACGTCAGGAAGAGGTTGAACTGTTCCAGCAGCGGATAGAGGACGCTCAGACTATCCTGCACGAACTGCGGCAATGGACACGTGACATCGAGATCGAGGAATCGATCGCCAAATCACAACTGACACGGCTGAGAGATGAGCTTTTCGAGCTTTTGCCGGAACTCTCGGCGCAACTGCAAACCCCGCCTGACGACAGCGATCCCAGCGCATCCAGCGTTATCGCGATGTCGCCACCGCGGGCAGCTGAATAACCACTCACCCCGGCGCGTCAGCGCCCGTCGCAGAGAATGGCCTTAAGGGCCTGACGACGCGGCATCCCAGCTGCGGTAATGATTGGCCACAAGGGCTTGAAGAACCGCCCAACCTCGGGCACCAAAGGCCGCATGGCAAAGACGACTTCTTTCTCCTGCTCGGCCTGTGGTGCCACGCATACCCGTTGGTCCGGGCGATGCGATGCCTGCGGCGAATGGAACACCATCACGCAGGACGCACCACTCTCCGCCGGACCGGCCAAGAAATCTCTGGGCGGCAAGCGCGGCCAGTCCATAGTCCTGTCCGACCTGTCGACCGAAGAAACACCCCCTCCCCGCACACTCTGCGGTGTCGAGGAACTCGACCGCGTACTTGGTGGCGGTCTTGTTCCGGCCTCGGCGCTTTTGGTTGGCGGTGATCCGGGTATCGGCAAATCCACTCTTCTGCTTCAGGCGGCAGCACGGTTCGCCCGGACCGGTTTGAAAACCATCTATGTCTCGGGTGAGGAAGCCAGCGCGCAGGTTCGTATGCGCGCTCGTCGCCTTGGCCTCGAAGACGCACCCGTCCAACTGGCGGCAGAAACAAACCTGCGCGACATCCTCACGACTTTGGAAGCCGAAAAACCGGGCTTGGCCATCATCGACTCGATCCAGACCATGTGGGCCGACAATGTCGACAGTGCGCCGGGATCGGTGTCTCAGGTCCGCGCCGCAGCACATGAGCTAACATCGTTCGCCAAACGCCATGGTGTGTCGATCATCATGGTCGGGCATGTGACAAAAGAAGGTCAGATCGCCGGCCCGCGCGTGGTTGAACACATGGTCGATACCGTCCTTTACTTCGAAGGCGAGCGTGGCCATCAGTTTCGCATCCTGCGCGCGGTCAAGAACCGTTTCGGCCCCGCCGATGAGATCGGCGTGTTCGAGATGACGGGCAAAGGTCTGGCGCAGGTCACCAACCCTTCTGCGTTGTTTCTGTCGGAAAGGGGCAAGCCCAGCCCAGGTTCAGCAGTGTTTGCCGGTATCGAAGGCACGCGCCCTGTGCTGGTCGAACTGCAGGCCCTTGTTTCTCCTTCCCCTCTTTCACAACCCCGCCGCACTGTCGTCGGCTGGGACAGTGGCCGTTTGGCGATGATCCTGGCCGTGCTCGAAGCGCGCTGTGGCATCCCGTTTGCAGGCCTGGATGTCTATCTGAACGTCGCAGGCGGCTTGAAAGTCAGTGAACCTGCGGCCGATCTGGCGGTCGCCGCCGCGTTGCTGAGTGCCCGAGAAGACACAGCCCTGCCCGCAGATACCGTTGTTTTCGGAGAAATCTCGTTATCTGGGGCACTTAGACCGGCCCCGCAGACCGAAAATAGGTTGAAAGAAGCGCAAAAACTTGGTTTCACATCGGCAATTGCTCCGGCAGGTGGCAAAACCGGCACTGTGGCAGGTCTGACACTCACCCGACCCAGTGATTTGGTTGGGTTTGTTGGCGAAACCTTCGGAGCAGGTTAAGATCGCGCCTCGAGGGGCAGAAAAAAGAACAGGCGAGGGCCATGGAAGGTTTTACAATAATTGACGGGGTGGTTGCCCTGATCATCGTGCTGTCGGGCATATTGGCCTATTCGCGCGGTTTCATGCGCGAGGTTCTGGCCATCGCTGGCTGGGTTGCGGCCGCCATTCTGGCCTTTATCTTCGCGCCGCAGGCCGTTCCTTTGGTCAAAGAGGTTCCGGTTGTCGGAGAGTTCCTGCGTGACAGCTGTGAACTGTCAGTCATCACAGGATTTGCTGCGGTGTTTGCGATTGCTCTGATCATCGTCAGCATCTTTACGCCACTGTTTTCATCGCTCGTGCAACGTTCAGCACTGGGCGGTCTGGATCAGGCACTGGGCTTCTTCTTCGGTATCGCGCGCGGCATCCTGCTCGTTGCCATCGCCTTCTTCGTCTACGACACCGTTATGACCGGCCAGTCCTACACGATCGTTGATGAGAGCCGTTCGGCCAAGGTCTTTGAACAGTTCAGCGACCGGATCGAAGAACAGAACCCTGAGGCCGCTCTGGGCTGGATTACATCTCAGTACGAAGAGCTGGTTGCAAGCTGCACCGCAGACTCGGGCAACTCGGTAGATACAAGCAACACCGAGAACACTGAAAGCACCGAAGGCACCGGCAACTGAGCTGACCAAATCTGGAATTCAGGTGAAAGCCCGGTTTCGACCGGGCTTTTTTGTTGCTGACGATCAAAAAACTTGAACTGTCAGGAAAACCCCTCGCCACCGCACACGGCACATCGCGTCGATTTTAAGCCAAAGCACCCGTCACATCGGCTATATTCCGGCTTTCCAAACACATCTCTGCTTTTGACGACCTCGCCAGCTCCATTGCAGATTGGGCAAGGCGCACGGCCCATGCCACGGCACCGGTGACAACGACGTTTTGCCTGCTCTTCTTTCTTAGAACCCTGCTTATGTTGCCACATACGCTTTACCCATCCGAAACCTCGATTTCTGTTATCGCTCGGAACTTTTATCATCACAGCATATATGTCTGATCATGTCACCTGTATTGGCCTAGATGCTCAAAATCAGCCTGCGGCAAAACGCGAGTGTGATCCTTTGATGACAGCGGCGACATTAGGCATTATGTGGAAGCCAGACCGCCACGGAATCGGAGCTACCGATCTTGTTCTTTCTGTTTTCCTTCGTGATCGCCGCTGCGCTGCTAGCGCATATGGCATCAGGAAAAGCAGTACCTGCGCGAATGAAAATCCGCGTTCATCAGAACCATTCCGCGGCACGAAGTACCCTCTACGTTAAAACGTCATAGAAATTGGAGCCCGTACATGTGTGGGATTTTGGGGATCGCAAGCAGGACGCATGATGTCTTTGCGGAAATCTATGACGGGCTGCTGATGCTGCAGCACCGGGGTCAGGACGCCTCGGGCATCGTCACCTACAACGGCGAGTTCTTTCGCGAGAAAAAGGCCAATGGTCTGGTCAAGGATGTCTTCAACGCACAGGATGCCGAGACGCTTTCGGGTAAGATCGGCATTGGTCATGTGCGCTACCCCACTGCAGGATCGCTCAGCGCGGCCGAGGCGCAGCCGTTCTTCGTGAACGCGCCTTATGGGATCTACCTCGTCCACAACGGCAACATCACCAACACTGCTGAACAGCGCGAGAAGGTCACGGGTAAATACAGCCGCCACCTGCGCACCACATCGGATTCCGAGATTCTGTTGAATGTGCTGGCCGATAAAGTGGCCGATGCAATTAAGGTGAACGGCAACTCCGATCCGATCCGCAACATCTTTGCTGGTGTGAAGATGACAATGGAGCGGGTTCAGGGCGCCTATTCCGTGATCTGCCTGATTGCGGGCGTGGGTATGCTGGCCTTCCGTGACCCGTATGGCATCCGCCCCCTGTCAGTGGCCAAGCGCGTGGCCGAAGGGCAAGGCGACGATTACGCCTTTGCCTCGGAAGACGTTGCTTTCGGCATCAATGGTTTCGACAAGCTGCGCGATCTGCGCGCTGGCGAGGCGATCCTGATTGATCTGGACGGCAACATGCACGAATTTCAGGCGGTCGAAGGCAAGCTCACCCCCTGCATCTTTGAATATGTCTACCTCGCGCGCCCGGATTCACTTCTGGACGGTGTGTCGGTCTACAAAACCCAAATGCGTATGGGGCAAACACTGGCCAAGCAGATTCAGGAGTCCGGACTGGAAATTGATCGGATCATCCCGGTGCCCGACAGTGCTCGTCCTGTGGCGCTTGAGGCGGCAAAGATTACTGGCATCCCCTATCGCGAGGGTCTGGTAAAGAACCGCTATGTGGGCCGAACCTTCATCATGCCAGGTCAGGCCGAGCGGCAAAAGTCTGTCCGGCGCAAGCTGAATGCGGTTCCGCTGGAGTTCGATGGGCACAACGTCCTGCTGATCGACGATTCAATCGTACGCGGCAATACGATCAAGAAAATCGTGCAGATGTGCCGCGAGGCCGGAGCGAAAAAGGTCTATATCGCCAGCGCATCGCCGCCAGTAAAATACCCTAATGTCTACGGCATCGACATGCCCACCAAGCATGAGCTGGTCGCCAATGGCAAAGAGATCGAGGAAATCCGCGAAGAGCTGGGCGCTGACGCGCTGTTCTATCAAAATCTCGATGATCTGATCTGGGCCGCCAAGGAAGGCAATCCCGAGATCGAGCAATTCGACTGTTCCTGCTTTGATGGCAACTACATCACGGGCAGCGTCAGCGAGGATTATCTGGATAGCCTGGAAAACAGCAGCCGCGTCAGCAAAAAGCGTGAAGACATGCAGGTCGTCGGAGGATCCTGGAACTCGGCGAAGCTCGCTTCAGGGTAAACAAGATCGGGCAGCGCAACACCGCTGCCCCCGGCGAATCAGCTATGCATTAGTGGCGCCTGAGGCGCACATTGTTCGCTCTAGCGGGGCCATACCGCCTGTTCACTGGTGAGTTTTCGCCTACAACCAGCCGGTGAACGATCTGCGATTGCAAAGGCTTCGTCAGACCGGTTTTGCACCCACGTTTTCGTGACGCAGTGGCATACTTCAATTTCAGCGATCGGTTTGATAGCCCGCATGCCACCAACCGCTCACAACAAAGGGGTCGGGATTTTTCCTGACCGCGATCTATGTCAAACGCCACTGTTAAAAGTGCGGCCACTAAAAAGGGCGCGCTCAAGAAGAATTCCGTATCGGTGCTCGGCGTATTTGGACCCAAGGCCAATATGCGCGCCCTGATGCGACTGTCGTCGGGACGGGTTAAAGAGGTCAAACCGGGTAGCCGCGTCGCCTCGGGGACCGTAGTTGCCATCGATGAAGACGGCATCATGCTGCGACAAAGCGGCCAGACCAAGCGGATCGCCATCCCCGGCGGCTGATCTTGGCTTGACGACCCGTGCGCAGGGGTTCAAACCGCTCCCATGATCGATCAGACCAAAATTGCCCTCATCACAGGGGCCTCTCGCGGATTGGGTGCAGCACTAGCCGAAGCGCTGGCGCCCGAGTATCACATCGTCGCCGTCGCCCGCACCACTGGCGGGTTGGAAGAGCTTGACGACCGCATTCAGGCCAAAGGCGGCAGCGCCACTTTGGCCCCGATGGATGTTACTGACCCCGACGCCATGGCAACGCTGTGCCGCGGAATTCACGACCGTTGGGGTAAGGTGGATCTTTGGCTGCATACCGCTATCCACACTTCAGCTTTAACGCCCGCGCATTTCGTCGACCCGAAAGAGTGGACTAAGGCGGTAAACACGAACGCAAACGCGACCTCGGTTCTGATCCCCTACATCGCCCCCCTTCTTGGCGAAGCTGGCCATGCCGTGTTCTTTGATGATCCGAAGGCTGGCGAGAAGTTCTATGGCATCTATGGTGCCACTAAGGCTGCTCAGATGGCTCTGGCGCGGAGCTGGGCAACCGAAACCGAGCGCACGGGCCCTCGCGTTTCCATCATAGAGCCTGCACCGATGCCAACAGCAGTTCGTGCACGTTTTCACCCTGGTGAGGACCGCGAAGCGCTGACGGCCACCGCAGATGAAGCGGCACGCATTCTAACTCTTCTTTGAATTCTCTCTATTGAGAAAGCGAAACAGCGCCCTCAAAACCCGGGCGCTGTTTTTTATGCGATGTGCACCCCTGTCCGTCCGGCCAGATCCACAAAGAACTGCCATGCTACACGGCCTGAGCGCGATCCGCGCGTTGCCTGCCATTCAATAGCCTCGGCGCGCAGCGTTTCGGCATCGACAGTAACGCCATATGCGGCACAATACCGGTCGATCATCGCCAGATACTCATCCTGATCACACGGATGGAAACCCAGCCACAGGCCGAACCGGTCCGACAGCGAGACTTTCTCCTCGACCGCCTCGGATGGATTGATGGCGCTGGAGCGTTCATTTTCGATCATGTCCCGCGGCATTAGGTGCCTGCGATTTGAAGTGGCATAAAACACCACATTCTCGGGGCGTCCTTCGATACCCCCATCCAGAACCGCCTTGAGCGATTTATAATGCTGGTCATCGTGGCTGAACGACAGGTCGTCACAAAACAGAATGAATCGGTGTGGCGCGGCGCGTAGGTGGTTTAGCAGGCGCGCGACCGAGCTCATGTCTTCACGTTGCAGCTCCACCAGCTTCAGATCAGGATGCTCGTCCTGCAACGTGCCGTGCACGGCTTTTACGAGGCTGGATTTCCCCATTCCCCGTGCGCCCCATAGCAGCGCGTTGTTGGCCTTGTAGCCAGCTGCAAACCGGCGGGTGTTATCCAGCAATGTGTCGCGAGACCGGTTGATGCCCACCAGCAAGTCAAGATCGACGCGGTTAACCTGTTCGACCGGTTCCAGTCGGTCCGGTTCAACCTGCCAGACAAAAGCCGGTGCTGCATTGAAATCAGGGGCTGCCAATGGTGCAGGCGCCATGCGCTCAAGTGCATCTGCGATACGGTTCAGGGCTTGGTCGTCCATCGGCTCCTCCGGGTATTTTGCAGGTTTTCAATCATGTTCCGCCTCGCGCAACAAGAGCCGCACATGAAAAAGGCGCGCCAAACTTGGACGCGCCTTATCCTTGAATGTATCCGCAGGTTACTTGGTGTCTTCGTAATCCTGCATCATCTCTTCATCTGCCTCGGCCTCTTCATCATCGTAGTAGCCGTCAGCACGCAACTGCTCTTCACGCTTCTTCTCAACACGCGCGACAAGGAAGATCGAAATCTCGTAGAGACCGTAGACCACGATGAACAGGATGATCTGAGTAATCACATCCGGTGGCGTAACGATCGCTGCGAGAACCAAGATGCCCACAACCGCATATTTGCGTACGGCGCCCAAACCTTCGGCACTTACCAGCCCTGCCTTGCCCATAAGGGTCAAAAGAACCGGCAATTGGAAGCAAAGGCCAAATGCGACGATAAACTTGATGGTCAGGTTCAGATATTCCTGCGCCGAGCCTTGGAAAACCACGCTCAGTGGCGCCGCAGCGGTGCCATCCACGACAGCTTCACCCTCGGTTCCGAACTGCTGGAAGCCCAGGAAAAAGTCATAGGCAAGCGGAGTGACAACATAGAAGGCAAAGCTTGCACCCAGAAGGAACATGAACGGCGATGCCACCATAAATGGTAGAAACGCGTTTTTTTCTGACCGGTAAAGCCCCGGTGCCACAAAGCGCCACATCTGCATCCCGATATACGGAAACGCCAGAATGAAACCGCCCAGCAACGAAACTTTGATCGCAACAAAGAAGCCTTCCTGCGGCGAGATGAAGATCAAGCCACAGTCCTGACCGCGTTCTGTCAGAACCTCACACAAGGGTTGCGTCAGAAAGTTGAAGATCGGCGTGGCCACCGAAAAGCAGATGATCATGCCGATCAGAAACGCCACGACGCAGTGAATCAGCCGCGTGCGTAGTTCTGCCAGATGTTCGATCAATGGGGCCGAGGAATCCTCGATCTCGTCGGTCTTGGTCATGTCTTGCTTTCAGTATTCAGCGCAGCTTCGGCCTCTTCAGCCTTAGCCAACGCTTCGGCAGCTTCTTTGGCTTTCCGCTCGGCAGCAGCGCGAGCGGTTGAAGCCTGAATCTTCTTGGCCTGTTCAGCCCGATCAGCAGCCAGTTTTCCTGTCTCGCTTTCAGGGTCGAACTTGGTCGGATCAATGCTCTTCGCCATGTCCTGGGCAGCGTTTTTTACACCGTCCATGGCTGTATTCATCGGGTTGGTGGCGGCTTTGATGCCCTTCTGAATCTCACTCACACCGGCTTCGTCAGCGGCTTGATTCATCGCATTGCTGAACTCGCGCGCCATTCCGCGGGCCTTGCCAATCCAACGACCGGCATTGCGAAACAGCACCGGCAGGTCCTTTGGCCCCACCACGATCAAGGCGACGATGCCGATGACCAGAAGCTCGGTCCAGCCCAGATCAAACATGGCCGATCAGACCTTGTCTTTGTCGGTCTCGGGCGTGACGTCCTTGGCCAGCTCGGACGCATCCTGTTCGATTTCTTCCGAACCTTCCTTGATGCCTTTCTTGAACGAAGTGATCCCTTTGCCAACTTCGCCCATCAACGAACTGATCTTGCCACGACCAAACAGCACGAGAACAACAACAGCAATAAGCAGGATGCCTGGAAGGCCGATATTGTTGAGCATGTCTCTTCTCCTTATGCGTCGGCGCGATGCGCGCCGGATATTCGATTTCGCATCGTGTTTACGCCTTGTGGGCTTTCCACAAAAGACAAGCAGAACGGTTTGGCGATCAAAATCACGGTAAATCTACGAATTTAAGGGGGTCGCTTTTCTCAACTGACAGGTTTATGTCAGTTGTAGGCGACTAGAACTACGACATCGAAACCTAGTCAATGGAGATCCAAATGACGCATGTCGCAGAAATCGTAACCTTCACGCTCGCCAATGGCACAACGCCGGAGGAATTCGTGAAGCTCAGCCAGGCCTCTGAGAGTTTTGTCAGGTCAGCACCGGGTTTCACCCATCGTCAGCTCAGTCAGGGCGAAGACGGCCGCTGGACCGATTATGTCATCTGGAAGGATATGAAAGCGGCGCAGGACGCAGCCGCCCAATTCCCGCAACAGGATTTCGCACCGGCCCTGATCGCGGCGATCCAGCCCGACAGTATCCAGATGCGCCATGAGCATGTGCTATGGAATATGACTGCATGACGGTTGGCGCGGCGCAACAGGGTAAAGCCGATGCGCCGCACTGATCGATTGTTCGATATCATCCAGATCCTGCGCGACGGTAGACTGCATCGCGCACAGGACATCGCGGACCGGCTCGAGGTGTCGGTCCGCACGATTTATCGTGACATGGATACACTGGTTGCCTCGGGCGTACCGGTCGAGGGTGAGCGCGGTGTCGGGTACATGGTACGTGAACAGATCACCCTGCCCCCGCTTAACCTGACCCCCGCCGAACTGGAGGCGTTGAACCTCGGAATGGCAATCGTTGCCGAGGCCGCTGACCCCGATCTCAAAGCCGCTGCCGAGTCATTGGCTGACAAGATCGATGCCGTATTGCCTACTCAGGTGGTTGCCGAGGCTGATACCTGGAAGTTTGCAGTCTACCCCTTTGCCGATGCGGCACGTGGTCTGGCGCATATGGCTCCAATCCGCGCAGCCATAAAGTCCCGGCAAAAACTTCATCTCTCGTATCGTCGGATCGATGGCGTCCTTACGGAACGGACCATCCGCCCACTGCATATGGAATATTGGGGCCGCGTCTGGACCCTGACCGCATGGTGCGAACTGCGCGCTGGTTTTCGGGTGTTCCGCATCGACCTGATCGAAACAGTCACACCCCTGCCCGAGATTTTTTCGGACGAGGTGGGTAAACGCCTGAGCGACTACGACCCAAACGCCTGACTAGCCCCATCTTTTCAAAACTACTTCTGCCAGAGGCACGGCCCAAAACGGGCCATCTCGATCACTTCAGATAGGGTTCCGGATCAACGGATTCGAAGCCCTTGCGCACCTCGAAATGCACATAGGCATTGTCCCCGCCGCGCAGGGCCGCGATCTTTTGGCCACGACGAACCCGGTCGCCTTTTTTGACGGTAATATCCTGCACATTCGCATAGACCGTCAGCAGATCATTGTTGTGTTTGACCACAATGATCGGAACCTGGTCCGCATCTGATGTAATTGCGGCCACGGTACCCGCCTCGGCCGCGTTCACGGCTGTACCCGGAGAGGCCGCGATGTCGATACCTTCGTTCTTGCCTTTGCGATACGGGCGCACAATCTTGCCCGAGACCGGTAACGCCAGTGCCGAACTTCCTGAATTTGTCGGAGCCTCGGCAGTCACATCAGGCGCGGGGGTGACCGGCGCGACCTTCTCATCCGGCAGCGGCTGTGTCGCACTGGGCGGTGTAGGCGTTGGTGAACCCTGCCCCGGCTGGGTCACAGCCGTCGCACCGGTTGTCGATGCGGCTGCGGTATTGCGCGGCGCTGGCTGATCCTTGACGGGGATGAGCAGGAATTGACCTTCACGAACAGTGAAGTCCGGACCCAAACCATTCCATTCAGCCAACGATTCCACCGGAACCTGATACAGGCGCGAGATGGTGTAAGCTGTTTCGCCACGCTTGACCTTGTGACGGATCGGCTCGGGGCCCGCTGCCACTGGTGCTGGGGCTGGCTTTGCCGGTTCAAGTGTCGAAGTCTGAACTGAACCCGTAGCCGGAGCCTCATCAATCGCTGATCCTGCAATTGCGGCGATGTCTACATTGCTGCTAGCCCCGACCGAACGCGGCAGCGCCAGAACCTCACCCTCGCGCAGAGGGTCATTGGCATTCAAACCGTTGTAGCGGGCCAGTTCTGCAGCGGGTAAGCCCACACGCGATGCGACTTGGGTGACGGTGTCACCTTTCTGGGCAACGGCAACCTGATAGGTCGGATAAGTAATGACACCACGCGCATCCGGTGTGGGACGGTTCGCCGTCGCTGCCAGTGCTGCGTCTGCGGTGGAAAACCCGCCTACCTTGCCTCGCAGGTCATAGTCGATCGGCCCCTCGCATCCCGCAAGAACGACCAATGCGGCAAAACCCGTTGCGCAGCGGCGCATAGTAGATTTGGAAACTGCTCTCATATCTCTGTCCTCAACACCTGCCCCTGTTTACCGGGGTTCCGGTGCACAATTCGGAAACGTCCTTTACGCCTCGTCCTTCCCAAGCCCCTCCAGCAGGGGCACAAAACGGACAGGCAACAATTCGTCATAGTCCAGACCATCCTCAGTACGTCGAACCCTGATCAGGGTTTGCACCGCATCCGACTGTCCCACGGGTAAGACCATGATACCGCCGATTTTCAGCTGCGCCAAGAGCGGCCCTGGCGGGTCTTCGGCAGCCGCCGTAATGATGATGCGATCAAACGGTGCCTGCTCGGGCAAACCGTGGGATCCATCGGACAACATGGCCGTGACATTGGTCAGTCCCATATCACGGAAAAGCTGCCCGGTTTCCCGAACCAGACGCTTGTGCCGCTCAACGGTATAAACACGCCGCGCCAGCTTGGACAGGATTGCGGCCTGGTAACCCGAACCCGTCCCGACTTCGAGGACGGTATCGCGCGGACTGACCTGAAGCGCCTGCGTCATCAGACCAACGACCGAGGGCTGACTGATCGTCTGGCCGCAGGCGATTGGCAGCGGCGTATCTTCGTAGGCACGATCAGCAAACAGACCTTTGACAAACAGACCCCGGTCAACCTGTTCCATCGCTGCCAACACGCGCGCGTCCGTCACCCCGCGCGAGCGCAAGGCAAATAGGAACTGCATTATGGTTTCAGGGCTTGGTCCGGTCATTCGATCGTCTTCAAAGCCTCAAGCGCGTCATGCGCGGTCAGGTCGGCCCGCATCGGTGTAACCGATATATAGCCTTCCAGATTGACAGCTGCATCCGTCCCCGGAGCAGTCGGGTTGTGCTGGTAGCCACCCTTGATCCATAGGAACCGACGCCCCGAAGGTGAGCTGTGTGGCTCAACCCCGAAATGGGTATCCCGACGGTATCCCTGCGGTGCAACACGAGTGCCCAGCACTTCATCTGCAGATACAGGCGGGAAATTCACGTTGTAAAACAGGCGGTAATCCACATCTTCATGCGGTGTGGCATCCAGAATGCGCCGCACCAGATCGGCACCATAGCGCGCCGCAGCCTCGAACGGATCTTCCAGCCCCAGATTGCGTGGACCGAAATACTGCGACAATGCGATTGCCGGAACACCCTGCAAAGCTGCTTCCATCGCACCGCCGATGGTTCCGGAATACAGCGTGTTTTCTGCCGAGTTGTTTCCTCGATTTACGCCAGACAGCACAAGATCGGGCTGCGCATCCTTCATCACGTCATGCAGCCCGGCAAGCACGCAGTCGGCTGGTGAGCCTTCGGCAGCAAACCGTCGCTCGTCCAACTTTGCGACCATCATCGGATGGGTATAGCTGATGCAGTGTCCGACGCCCGACTGCTCAAACGCAGGTGCTACAACCCAGACCTCACCATCCGGACCAGCCAGATCGGCCGCAATCGCTTCGAGCGTGATCAAGCCTGGTGCGTTGATCCCGTCGTCATTTGTCAGAAGAATTCGCATGATGCCTGCACTACCCCCACGTTTCGCCCTTGATAGACGCGCCCCCGCGCTGCGGCAAGCAAAGCGCGTATGCAATCTGCGGCATTCGCGCACCACTCGGGCGGAAACTGCACCAATCAGAGATCAGGTTGGGAAAACAAAGCAACGATCCCGGCGGATCGTAAGCCACATGGCGCGACCGGGCTGAGGCACAAAGACATTCGGGACGGTCACCTTCAGGATCGATCCATCGTGATCCATCCTGAATTCCACCAGGCTTTCATTGCCCAGAAACCGCGCCCGTTCCACTACGCCCCGGGCGGCGGTTCCAGCACTAGGGGTCGGCGCCGGACCTTTGCCGTTGCGATCAAAGTCCAGTTTGACGTGCTGAGGTCGAAACACGATCTCGACATCCGTACCGTCCGGAACACCCGGAGCCAGAAACTGCCCGAACGGGGTGTCCGCCAGAGCACCGTTAACAGTGGCAGGCAAGATATTGACATCACTGAAGAAAGCAACAGCTGCTTTATCCGCAGGTCGGGTATAGACGTTGTACGGCGCGCCCTGCTGAACGATCTTACCACCACGCATCAGAGCGATTTCATCCGCCATCCGCATAGCCTCTTCCGGTTCATGCGTGACCAGAAGAACTGCCGCGTCTTCTTCTTTCAGAATGGCCAGGGTCTCATCCCGGATACCATCCCTCAACCGGTTGTCGAGACCCGAGAAAGGTTCATCCATCAACATGATGCGTGGACGCGGCGCAAGCGCACGCGCGAGCGCAACGCGCTGTTGCTCACCCCCGGACAACTGATGCGGAAAACCATCAATGAACCGCATCAGATCGACCTTGGTCAGCAGCTCTTCAACACGGGCGCGCTTTTCTTCTTTGCTGCTTCTCAGCCCGAATGACACGTTATCGGCAACACTCAGATGCGGAAACAGCGCAAAGTCCTGAAACATCAGACCGATCTCACGCCGTTCGGGCGGTACGCGAAAGATGGTGTCGCAGATCAGCTTGCCATCCACATAAATCTCGCCCGAGTCCTGCATCTCGACACCGGCAATCATCCGCAATGTCGTGGATTTACCGCAGCCAGATGGCCCCAGCAGACAGGTCACCTGCCCGGCTTGAACGCTTAGCGAGACGTCGTCAACAACAGTCCGTCCTTCGAACTGGCGGACAATATTACGAATTTCCAGACGAGGAGGAGCTGCGTTAACTGTCACCGATAGACCCCGTTGCCTTTCCCGATCAAATTCATCGGGCTTGGGCGGGGATATCAACCCCGCCTCTCAGGCGCAAGAGATCAGCAGCAACCGGTCGACGCTGCCTCACCTTCGACGACAAACGGGCTATCCCCTCCACACCCTTCGAAAATTCCGTAGTGGGTCGAGAAATCGCCGATGAACTCAAAATGGCGCGCGAAACGCGTATCCTGAAGCATCATCCATGTATTGCCGCACACGGGGAACACCTTGCCGGCTTCGATAAAGTGGTGATCATCCAGCGCAAACATATGCGGTGCATGCGGGATCGTTCCCTTGTAGATCACCGCCTGCCCATAATCTTCGCACGCGGGCTCGAGCTCGGGCAGTTTGAACAGACGGTAAGTCGCTGAAATGAAGCTCAGCGGCGCAACACGTTCTTCGAGGACCGGATTTTCAATAGTCAGCGGACGATGCGTAACCCGGCGCGGGTCACCAAATCCGGCGGCACGTGACAGCGTCAGGAAGTCGTTCCAATAGAGCGCGCCTGACAGGCACTCCCCATACAGAACCTCATCCTCGGCCATGGCCTTGGGCACACGTCGGTCAGAATAGACATCCGAGAAATACATCTCTCCACCGTCCTTCAGCAACCGATGCGCACCGCGCAGAACAGCCGCCTTGTCAGTGGCCAGATTGATGACGCAGTTGGAAACGATGATGTCGAATGAGCCGGGCTCAAGATCCAGTTCGTCCAGCTTTTCGATGTAGCCGTGATGAAACTCGACATTGCTGGCCGCATAACCAAATGCATTCGCGTGATAGTCCTGATGAGACCGTGCAATTTCCAGCTGCGCGGGCGTCATGTCCACGCCAACAACGCGGCCCGTTTCGCCCACCATAGCCGACAGAGCATAGACGTCCCGGCCAGCACCGCATCCCAGATCAAGAATGTGCATACCTTCCAGATCCAGAGGCGCGATCAGGCCGCATCCATAATATCGGGTCAGCACATCATCATGAATTCGCGACAAAATCTGCTTGACGTGATCAGGCATGTCGTCGGGGGTGCAGCAAGCGTTCGTCTGCAAATCCGTGCTGCCCTGCAGGACCTCACCATAATAATTCTGCACAGCCTCATGCTTCATCAGAGCTTTCCTTTTCATCACGAACTGAAAAGCAGCTAGAGCAGCCCGGGTTGCCGTGCAATCCGGGACCGTCCCATCTGACGAAAGCGTGAATCGGTGTGTTTAAGATTTCTCCAGCAATTCGAAATCAACACCGCCGCGAACCTGCCCGTTCACCTGAATCTCCAGCCGATGCGCACCAGGGACCAGTTTAAACGTTGTGGCATTACCCTTGAGTTTGTGGCGCTTGGACAAGGTCAGAGACCCATCCTTCAGTTCAGCCTGTTTCAGCTTATGAACCTTAGGTGAGATCTTCCCGCCAGGCCTCTGGAAATGAATGATATAATCAACCAGAACAGGTTGTTTTTCCTGTCCAGAGATCGCAACAGAAAACTCCAGCGCGCCATCGATAATGGCTTCGCCCTCAACCTTGATCGAGACATCCAGATCTGCATCGGGATCATATCCCAGCATCTTCATTGCGCCTGCATGGCCAGACTTCACCAGCCCGCGCAACGCATGAGACGTC
This sequence comes from Ruegeria sp. CH6, assembly GCF_056537005.1. Lineage (NCBI taxonomy): Bacteria > Pseudomonadati > Pseudomonadota > Alphaproteobacteria > Rhodobacterales > Roseobacteraceae > Ruegeria > Ruegeria sp. CH6. Next base: position 458,491 of record NZ_JBQFQS010000002.1, on the reverse strand, counting down.
ATCCACTGCAGTTCTTCGGCATCCTGTGCACCGCTATCCTGCCAGTCCTGCAGGCGCTGCAACACCAGTTCCGGCTCTTTCTTTGTGATGTCGTTCAGATGATTGGCCACCGACCGGGTAACATAGCGAGTGTTGTCGCGATGCAGTTGATCCAGCAAAGGCAAAGGATCAGCCAGATCCAGCCCAACTGCCTGCCCCCAAGGCAATCTCGGCCGGGTTCCTTCGCTGACCAACCTGCGCACATGATAGCTGGAATGCCCACACCAATCCTGCATGCGCGTCACAACCTCGTCAGGCCAGCGATTGAGGAATGGGCGAATGGCCCATTCCATCGAAAACCGCTGCGTCAGTTCCGCCAGAACATCCAGCGCCAGTTCCGGATGTTCCAATCCGACGGCAACTACCCAATCACCAAGCGATGCAAAGATGAAGTCGCCGAAATCATCGTCTGTCTTACCCGGGTCCAGTGGCTCGGGCAGCGCACGCAGGATCACCGGTGCAACAGTCGGAAGATCGCCAGGAATGGCCTGTTGCAGGCATTCTGCGATCCAGGTCATGCGCTCTTTCAGCTCAAGTTCCGGCAGTTTGGCCATCACCGCCGCCTCAAATGCGGGCGCGTCAAATGTTGGCTGAGCATCGGCAAAAAGCCCCGCCAGATAGCGGGTCTTTTCTGCGTTGAACAACTGATCTTTCAGCGAGAATCCCTGCGACATGATTACATCGTCAGATTGGTGCCGCCACCGTCCAGCAGAATGTTCTGCCCAACGATGAAACCAGCATGTTGAGAGCACAGGAACGCACAGGCAGCACCAAATTCCTGCCGCGTGCCATAACGGCGCGCAGGAATTGTCGCCGCGCGTTCGGCACGCGCCTCGTCCATGGAAATCCCTTTTTGTGATGCGACCCCGCCATCCAGCGAGTCTGCACGATCCGTGGCATGGATACCCGGCAACAGGTTGTTGATCGTTACACCGTGCGGGGCCACCTGGCGCGAGGTTCCAGCGACATAGCCAGTCAGGCCGGTCCTTGCGGCATTCGACAGCCCCAAGGCCGGGATCGGCGCGCGAACGGATTGAGAGGTGATGTTGACCACCCTTCCCCAGCCCGTGTGCATCATGCCCGGCAGTAGCGCTTTCATGAAGGCTATCGGTGTCAGCATGTTTGCATCCAGCGCCTTGATGAAATCCTTACGCTCCCAGTCCGACCACAGGCCCGGCGGTGGGCCGCCGGCGTTGGTCACCAGAATATCGACCCCATCGGCCGCCTCGATCACCTGCGCTTGCCCTTCGGGTGTCGTCACATCACAGGCCACGGTCAGCACCTGAACGTCATGATCCGCGCGAATGCGTTCGGCTGCTGCTTCCAAAGCATCCGACCCGCGCGCGTTCATCACCAGATCAACACCCGCCGCTGCCAAAGCCTCGGCGCAGCCCAGACCCAAGCCCTTGCTGCTTGCGCTTACCAGCGCACGTTTTCCCTGTATTCCCAGATCCATACGATCCTCCCTGTCAGTCGTTGCCCGCTTGTCTAGCACCGGCCAGACAGAGAAGACCAGAACGGCAGCGTCGCCTCAGTAAAAGAACTCTTCGCGGACGATCTTGCCATCAGCGACGTGATAGATCGCAACTTCGCGCATATCGAAGCTGTCGCCGCTTTCCTTCATGGTACCCTGCACCTCGAAGATCACAGCAAACCGATCATCGCCATGCAGGAATGGATCGCTGACCGACCCGCCGGTTACTTCGGTAGAGCTTTCCCACCATTCGTGTTTTCCACGGATCGCATCCAGTCCACGCGCCTCGCGCCCCATGCCCTGCATATCCGCTGCTTCGACCGAAACGGCGTCTGAGGCATAGAGTTTATCCAGATTGGCTTTGGCTCTGTTATCGCGACAACCAGTGACCAGTTCTTCTGCAATTTCTTTCAAATTCATTGGTCCACTCCATCATTTGTTCACTATATGTTCTTTTTATCGCAACCGTACGATTCGAACCACCCCCTTTGCCTTGCCTCGGCAGGATTCCCCGCCTATACGCGCGCTTATGCTTGATACCGCCTCGAACCAACCCGTATTGCCGCCCGAGATCGCCCGACGCCGGACCTTCGCCATCATCTCGCATCCGGATGCCGGCAAGACGACGCTGACTGAAAAGTTCCTTCTTTATGGGGGTGCTATTCAAATGGCTGGTCAGGTGCGCGCGAAAGGTGAAGCACGGCGAACGCGTTCGGACTTCATGCAGATGGAAAAAGATCGGGGCATCTCGGTCTCTGCATCGGCCATGTCGTTCGACTATGACAACTTCCGGTTCAATCTGGTGGACACACCCGGCCACTCCGACTTCTCGGAAGATACATATCGCACCCTGACCGCTGTGGACGCGGCCGTGATGGTGATCGATGGCGCAAAAGGTGTGGAAAGCCAAACGCAGAAACTGTTCGAAGTCTGCCGCCTGCGCGATCTGCCGATCCTGACCTTCTGTAACAAGATGGACCGCGAAAGCCGCGATACGTTCGAGATCATCGACGAAATTCAGGAGATGCTGGCCATCGACGTCACGCCCGCCGCTTGGCCCATTGGCGTGGGCCGCGATTTCATCGGCTGCTACGATATGCTGCGCGACCGGCTAGAGCTGATGGACCGCGCTGACCGCAACAAGGTGGCGGAAAGCATCGAAATCAATGGTCTGGACGACCCCAAGCTTGCTGAACACGTGCCCGAGCACCTGTTGGAAAAACTGCTGGAAGAGGTTGAGATGGCGCGCGAATTGCTGCCCAAACTCGACCCGCAAGCAGTACTTGAAGGGCACATGACCCCGATCTGGTTCGGATCGGCGATCAACTCGTTCGGTGTAAAAGAGTTGATGGAAGGCATCGGAGCGTATGGTCCACAACCGCAGATACAATCCGCTGAACCACGTCAGATTTCACCGGATGAGAAAAAGGTCGCGGGTTTTGTCTTTAAGGTGCAGGCCAACATGGATCCCAAGCACCGTGACCGGGTGGCCTTTGTCCGCATGGCAAGCGGTCACTTCAAACGTGGCATGAAGCTGACCCACGTGCGGTCGAAGAAACCGATGGCGATTTCCAACCCGGTTCTGTTCCTGGCCTCTGATCGCGAACTGGCCGAAGAGGCCTGGGCCGGCGATATCATCGGTATCCCTAACCATGGTCAACTGCGCATCGGTGACACCCTGACCGAGGGCGAAGCGCTGCGCGTTTCGGGTATCCCCTCCTTTGCGCCGGAACTGCTGCAAGGCGTGCGCGCGGGCGATCCGATGAAGGCCAAGCATCTGGAAAAGGCCCTGATGCAATTCGCCGAAGAAGGCGCGGCCAAGGTTTTCAAACCCTCAATCGGCTCGGGCTTTATCGTCGGCGTCGTTGGCGCACTGCAGTTCGAGGTGCTGGCCAGCCGGATCGAGATGGAATACGGCCTGCCGGTTCGCTTTGAAGCATCGCAGTTCACCTCAGCCCGCTGGGTCAGCGGTGACAAGGCCGAGGTCGACAAGTTCGCCAATGCCAACAAACAACACATTGCGCATGACCATGACGGCGACGTTGTGTACCTGACACGGCTTCAGTGGGATATCGACCGCGTCGTACGCGACTATCCCGCAATAAACCTTTCTGCGACAAAGGAAATGATGACGTGATCGATCGCGTCATCTAACTTTCGCAGGATGATTTGTCAGTGTTCTTCAGAGTATCAACTGCACGATGTCAGACTCAGATGATGTGACCTGGGGCATTGTCTCGACCGTTCGGGGTGACGCCTTGGACATCCTGCGCTTTGCAGCCTATCACCTCGATCTTGGTGTGGATCGTCTCTACATCTATCTGGACGAACCGAACCCTAAGGCCTTTGAGGCATTGGACGCTCACCCAAAAGTAGATGTCTGCAATTGCGACGATGCGTATTGGGGCAAGCGAAATCGCGAAAGGCCCGAAAAGCACCAACTGCGTCAGACCGCAAACTCCTCCTTTACCTACAGACGCTGCGAACAGGACTGGCTGGCCCATATCGATCTGGATGAGTTTCTCTGGCCATCAGAGCCGATTTCCAGCCTGCTCGGATCCGTGCCAGAAAATTACCCCTCTGCACGCGTCCGTCCGGTTGAGTCGATCGCAGAAGCCAAGGACCTATACAAGGCGTTCATCCCGATCGGACCAGATCGCGAAGCTCTCATACAAGACCTTTATCCGAATTACGGTGCCTTTGTGCTTGGCGGTTTCTTAAGCCACGTTCAGGGCAAGCTCTTTGTGCGCACGGGCATGAGGAAAATCAGCTTTCGTATTCATAACCTGTTTCAGGATAAGAAGCCGGTGCATAAAAAGTTCGAATTGCCACAAATCGATCTTTGTCACAGGCACGCGCCCGACTGGGACCATTGGCTGGCACATTACCGGTTCCGCATGGAGCGCGGTTCGTATCAGCCCGGAATGTCACCCAATATCCCTCGTGAGCTTGGCGGGTTGAACAAGAACGAGCTGTTCAACTGGATCGAGGAAGAAGGCGGAGAGCCTGGTTTGCGCGCCTTTTATGATGAGTTGAGCGGCTCGGACCCGGATGTACGCGCCCGCTTGCAAGTGCACGGCTTGATCAAGCACCGCCCCTTGGAGCTGGATTCAAAGCTACGGAAACACTTCCCCCAAAGCGTCTGAATTGTTGCACAAAATCGAAACCGTGGCCTCGCGGACACAAGATAAAGGGCTCTTCATTTGACCATGCCCCACGTTTTTGTTATGTCCCCGCGCAAGCCGAAATGCGCACGCTGTGCATGGCCATCCGGGCCCGGCAGAACTCAGACGCGCGGGCCAGGTCTAGTGTCCGCATGAACCGGACATACATGACAAAATTTAACGAACTGAACCTGAACCCGAAGGTCCTCAAAGCCATTGAGGAAGCCGGATACGAAACCCCCACCCCAATTCAGGAGGGCGCGATCCCTCCCGCGCTTGAGGGTCGTGATGTTCTGGGGATCGCCCAGACGGGAACTGGCAAGACCGCCAGCTTTACCCTGCCGATGATCACCTTGCTGGCCCGTGGCCGTGCACGAGCACGTATGCCGCGTTCGCTAGTGTTGTGCCCAACGCGTGAATTGGCGGCACAGGTTGCCGAGAACTTCGACACCTACACCAAACACCTGAAACTGACCAAAGCACTGTTGATCGGTGGCGTCAGCTTCAAAGAGCAAGAGGCTCTGATTGATCGTGGCGTGGATGTTCTGATCGCCACTCCTGGCCGTCTGCTGGACCATTTCGAACGCGGCAAGCTGTTGCTGACGGGCGTTCAGATCATGGTGGTGGACGAAGCCGACCGGATGCTGGATATGGGCTTCATCCCTGATATCGAACGCATCTTCTCGCTTACGCCGTTCACGCGACAGACTCTCTTCTTCTCGGCCACCATGGCGTCCGAGATCGAGCGCATCACTGACACGTTCCTGTCCGCCCCTGCCCGGATCGAGGTTGCTCGTCAGGCCACCGCTTCCGAGACCATCGAGCAAGGTGTGGTCATGTTCAAAGGTGGTCGCCGTGACCGTGAGGCCAGCGCCAAACGCAAGGTTCTGCGCGCGCTGATCGACGCCGAGGGCGACAAATGCACAAACGCGATCATCTTCTGCAACCGTAAGACGGACGTGGATATCTGCGCGAAATCGCTGAAGAAATACGGCTATAACGCTGCCGCGATCCATGGCGATCTGGATCAGTCACAGCGCATGAAAACGCTGGATGGGTTCCGGGATGGATCCCTTCGCCTTCTGGTCGCTTCGGACGTGGCTGCGCGTGGGCTGGACATCCCGTCGGTCAGCCATGTTTTCAATTTCGATGTTCCTGGCCATGCCGAAGACTACGTGCACCGCATTGGTCGAACCGGACGCGCCGGGCGCGAGGGCAAGGCCATTACCATTTGCTCGAACCGCGATGAAAAGGCTTTGGATGCGATTGAAAAGCTGATCCAAAAGCAGATCCCGCGCATCGAGAACCCGATCAAGGAAGAGCCCAAAGCCGAAGCGCCGAAGCCTGAGAAAAAGTCAAAGCCATCGGACCACAAAAGGAACGAAGGCAAGAAGGACAAAGAACCCAAGGGACGCGGTCGTGGTCGTAAAGATGACAACGGTCCTGCGGTCGTTGGAATGGGCGACCACCTACCCAGCTTCATCGCGCTCAGCTTTGATGAGCGGCGTGCCGGCTAGATTGCCAGCACAAGCACCAGTATCGACAATCCCAACAGTGCAATCCCGGCGATCTCTCGCCGGGTTATGTTTTCGTGGAACACCAGCGTCGACGCCATCAGGCTAAAGATCAGTTCCACCTGCCCCAGCGCCTTTACATAAGCCGCGTTTTGCAATGTGAAGGCCAGAAACCAGCAAAACGATCCACCCAAACTGGTAAGGCCAACGAAAACCCCGGTGCGGCGCGTTTCCCAAACCGCACGCAATTCGGCCCGGTCTCGCCAAAGCAGCCACAGCCACATGCTGATGAACTGGAACGTGACCACGGCAGCCAGAGTGACCAGCGCCCGGAACCAGGCATCAATATCGCCCAGTTGCAGCGAAGCCCCGCGATAACTGACCGCTGAAAACGCAAACAGCACCCCTGATCCCAGCCCGAGCTGAGACGCGCGGTTGGTCAAATGATGCCACCATGCGCCATCCCCACCAGGTGTTTTGGACAGCAACAGGACCGCCAGCAGCCCCAAAAGGATAGCCGCAAAGGCGCCAAATGAGATGCTGTCGCCAAGGATCAGGAAACCAACGATTGCAGTCTGTATCACTTCGGTTTTCTTAAACGTGATACCAACAGCAAAGTTGCGCTGCTTGAACAGCGCGACCACGCACACCGTCGCCAGAATTTGTGCTGTTCCACCGATGGCAACGAACAACCAGAACTTTGCTGACAGTAGTGGAACGGACAAGTCCGTGAATTGCAAAGCGACGATCAGCCCAAGAATGGCCAATGGCGCAGAATAGGCAAACCGGGCAAAAGTCGCACCGGCAGCCGACAATTTCACACTGCTCAGCGATTTCTGAAGCATGAACCGCACTGTCTGAAATGTGGCGGCAGCGATGGTGACGGGAATCCATAAACTCATGGATTCCCTTCTGTCCTTAAATCACTCGTTTGGCCAGAGCGGATGCGCAACCGGATCCTTCGCACGCCAGAAGTAGCTGCGAAAAATCTCACCATAGGATCGGTACACATAGGATTCGTTACAGGCCAGATACCGGTCCTTACCGGCGCGATAAAGTGCAGGCAGACGATACCATGGTGCCGATGGGTTCATGTGATGAACGACGTGCAGATTGTTGTTAAGAAACAGAAAAGCCAGCAACCCACGATCCTCAATGATCACGGTTCTGGCACGAGATTTCTCATGTGCACGATGCTCAAGGAACGTCCGGATTTTGACAAGCGCAAGCCCGATATACGCCGACAGAACAAAGGCCCAGACCGGCATAGGAGACTGAGCAACCACCCACAGAACCACTGCCACACCCGGAATGTGTAAGGCCCAGGCCAGCAGGATCGCGCGATCCCCTCTTGTCGCACCGGTCCACTCATCCCGCATGAATGCCACCTGCCCGATGGCAGGCCCCAGAATGATGCGTCCCAACAGGGTATTGTTGGCCTTGTAAAGGTGTCGCCTCCAAACGGGCAGTGAAGCCCAAATCTTCGGGTCCAGATAATTCGACTCAGGATCGTCATACGGGTCCGTCAGGTTCGCATCCTGATGGTGCGCCAGATGCAGATCGCGAAAGCGGTTGTATGGAATGAACAGGGTCAGCGGCAGAGCCAGCAGTGTTTCATTCAACCATTTTGCACGGAACGGATGTCCGTGCAGCGCTTCATGTGTCAGCGAGGAATGCAGGGCTGCAACCATGCCCATCACGGGAATTGCCAGCCACAGGGACCAGCCCGCCAGCCAGAATACAACTGCCAGCCACGCAGCATAGCAGGCTGCAATCAGTCCGAACGTGCCCCATTCGGGCGACTTGGGAGGTGTGGGATCAGCCATTGCGCCCCCACGAGATACCCGCCCAAACCCGTTCGTAGATGACATACAGTGTCAGACCGATGGCGGTGTTGACCAATGCCAGCCCGCCACCCACGGCAGCCGAACCTGTGGCGATCAGACCCACAAGGGTCATCATGACCAACCCCATCAGATTCCAAACGACTGCTTTCACGACAGATCTTCGTCGCGTCTCCATTCCGGTCCCCATATTTTGTTGTTCTCACAAAAGCGTTACCGACATAGAGGCCTGCTGAGAATTCTGAATATGATTAACAAAATTCATCAGGTGTGATATTAATCATCACATGCAGGATAACATAGACAAACGGGATCGCGCTGCGCAGTTTCGCCTACGTTTGGCGCGCGCCATGGAAGAGCGCCAGATCAGTCAGAGCGCACTGGCGCGCAGTATTGGGGTCGACCGCTCAACAGTGTCACAGCTTCTGACCGGCGCTGGCGCACGTCTGCCCAATGCGCATGTGGTAGGAAGCTGTGCTTCGGCACTTGGCGTTTCCGCAGACTGGTTGCTTAGCCTGTCGGACCGGCCAGAGAGTGCTGCTGAATTGCTGGCCAGTTCGCTGACAATGGCCGAAGCCCCGCGCGCCTTGGTAGATGAGCGTATCTTCGAGTGGCACCAACAGGCTGCGGGGTACAAAATCCGCTACGTTCCGGCCACCCTGCCCGATATGCTCAAAACCCGAGCAGTGCTGGAATGGGAATATGCCCCGCATCTGGGTCGAACCGCAGATCAGGCCATCGGCGCATCGGCAGATCGTCTGACATGGATGCGCAGCGCCCAGTCCGACTATGAAATCGCCATGCCGCTGTTTGAAATCCACAGCTTTGCCCATGGCACTGGATATTACGAGGGTCTTTCACTGGACAATCGGCTGGCTCAGATCGATCACTTGCTGGACCTGTGCGAACAGCTCTATCCACGCCTGCGAATCTACTTGTTTGATGCAAAACGGCTCTATTCCGCGCCGGTAACGATCTTCGGTCCGCTTCTGTGCGTCTTCTATGCGGGCAGCCACTACATGGCCTTCCGAGATCGTGATCGGATCGAGGTTTTTACACGACATTTCGATACGTTAGTGCGCGAAGCTGACATGACAGCCCGAGACTTTCCCGAACACCTCAGACAGCTCCGTTCGGCGATTACCAGCGCAACGGAGTGACTGTTGTGAAGCCGGAAAGTGCCAATCAGTTCATCCTATAGTATAGTCATCTTGCGCGAACTTTCGGGCAATCCGACCAATCACGGAGGATCAATGGGATGGACGCACTGAAAACCGCTCAATACGCACGCGCCCTCTACTCGGCGCATGGAGATCGGGCCGAAGCTGAAGCGGCCCGTAAAATGCGTGAATGTGAAGCCGCAGGGGAAACCCAGCAAGCTCAGGACTGGCAGGCGGTTCGCCAGACTATCCGCCAGTTCCGTGGCCCCAATCAGGGCTGACATAACAAAACCCAGCTTTTAGCCAGGTGATCAGACCTTCGGGTCAGGATTGACCGTATGACCATCAACCGCGATCACCTGACCCGAAACAAGCCTTGCCGCGTCAGAGGCAAGGAACACGGCCATATTGGCAATATCCCGCCCTTCAACGAAGCTGCCCATCGACGTGCCTGAGGCATAGCCCTCATAGACCTGATCCCGGGTCATGCCCTTGGCTGCCGCTTCGCGTTCAAGAACCCCTTCCATTCTCGGTCCTTCAACGGCTCCGGGGCAGATCACATTACATCGGACCCCGTGTGGCCCAAGTTCCATCGCCAGGGTCTTACCCAGACCCACCATGCCCCATTTAGCCGCGGCATAAGGTGCGCGGTTGGGATAGCCATATTGCCCGGCGGTGGATGAGGTGATCAGCACCACACCACTGCGCTGACGCTTGAGCATTGGGGCTGCGTATTTGGAACACAGGAAAGCCCCTTCCAGATTGACCGAAAGGCAAGTGCGCCAATCGCTAAGCGCAACGTCTTCGATCAGGGCCGTTGGCCCTGCGATCCCGGCGTTTGCGCACAGGGCATCCAGACCACCCCATTCCTCGTCAATGCAGGCAAACATGGCCGCCACGGCGGTTTCGTCGGCCACATCCAACTGGGATTTCTTCCAATGCGGCGGGCAGGCCTCCAGCGACGCCGGATCCACATCTGCCACCCAGACCTGCGCACCCGATGCGTCGAACGCTTCGGCCATCGCACGTCCGACACCCGAGGCGCCGGCCGTGATCAGAACCCGGCTGCTCATGCAGGTTTCCGGATCGATGCACCCGCCCCTTCTGGGTACGGCAGACCGGCCTGAGCTTCTGCAATACGGGCCATGGCTGCTTCGACCTCAGCCGACGGCGCGCATGGGCGACGGGATTCGAGGTCCACATGCAGCAGGAAACTCTCGCCGGTCGCCAGCAACTTGTCTCCTTCATACATGCGGTGGAACAGGTGCAGTTTCTTGCCCTGCCCCAACAGCATCTGGGTCCGCACATTGATCTTGGCACCTGCATGGGTCTCATCCAAATGCCGGATGTGGGTTTCAGCAGTAAAGTAGCTGCCGCCCGCTGCGATATAGTCGGCATCGCATCCGATCATCTCCATAAAGCGATCGGTTGAGCAGGCGAAGGCATCCAGATACCGCGACTCGGTCATGTGACCGTTATAGTCGGTCCAATCCAGCGGCACGGCACGCGACAGCGTCAGAATGGGCTGGCTCAGATCGGCCTGATCCAGATCCGGCAAGGCCCCGGATTTCAGACGTGCATCATGCTGGTTCAGAACCGCACCTGCACCGTAATCCTGTGCCTTAAGCGCACGCATCATCCCAACAAGGTTGTTGTCGCGAATACGCTCCAATTCACGGATCGAGTGCATTCCGGATTGTGCGTCCGACTGATCCGCGATCATGTCCACCAGTTCATCCGTGAACTCCGGGACATCCATCAACTTGGTCCACGGCCATTTCAGTGCCGGGCCGAACTGCGCCATGAAATGCCGCATCCCGGCCTCTCCGCCAGCGACGCGATAGGTCTCGAACAGACCCATCTGCGCCCAGCGGATACCAAAGCCCATGCGGATCGCTTCGTCGATTTCTTCGGTGGTTGCGATGCCGTCTTTGACCAGCCACAGCGCCTCACGCCAAACAGCTTCGAGGAACCGGTCTGCAATATGCGCATCGATTTCTTTTTTGACGTGCAGCGGGAAGAACCCGACCGATTTCAATAACTCTTGTGCCTGCACCACCATTTCAGGCGGGTTCTTCTCGCTGGGCACAAGCTCGATCAGAGGCAGCAGGTAGACTGGATTGAACGGGTGCGTCACAACGATCTGTTCGGGACGCAGCGCCCCCTCTTGCAATTCGGACGGCTTAAACCCGCTGGTCGAAGAGCCGATGATCGCTTCCGCATCACATGCCTCTTGCAAGCCTTTATAAACCTTCAGCTTCAGGTCTAGCCGCTCAGGTACGCTTTCCTGAATCCAAGAGGCCCCCTGTACAGCGTCTGCCATCTCATCATGGAAGGTCAGCGTGCCTTCAGCCGGCAATGGCACGTCACTCAGCCCCGGCAGAGAACGCCGTGCATTGTCCAGAACCTCGCCAATCTTACGCTCGGCCTCTGGGTCCGGGTCGAACACTCGGACATCCCAGCCGTTAAGCAGAAACCGGGCGGCCCATCCGCCGCCGATCACACCACCACCGATGATAGCTGCTGTTTTTGTCATATCTTTTCCTAGTCGATACAGATCACCAGCTCGCGCCCCGTCTCATCCAGATGCGGAATGCATCCGAACTGCGGCGTGACCGCGCTGCATTGTTTGGTCTCTGACAGGCAAAATCCCTCGCAGTCCGAACCTGTTTCACAGGTCTTGCCCGCATCTGCCAACGGCAGGATGCACACATACTGCTGCACTTTGCCCGCAACTTCGTAAATTCCGCCTTTTGCCTCGCAAGCCTGCCGTTCATTCTGGGCTGGCTCAGCCTCCGCCTTGTCATCTGTTGGAAGGCAAGCCGCCAGAAATCCTGCTCCGACTGGCACCAAACACCGCAACATAACTTTCATGAGTTATCCCTTCAGTTGATGCCCCGGTGTCTTGGCTTTGCGAAAACTCTACAAGGGGAAGTTTCAGCCCTTCGGCGCCCGCTTCACCAGCCCCAGCTTCTCACGCACTTCCTGCGCTCCGATCACGCGCGCACCCATGTTCGAAACGATGGTGTTGGCGCGCTCGACCAGTTGCCAGTTTTCCGCCAAAACGCCTTTGTCGAGCCACAGGTTATCTTCCAACCCGACGCGCACGTTGCCGCCAGCCAGCACCGATGCCGATGCATAGGCCATCTGGTTCCGTCCCAAAGCGAATGCGCTGAACGTCCAGTCATCCGGGACATTGTTGACCATGGCCATGAAGGTATTCAGATCATCCGGTGCGCCCCACGGCACACCCATGCACAACTGAACCAGCGCCGGGCTGTCCAGAATACCGTCCTTAACCAGTTGCTTGGCGTACCACAGATGGCCGGTGTCAAAGGCTTCGATCTCGGGCTTCACGCCCAAATGTGTCATCATCCGACCCATCGCCTGCAGCATGCCCGGCGTGTTGGTCATGACATAGTCAGCTTCGGCAAAGTTCATGGTACCGCAGTCCAAGGTACAGATCTCGGGCAGACATTCGGCCACATGCTCAACCCGCGCGGCTGCGCCGATCATGTCGGTACCTTCCTCGTTCAACGGCAGAGGAGATTCTGTGGGGCCAAAGATCATGTCACCGCCCATACCCGCGGTCAGGTTCAGAACGATGTCCACCTCGGCCTCGCGAATGCGGTCAGTCACCTCGCGATACAGGTCCAGACGACGGCTGGGCGCGCCGGTTTCCGGGTCCCGCACATGGCAGTGAACAATGGCCGCGCCGGCCTTGGCCGCAGCAATCGCACTCTCGGCAATCTGCTTCGGTGAACGTGGTACATGCGGGCTGCGATCCTGCGTTCCACCTGAGCCCGTGACGGCACAAGTGATGAAGACTTCGCGGTTCATTTCCAGTGGCATGATGTTTTCCCCAACTTATACCCGGTTTTAACCCAAGTTATCCTCAGGCTTCTCCCCGGATTCCGATTTGCGTTCTTACCCGACTCTGACGCAGCCTTGTGGAAACAACTTGCCAGAATGCGAATCGAACTTGATGAAATCCGCAAAAAACATACTGCAGCCCGAACATCGCGCCCTGAAAACGGCAGTGCTGGTTCTGGATGAATGCAACACGCTCAGCTTTGCCTCGGCGGTTGATCCGATGCGCGCAGCGAACCGGCTGGCGGATCGTCCCGCCTTTGACTGGGATTATGTCACCGCCACGGCTGAGCCTGCCATGCTGACCAGTGCACTGAACGTTCCCGGCATTCCGCTGGCGCGTCTGGACAGTTGCGATCTGATGATTGTGGTCGCAGGCTTCCAGCTTGCGCGCCACGCAACCCCCAGCCTGCTGGCTGGCTTGCGCCGTATCGCGGCCTCTGGTGCGACCATGGCAGGGATCGACGGCGGCCCATGGCTGCTGGCTGAAGCCGGCTTGCTGGACGGGCACGCAGCAACCACTCATTGGGAAGATCTGGACAATTTCTCGACCCGTTTCCCCGAGGTCGACGTGCGCCCTGACCGTTTCACTGTTTCCGGCAACCGTCTGACATCTGGTGGCGCGATCCCGGCGGTCGAGATGATGCTGCATATCATCGCTGCCCGCCACGGCGCAGGATTTGCCGCACGTGTATCTGGGCTGTTCCTCTATGAGGGAGCACCAGAGCCAACCAAACCGCAAAGCCGCACCGGGGCTCCGCACCGCCATTCGGCCCTGACATCAAAGGCAAACAGCCTGATGGAGGCGTCGCTGGATGAACCTCTGCCACTCGCCTATATTGCCGATCGTTTGGGAACCAGCCCACGCACGCTGCAGCAACAGTTCCGCCTGCGCCTGAACACCACGCCGCAAGACCATTACCTGCAGCTTCGCCTGGCCGAGGCGCGCCGACTGGTCACCGACACAGACATGCCGCTGATGGATGTCGCGCTGGCCACTGGCTTTGCATCGCAGTCAAGCTTTGCCCGGGCGTTCCGAACCGCGCATGGTCTTTCCGCCCGCGACCTGCGGCAGGATCGCATCCAGCCCACACATCACTGACGGGGTCTACAGCAGGTGATGGGGGCATTGCCCCCTTACCTTAGTACGGCATGGGATGGGCGCGGTGGGCCAGGTTGATTTCTTTCAACACATCCTGTGACAATTCCAGATCTTTCCCATCCAGAATGCGCTGCAATTGTGCCTCATCCGTGGCCCCAAAGATGGCCGAGGTCATGAACGGTCTGCTGCGACTCCAGGACAACGCCATATGCACGGGATCCAGCCCATGTTTGTCAGCGATCTCCAGATAGGCAGCGACGGCGTCAAACACCCGAGCAGATTTGCGCCCGCCCATTTCAGGCACCAGTGACATACGCGACCCTTCAGGAACGGTGCCGCCCTGATACTTGCCCGTCAGGAACCCGGCAGCCAGCGGCGAAAAGGCGAGCAGTCCCACATCTTCATGCGCACTCAGCTCGGCCATATCGGTATCAAAGTGACGGCACAGCATCGAGTATTCGTTCTGCACGGACGCGACGCGTGGCGCACCGGTTTCATCTGCCAGTCGCACCCATTGGGCCGTTCCCCAGGCGCTTTCATTCGAGAGGCCAAAGGCGCGAATATTGCCCTTTTCGACCTGTACCTGCAGCGCCTCAAGACACTCCTGCATATTCGCAACAACCTCGTCACGATCCCCACCTGAAGGATCGTAATCCCAGTTCTGGCGGAACATGTAACTGCCCCGGTTTGGCCAGTGGAACTGATAGAGGTCGATATAGTCAGTCTGCAACCGGCGCAGGGATCCCTCGATTGCCTGGGGAATGGTCTGGCCGGAAATTGGCGCCCCGTCACGGGCGTGAGAAAACCCTGCTCCTGAATGCTTGGTCGCCAGAACATAGTCGCCCCGGCGCGCGGCATTAGATGCATTCCAATTGCCCAGAATTTCCTCAGTCCGGCCCACGGTTTCCTTCGAGATCGGATTCACCGGATACATCTCAGCCGCGTCGACAAAGTTGATCCCGGCTGCCAGGGCCATATCCATCTGTCGGTGTCCACCGGTCTCGGAGGTCTGTGTGCCAAAGGTCATTGTTCCAAGGCACAGATCCGACACCATCACACCGGTGCGCCCCAAAGGTTTCATTTTCATCTGGAAATCCTCCTGCTCGCCCTGCACCCTAGCGCAGGGTTTGACCGGGGCAAGCCCGATCAACTCAGATAAATCAGACTGGCAACAAAGAAAAAGGCCAGAACGCCGAACACATCGTTCGACGTGGTTATGAAGATGCCGGTTGCCGCGGCCGGGTCTTGTTTCAACGCCCTGAGCAGGAACGGCACCATCGACCCGACCGACGCTGCGATAACAGTCACGATCGCCAGTGCGACGATCGACGTCAGAACCAACAGGCCTGGCTTTTCAATTGCGATGAACAGGCTGCCAATCAGGACCAGAAGGCCCACGACCGTGCCAACGATCAGCCCGTTCAGCAGGGCCCCACACAGTTCGCGATAGAATCTCGACGGCAAATCGCCACGCCACTCCGCCCCCGAAGTCAGTACCTGCACAGAAACAGTCGAGGCTTGAATCCCCGCGTTCCCGGCTGTTGCCAGAACAACGGGAATAAAACTGGCAAGGATCGCGGATTCGGCAAGTGCGTCCTCATACGACACGATGGCAATTGCTGCGATGGTACTGCCGACCAACCCGCCCAGCAGCCACGGCAGGCGGCGGCGGGCAATCTGGCCAGGCGTGTCGAATTGCGTCGTATCGGGGGATACGCCGCCCATCTTGAGCATATCTTCCTCAACCTCTTCCCGCGCAATCTCAGCCAGTTCCGGCGGGGCTATACCGCCCAGAAAACGACCATTGGCATCGACGACAGCAATAACAGAGGCAGAGCGCGCCTCGGCCAGGCGCAGCACCTCTTCCTGATCTGCAGAACTGTCGACCGTCACGGTGTCTTTCTGAACGATAACGGAAACGGGGGTGTCATCCGGGTTCAACAGCAAGTCCCGACTGCGCAAATAGCCAACCAATCGTTTGTCCTGTTCGAGAACAAAAATCATATCCAGACGCGCAAACCGGTCCGAGGTTTTTCGAAGGTGAGATACCACTTCCCCAATCGTCCATCCAACAGGAACCGTCAAAACCCCGTGGCGCATATGCGCGGCCGCACTGTCATCATCTGCAGACAAGGACTGTCGAATGACATCTGCATCCTTCCGATCAGCAATCAGATCATCATGAGTGTCGAGCGGCAGCGTTTCCAGCAACTCGATAGCCAGATCAGGCGAAACTCTGGAGACGATCTTGCGGAATTTCTTTCGCGTTGAAGCCTCAAACAGAACTGAACGCAATTCCGGGTCCAGTTCGACAAGAACCGGCAGACTCACATCATCAGGCAACCATTCGAACACCCGGCGCGCACGCCTGGTCTTCATCTTCAGCAGGCATTTCACAACGTCCGCTGCGTTCCAACTGCTCAGGACAGTAAGAACCGCCATCCGCTTGCCTGCGGCCACCAGCCGTTCCAACGACGACGCGACCCTCGCATTGTTATGGCGCGCTTCCGGGCTGTTTTCGCTGTCCCAATGCAGCTTTTTTGGAGGAACCTGATCCATCCGCTCACCTCACCTCAATCCACGCAGAAGTGGCATCGCTAAGTGACGGTAGCGTGAATGAAAGATTATCTGAACAGATCAGCGCAGCGAAAGGGTGATCAGGCTTCTGCCTTTTTCTCCCACCGGCCTGAATCCTCAGACCAATATTGCGCCGAACAACCTGCTGAGGTCAGCGCCTTCCATTGTACCCGTGCGGCCTGAAGTGCGCTTTGATCGTTGCCATCGAACAGGATGCAGACACGCTCGGATGCTTCGACTTCGTCCGGCTCAACCGCAGCGCCATCGATCGCCATCAAACAGGATGGATCATTTGCCGCCGTCGTCTCGGTCGTTAGCAAGATGGGCTGCTTCGCATCGTGCGGTCCACCGGCACGACCATGTGGCAGGAACCCGTCATCAGGCCCCAGCCACAGTTTTTCATCCAGCCAGTCCAGCCGCGCGGGATCGGTGCCCCGCACAGCTATCCGCCACCCGGCCTGCCGTGCCTTGTCCAGCAGTACCGGCAAGGTCTGCTCAAGCGGTTGGCGGGTCAGATGATAGAAATAGACGGCCCCCATTCGAGTTACTCGAAATTGTCCTGAACAAACCTGCTTAGCGCGCGCACGCCCCAACCGGTTGCCCCTTTGGGCGCATAGGATGTCTCGGACGATACCGAAGCAACACCCGCGATATCCAGGTGAATCCAGGGGGTATCTTCCTTGACGAAACGTTGCAGGAATTGCGCCGCAGTGACCGATCCGGCCGGGCGACCACCCACGTTCTTCATATCCGCAATGCGGGATTTCAGCAGGTCATCATAGGCTTTGCCCAGTGGCATCCGCCATGCGCCTTCATCTTCGATTTTGGCCGCCTTCAGGAAAGCATCGCAGAACGTGTCATTGTTCGAGAAAACGCCCGCATTCTCATGCCCAAGCCCGATGATGATGGCACCTGTCAAAGTGGCCAAATCAATCATGCCGACAGGATTGAACCGCTCTTGCGCGTACCACATGACATCACACAAAACCAAGCGACCCTCGGCATCGGTATTGATGATCTCGACCGTGTCGCCTTTCATCGATTTAACGACATCGCCGGGGCGCGTAGCGCGGCCGGAAGGCATATTTTCCACCAGACCGACCAGACCAACCACATTGGCCTTGGCCTTGCGCAGCGCCAACGCCCGCATGGTGCCTGCAACGACACCCGCGCCGCCCATGTCCATGGTCATATCTTCCATGCCCGCAGCGGGTTTGAGCGAGATACCACCGGTATCGAACACCACACCCTTGCCCACCAGCGCGAGCGGAGCGTCGTCATTGTCGCCACCATTCCAGTGCATGACCACGACCTTGGACGGGCTGTCAGACCCCTGCCCAACGCTCAGCAATGTGCGCATGCCAAGCTCGGCCAGCTTGTCCTCTTCCAGAACCTCAACTTCCAGTCCCAGCGCTTCCATTTCTTTCAGCCGGTCGGCGAATTCTGTCGTGGTCAGAACATTGGCGGGTTCGTTGGTCAGATCGCGGGTCATGCGCACGCCATCGGCGATACCGTTAAGCGGTGCAAACGCCGCTTCGACCTCATCCGCTTTGGAATGGCTGATCACGATTTCGCCCGTGGGGTCGGCGTCCTTAGTCTTGTGCGCATCAAAATCATAGCTGCGCAGCACCATGCCCAAGGCCAGTTCCTCGGTCCTCACCTGATTTGCGGCCATCACAAGCACGTCCTTGCCCTTGGCCAGCTTTGCCAAAGCAGCACCCGCCTTGCGCGCCTCGTCATGATCGGGGCGACGCGGCAAAACCAGAACGTCCAGCGCCTCAGCTGCCATGCCACCGGGCCAAGCCAATGAGATCACATCGCCTGTCTTGGCTTTGTTAAACTTCTCGCTCTCGACCAGTCGGGCCACTGCGCCTCGTGTCAGGCGATTGGCCCTGCGCGCAGCGGGGCTCATCTTTCCTTCGGCAGGAATAATGATGACCACACGCCCTTCGGCCTGCGCCATGAGATCCAAATCAAAGTCCTGAAAACGGATTGGTATCAGACTGCTCATCTCTTGCTCCTGAAAAACTCTTCCCCAAGACCTAGCGTGGACCACCAATATTGACCAGATAGCAGTTTTCCCCGTCTGCCATTTGCATTAAGGTCGCCCGAAAATAACCGGCAGGCTCGGGGGAGAAGTATTGGCACCAAACGGCAGGCATAGGCCTTCGCGCATGATTCCATGCCGGGGCGATTCTGGCGTGGACCCCGAGCTCAGCGGTCAGCCGGAGGTGAACTCGTGATCCTCGACCGCTATTTTGCCCGAAGATTCCTGCAGAGTTTTCTCGTTATCGGCGGCATTTTTCTGACACTCATGATTCTGATCGACCTGATCGAGCAAGTCCGCAAGTTCACTGATGTCGACCTAAGCTTTGGGCAATTGCTGCGCCTGACCCTGCTCAACACCCCAGCGGCAATCAGCGAGATGCTGCCGCTGTTGATGATTCTGGCTACGATTGCGTTGTTCATTGGTCTGGCGCGCAGTTCCGAACTGGTCGTAACACGCGCTATCGGGCGGTCCGGCATCCGCGCGCTTGCTGCCCCTGTACTGCTGGCTTTGGTGATCGGTGCACTGGCGGTGGCGCTGCTGAACCCGATCTCTGCTGCGACATCCGAAGAATACCAGCGTTTGGCAGACGGATATCGCAACAATGGCAGTTCTACCCTTTCGATCAGCAGCGAAGGCCTTTGGTTGCGCCAGGGTTCCACATCGGGCCAATCCGTGATCCATGCTGTCGGGACCGATCCCGACGAGGACTTTGGCCTCAGAGAAGTTACCATCACGACATTCTCTCCTGACGGTATTCCGACCGAACAGATCTTTGCTGAAACGGCACGTCTGGAAGATGGAAACTGGGTTCTGTATCAGGCCAAGGTTTGGACGCTCCAGAACGGCTCGAATCCCGAAACAAATGCAATCACGTATGAACAACTTGCTCTTCCCACGACTCTCACACGCGATCGCATTCTGGATACATTAGGCCAACAAGACTCCGTTTCGGTCTACGACCTGCCACAACTCATCCACGATCTACGCGAGGCAGGATTCTCTACAAAGCAATACGAAGTCTGGCTGCAGGTACAACTCGCACGGCCATTCTTTCTTGTATCGATGGTTCTGATTGGTGCAGCTTTCACGATGCGCCATGTCCGTTTCGGCGGCACAGGCATTGCCGTTCTGACCGCGGTTCTGCTGGGCTTTGCCATCTACTTCGTACGTAATTTCGCTCAAATTCTGGGGGAGAACGGCCAGTTGCCGATCTACGTCGCCGCCTGGGCACCGCCCTTTGCCGCAATCCTGTTGTCCTTAGGCCTCTTGCTGCACGCGGAGGACGGTTAATGCGGCGACTAATGTCTTTGCTGCTGTCCAGCACTCTGGTTCTGGCGGCACCGTCCATCGCACTTGCGCAAAACGCACCAGGTTCCGCAGCTGCTGGACAGGATGGGGCTGCCCAAGACCAGCCGGCCCTGCTGGTGGCGGACAAGATTTTCATCACACCCGATCGAAAACTCGTCGCCGAAGGGAATGTAGAAGCCTATCAGGGCGACATCAAACTATCGGCCAAAGGCGTAATCTTCGATCGGGAAACTGGTGAACTGACCCTCGAAGGTCCGATCCGGATCGATCAGGCGGGTCAATCCACTGTGTTGGCGGACTCCGCTCAGTTGGATGATGGCATCCAGAACGGGCTTTTGATCGGTGCCCGAATGGTGTTCGATCAGCAGGTTCAGATCGCCTCGGTTCAGGCAACCCGCGCTGGCGGCAGGTACACACAGTTCAGCAAAGTGTCGGCCACCTCATGTCATGTCTGCGCCAATGGCAAACCACCACTTTGGCAAATTCGGGCGCGCAAGGTAACGCACGATCAGTTAGAACGGCAGCTGTATTTCGAAGGTGCACAGTTCCGCATCCTTGATTTCCCGGTCTTCTACTTTCCTGTACTACGCCTGCCCGACCCGACACTGGAGCGTGCAACAGGTTTTCTTGTTCCGTCGATCCGGACGACCTCGCAATTGGGTACGGGTGTACAGGTCCCCTATTTCTTTAAGTTGGGCGACCACAAGGATCTGACGCTGACGCCGTATGTCTCATCCAAGACAACGACATTAGGCTATCGCTACCGTCAGGCTTTTAAAAACGGCCGCATTCAGTTCGAAGGCGCATACACCCGCGATGACGTGCAACAAAACCAGGATCGCGGCTATCTTTTCGCGAATGGTTGGTTCGCTCTGAAAAATGATTACCGGCTGACGTTCAACATTCAAACAACGTCGGATGACGCGTATCTGGCTGATTATGGTCTGCCGGACTTTGACCGTCTGCGCAGCGAAATCGCACTGGAACGGATCAAACGCGATACCGCGTTCAAAACCAGTTTCATCCACTACAAAACCCTGCGCGACAGCGAAAATCAGGATGAAATCCCCTCGCGCGTTTTCGATCTGAACTATGAAAAGCGGTACTTTCCCAACGCACTGGGCGGCGAAGTGAGGCTTGCGTTTATCGGGCATTCCCACACCCGGACCAGCGATGTAGATATCGTTGGACGGGATGTGGCACGCGCGACAATGGATGCAGAATGGCTACGCAGTTGGACTTTCAGCACGGGCCTGCGGGCCGATGCGCAGCTTGGTGCTTCAGTCGATACGTTTGATATCCGCAACGACAGCCAGTACCCCAATCAGGTGACCAGATCCACTCCGCGGGCTGCCTTTACGTTGCGCTATCCGATGGTACGTCGCGAACAATCCGGCGCAACGCAGTTTCTCGAACCGATTGTTCAGGTAGGCTGGACGCATGTCTCGAATACCGACGTACCCAATGACGAAAGTACGTTTCAGGAGTTCGACCAGGGCAATCTGCTGTCCCTGTCTCGCTTTCCAGCCGAAGATCGCCGCGAAAATGGAGCAACAGCTGTTGTCGGCGTGAACTGGGCGCGCAATACGCCGAACGGCTGGCAAGCGCTTGCAACCGTCGGTCAGGTGTTCCGCGCCGATGCCGATCCGGATTTCACCCTGACCTCGGGCCTGCAGGGCACCACATCCGATCTGCTGCTGGCCGGGCAGTTGAAAACCGCAAAAGGCCTTACTCTCGCGGCACGTGGCCTGCTGGATGATGACTTCAGCTTTGCCAAAGCCGAGTTCCGGGGCGTTTGGGCCAAAGACGACAACGCGCTGACGGGCAGCTATGTCTGGCAGGAACCCGACCCTGCAGAAAACAGCGACAAAATATCCGAGATTTGGCTGACGGGACGTTACAGAATCGATCAGAACTGGCTGACACAGGCACTGGCGCGATATGATCTGGCCGAATCTGAGCCAATCCGCTACGGGCTTGGAGTTACCTACGAAAATGAGTGCGTGCAGGTTAACATGACCGTCAGTCGGCGCTATACGTCCACATCAAGTATTGAGCCTTCGACAGAATTCGGCTTTACCGTTGCACTAACTGGATACGCCGTCGAAGGCGGGGGCAAGAAGTACAAAAGAAAATGCAGCTGATATCAGGTTTCTCCAAGTTTCTTCGTACCGGTTGGCAAAGACCGGCTTTGCCCGCACTCGCTGCGGCGCTTATCGCCTTTTCTTCGCCGCAGGCCATCGGGCAAAGCCTGTTCTCACCCGCGATCCGGATCAATCAGGATATCGTGACGTGGTATGAATTGCAGCAACGCCAGCAGTTTCTCGAAGCGCTCGGCCTGCCGGGAAGTTCTGAAGATGAAGTGCGTGAGGCCCTGATCGATGCTCGCCTGCGCAAACAGGCGATGCGGGATGCCGGAATTCAGGCGACACCAGAAGATGTACAGCTTGGTATCGACCAGTTTGCCGCTCGTGGTCAGCTTTCGACTGAAGATTTCTTGCGGCTGCTCAGTGATGCCGGTGTAGATCCTGAAACAGTACGGGATTTTGTTGAAGATCAGCTTTCGTGGCGTGACTACGTCAGCACGAGGTTTATCTCTCAGGCGCGCCCCACAGAGGATGAAATCAACCGGGCAATGGGCCAGGGCGGCGGTGGCGGCCTCGAAGTTCTGTTGTCCGAGATTATCATTCCCGTAACACCGCAGACGCTCGCTCAGGCTGACGCGCTCGCGCAGGAAATTTCTCAGGTAGACGGTTATGACGCGTTTTCCTCCGCTGCCACGCAATATTCGGCGGCAGCGACCCGCGAAAACGGAGGTCGACTGGATTGGCTGTCGCTCAATAATCTTCCGCCAGCGCTGCAGCCCGTCATCCTCGGCCTGCAGAACGGAGATATAACCGAGCCGTTGAGTCTTCCCAACGCCATAGCCCTGTTCCAGATGCGCGGCATTCGCGAGGTTTCGACAGGCGCACCACGCTATTCCAAGATCGACTATGCGATCTACTACATTCCGGGCGGTCGTAGCCCAGAGGCCCAGAAAACTGCGGCTGAGCTGAAGGAAAACATCGACACTTGTAACGACCTCTATGGTATCGCCAAAGATCAACCGCCAGAGGTACTTGATCGCGTGTCCGCCAGCCCTTCCGAAATCCCGCGCGACGTGGCGCTGGAACTTGCCAAGCTGGACCCCAATGAGATTTCAACAACGCTCACCCGCAACAACGGGCAGACGCTGATGTTCCTGATGCTGTGCACCCGAACCCGCGATCTGGGCGAAGATACGTCTCGTCAGGATGTTGCTAACGCTTTGACCCAGCAGCGCCTGCAGGCTTTTGCCGACAGCTTCATCGAACAAATGCGGGCAGACGCCACCATTATCGAGCAATGACCCGCCCGATCGCGCTTAGCTGTGGTGATCCGGCCGGTATCGGCCCCGAAATCGCAGCCAAGGCGTGGCAACAACTGCGCGGCACCTGCCCGTTCGTCTACATCGGCGACGACGCGCATCTGCCAAACGACACTCCGGTCGTACGAATAAATGACCCGTCAGAAGCGGCCGAGGTCTGTGCGATGGCCCTGCCGGTGCTTCAGCTGGATTTCCCAGCGCCGAATGTGCCGGGCCGTCCCGAGCCAAACAATGCTCCCTCTGTAATCGATGCAATTGAACGCGGTGTTTCTCTGGTACAATCGGGTGCGGCATCAGCGCTCTGCACGGCTCCGATCCATAAAAAGGCGCTGATTGACGGAGCGGGATTCGATTATCCCGGACATACCGAATTTCTGGCCGCTCTTGCCGGTAAAGATCGTGTTGTGATGATGCTGGCCAGCGATCAGTTGCGTGTGGTCCCAGCCACGATCCACATCGCTCTCTCGCAAGTCCCAAGCGTCCTGACCCCAGAGCTGCTGCGCGAAACGATCGCAATCACTGCACAAGGGCTGCAGAACCAGTTTGGTATTCAAAATCCGCGCATCGCGATTGCCGGGCTGAACCCCCATGCCGGAGAAGGTGGCAAAATGGGTCGTGAGGAGCTGGACTGGATTGCCCCGCTGATCTCTGATCTCAATCCCGACGGCTACACGGTTACGGGCCCGCATCCGGCGGATACCATGTTCCACGCCGCCGCGCGCAGGCGGTACGATGCAGCCATCGCCATGTATCACGATCAGGCCCTGATCCCGATCAAGACACTGGATTTCGACCGAGGCGTGAATGTAACGCTGGGTTTGCCCTTCATCCGGACTTCACCCGATCATGGCACCGCGCTGGACATCGCCGGACAAGGCATCGCCAACCCGACCAGCCTGATTGAGGCCCTCAAACTCGCGCAGCAGATGGCGCAAGGGTCTTGAACCTGTACAACGCAGGCCATATCCCGGACCGAAGTGAAAAATTTCTGGCGCATGACACCCTATCCGCGCCACGGTGAACGGATCATGAGCGCTATCGACACCCTCCCCCCGCTGCGCGAAGTCATCGCGACCCACCAGCTATCGGCCCGCAAATCGCTGGGGCAGAACTTTCTGTTGGACCTGAACCTGACCGCCAAGATTGCAAGGCAGGCCGGTGATCTGACCGAATGTGATGTGCTCGAGATCGGACCCGGACCGGGTGGCCTGACCCGAGGTCTGCTGTCTGAGGGCGCGCGCAAAGTCGTTGCTTTGGAAAAAGACACCCGCTGTATCGCGGCGCTGAACGACATCGCCGAGGCCTATCCCGGCCGGCTTGAAGTCATTAACGGGGACGCGCTTGAAATCGACCCGCTGACGCATCTGACACCGCCGATCCGGATTGCGGCCAATCTACCCTACAATGTCGGGACCGAACTTCTGGTCCGCTGGCTGACGCCACCGGAATGGCCGCCATTCTGGCAAAGCCTGACCCTGATGTTCCAGCGCGAAGTCGCCGAGCGCATTGTGGCCCAGCCCGGCAGTAAAGCTTATGGCCGCCTTGCCATCCTCGCCCAATGGCGGGCCGAAGCACGTATCGCCATGTCTTTGCCCCCCGGGGCCTTCACCCCACCACCCAAGGTTTCCAGCTCAGTGGTCCACCTAACTGCCCTGCCCGAGCCGCGCTATCCAGCAGATGCAGCCACCCTCTCACGCGTCGTGGCAGCAGCCTTCAACCAACGCCGCAAGATGCTTCGCGCCTCTCTGAAAGGTGTCGCCCCGGATATCGAAGATCGCTTGCTGGCTGCCGACATCAAACCAACGGAACGTGCGGAACAGGTTCCGCTCGAAGCGTTTTGTGCGCTGGCACGGGAAATTCGCAAAGCCTAAAGCAATAAACCAAAAAACCCCGGCATTCGATCCGGGGTTTTCTATATCTCGGCCGTAAGACTTGAGCTTATTCGGCAGCCTCTGGCGCGTCTCCGTTATCCGCTGCAGCCTGTTCAGGCTCGGCGGGCGCAGCCTTGGGCTTGCGTGCACGTGGACGGCGTGGTGGCTTTTCTTTCTTGGCAGGCGCCTCTTCGACTGGTTCAGCACCCTGGCTTTCTGGTGTCTCGACCAGACCAGATTCAGGTGCGGCAGGCTCGGACCCGAAATCCATCACGTCAGGTTGCGGCGCTTCGGCCGGATCTGCCTGACGTGCAGCTTCGCGTTCCTGACGCTCGGCGCGTTCACGGTCGCGTTCGGCCTGGCGCTCACGGTTCTGGCGTTCCTGCTCTTCACGGCGCGCTTCGATTTCGCGCTGCGCCTCGCTCAGCATACGCAGGTAATGTTCCGCGTGCTGCTGAAAGTTCTCGGCCGCGACGCGGTCATTCGACAGCTGGGCGTCACGCGCCAGCTGATTATATTTATCAATGATCTGCTGCGGGGTGCCGCGCACTTTGCCCTCTGGACCCGAGCTGTCAAAAACCCGGTTTACGACATTACCACCAGAAGGGCGATTGCGGTTGTTCTTGGCCCGCGAGCGGGATTTGGAAGATCTCATCTTACTTTACGTCAGCCTTGTCATTCACTGTCGATCAACCCGTACGTTGCACTGCTCTAAGGCCTTTTACCGTGACGTGCTGTCGACTTTTTGGGCTTGGCGTCAGGGGCGCGCTGAAACAGCGTCAACCTCGCCGACTACCCTGAGTAAGCATGTCCTGATCATGCAGACAAGAGGGTAATATGCATTTTCGCAGCTTTTTTACCTGAACCGGCGTTTTTTGGCCTCATTCACCCCATTCAACCCGGCATTCTGGCGCCAACAACACGGTCCCGGCCATCCAGATCCGGAACCACACGGATATCGATCAGACCCGACGCGTCAAACAATGCCGCGACAGCTGCCGCCTGTGTAGGGCCGATTTCGACCAGAATACGCCCGCCCGGCATCAGAAAATCAGGGGCTGCAGCGGCAATACGCCGATAAGCGCCCAGCCCGTCCCCCTCGTCCGTCAAAGCCATCCTCGGCTCGTGTTCCCGCACTTCTGGGGACAGCTGTGTCATCTCATCCAGCGAAATGTATGGCGGGTTCGAGACGATCAGATCGAACTGCCCCTCTTCGATCCCCTCGAACCAATCGGATTGTATGATCTCGACCCGGCCCTGCACCTGATGCAGCACCGCGTTGGCGCTGGCCTGAAGGCAGGCAGATTCGCTCAGATCAACGCCAATTCCGGATGCGCTTGTCCTCTCGGCCAGCAAGGTCACCAACACACAGCCTGATCCGACACCAAGGTCCAAAATGTGATCGAACGGTTCACTCAGCGCGGCCTCGATCAAGGCTTCGGTCTCGGGGCGTGGATCCAGAACATCCCGGCTCACCCGAAAACGGCGGCCATAAAATTCGCGCTCTCCCAACAGGTGGGAAACCGGCACACGGATGGCACGCAGCGAGATCAGCTGATCATATCGCTCGGCTATTTCAGGCGACAACTCTTCGGGTGCGATCAACGTGACGCGACTGGCTTCGATACGTGCTGCATGGGCAAGCAGAACCCGCGCGTCACGAGCGGGATCTTCAACACCGGCGGCCCGCAGGCGCGCTGTCGCCGCAACCATGGCCTGTGCGGCCGTCTGCGCCCCGTTCATTGCGACATCTCGGCCAGTAGACGCGCCTGATCGTCTGCCGTCAGCGCATCGATCACCTCGTCCAGATCGCCCTGCATCACCTGATCCAGCTTATAAAGCGTCAGGTTAATGCGGTGATCGGTCATGCGGCCCTGCGGGAAGTTATAGGTTCTGATCCGCTCAGACCGGTCCCCAGATCCCACCTGGCTGGCGCGATCCGCCGAGCGTTCGCTGTCGATCCGCTGCCGCTCCATATCGTAGAGACGAGTCTTCAGCACCTGCATCGCGATCTCGCGGTTGCGGTGCTGGGACTTTTCGGAACTCGTCACCACGATCCCGCTGGGAATGTGGGTAATCCGTACAGCCGAATCTGTGGTGTTCACGTGCTGCCCACCCGCGCCGGAACTGCGCATGGTATCGATACGAATATCGTTGGGTTCGATATGAATATCTACATCCTCGGCCTCGGGCAGAACCGCCACTGTCGCCGCCGAAGTATGGATACGCCCGCCGCTCTCGGTTTCGGGCACCCGCTGAACCCGGTGCACACCGGATTCGTATTTCATCCGGGCAAAGACATTATCGCCCTTGATATGGGCCACGACCTCTTTGATCCCGCCCAGATCCGAGGATTGTTCCTCGATGATCTCGAACTGCCATCCCCGTGCCTCGGAATAGCGTTGATACATCCGCAAGAGATCACCCGCAAACAATGCGGCCTCATCACCTCCGGTTCCGGGCCGGATTTCCAACATTGCCGGACGCGCATCGGCTTTGTCTCTGGGCAACAACGCCAGTTGCAACGCATGCTCTGCCTCGGGAATGCGAGCCTGCAGCTCGGGGATTTCCTCCTCAGCCAGCTCTTTCATGTCCGGATCGGCCAGCATTACTTCTGCCTCGGCAAGATCGGCCACCAGTTGGCGCCATGTCTCGATCTGCTCAACCACAGGCTTTAAGTCCGAGTATTCCTTGGCTAGTGCCGCAATATCGCCGCCCGATGCGCCATCGGCCATGGCAGCTTCGAGGTATTGGAATCGCTGGGTTATCTGTTCAAGGCGTTCTTCGGGGATCATCCCGGCGGTGTCTATCATCCGCGGGCTTTGGTCAAGGGCCTGCCTTGTGCTAAGCTCACATGCATGAAACGGATTATTCTTGCGCTTACCCTGTGCACGACCCCTGTGATGGCTGATGTAATTGGCCCCGGCGGCAAGGTTCAGGATTGCTATTGCACCGACAAAGCCGGCACCCGTGTCGAGTTGGGAGAGATGATCTGCCTGCAGGTCGATGGCCGCATGTTCATGGCCCAATGCCAGATGTCACTGAACGTTCCCATGTGGCGCGAGGTTCAGGAGGGGTGTTTGTCATCAGGGTTGGAGCAAACCCAGCCCCAACTCAGCAATTCTGCAACTATTCAAAGCTCGGGTTAATCACCTACAGATCTTCCCACTTGCTTAGCTTGTGCTTTCTGCGCGTCGTCCGGACCGCGCAAAGCGCCATGCTGTCACCAAAGAGTAGAGAGCATATAGCCAATCGTGGGACCATGCAAAGCGGAGGTGAGAGAAATACATATAAACCCAGCCCCCAAAGGCCTCCCATCACCAGTGGATCCCACGTCAATCGCGATACCTTGGTCCGATAGAGTTCCGGTTTCGGCCTGCATCCGGCACGTCTGAAAAAGCGAACATATGGGGTGGATTTTCCGGGCTCTTGCAGTCCCGCATCTTCCAATTCAGCGGTTGCCCTCTGAAACTTGGCTTCATAATCACTCATACCACCAATATGGGAATTAAGTTTTTATTTTCAACCTATTGAAGCTGCCCTAGCCAGCTTTCAACCCGCGCTTTATTCACTCCGAAATCCTTGCGCCCGAAACGCAGCCTTGCGTGGATACGCAGCGCGTCACCATCCTGCTGCGCGGTGGTATAATCCGGAAATCCCATCAACCGAGTTCGGGTGATATAAGTCACCATTCCCTCGTCGACCGACCCGGCCAAAACACTGGTACGAGGGGACTGACGCGCAACCACATCCAGCCGTGCAAGCCCGTCCGGGCCGGTTTCAACGACCCGCACTACCGCGCCCATCATGTCCCTGCTGGTTTCGCCCACAGGTGCCACATGCCAACGGGAGGGATCGGAAGGGGCAAGACGGATGTAACCGGCCAGCAAAAGCCCCGCGCATACCAATACCCAAACTACAGTCATCTTCATCCCGCACCTGTTTCAACCGAACCTAGCCGGAACGCATCGGTGAACAAGATGTTCAACCAGTCCTTACCGCGACGTCACGCCTGGAAGAATGCACAGCATTTCGAACAACAAGTTCGCAGCCGTAAGCGCAGTATTGCCCGATGGATCATAGGGTGGAGAGACCTCGACCAGATCACAACCAACGACATTCATCCCCTGCAGTGCATGGATCAGTTGCAGTGCCTGCGGTGTAGTCAGCCCGCCAATTTCAGGCGTTCCGGTCCCAGGCGCATAAGCCGGGTCCAGACTGTCGATATCATAGGTGATATAGACCGGATGTCCGTCGATCGTCTTGCGGATCAAAGACCCGATCTGGGTCAGGTTCTGCTGCCAGATATCCCACGCCGGATATTGACGGAATCCCCACCCCTGCGCTTCGGTGAAATCGCTGGCGGCATAGCCAGATCCCCGAATACCGATCTGAAAGGTCTTGTCAGGAACGATCAGATTTTCCTCATAGGCGCGGCGGAATACGGTGCCATGGGTCTCGCGCTCACCAAACATCTCGTCATTGACGTCGGCATGGGCATCAACATGCACCAGGGCAACCGGACCATGTTTGGCTGCCATTGCGCGCAGAATTGGCAGGGTGATCGAATGATCGCCCCCCATCGCAACGGGAATGACATCCTGTGCCAGAATGCCGTCATAGCTTTCCTTGATAATCTTCAGACTATCCGACAGCGAAAACGTGTTGATCGCCAGATCCCCGATATCGGCAATCTGCAGGTTATCGAATGGGGCAGCAAAGGTGGCCATGTTATATGGCCGGATCATCGCGCTTTCGCTACGGATCTGTTTGGGGCCAAACCGCGTACCCGAGCGCCAAGACGTGCCGATATCCATCGGAATCCCAAGAACAGCCACATCGAGCCCATCCAGAGAGGACGCCTGCGGTAGCCGCATAAACGTATTCGGCCCCGAGAACCGCGCCAGATCATTGCCGCCAATCGGCTGGTTGAATTGGGTCATGTACTTTCTCCGATCCGGTTCTTCACCAAGCACTTACCGGGATTATGCCTAACCAAAGGTTAAAGCTTTTCCAGCTTGTTCCACCCCAGCAGGCAGATGATCTGCGTTGCCACATGTGCCCCGGCAATCGCAGTGGCACCAGACGTGTCGAATGGAGGCGATACCTCAACCACATCCCCGCCCTTGATGTTGATCCCCGCGATATCCCGCAGGATGATCTGCGCCTGAATCGAGCTGAGACCACCCCAAACAGGTGTCCCGGTTCCTGGTGCAAAGGCCGGGTCCAACCCATCGATGTCGAAGCTCAGGTAAACCGGACTGTCGCCCAGAATCCCCTTGATCTTCTGGGCTACGGCGGCCGGTCCGGATTCATAAACCTCACGTGCGTCGATGATGTTGACGCCCAATGTGTCCTCGTTGGTGGTGCGTATCCCCACCTGAACCGATCGCTTGGGGTCCACGATCCCGGACTTCACCGCTTTGTAGAACATGGTTCCGTGATCCACGCGTGACATGTCGTCATCGGCCCATGTATCCGTATGCGCATCAAACTGCAGCAGAGACATAGGCCCGTATTTCTCGGCATAGGCTTTCAGGATCGGAAAGCTGATGTAATGATCTCCGCCCAGCGTCACCGAAGCGACATTCGCCTCCAGTATCGTGCGAATGTGATCGGTCAGCGTATCTGGAAAGGCAGGGATATTGGCATAGTCATATGCCATGTCCCCGTAGTCGATGATTGCCAGTTCGCTGAGCGCATCAAACGGCCAGCCATAGGGTGCGTCGGGGGACTGCAACGCGCTGGCCTCGCGAATGGCACGTGGTCCCAACCGGGTACCGGGACGGTTGGTAACCGCCTGATCGAACGGCACGCCGGTCACCGCGATGTCTACGCCTTTCAGTTCCTTCGTATAAAGCCGGCGCAGAAACGAGGTCGCGCCACCAAATGTGTTCTCAAAGGACAGGCCTTTGAGATCCGGGTTGGTGAACGCCTCGTCCACCTGAGTCTTTGCATCTTCCAATGCCATTTCGGGTTATCTTCCTCCCAAGGTTCCCGATGGGCTGGCGACGCGCGCTAACGTCAAGCCACAGGCAGCGCCTTTTCCACGATCTTCGCGAAAAAGGATGCACCCACCGGCGCGATTTCGTCGTTGAAGTTGTATTTCGGATGGTGCAGCCCCGCACCGTCCCCCTGCCCCAGAAACAGATAGGCTCCGGGCCGTTCCTGCAGCATGTATGAAAAATCCTCGGCCCCCATCTCGCGACCGGTGTTTTCGGTGACCCGTTCAGCCCCCGAAACCTCGCGCGCCACGTCGGCGGCAAAAGCGGCCTTTTCCGGGTCGTTGATCGTGGCGGGATAACTCACATCGTATTCAAGCCGCGCCTCCACCCCGTACGACGTGGCCTGTCCCTGCACGATCTGCTCCATGCGTTCCATAACCATCTTCTGCACCGCCGGGTCGAAGGTCCGTACCGTGCCGTTGATATAGGCGGTGTCCGGGATCACGTTGTTCACCGTGCCGGTATGGATTTGTGTCACCGACACAACCAGATCGTCCAGAGCGTAGTGATTGCGGCTGACGATGGTCTGAATCGCCTGCGCAATACCACAGGCCGCCATGACCGGATCGCGGGTTTCATGCGGCATAGCCCCATGTCCACCGACGCCCTGAATGTGAACCTCGAACGTATCGACAGCAGCCATGATCGGACCCGGCGTTGTATAGAACGAGCCTTCCACAAAGCCGGGCGCGTTATGCAGCGCATAAACCTGCGCGATGTCGAACCGGTCCATGATTCCTTCTTGAACCATAACCCCGGCTCCGCCGCCCTCTTCCTCGGCAGGTTGAAAGATCAAAGCAACCCGGCCGCGGAAGTTCCGGGTTTCGGCCAGATAACGTGCGGCCCCCAGCAACATCGTTGTGTGCCCGTCGTGGCCACAGGCATGCATCTTACCTGGATTCTTCGAGGCATAGTCAACGCCGGTTTCTTCGGGAATCGGCAACGCGTCCATATCCGCCCGCAGGCCAATCGTCGGTCCTTCGCCCTGACCGTTGATGATCGCGACGATACCGGTCTTGGCGATCCCCTCATGCAGCTCATCCACGCCAAACTCGCGCAGACGCTCGGCGACAAAGGCCGCTGTTTCGTAGCATTCGAATTCCAGCTCAGGGATTGTATGCAGGTGCTGGCGCCATGTGGCCATGTCGGTGGCAAAATCGGCAATACGGTTGACGACGGGCATCTGGGGTGGACTCCTGATCCAAGCTGCGAGATGGATGCATCTGACACCGGAATAAGGGGCTTCGCAATGGCTGAAAATCCGCTGATCCATAACTCGGACGCAGGTATCGAACGTTTGTTGGAAATCATGCGCCGTCTGCGTGACCCGGAAACCGGTTGTCCGTGGGATATCGAGCAGGATTTCGGCACTATCGCGCCCTATACGATTGAAGAAGCCTATGAGGTCGCAGACGCCATCGAACGACAGGCCTGGGATGAACTGAAGGGCGAATTGGGCGACCTGTTGTTCCAGTCCGTATTTCACGCCCAAATGGCCGAAGAAGCCGGTCATTTTGCGTTTCAGGATGTGGTGCGGACCATGTCCGACAAGATGGTGGCCCGCCATCCGCATGTCTTTGGCGATGAATCCCGCGACAAATCGGCTGAACAGCAGACGAAGGACTGGGAAACGATCAAAGCCGCCGAACGCGCAGGCAAGGAACAGCAAGGTGCACTTGACGGTGTGGCTGCCAACCTGCCGGCCCTCCTGCGGGCGCACAAATTGCAAAAGCGTGCGGCTCGCGTGGGGTTTGACTGGCCCGATGCCAGCCACGTGTTGGCCAAAATCACCGAAGAAGCCGCCGAGCTGGAAGAGGCGCGCGAAAGTATGGACGCAGACGCGCTTGAGGATGAATTCGGCGATCTGCTCTTTGTGATGGTAAATCTGGGTCGTCATTTGGGTATCGAGCCCGAGGCCGCTCTGCGCCGCACCAACGCCAAGTTCACCCGCCGGTTCGAGCAAGTCGAGGCTCGGCTGGCTGATCGGGGTAAAACCCCGACGGACAGCACCCTCGAGGAAATGGATGCTCTTTGGGACGAGGTCAAAACCGAAGAACATCGCGCCAACGGCAAACTCCCGCCAGCAATGGCAAACACGGCCCGCGGAAGCGCGTAAATTTGCTAGACAAGAGCGGCGACACTTGCCAGTGTCCGTCCTTCAATATCCCGGAGGCCATCCATGACTGCGCGCAAGATCATCATCGACACAGACCCCGGACAGGATGACGCCGTTGCGATCCTGCTGGCGCTGGCCAGCCCCGAAGAGATCGAGGTTCTGGGCATTACCGCAGTCGCAGGTAACGTGCCGCTGGATCTGACCACCAAAAACGCGCGGATCGTTTGCGAATTGGCGGGCCATACCGATGTGCCGGTTTATGCCGGATGTGATCGACCGCTGAACCGCCCTCTGGTAACCGCTGAACATGTGCACGGCAAAACCGGCCTCGACGGTCCTGATCTGCCTGACCCGCAAATGGAACTGACCGAAGGCCATGCTGTCGATTTCATCATCGACAGCCTACGCACGCATGAGCCGGGTACCGTCACCCTCTGTCCGCTGGGCCCTCTGACCAACATCGCAGCCGCCTTTCAGAAAGCACCTGACATCGTTGAACGCGTGCAGGAAATAATTCTGATGGGTGGTGCTTATTTCGAGGTTGGCAACATCACTCCTACGGCTGAATTCAACATTCACGTTGACCCGCAAGCCGCTGACATTGTGTTTAAATCTGGCGCACCAATTGTTGTCATGCCTCTGGACGTGACGCACAAGGCGTTGGTTACAAAGCCCCGCAACGACGCCTTCCGCGCACTGGGAAGCAAGGTTGGCATTGCCGTTGCCGAGATGACCGATTTCTTCGAACGTTTCGACAAGGAAAAATATGGCAGCGCAGGTGCCCCACTTCATGATCCTTGCGTAACAGCCTATCTGATCAAGCCCGAGCTGTTTAAAGGTCGGCACGTGAACGTCGAAATTGAAACCCAGTCCGAACTGACCATGGGCATGACCGTCGCCGACTGGTGGGGCGTTACAGATCGCAAACCCAACGCCCTGTTTATCGGTGATGTGGATGCGGACGGGTTCTTTGACCTGCTCACCGAACGGCTGGCGCGGCTATGACTGCCGCACTGCGCCTCGCCCGCCCGGACGATCTTGACCGTCTGATGACCCTCGTCTCTGCCTTTCACGCCGAGGAAGGCATCGAACAGGATGCTGATCAACTGTGCGAAGCGCTGCTCCCCCTGCTCGAAGGCATCCCTCATGGCTGCATCTATCTCATCGGGCCGGGCCGCGCGCCACTGGGCTATATCATCCTGACATTCGGCTGGTCCGTCGAATTCGGCGGAATGGACGGCTTTGTGGATGAGATCTACATCCGCCCTGCAGTCCGAGGCCGTGGAATTGCCACCGAAGTTCTGCTGGAACTTCCCAAGGCACTGGCTGGTGCAGGGCTGACTGCCCTGCATCTGGAAGTTGACCGCGCGAACGAGTCGGCACAAAAGCTCTATCTTCGGACAGGCTTCAAGCTGCGCGACCGCTATGCGCTCATGAGCAAGAAGCTCTAGCGCGACTCCCCGCGGAAGATCACATTTGGATTGTACATTTCCTGAACAGGATCGTCCGGCGACGCCTTTTGACCGGTGATCGGATAGGTTCCCGGGCCGGCACAAGCAGCTATCAGTCCCAGCGAGAGGGCGGAAATTACCAGAAGGAATTTGGATACAGGCATCGTGTTCTCCTTTCTGCAATGCAAGCAGCATAGGTCACGATGCGCCTGTCTCGTTAGGTACAAGTTCACACATAAGGATATTTATGTCGGCGAATATTTGCCTATAACCCTACTTTTGGTACTCAGTAGGTCAAAATTTCAAAATGATATCTTAACCCTTAGTGTCCGACCCAGATTGATCCGGGCGTAGTGACATTTCAAAGAACAATAGATGGCCTTCGACAATCTCTGGCAGATCTGAATACGCGTCACGCAACTGAAAGCCTAAGGACAGGTATAACCGAGTCGCCGCCTCAAGAGGTTTTCCCGTGTCCATCCGAATGTACTCGAATCCATCGCTCCGGCACTGTTCAATAAGACTCAGCATGATCGCACAGCCCGCGCCGGTGCCGCGTGCCTGCTCGTTGACATACACTCGCTTGATTTCTGCCACCCCGGGTTCAAGCGTGTGAAACATCCCGCACCCTATCGGCTGTCCATTCAACAACGCCAACCTCATCCCACCAGAGGGCGGCATGTGATCGGTTTCGATCGCCTCCAACACGCGGGCATACTTTTCCTGTGGATAGACAGCCTGCACGATTTGCACCGATCTTTCGTCCAGCGTCAGCAGAAAATCTCGATACTCCCAACACAAACGCCGAACCGCGTCCAGCTGGTCCGGCGTTTCTGGATTGATAATACTCAGCAAAATACGATCCCGGGGAAGTACCCAGGTATCAACATAGCATCACAGTAGTTATTTGCGAAGGATCGACGCGCCTGCGTACTCGGCAACTTCGCCCAGCGATTCCTCGATCCGGATCAGCTGATTATACTTGGCCAACCGGTCCGATCGCGCAAGCGAGCCGGTTTTGATCTGACCGCAGTTGGTTGCAACCGCCAGATCAGCAATGGTTGCGTCCTCGGTCTCGCCCGAGCGGTGCGACATAACGTTGGTGTAACGTGCGCGGTGCGCCATATCGACTGCACGCAGCGTTTCGGTCAGCGATCCGATCTGGTTTACCTTGACCAGCATCGAGTTGGCACAGCCACGCTCAATCCCTTCGGCCAGACGTGCCGGGTTGGTCACGAACAGGTCGTCGCCCACCAGCTGCACCTTGTCACCGATGGCGTCGGTCAGGGCCTTCCAGCCGTCCCAGTCATCCTCGGACATACCATCTTCGATCGAGATGATCGGGTAGTCTTTGACCAGCGCCGCCAGATATTCGGCGTTTTCCTCGGACGTCAGCGAGATGTTCTCACCCGACAGGACATACTTGCCGTCCCTGTAGTATTCGGTTGCCGCGCAATCCAGCGCCAGGTGGATTTCCTCACCCGGCTTGTAGCCTGCTTTTTCAATGGACTGCAGGATGAAATCCAGTGCTTCGCGGGTGGAAGCGATGTTAGGGGCAAAGCCGCCCTCGTCGCCAACACCGGTGGCAAGACCAGCCGCCGACAGCTCACGCTTAAGCGTGTGGAAGACCTCAGAACCCATGCGCACGGCTTCGCGGATATTCGCGGCGGACGTCGGCATGATCATGAATTCCTGAATGTCGATCGGGTTATCAGCGTGTTCACCGCCGTTGATGATATTCATCATTGGAACAGGCAGAACACGGGCCGAAGTACCACCGACATAACGATACAGAGGTTGTGTGGTAAAATCCGCAGCAGCCTTGGCTGTCGCCAGCGAGACACCCAGAATGGCATTGGCGCCCAGACGGCCCTTGTTCTCGGTCCCGTCGAGTTCGATCATCGCCTGATCGATGGCGACCTGCTCGGTCGGGTCAAAACCAACCAGTTCCTCGGCGATCTCTCCGTTCACTGCTGCCACGGCCTCTAGCACGCCCTTGCCCATATAACGGGACTTGTCACCATCGCGTTTTTCGACGGCTTCATAGGCACCGGTCGACGCGCCCGAAGGTACAGCGGCACGGCCCATGGTGCCGTCTTCCAGAATAACGTCCACCTCAACAGTGGGATTACCCCGGCTGTCCAAAATTTCGCGTGCATGGATGTCGATGATGGTGCTCATGATACCGGTCCCTAAAGATGACTTTGGTTGCATGCCTCATAACAGCACCGGGCAAAAAGTAAACCGGCTCCGTTATCGCTAACACGCCTATTTTCCGGCCTTTAGGGCTAACATTTTCTGTTTGCGCCAACGTGCGACGATCCGTCAGGCTGCGACTGCCATTTCGCGCGCCAGCCTGCGTTCACGGATAAAGGTGTACATGCCCGACCCGATGATCAGCGATGCACCTGCGATCGTCATCGCATCGGGGCGTTCCCCGAACATCAGCATCCCGGCGGCGATCGAAAAGACCAGACGGGTATAGCGGAACGGCGTCAGGGCCGAGGCCTCTCCGATGCGCATGGCCGTTACAATGCCGTAATAGCCCAGAACTCCAAAGCCGATGGCACCCAGATAAGGACCAACCTGTACCGCCTGCAACGGCACGACCGGCTGTGCTGAAAACACCATCAACGCAACCCCTGCCAGCGCGACAGCGATGTAGGCCTGCAAGGCGACAACGGATGAAGGTACACGAACATCCAGTTTACGTGTCAGCAAGTCTCGTGCGGCGATGGCAATCACGGTGGCTACGACGAACAGCGACTCAGGCTCAAAACCCTCAAGCCCGGGACGAATGATCATCAGGACACCGACAAAGCCGATACCAATCGCGCTCCAGCGCCGCCATCCGACATGTTCACCCAGAAACAGCGCCGCGCCCATGGTTACGGCCAGCGGCATCGCCTGAAAAACCGCCGCGACCGTGGACAACTCGACCAGCGACAACGCGGTAACAAAGGTCAAAGCACCAACCGCCTCAGCCCAGGCTCGGGCCAATGGCAACGGTTGCCACGCAACGGGATCAAAGATGCGTTTACGGGTCGCCAGAGACATCAGTACAAAGACCAGCCCGCAGAACAAACCCAACACGATCATGATCTGCCCCGTCGATACACTGATCGACAGATGCTTGATGAACATATCCTCAAGTGAGAAAGCCGCCATCGATCCGATGATCAGCAAGATGCCGTTTACGTTATTCATGCGCGTGTCCGTAGGGATGGGCTGACAAAAATCTGCGCCCTTACGTCAGCAAAAGCGTAACTTTTGCGACGTAGCAAGCCATATTACGACAGGTTTGATGAATTGCCGTGAGGCGACCAATCGCGTTTCGTGATGGATCAGTCCTGTTCCAGCGGGACGCCGTACAGTTCCAGCCGGTGACCTTTCAGCTTATACCCAAGCTTTGCGGCGATCTTTTCCTGCAATGCCTCGATCTCGGGATCGACGAATTCGATCACCTCTCCGGACTGCATGTCGATCAGGTGGTCGTGATGGTCCCGTTCGGCGTCTTCATATCGCGCGCGCCCGTCACCGAACTCCAGCCGCTCAAGAATGCCAGCTTCTTCGAACAGCTTCACAGTCCGATAGACTGTTGCGATCGAGATGCCCGAATCTATAGCCGAGGCGCGGGCGTACAGCTCCTCGACATCAGGATGATCCTCGCTTTGCTGAAGGACCTGGGCAATGGTCCGGCGCTGACCGGTCATGCGCAGCCCTTTGGCTTCGCAACGTGCGATGATCGTGTCCGACATGATACCCCTCAGACTTGTTCGGGTTTCTGTCTTAGTACGTCTGGCGCGCTTGCGCCACAGGGGAAATGCGCTTTACGGCAGGGCAATTCACGCAACCCGCTGAAGGTCTGCCCAGATCGGCAGATGGTCCGAGGCGATATGCGCAGGCCGCTCGCCGTGCACACCATGTGCCATGGCGCGCAGCCCATCACCCAATGCAATACGATCCAGTGCCCCCAACGGCTGCGCCGCGGGAAAGCTGGGCATTGGCGGCAGGAACCGCATATCCGGGGCCAGATTATCGAGCACGGGCTGCCGAGACCATTCGTTGAAATCTCCGGCCCAAACTGTTGGCATCTGATTCAGATCCGAGTCACATCTGCGAATATGGGTGATCTGCTGACGTCGCGATGCGGGCAACAGACCAAGGTGCATCCCCATCACACGCAACGGTCCGATGGGCGTATCAAACTCAACCCGCACGGCCCCGCGCGGCTCAAGCCCTGGCAGTTCGTGATGACCGGTCTGCTGGACCGAGATCCCCTCCCCCCGCCAGATCACGGCATTCCCGTGCCAACCAAGGCTTCCAGCCCCGCCAAGATCAACAATCTGCCAGCCTGCCTCATCAAGCATGAAATGTGGCAGCGCGGCTGGCCGTGGCGGCAGTCTCTTGTCAGCCTCCTGCAACACCACGATGTCGGCCTTCAACCGATCCAGCACCTGCATGATGCGTTGAGGCTGACGGCGGAAATCCAGCCCGACGCATTTCTGTATGTTGTAGCTGGCCAGCCGTAAGGTCGATGCTCGGGTCATGATGTCCTGAAATATCGTTCAGCCCCTAAGATTGCCCTGCCATGGACGCAGTGCAACCCCGAGTTTCAAAACATCCGCGCAAGTGTTGGCCCCACTTGCCTAAATGGCTATTGATGAAACGTCTGAGACCACATCGGGATCGCATAAAATGGCAACACAGAACACAAGCAGCACCAAACGTCTGGAAGGTCGTTCTCTGGTGATCGCAATGTGGGGCAATCTGTTCATGGCTGCAGCAGGGATCGTTGCTGGTGTGCTGTCCAATTCGAACGCGATCATGATGGACGGCCTGTTCTCGCTGATCGGGTTTGGATCGGCCTTTCTGGGGCGACGGATCAGCCAGCGTGTCGATGCGGGTCCCGACAAACTGCGTCCCTTCGGCTATGCTGCGGACGAGGCGATCTTTTCGACCTTCAGGTCTCTGTCACTGCTGGGACTTGTGCTATTCGCGATCACAAACGCAGCCAAGAACATCTATAGCTATTTCAATGGCATGATGCCCGAGCCGCTGAACTTCGCACCGATGTTCGTTTATTTCGCTGTCATCGGACTAACCTGTTTGTTCCTCTGGGCGTTCCATCATTTCACATGGCGCAAGACCGGTAAGGTCAGCTCGATCCTCAGGCTTGAATCCAAAGCTGCACTGTTCGACGGGCTGATCACGGCCGCCGCCGGCATCGGGTTGGGAGCCATTTATATGTTCCGAGACGGACCACTGGCCCCGATCGCACCAATTGGCGACTCGATCATCGTACTGTTGCTCTGCCTGTTGGCCATAGGTTCCTACGTACGCGACTTTCGCGGGGGTCTGGGAGAGCTGGCAAATGTCGTCGCCAGCCCCGAGCATCTGGCCACGGCCCGTCGTGCGCTGCGTGCAACGCTAACCGAAGACGGCGGCACCCTGCAGGACATGTCAGTCACCAAACAGGGCCGCTCTTTCCTCGTAACCGTCTACTATGATCCCGGCCGCCCCGTCACCGCCGAGCAGATCGACGACCTGAACCTTCGCCTGATCAGCGATGCGCGCAAGGCGATTGATGGATCGGATGTGTTTCTGATGATCACAAAGCACCCGCGACGCTGGCCGGATTCCATCAACCCGTATCAGACCCGTCCCTAACCGTCCGACCTACGAGGAAAGTAACTACTATTGATGCACCAATTTGTCTGAACTTATCAGTGGCAGTTTTCAACCGCAGGACCAGTCGGCGGCTCATCTCGCCAGATTGCGCTCAACTCCCAGCCAAGCGGCGTCCCTTGCGCTGGTGAAACGCTTAACATCCGGCTGTCTACAGAACTGCAAACAAGAAATATCTCAGTTCCACTTTCTTCAGAGCGGACAAGACTGTGCACATTGGGATCTTCCTGAAGGTCCAGATTCATCATGCGCAGTTGCTGCTGTATTGCGGCGTTGTCGATGAATTGAGCGTCACGCCAATACTCACCGACTTCAACCACACCATTCGCCCAAGTCAGTGTCGTTTCGGCGGTATCTGCCGGACTGACTTTACACACCCGATCACCGGAAGATCGCACCGTAGTGGTAATCACGTAGGGCGCCTCTTTGTTTAGATAGAACGAAACTCTGCTGTTGTTGAATTCAGCATTAGCGAGGACTGCTTCCCAATCGCCTGGAAAGACTTGTTGTTTACCGGTGTAGGCCCATTCTGTGCAGTAATCGAAGGCGCTGATCAACGGTGTTTTGTCAGCGAATGCGATACTCGCCGCGGGCAATGATAGCGCAATTGAAAGAACCAAAGTAAACGTCTGATTTTGTATCATTATATTCTCGTTTTGAAATTCAGGAAGACACACTGACCACGAACGAAACGTCGCCTGTAAGAACCATCAATGAAAACACTCTAGGTCCCGCAGAACGTCGCATGCACCACTTCGCTCTCTGTTGGTGGACGGGTCAGGTCTGCATTCTCCGGCTGATCGAGATATGGCGTTGCCAGTACCGAACCCAGCCTGTGGAAGGGCTCATAGTCGCCTTTTACAGCAGCCTGGATCATCTGTTCGACCCGGTGGTTGCGCGGGATAAAGGCCGGATTGGCTACTTCCATGACCCTCTGCGGTATCTCTTCACGCTGCAGTCGCACGCGCCAACCCTCAGCCCAATCGTCAAAGGCTGCGGGGTCGGTGAACTGATCCCGCGCATTCTCGCTGCCCAGCGCACGGAAGGTGTTAGTGAAATCCGCCTGGTTCTGCGCCATCCGGGTGAGAAGATCAGACAGCAAGTCCAGATCGCCATCGTCCTCTGTTGCCAAACCGATCTTGGCACGGAACCTCATCATCCAGTTTTCCTGCAACAGCGCTGGCATCGCATGAACGATCTCGGTCGCTTCCTCAACAGCGGCTTCTTTGTCTTCCACCTGCTGGATCAGCGCCGTGGCCAGTTGCGCGACATTCCACACCGCGATTTCAGGCTGACTGGAATAGGCATAGCGCCCCATGCGGTCGATGGAACTATAGACCGTGTTGGGATGATATGTGTCCATGAACGCACAGGGGCCATAATCAATGGTCTCGCCAGCGATTGAGCAATTGTCGGTATTCATAACCCCATGGATGAAACCCACGCTCATCCATTGCGCAATAAGGCTTGCCTGCGCATCCCTCACTGCGCGCAGCAATCCCATGGGCCCTTCCGCTTCGGGATAATGGCGGGCAATGGCGTATTCAGTAAGCCGCTGCAGACTGTCCAGCTGCCCTCGCGCGGCAAATACCTGAAATGTACCCACGCGCAGATGGCTCTGCGCCACGCGGGTCAGCACTGCACCGGGCATTGGTCCCTCACGCAGGACAACCTCGCCGGTTTCAACAGCCGCCAGCGCACGGGTGGTCGGAATGCCCAGCGCATGCATCGCCTCGGACACGACGTATTCGCGCAGCACAGGCCCCAGCCAGGCGCGTCCATCTCCTTGTCTGGAGTAAGGCGTACGGCCTGACCCCTTCAGCTGTATGTCCCGCCGGATACCATCAGTGCCTACCGTCTCTCCCAGTAGTACGGCACGCCCGTCCCCCAACTGAGGGTTATAGTGCCCGAACTGGTGCCCGGAATAGAGCTGCGCCAAGGGCTCTGCCCCATCAGGCACAGAGTTTCCTGCAAAGGCCTCGGCCATTTCTTTCACGTCTCCGGCCGAGATCCCCAGTATACTGGCGAGATCTTCATTGAAGGCGATAAGATGCGGTGCACGTACGGGCTCGGGGGCCTGTCGGGAATAAAAGGTGTCCGGCAGCCGGGCGTAACTGTTGTCGAAGGGGATCGTCAGGGTCATGTCGCAAACATATGGCCTGTGCTGACGATTGCCATAGCGGATCGTCCTGTCCCGTGCATAATCGCGCGAAAATACAAGAGGATCCCAATGACAGCGCAAGACATCATCGATCACCTCGGCCTGCAACAACATCCCGAGGGTGGCTGGTTCAAGGAAACATGGAGAGCCGACAATGAAGGCCGTGCCACCGGCACATGTATTTATTTCCTGCTGCGGGAGGGAGAAAGCAGCCACTGGCACCGTGTCGATGCGACTGAGATCTGGCTGTATCACTCCGGCGCACCGCTGATCTTGTCTCTCAGTGAAACCGATCAGGGGCCGGCCACCGAACATCTGTTGTCTCCGGACCTGTCTCAGGGTGCCCCCCAATTGATTGTCCCCAAAGGA
This sequence comes from Ruegeria sp. CH6, assembly GCF_056537005.1. Taxonomy (NCBI): domain Bacteria; kingdom Pseudomonadati; phylum Pseudomonadota; class Alphaproteobacteria; order Rhodobacterales; family Roseobacteraceae; genus Ruegeria; species Ruegeria sp. CH6. Next base: position 415,322 of record NZ_JBQFQS010000002.1, on the reverse strand, counting down.
CATTGGCAAGCCGCCCGCACCACCGGCGACTACACGCTGGTCAGCTGCACGGTGTCCCCCGGATTCGAATTCGATGGTTTCGAACTGGCAGAGCCCGATTTCGACATCCCGCGCGGTTAGACCCTAGCGCCCGCGACAAGGGCTTGATCCATTTCACCGGGCATCTAATGTCACGTTATGGATCATCGCGCCCTGATAGCCTCGCTGCCACCGGAAGCCAAAAACCAGCTGCAACAACGCTCGGATATAGCCGGGCTGAAGCATCTGGTGCTTTACTTCACTGCAATAACGGTGATCAGCGCCGGAATTCTGATGCAGGTCCCGCTTTGGCCGCTGCTAATCCTGCCGCAAGGCATTCTGTTGGTGTTTCTGTTCACGCTTAGCCACGAATGCACTCACAAGACGCCGTTTAAGTCGGGCTGGCTGAATGAGGCAGTCGGGCACCTTATCTCAGTTCCGATCGCCCTGCCCTTTGTGTGGTTCCGGTATTTCCACCTCGCGCACCACAAATGGACAAACGATCCAGAGCGCGACCCCGAGCTTGGTGGAAAACCGCGCCCCGACAGCTGGGGCTGTCTGTTGATCTACCTGAGCGGCTGGTTCTATTGGAGCGGAATGGCAAAAGTGTTGGTGATGAACGCACTGGGTCGTATCGACGCCCCCTATCTGCCAGCACGCCAGCATGGCGCGATGAAGACTGAAGCCCGCATTCTCCTCGGCATTTATGCGCTTGCCGCCCTGAGCCTGTTCTTTTCACCAGCTCTTTTCTGGGTCTGGCTGTTACCCGTTCTCGTCGCGCAACCGGTATTGCGCATCTATCTGCTGGCTGAACACGGGCTCTGCCCGCCGGTGGCAAATATGCTCGAAAACTCGCGGACTACTTTTACCAACCGGATCGTCCGTTTTCTGGCCTGGAACATGCCCTACCATGCCGAGCATCATTCCTTTCCCAACGTCCCGTTCCATCAGCTTCCGGTGTTCCATGAATGGACACAGAAACACCTGAAGTCGACATCAGACGGATATACAGAATTTTCTGCAGATTATGCGCGATCGATCACGCGTTAAGCACTGCTGACTGCTCCGCGCATCGGGGCAGAAACAACACCGCCCCCTACCAGCGCTTGCACCCCCGTCGTTCCCGGGCAAGAGGTCGGCATCCCGCGCGCAACCCGGACGGCGAGATAGGCAAAGGCCTGCGCCTCCAGCATGTCCCCATCCAGCCCGACGGCCTCAACAGGCTCAACCAGGCAATCCAACGAGACACGCAGCATCTCCATCAGAACCGGATTGTGTCGTCCGCCGCCCGTGACCAAAACCCGTGCGGGCGGTTTCGGGCAGTGTTCCATTCCCTGTGCAACGCCAGCCGCGCACATCCCGGTCAGCGTCGCAACTGCATCCGCATCGCTGAGTTCCTTCACCAGACCGATCATTTCGGCAAAGTCATTGCGATCCAGCGATTTCGGCGGCATCCGGGCAAAGAACGGTTCAGCCAGAAACAACTCCAGCGCTCCGGTCTCGACCGTACCGCCGCGGGCGACAGCGCCATCCCGATCCATCGGTTTGCCCAATCGTGCCTGCATCAGATCATCCACCGGTGCATTTGCAGGCCCGGTATCAAAGGCCAATAATGCCCCCGGCATTTCCGGACCATCAAAGGACGGGTCTACATAAGTCAGATTCCCGACACCACCCAAATTCAGGAAGCAGATTGGCATGTCGGCGCCGATCCATTTGGCACAGGCGAAGTGAAAAAACGGCGCCAGGGGTGCACCCTCGCCCCCCATGGCAACATCATCACTGCGGAAATCCCAAACCACCGGCAAACCCAGCGCCTGCGACAGCGCGATGCCGTCACCTACCTGCAGCGTCCCCCGACCGCGCGGCTCATGTGCCAGCGTTTGACCATGAAAGCCGATCAGGTCCACATCTTCGAATTCGGACAGAACATCTGCGTGGGCATGGGTGACCAATTCACCGGCCCTTTCCACCTCTGCCCCGTGCCACTGCCCTAGCGCGCCGCGCAGCATTGCACGCTCTTCATCGGAATACGCCCGATAACGCGACTCTCCGAAGCCAAAGATGGACTGCCCGTCTGTTTCGACCATAGCGGCATCCACACCGTCCAGCGAGGTGCCTGACATCGCACCCAGAGCCTTGATCGCCCCAACCCGTTTGATGGCTTGCTTCACCACGTTCTCTCCTGCTTGGCTGCGTACGGCTCTTGCAATACGGCGTGTTCACCCTGCCCGCGATTGCAAAGGCAAGGCAAGGCACATGAATACCGGCGAACGTGTTTTTTGTGCGGAGAGCCCCAACTCCAACACCCCTACTACGCGCCCGCTCTTCGGCACACCTAACCCGGAAACCCCGTGATCGTTGCAACAAGTTAATAAATCGGCAAGCATTCTGCTCACACAGATCGTTCAACTAAGTCATAGCTGGCCCGGAGCAGACGTTATGGTGCGGGCTTGGATCAAACGGTAGATGGCCCATTGATAAATGGCACAGACGCAAACGCCTAAGGTAAGTCCCCCGGCAGAGGGCAGAAACTATCAGCTGATCTTCTGGTCTGGTGCGCTGGCCACGATCGGTGGGCAACTGGTCAATCCGACACTCGTTCTGCCCTTTCTCTACCTTGCGCTGGGGGCGCCAACCTTCTTTGCCGGGCTCTTGTTGCCCTTTGTCACCGGGTCGCGATTGATCGCCGAAATCTTCATGTCGCCCTTCATCAACCGCGCCACCCGCGCAAAGCTGGCCGTCTATGTTCCCAACATCCTGACCGGTGCGGTACTGGCGATGGTCGCCCTTTTCGCGACCGATCTGCCCAATGTCATGATCGTTCTTTTGTTCCTGACAACAGCAGTGGTCATGGGGTTATGCCAGGGTATCACCAGCCTGGGCACCAGTCAGATCTATGGGATCTCGATCCCCGACGCCAAGCGCAACCGCATGGTGTTCGCACAAGCCACCATCTCAGGAATTCTGGCCATCATTGTGGTCTGGATTACCAAAGATCTTTTGGTATCAGACCAACCGATGCAACGTCACATCGTCGTCATGTGGTGCGGCGTGACAGCAATGTTTGCTGCAGGCATCAGCTTTGCCGGCGTACGCATATTCGAGGAAGAAAGGCTTCATCCTGCCCCCAAGGTAAAAAACCGAAGCCAATGGCCGAGCTTGTCACCGGCTTCAAAACAGGCATGGCCTACAGATGGTATCGCAAATTCCTGTTCGCGCGCTTGCTGTTTGTCTCGGTTGAACTTGCCATGCCCTTCTACACGATCCACGCAGCAACTTTCCACGTGGGCACGAAACACTCGCTCAGCTATTTTGTGATCGGCGCCAGTGCAGGCGTTGTGATCGGATCGATTGTCTGGGGTTGGCTCAGTGGGCGTATCTCAGTCAAACCCGTGATGTGGCTGGGTTGTCTGATCTCTGCACTTTCGGCCATCATCGCACTGGGATTCACCTTCACCGGCTACGCCCAAAACGTCTGGCTGTATGCGCTGGTCATCATGCTTTTGTCGCTGGGCGGCAACGGTGTGATCTATGGCCGCTACCTCTACATCATCGAAAAGACCAACGAAAAGGAACGCCCCTATCTTGTTGCTCTGGGAGATGTCAGTGCCGGGGTTGTCGGCATGGTATTCGCCGCGATCCTTGGTGCGGTGGCGCATTTTCACGACCCGGTCACACCGCTCATTGTTCTTGCGGCTCTCAACCTGATCGCAATGTTTTATGCCTTTGGTCTGCCACCTACCAAAACTGCGGGTGCAACAACGCAGCAATAAGGTCATTTTTCATGGAAAAGGTGCCTTTTCCTTACCCACAGCGCCGCCTATACAGTGCCCCGCAACATTAACCCGAGGCACGACATGACCTACCACCCCAAATCGGATTTCATCGCCACGATGATCGAGCGCGGCTTTCTCGCCGACTGCACCGATTATCAGGGCCTTGATGAGGCACTGATCAGCGGGGTGCAAACAGCCTATATCGGGTATGACGCCACGGCGCAGTCACTGCACGTGGGTCACCTGATGAACATCATGGTCCTGCGCTGGTTGCAGAAGACCGGCCACAAACCGATTACCCTGATGGGCGGTGGCACCACCAAGGTGGGTGACCCCTCGTTCCGTTCTGATGAACGCCCACTGCTGGGTCCCGAACAGATCGACGCCAATATCGCAGGCATGAAGCAGGTCTTCGCCAAATACCTGTCCTATGACGACAGTGAAACCGGCGCTCTGATGCTGAATAATGCCGAATGGCTGGACAGCCTGAACTACCTCGATTTCCTGCGCGACATTGGGCGGCATTTCTCGGTCAACCGGATGCTGAGCTTTGAATCGGTGAAATCACGGCTGGATCGTGAACAATCGCTGAGCTTCCTCGAGTTCAACTACATGATCCTGCAGGCCTATGACTTCCTCGAGCTGAACCGCCGCTATGGCTGTGTTCTGCAGATGGGCGGTTCAGACCAGTGGGGCAACATCGTCAACGGCATCGACCTGACCCGCCGGGTGCTGGATCACGAGATCTATGGCCTGACCACGCCCCTTCTGACCACCAGCGACGGCCGCAAGATGGGCAAATCGCAAGGCGGCGCGGTGTGGCTGAACGGCGATATGCTGTCGGCCTACGAGTTCTGGCAGTTCTGGCGCAACACCACCGATGCGGATGTGGGGCGCTTCCTGAAGATCTTCACCGAACTGCCTGTCGAAGAATGCGATCGGATGGGCGCTCTGGCCGGGTCCGAGATCAACGAGGCCAAAATCCGCCTCGCCAACGAGGTCACCACCCTGCTGCACGGTGCCGAAGCCGCTGCGACCGCCGAAGCGACAGCGCGTGAAGTATTCGAAAAAGGTGGTGTCGGGGGCGATCTACCCACACTGACCCTCAGCGCGGATGAACTGGGTGACGGCATGTCGATTGTGCAGATCATCGTGAAGTCCGGTCTGGCAAAATCCGGCAAGGAGGCCAAGCGCCTGATCGCCGAAAACGGCGCCAAGCTGGACGACGCGCCCCTGACCGATACCGGTCTAATGATTGATGCCGACGCGCTGTCCTCACCCATCAAGCTGAGCGCAGGTAAAAAGCGCCACGCATTGGTTCAGTTGGGGTAAACAGCCCCAGTCAGAGCGTCGAAATAGACGGCCACCCATCGGGGTGGCCGTTTTCAATTGCGGGCTCGACCCATTTGGATGCGTTGAATGCTCAGTTTGCAAACACAGCGGCCATTCGTTGCGTATTCCGCACTGCGCCAGACGAAAGCTGGCGATGTGAAGAAATCGGACTTTGCAGAATATCGTGGATTGAACACAGCCGCCGACCAACACCGGCAGATTGCTTTTACAGATCTTCGGGGTTGCAGATGGCGAAATCACTGAAGTAGCGCGACAACACCCCAAGCGCTGAAAAAAGCTGCTTCCGATTCTGGAGCAAGCTAGTCATGCCCGTCTCGGGTTAGTGGTGGCAGGGTCGCCAAAACCAAACCCTAAAACATAAAAGAATCAGTTACATGTGGAATTACATTAACCCCCAAGCGTGTTTTTGTAGATAACACCATCCTTCATAATAATTAGAAAGTTAGCCTCCGGGTCGACCAGCAAGTTGATGTCCTCAACTGGGTCACCGTCCACCAATATCAAATCCGCGTATGCTCCCGCTTCAATCACACCTAGTGGTCCCTGCTGGTAGGGATTTCGCGGTCCCGACATCTCCAATAGCTTTGCAGTGTTGAAAGTGGCCTGTTGCAATACTTCTGCACCTGACCACCAGCGGCCTCGGCGTTCGAACTCAAGGTTCTGCATAGCCATAAGCTCAGGGGCTCCAAACAGGTCAACACCGAACGCAATCGGAAGGTCATATTTTTTGATCAACGCAACATAGTTTTCGACATTGTCGCGCAGTGGCGCGCCCTTCTCGATGGTCGCGGGATCGCCTGCGGCCAACATATTCTCGTCCGGCGTGAAGATCAGAAACTGCGGATTGAGAATGGCCCCGGCATCGCGAATGGCACGGATGGTCTCTTCCTCAAAAATCATGTTGCCATGATCGATGCTCTTTACCCCGCCCTTGAGCGCCCGGATGACAGACTCATCAGTGTAGGCATGAACAATGACATAGGTATTCCAGTCCTCAGCAGCCTCAACCGCAGCGCGGATTTCTTCGGGGCTGTAGTGGGTTGTATCCAATGGATCATAGGGAGTGGAGTTGCCTCCACCCAGGCTGATTTTGATCTGAGTGGCCCCGAGGCGCAGCACCTCTCGGGTGGCTGCCCGCACCTCAGATACGCCGTCAGCGATGAACGACCATTCGCGCTCAAAGGCAGTTCGCTCAGTGCGCTGACGGTGATGGGTGTCATTGTACAGACGGAAGTCAAAGTGACCGGATGTCTGGCCGATCCAGTGACCCGAACTAAAGATTCGTGGCCCGGGAACGATACCTTCGTCAATCGCCTTCGCGATACCGTAGGACGGGCCACCTGCGTCCCGCAATGTCGTGAAGCCTCGCATCAACATGCGTTCCGCTTCTCGCGTGACCAGGGCGCCCGTGTATGACCAGTGAAGGTTATACGCCAAGGCCAAGGGCGAGGTCGGCAGCATGATGTGGTTGTGGCCGTCTATCAGACCGGGGATCAAAGTCCGTCCTTGGCCGTCTATGACAACAGCACCATTCGGTTCGATCGGATCGGTCGATACCCTGGCAATCAAATTGCCCTCGACAAGGACATTGGCGTTCTCAATGACCGCCGCGCTTTCACTGTCAAAAACGTCTACATCGACGAACAGCGTTCGCGGCAGTTCGTCTTGCGCCGCCACTCCGAAAGCCAAAAGGAACGACAGTGTAGCGGATAGAATTGCGCGTACTAAAACGACGGTCATTGCTTGAACCCATTCGAATATGTGCGATCACGATCCAGAATTGCGTGCAAGGTAGTCTAAGTCAACGCAACCACGCGTTTCAGAGCGTCAGCTCGCGGCCACGCAGTCGACTTCTAAAGCGGAGACTACTTGGGACATCGCTCAATCTCCGCAAGCTGTTTAACCCACTTGTCGAAATAACCCATTGAGAAAGTTGGCAACAACCTCATCGGCATGTTTGGATATCCAACAGATCAGCCTAGAAAAACACATTCGTTTTGTGTGAGACTTCTGTCAAAGCCAAAGTGGGCGATGCATCTGGATGACATCTTTCCTGCTGGCGAGCCAAAAACGGAACTGGAGATTGCAGTGAGTGGTGATGAAAGCAAGCCCATCCCAGCGCATGTGGAACTAGACCCTGATCATGAAGACGCCATCGTTCGATGGTGCAACCGCATGATCCGCCACGGTGTCAGAGCTTTGTCCGTTCTCATGCTCGGCATCATTCTACTAGCCATCATTGATGCCGGTTTCACAACATTTCTGAAGTTGATGGAACCGCCTGTTTATATCCTAGAGGTCAGTGACCTTCTCGCGGTTTTCAGTGCTGTGTTGGTCGTACTCATTGCGATAGAGATTTATACAAATATCACTCTCTATCTGACCGCCGACGTCATCCACATCAAGCTAGTTGTCGCGACAGCCTTAATGGCGGTAGCTCGAAAGATCATCACGCTCGATGACAAAAATTTGGAACCTCAGTACTTTCTTGGTTACGCAGCAATCGGCCTTGCATTGGGCATAACGTATTGGCTTATTGCTAGAAAACCGTAAGTCGAAACTTCAAGTGCCCACAATTCTGGGCACCGTCGTCTTTTACATAGCGACATTGAAACTTCAGTCCCTACGCTCGGCAACTTGCTGTGTGAGCAAGACAATAGTGGATGTTGAAGTCTCACTAAGGGCTGAGAACAGACACTCCATGACTTCCCCCTCACCACATGACTGGACAGCAACAGGCTCTTCCGATTATTTGAACACATGTTCATATTACGGGAAGAGGAGCCCGCCATGCAATTGTCCACCACTGCCGCCATTATCACAGGCGGCGCGTCGGGTTTGGGAGAAGCCACCGCCCGTTACTTTGCCGAAAATGGTGCGCAGGTCACGATCCTGGACCGTGATGCCGAGCGTGGCGCGCAGGTTGCGGCTGAGATTGGTGGGCATTTTGCACAGACGGACGTAACCGACGAAGCGTCCGTTGCTGCAGCCATCGCTCTGGCAGTCGAAAAAATGGGCAAGATTACTGCGGCAGTAAACTGCGCCGGTATCGCCTACGGTATCAAAACCGTTGGCAAGGATGGCCCCCACCCTTTGGATGCCTTCCAGCGCACAATCGACATCAATCTTGTCGGCACGTTCAACGTATCCCGCCTTGCCTCAGCCGAAATGGCCAAGAACGACCCTGAGTCAGACGGTGCGCGCGGTGTGATCATCAACACGGCGTCTATTGCCGCCTTTGACGGCCAAAAGGGTCAGGCCGCTTATGCCGCGTCCAAAGGCGGTGTGGTCGGTATGACCCTGCCCATGTCGCGTGACCTTGCCTCCAGCGGTATCAGGGTGATGACCATTGCGCCGGGTATCTTCATGACCCCGATGCTGGCCGGTCTGCCGGAAGAGGTGCAGCAGCAACTGGCGGCTGATGTGCCCAATCCGCCTCGTCTGGGCGATCCGCGAGAGTACGGGCGCCTGGCAGGGTTCATTGTCGAGATGGGATATCTGAACGGCGAGGTCATCCGCATCGACGGCGCGCTGCGGATGCGCTAGGTCTGCCTCATGAGCGAGCGGCAGAAAATGCAGTCCGGCCAGTGGTACAATTGCATGGACCCCGAACTAGAGGACCTGCGCATGCAGGCCCGGCGCGCGGTCCATGCCCATAACCACACCGCACCGGATTTGCGCGGTCCGCTTGCACCTGAGTTAAAGTCCCTCTTTGCCGAAACTGGTGAAGGCTGTTTCCTCGAAGCCCCGTTTCACTGCGCCTACGGCCTGAACATTCACCTGGGTGAGCGGGTGTATTTCAACGCTGGGTGCACCATTCTTGACACCGCACCTGTTCGTATCGGCAGTGATACTATGTTCGGCCCCGGCGTCCAGATCTACTGTGCCCAACATGCGCAGGATCCGATTGAACGCGCACAAGGTCTTGAGATCGCCCTGCCCGTAACCATCGGTCAAAGTGTCTGGGTCGGCGGAGGCGCAATCATTCTTCCCGGAGTGACGATTGGCGACAACGCCACGATTGGTGCAGGCAGTGTTGTGACCAAAGACATCGCCGACGGCGTCACCGTCGTCGGCAATCCGGCGCGCCCGATCACCTGAACGCTCTCATTTGGCTTGAGCCGAGAATTGTACAAACCGGATAAGGAGGCGTTCGGACCTTGTACAAATCCTAAGATCCTGCCTCAGCCTTTTCTTCCAGCAACAGCCATTCTTCCTCTGCAGCAGACAGTTTTTCCTGCCGCTCGACCAACGCATCTGTGGCCTTCTGGAACTTGACCGGTTCCCGCGAAAACAATTCGGGGTCCGACATCAACTCTTCCAGTTTGGCAATCTCTGCTTCAAGCCTTGCAATCTCGGACGGCAGTTTTTCCAATCGGTGCTTTTCGGAAAAGGACAACCCGGATTTCGGCTTTGCCTCCTGCTTGACCTTAGGCTTGTTGATCTTTGCTTTTTCTTCCTTTTTGGCAGTCACATCGCCACGTTGGGCGATATAGTCTGACCATCCACCTGCATAAACAGTGGCCTGACCGTTTCCTTCCATCGCAACCGTTGTCGTCGCAACCCGGTCCAGGAAATCCCGGTCGTGGCTCACCAGCAGAACTGTCCCGTCAAAGTCGTCCAGCAATTCCTGCAGCAGGTCCAGTGTTTCAACGTCCAGATCGTTTGTCGGTTCGTCCAGCACCAGCAGGTTCGATGATTTTGCCATCAGTTTGGCAAGCAGCAATCGCGCTTTTTCCCCACCAGACAAGGACTTAACAGCCGCTCTTGCCTGCTGATCATCGAACAGGAATTCCTTGAGATACCCCACAACATGCTTGGGCTGACCGCGCACCATCACCTGATCGGCCTTACCTGACACCCGCATTTCGGGGTCTCCGGTCAGGCTATCCCAAAGGCTCATCTCGGGATCCAGTTGAGCGCGGGTCTGATCAAAGACAGCGACTTCAAGATTGGTACCCAATGTCACCGTCCCTTCATCAGGATCGCTCTGGCCCAGCAGCATTTTCAGCAGCGTAGTTTTTCCAACTCCGTTCGGACCGACAAAGGCCACGCGATCACCGCGTTGCACCAACAAATCAAAGTTTCGGACAATCGGCTTGCCATCAAATGACTTGGATAACCCTTTGGCTTCGATGACCTTTCTGCCGGATTTCGGGCCAGATTCCAAAGACATCGCCGCCGAACCCTGCCGCTTGATCTGCGATGCCCGCTCTGCGCGCAAGGCCTGAAGGGCACGAACACGGCCTTGGTTGCGTTTGCGACGGGCGCTGATGCCTTCGACCGCCCAACGCGCTTCGGACTTGATCAGACGATTCAGCTTGTGCCGCTTCTGGTCCTCTTCTTCCCAGATCTTATCGCGCCATGCTTCGAACGACTCAAATCCCTGTTCCTGACGACGCACTTCACCGCGATCGACCCACAAAGTCGCCCGGGTCAATGCCCGCAGAAACGCCCGGTCGTGAGAAATCAGCACAAAGGCCGCACGTGTCGCGCCAAGTTCCCGCTCCAACCACGCAATCGCCTCGATATCCAGATGGTTGGTGGGCTCGTCCAACAGCATCAGGTCAGGTGCTTCGGCCATAAGCTTAGCCAGCGCCGCGCGCCGGCGTTCACCACCAGAGGCGGTCTCAACAGCGCGGGACGGATCAAATTTCAGGCCCTCACCCGCGCGTTCGACCTTATAAAGTTCACCTGGCTCCAACCCGCTTGAAGCGTAGTCACCCAGTGTGGCGAACCCCTCCATCCCCGGGTCCTGCTCCATGTATCCAACGGATTTCCCCGGAGGAATCACGATATCGCCCTGATCCGGCTCGACCAGACCGGCCATCACTTTCATCAGCGTGGACTTGCCTGATCCGTTTCGCCCGACCAGCGCAACACGGTCACCGGGTTGGACCACCAGATCGACATCCGAAAATACCGGATCACCCCCGAAAGTCAGGGAAATGCCGGACATCTGCAACAAAGGAATTCTCGCCATGCCAGCCAGCTAAACCGGCATGATCAGGGCGTCAACGCCCCTACCCGACCTTTTTCGGATTACACCGCCACTGCACGCAGCAACCTTTTGCGTGCCGGGGGAATGGCCCCAATTTCGAGCCCGGTAAACACATGCAGCGTATTCATGTGCCGATCCACGACCGCATGGTCGCTGACCCACCCACCCATCAGCAAGTAGGTACGCAATAAGGGCGGCATACGCAGCATCGCCTTTTTCGCATCGGGTCGGCGACGAAGCCGGGAAGCAAAACGAAATACATCCGGTGCTTTCACGCGAGGCAGCCATCGCTTTGGTGCAAGATGCCGATGTTTGAGCATAGCGAAAGCATCAAGGTACTCCTCGGTCTCGGTCCCGGCAAAGGACGAGCAGCCGAACAGCATTTTTACCCCGTTTCGGTCCACAAAGGTCGTCATCGCGCCCCACGCAACACGCAGGATATCCGGATCGGACCAATCTGGGTGAATGCAGAATCGGCCCATCTCGACCATGCGACCGCTGAATTCCCCTAATGCTGATAAATCATAGTATTGGGATGAGTAGCTTCGACCGATCTCGCTCCCATTTTCCATCGTCAACATGCGAAAACAGCAGACCAGTTGACCACCGCACCGCATATCCTCAATCAGAACATGGGCACAGGTGTTGTCAAAGTCGTCCCGATCGGTCTGCTCGGTGGCAAAGGCCAGCGTTCGCAACGCTTGCGCAGCCGTCACGTCCGGCGCCGACTGCGCCAACCGGGCACGATAGCGCCCTTTGTTCAGCAACACTGCACTGGCCATGGTCGCATCCTCCGCGGTTGCAGACCCTTAGGTCTTCGCCGCCCTCCTATCACAAATTTTGTGACTGTCCCGTGAAGGAACAAGAGCCAGGAGTGAATTAGTTGTTAGCCCCCGGGATGTTTGCCGGATTAAAGTTACCGATGTTGCCCAGCAACTGACGCAGGAAGCCTTTGTCCTGAACGCTGGAATCGGTCACGCGGCGGTCGAGAACGATGACATACCCGTCTTCGAGACCAAATCGCTCAATGTTGCTGACAACACCACGCTGATCAAAGCTCACGGCGACCAGTTCTCTCGAGATGACCTTTGGTCGCTTAGGGCCAAAATGGCGAACCTCAGAAGACACATAGTAGAAGCCAGAATCACGCAATACACCGGCGGCACTTGGCGCGCCAATCGCTTCGAGAACAGTATCCCGGGTATCCACCCCCACCTTCACTTCGGCCAATTCGTGGGGGGTCGGAACGTAGCCGTGATGCTTAATGACAGGAGAGCAGGCCAAGAGCCCGGACAAAACAACGCCGCATGCTAGCGCTTTGGACGCTGGTTTCAGCTTGTTCATTACCTTCGACATCTTCACCCTCTTGCCTTGGCACCTTGCGGCTTTTATCCGATTACAGAAACCGGTGCTACGGTTCAACACAGGAAAGAGTCAGAATGACGAACCAATCATCCCTGCGGGTAGCTGATCTGCCTCAGAACACGCCCACCCCGTTCGAATTGCGCCCCAGTTCGCCTGAATTGGATGCGATCAAGCAGGAACTGGGTCTGTTGGGGCTACGTAAGGTCAGCTTTGTAGGTTCAGTTCAAGCACAGGGAAAGCGCGATTGGGTTCTGACCGCGAAACTGGGTGCTACGGTTATCCAGCCCTGTGTCATCACGCTGGATCCAGTAACGACTCGTATCGATGTACCTGTACGACGGATGTTTCTGGCGGAATGGTCCGAACCCGACGAACCCGAGTTCGAAATGCCAGAGGATGATGAAACCGAAGCACTCGGCCCGGAAATCGACCCGGCGCAGGTCATGATCGAGGCCTTATCGCTGGCCCTGCCCCAGTATCCGCGCAAAGATGGTGCGCATCTGGGTGAGGCAAACTATACCGAACCCGGAAAACAAGCGATTACGGACGAAGATGTTAAACCCTTTGCCGGATTGGCGGGTTTGCGTGATGCCCTGAAAAAAGACGAGTGACACAGGATTGATTTCCTGTCATAGCAGGCGGTCAGAAAAATCGCTTGAACATGTCGAGAATCGCAGTATTTTCGCGCGCTCATCGGAATTTGGGTTGGACAACGTGGGGCATGTACCCTAAACGCGCGTCGAACCACGAGAAAACGAAGTATGAAACCCGGTCGGCGGCGAATCTGCTGACCCTTTAGTAGACAAAGGTTGAGACCATGGCCGTCCAACAGAACAAAGTTTCCAAGTCGCGTCGCAACAACCGCCGCGCACACGACGCTCTGGTTGCTGCAAACCCGAACGAATGCCCGAACTGCGGCGAGCTGAAGCGTCCGCACCACGTTTGCGCATCCTGCGGCCACTATGACGATCGCGAAGTCGTCGCGCAGGCCGATGAAATCGACCTGGACGAAGACGCGGCCTAAGCCTGATTAAACGCAGGTTCTGGCATGACGGCGCAGCCCACGCAAACCGGACGGATCGTTATCTCGGTTGATGCAATGGGCGGGGATTCAGGTCCCGCGGTTGTAGTGGCTGGAATTGCGAAATCGGCAAAGAAGAATCCCGAAATCGGGTTTCTTCTCCATGGCCCCGAAGATGTGCTGCGCAAGCTTGTAGCCAAACGGCGTGTCCTTGAAGGACGCGTCGTTTTTCGTGATTGCCCGGATGTAGTCACGATGGAAGACAAGCCCAGTCAGGTTGTCCGTAACGGCAAACAGACCTCGATGTGGTCCGCTTTGGAGGCGGTCCGTCAGGGTGAAGCGCATGGTGCGGTGTCTTGCGGGAACACCGGCGCACTGATGGCATTGTCGATGATGCGCCTGCGCAGACTGCCGGGTGTCAACCGGCCCGCAATTGCCATTCTGTGGCCATCGCGCAACCCTCAGGGGTTCAACGTGATGCTGGACGTGGGCGCGGATGTACGGGCCGACGCCAAGGATTTGCTGCAATACGCGCTGATGGGCGCGTCTTACGCGCGCAATGGTATGGCACTGAACCGGCCTCGCATCGGCTTGCTGAACGTTGGCACCGAAGAGCACAAGGGCCGCGCCGAGCTGAAAGAAGCGCACTCCATGATCGCCGATTTCGCCGACCGGGCGAATTTCGATTTCGTGGGCTTTGTCGAGGGCAGTGACATCCCCGGCGACAAGGCAGATGTGATTGTAACAGATGGATTTACCGGAAATGTCGCCATCAAGACAGGCGAAGGCACTGCCAGCCTGATCGGCGATCTGCTGCGTGAAGCGTTTAAGTATACCCCCCTTTCACGACTGGCTTCGGTTCTTGCGATTACATCGCTTCAGCGTTTGAAAAAGCGCATTGATCCGCGCCGCGTGAACGGCGGAGTCTTTCTGGGTCTGAATGGTACAGTCATCAAATCACATGGCGGCGCTGATTCGACCGGCGTGTCTGCGGCTGTGAAACTGGCCTTTACGCTGGCCCAATCCGGGTTTTCCGAAAAATTGGCGGCACGGGTTGCATCAACAGCCGAGCTTGCACAAGATGCCGCGCATGCTGCGCCGCAGACGAAAAAATAACAAAGAAGGCAGTAACCCAAAATGGCAGGCCGTTCAGTTGTTGTAGGTGTTGGGCATTATTTGCCAGAGCGCGTCGTTCCAAATACTGAGTTTGAACAAACGCTGGACACATCGGATGAATGGATTCGCACTCGTTCAGGGATCGAGCGCCGGCACTTTGCTGCAGATGACGAAACCACCTCGGATCTTGCGACCAAAGCTGCCGAAGCAGCCTTGAAGGATGCCGGGCTCGAGGCGAGCGATATCGACGCGATCGTATTGGCAACCTCTACCGCAGATCTGACCTTCCCTTCTGCGGCAACCATGGTTCAGGCCCGGTTGGGCATGACAAACGGGTTCGCCTTTGATGTTCAGGCCGTTTGCGCCGGTTTCGTTTTTGCGCTGAGCAACGCCAATGCCTTGATCCTGTCCGGACAGGCCAAGCGCGTTCTGGTCATCGGAGCAGAGACCTTTTCACGAATCATGGATTGGAGCGACCGCTCGACCTGTGTGCTGTTCGGCGATGGCGCGGGTGCGTTGGTGCTGGAGGCACAGGACGGCAACGGATCATCGGATGATCGCGGAATTCTGTCCACAGATCTGAACTCGGATGGGCGCTACAAAGATCTGCTTTATGTAGATGGTGGCGTGTCGACGCAATCGACCGGTCATCTGCGGATGCAGGGCAATCAGGTTTTCCGGCATGCCGTTGAAAAACTTGCAAAAACTGCCGAGACCGCGTTGGGTCGTGCCGGGCTGACCAGTGGCGACGTTGACTGGATCGTTCCACATCAGGCCAATATCCGCATTATCCAGGGCACAGCCAAGAAAATGGGTCTGCCGATGGAGAATGTCGTGGTCACTGTTCAGGATCACGGCAACACATCTGCTGCATCGATTCCCCTCGCCCTCTCGGTGGGCAAGGAACGCGGGCAGATCAAGCCTGGTGATCTGATCGTGACCGAAGCGATTGGCGGCGGTTTGGCCTGGGGTGCGGTTGTTCTGCGCTGGTAACTGGCACAAACCGGCTTACATAGCCGCCTGCAATTCATTGATATTGACAGCGAATTTCCCCTAACCATATGCTTTAATATAAACAGGGGAAAATAGCATGGGCGATAAAACACTGACTCGCATGGATCTGAGCGAGGCCGTCTTTCGTGAAGTTGGCCTTTCACGCAACGAAAGCGCGCAACTGGTCGAAAGCGTTCTGAACCACATGTCCGACGCCTTGGTGCGTGGCGAGCAAGTCAAGATTTCGTCTTTCGGCACGTTCAGTGTCCGGGACAAAACCGCCCGGATCGGCCGCAACCCCAAAACCGGTGAAGAGGTTCCAATTCAGCCGCGCCGCGTGCTGACCTTCCGTCCTTCGCATCTGATGAAGGATCGTGTTGCTGCCGGGAATCGTAAGTAAATCTGAGGTCGCGCAGGTATGAGCAAGTCTCCCGACGCATTTCGCACAATCAGTGAAGTTGCGGATTGGCTCGGTGTTCAGGCACATGTCCTGCGTTTCTGGGAAAGCCGGTTTAGTCAGGTAAAACCAGTCAAACGTGCAGGCGGGCGCCGTTACTATCGCCCGAATGACATGCGGCTGCTTGGCGGCATCAAAAAACTGCTGCACGAGGATGGGATTACGATAAAGGGTGTTCAGCGTATTCTGCGCGAGCAAGGCGTCAGCTATGTGTCATCGCTGTCGCAGAGCCTTGATGAAAACTCGGCACCTGCACCTGCAGATGAGACCGTCGTCCCCTTTGCCCCCAAGCCTACACCTCCAAACGCGCAAATCGACATGGACTTGCAGGTAGGGTCTGACCAAAAGGTCAATGGTGCTGGCTCAAAAGGTGAAGCTGACGAGAAACCTACTGAGGCACCGTCAGAACTGGGTGAGGTCAGCACAGCACCTTTGTTTGGTGGTATCGCTTCACAAGCATGGCAGACAACGGATTTCGACGATGAGGTTTTGCGCAAGATAGAACCGATTGCCAAGGACTTGCGAGCTTGGCTAAATCGGGTCGAAAATCGATCGGCAGGATAAACAAAAAGGCGATGATTTCCTCTTGCCCCTGCCGGGAAAGTCTTTATGAACACCTCAACGTCGGGCTATGGCGCAGCCTGGTAGCGCGTCCGTCTGGGGGACGGAAGGTCGCAGGTTCGAGTCCTGCTAGCCCGACCAAATCACACCGACGTTTATGGCACAAAGGCCAGATCCCGCTCTGGCACAAGGGGGGATCGAGATGACAGGTGTTTGCCCAAACCAGCAAATCGAGGCGATGATTACGCGCGGTGAACTCACCGCCAGTCCCGATATTCTGCCTGCACAGATTCAACCCGCGAGCCTTGATTTACGTTTACGGACAGTAGCTTACCGCGTTCGAGCGTCTTTCCTTGCCGGTGAGGGAAAAACGGTTTCCGATCGTCTGTCCGAGTTTGAAATGCACCGGATAGATATCAGCGAGGGCGCTGTTCTTGAAAAGGGCTGCGTCTATCTGGTGCCGCTCATGGAATCTTTGGCACTGCCAGCGGACACCAGCGCGGTTGCCAATGCCAAAAGCTCAACCGGACGTCTTGATCTTTTGACCCGCACGATCACCGATGGCGGCACCGAGTTTGACCGGGTTCCGGCTGGCTACTCCGGCCCGCTTTATGCCGAGATTTGCCCCCGCTCCTTCTCGGTTCTGGTGCGCCCCGGAATGCGTTTGAACCAGATCCGTTTTCGGAAGGGACAAGCGGTTCTGACTGATGCTGAACTGACAATTCTGCACGCAGAATCGCCACTGGTAGATGGACCTGCCGTGATTCAGGATGGTCTGGGTTTCTCAGTCGATCTGAAACTGCCCGAAACAGATTTGGTCGGCTATCGCGCCAAACCACATACCGGTGTGATCGATCTGGACCGCATCGGTGGCTACGACCCGCAGGACTATTGGGAAGAGGTGCGGACGCGTGATGGCCGGATCATTCTGGATCCGGGCGCGTTCTACATCCTGGTAAGCCGCGAAGCCGTGCATATACCCCCGATGTATGCGGCCGAAATGGCACCCTACCTCGCAATGGTGGGCGAATTCCGTGTGCATTATGCGGGGTTCTTTGACCCCGGCTTCGGTCATGCTGCTGCAGGCGGGGCTGGTTCTCGGGGCGTGCTTGAAGTTCGCTGCCACGAAGCACCATTTGTGCTGGAGCACGGTCAAGTCGTCGGACGATTGGTTTATGAACGCATGGCCGAGATGCCAACCCAGCTATACGGGGCAGGAATTGCCTCGAACTATCAGGGACAGGGCCTGAAACTATCCAAGCACTTCAAAGCGGTCAGCTAATCAGAATTTCATGAACCGGCGCATTTGGCGTGTCATTCGCTGCGCCTGCTTCAAGGTTTGCCTCTGCTGTTTAGCGCTTTGCTGCATTCTGCGCGCTGTTTCTGGATCGTGTGGCGGAGCGGATTTCTCACCCGGTTTGCGCGACATTCGATCGGCCAGATCAATTCCCTCGTCCACACCACGGCTGACAAGGCGGCGCATTACCTGCCGTACAATCATATCTATGATCCGGTTCGCGTTCATGGCTTCCTCCGCTTTCTGCGTAAGAACATATGCTCTTGTGGCGACGACAAAAGAGCGAGTTGATCACTCTTCCTCGAAGAGTTCCGTCTGATCCTCTTCGCTCTCATCATCATCACGCCCTTCACCCAGCGGCATGGCACCCGGAGGCGGTCGATTTTCCAGCAAACCAGCGGCACGCAGTTCCTTGAGACCCGGCAAGTCGCGTGCATTCTCCAAACCAAAATGATCCAGAAACTCGGGTGTTACCACGAAGGTGACAGGACGACCCGGTGTCATACGCCGTCGGCCCAGCCTGATCCATTCCATCTCAAGCAATTGATCGATAGTCCCGCGCGAAACCGACACGCCCCGGATTTCTTCGATCTCGGCCCGCGTGCAAGGTTGGTGATAGGCAACGATGGCCAGAGTTTCGATGGCCGCGCGGCTCAGCTTGCGGGTCTCGACAGTTTCCTTCTGCATGAGGAACCCCAGATCGGGTGCGGTACGGATGGCCCAGGCCTCACCTACTTTCACAACCCGAACACCCCGCCCTTCATATCGTTTCTGAAGCACTTCGATCGCTTGAGCCGCATTGCTGCCATGGGGCATGCGTGCCTCAAGATCTGCAACGGTCACCGGTTCCGGGCTCGCGAACAGAACAGCCTCGACCATACGTTCCTGCTCGGCCAATGGGGGCGCTTCGAACAGGGTGCCTGTGCCATCATCTTTAGGAGCGTCAGTCACGTTTATCGGTCCTCTTACGCAAATGGATGGGGGCAAAGGTGTCGCTTTGCTTGATCTCCATATGTCCTTCTTTAACCAGTTCCAGCGAAGCCGCAAATGTCGCTGCCGTGGCCGACCGCCTGCGCACTGGATCAGCGTCCCATCCGTCTGGAAGATAGGTTTCCATATCGGTCCATGTTCCGGCAAACCCAATCAGCGGACGCATACGCTCCAGTGCCTGCTCCATTGTAAAGACCGCGTCACGATCCATGACAAAGGGCCGAAACTCGTCACGCGTGCGGATACGCGCATAACCCTGCATCAGGTCCAGCAAGGTTGCCGAGTATGTCACGGTACGGATGCGAGTGATATCTTCGCCCTGCCCGCGTTTGAAGAAATCGCGCCCAAGCTGGTCGCGCGCCATCAAACGCGCGGCGGCATCCCGCATGGCTTGCAACCGTTCCAGCTGAAAGGCCAGGTGTGCAGCCAGTTCCTCGCCGGTCGGCCCCTCTTCGTCAGGGTCGGGTGGCAGTAGAAGGCGGGATTTCAGAAAGGCCAGCCATGCGGCCATGACTAGATAGTCTGCCGCAAGTTCGATCCGTAGCGCACGCGCCTTTTCAACAAAGGCGAGATATTGCTGCGCCAAAGCCAGAACTGAGATTTTCCGAAGATCAACCTTTTGCGTCCGCGACAGGGTCAGCAGAACGTCAAGCGGGCCTTCGAACCCGTCCACATCAACGATAAGAGCCTCGGCCGCGAGGCGATCAGCAACCGAGATTGGGTCTTCGCTGAAAAGGTTATCCGTCATACACCTGCCCGTTCATCAAACGGGATAGTTCCGCCTCAGCAGCCTCGATGTCAAGTTCTGCCGGGGTTTTACGCATCGCAAGCGCATGTTCCGCCCGACGTTGAGCATCGTCTGACATTTCACCGACCGCTTCCAGCACTTCAGCACGGTCTGCAAATGAGCCATTGCAATGCAGGGTAATGTCACAGCCTGCCTGAAGTGCCTTAAGCGACAACTCAGCCGCAGATCCGCTTAGCGCTTTCATTGAGATATCGTCAGTCATGATCAGCCCGTCAAAGCCAATATTCTGACGGATGACCTCAATCATCTTTGCCGAGATCGTAGCAGGCTGCGCGTCGATCTTCTCAAAAACCAGATGCGCGGTCATTCCCATGGGCAAATCGTTCAGCGCACGGAATGGGGCAAAATCACTCTGCTCCAGTTCTTCCAGCGACAGATCGACACGGGGAAGGTCAAAATGAGTGTCCAGTGTGGAACGACCATGTCCTGGCATATGCTTCATAACGGGCAGAACGCCACCATCCAGATGACCCTGCGCTACTGCACGCCCAATCCGTGCAACGTGGTTGGCATCATGCCCGTAGCAACGGTTCTTCAGAAAGGCATGCGTTCCTTCCCGGGCTATGTCGAGCATTGGCGCACAATTGCTGTCGATGCCATACGAGCGGAGCTCATGTGCAATGAGACGGTAACGCAGGTACATGGCCCGCTCTGCTGCCTCACCCGCCCGTTCGGCGTGATCAAGCGGCGGCAACCATTCACGAGCCAGAGGTGCGCGCAGTCGCTGGACGCGCCCACCCTCCTGATCAACCGTAATCGGGCAATCCCGGCCCACAGCTTCGCGAAAGTCATCACACAGGGCGCGGACCTGATCGGCTGTGTCTATGTTTCTGGCAAACAAAATGAACCCAAACGGGTTCATTTTACGAAACAGTGCTTTTTCTTCGGGTGTCAGACGCAAACCTTCGGCGTCGGTGATTGCGGCTCCGAACCTCACCGGACAGCGACCGGGATACAGTCTGCGCCTTGCGCAACCAGTGCAGCGCAGAATTGACGCGAGTCGCTCAGGTCCTCAAAACCCAATACCCGCAGACGATAGAAAGTGCGTCCGCCACTTGAGGTTTTTTGGATAACACGCTGTTTTCCATCCATATACTCTGAAAAACGCCCATTCACCCGATCCCATTCGGCCTGCGCAACTTCGACACTTTCATAAGCGCCCAACTGCGCCAGGCGTGTTCCTTTGCTCAGCGAATCCGGGCTAACGTCCAATCCGACCGCAGCTTTGACAGCAGCGTTGATGGCATCCTCGGTATTGCTGTCTGCGCTAATCCCGCTGGGCGTCGCCCGCGCAGGACGCGTGGGTGGACGCAGAGAGCGGCGCACACCCGGCAGCGCGGCAATGGCGGGGTCAGGCAATTGTGCCGCAAGATCTGCGGGATCGATCGCTGGCTCTTCTTCAGGTGTGGACAGCGATGCGAGCTGGATCCCCGGTTCCTGAGACTGCGAGGGGTTGGCAGCCTCGCCTGCCAATTCCGCAACCAGCGCATCAACCGCGCCCTGACGCAACTCGGCGGCTTCCTGATTAGTAATTTCTTCCTCGACCACATGCACCGCTGGTGTCGGCTGCAGAGTGCCCATAGGCGCATCTTCGTCAGTCAAAGACACCGGACGAGGTGCAAGGATCAGGCGATCAGCCGGGGGTGCTGCCGAGCCTTCGGCGGCAACTGTGTTGACGGCAAGCCCTTGGTGATCTGCTGGGGTGCCGCCAGGATTTTCAGGTTGAATACGCATCGGGCCTTCGGCTGCGCGCACGACAGGCACTCCGCTGACATCGCGCATGACAAGCTTGTAACCCCAGACACCAACGCCTGCGACCAGTGCCAGAGAGGCGACCGCACCAAGGATATTGACCATGCGGCCCAGCCCGCCTGCGCCACGCGGAGCTTCGTCATAACCCTGCATTTCGTCGGAATAGTCATACGCATCCTCAGGATGCGGCTGATTCGTGTAATGCATGTGCTCGGGGTCTGTTTGCCCCGAGTAATCGTAACTAGCCATTTCCGCCTCACCGCCCGATTGCGCCTGAAAATATGGCGCGCGGGTCATTTCTTGTCTGCCTCGATCCGGCGGTTCGGGCGGTATTGGTTACCGCATCTCCTGCGCCGGAGTGACGCCAAGAATACCCAAGCCCGCTGAAATCACAACAGAAACGGCCCGGGCCAATGCGATTTTTGATTGGCTTGTGGCAACATCGCCATCCTGGATGAAACGCAGAGAAAGCTCTTCATTGCCCTTATTCCAGAGCGCGTGGAAGTCACCAGCCAGCTCATACAAGTAGAAAGCGACCCGATGCGGTTCATTGGTACGGGCGGCGATCTCAACCAAGCGGGGCCATTCCGCCAGCTTTTTGGCAACCGTCAGTTCCGAGGCATGGTCGATCTTACCTAGATCAGCGCCTTTCAAGGTCGCATCGTCTGCGGCAATCTCGGCCTCAGCAGCGCGGCGCAGCACGCTCATGACACGGGCATGGGCGTATTGCACGTAGAACACCGGGTTCTCGCGGCTTTGCTCCAGAACCTTGTCGAAATCAAAGTCCAACGGCGCGTCGTTCTTGCGGGTCAGCATCACGAAACGCGTGACATCCGGCCCAACCTGATCGACCACATCGCGCAGGGTGACAAAGTTCCCTGCCCGCTTGGACATCTTGAACGGCTCGCCGTTCTTCCACAGCTTCACCAACTGCGTCAGCTTGATATCCAGCGGCACCTTGCCATCGGACAGCGCCGACACGGCCGCCTTCATCCGTTTGACATAGCCGCCATGATCCGCGCCGAACACGTCGATTAGCGCATCAAAGCCACGGCTCACCTTGTCATAGTGATAGGCGATATCCGGGGCGAAATAGGTCCAGCTACCGTCTGACTTCTTGACCGGACGGTCGACGTCATCGCCATGCTCGGTGGACTTGAACAGGGTCTGCTCGCGCGGCTCCCAATCCTCGGGCTTTTTGCCCTTCGGTGGTTCCAGCACGCCTTCGTAGATCAGGCCCTTGTCCGTCAGCGACTGCAGCGCAGCTTCGATCTTGCCGGTGCCGTAGAGCGATTTCTCCGAGAAGAACACGTCCATCTCTACTCCCAGCGCTTTCAAGTCAGCCCGGATCAGGTCCATCATAGCGTCGGTCGAGAACTCGCGCAGATTTTCAAGCCATTCGCTTTCCGGCTTGTCGATCAGGCTGTCGCCATACTTCTCTTTCAGCGCCTCACCGATCGGGATCAGATAGTCACCCGGGTATAGCCCCTCAGCGATCTCTGGGCTCAGGCCATTTGCCTCCCGGTACCGCTCGTATGCCGACCGCGCCAGCACATCCACCTGCGCACCACCGTCGTTGATGTAATACTCACGGGTCACCTCGTGGCCGGAATATGCGAGCAGGCTCGCCAGAGCGTCACCGAATACAGCACCCCGCGTATGACCAACATGCAGCGGACCGGTGGGGTTCGCGGACACGTATTCCACGTTCACCTTCTGGCCATGCCCCATGGTCGAACGGCCATAGTCGGTGCCCTGCTCCAACACAGCCGACAGAACACCCTGCCACACCGACGACGCAAGGCGCAGGTTCAGGAAGCCCGGCCCGGCCACTTCGGCGCTGGTGATCCGGTCATCCGCCGCCAGTTTTTCGGCAAGCGCGTCGGCGATATCACGCGGCTTCATCTTGGCTGGTTTCGCCAACACCATCGCAGCGTTTGTCGCCATGTCGCCATGCGCGGCATCGCGCGGCGGTTCAACGGCCACGTTGTCAAAGCTCAACCCCTCGGGCAGAGCGCCTTCGGACTGCATCTGTGCCAGCGCGTCCAGTACGAGGCCGCGGATCTCGGAAAACAGGTTCATTTCGGATGTCCTTTTGCTTGCCGGGCGGTTTACCACGCAGCACGGTAAGGTCAATGGAAGCGATCAGTTTGGACTTGGTTTACCGACAAAGCCCGCTACTGTCAGCGTAAATTCAGGAAACGGAGACCAATCCATGCGCTTAGCCCTACCCTTTGCCGTTCTATTATCGACTGCCATGCCGGCCTGGGCCGAGATGCCCGCTCTGCAAGGGCACGTATTGTTGACGCTGGGTGGTGCGGTCACAGAGACCAACTTGCCCGCGCGTGGTGAAGATGATGGTGGGTTGCTCGGGTATCTCGAGGTTCAGCACGATGGGGCGGCAGGTTTTGATGCAGCCATGTTGGACGGAATGGATCAGACCGAAATCACCATTTCCTATGGCCCCGAAGGAAACAAACGCGATATCGCCTTTTCCGGGCCGCGCTTGTCGGACATCATGATCATGGCCGGTGCAGAAGGAAAAGCAGCAACTCCGGTTGCCATGGACGGGTATCAGTCCGAAATCCCGTGGGACAGTATCGCTGCGCACCAACCAATCGTTGCGACGCACGCTGACGGAGTCCCCATGGGCATTGGTGGCTATGGCCCGACAATGATCGTCTTTCCACCTACGAACGATGCTGATCTGGCGCAGGAGCAATCCGGGCAGCAGGTCTGGGCGATCGCCTATATCGGAATTGAATGATCAGTTGCCGGTAAGCCTTGCATGGTCCTGCAACGCAAACCGGTCTGTCATCCCGGCTATGTAATCCGAGACAATGCGCGCAAGTGCCGTCTCGGTCTTGGCTGCCTCGATATCATCGTGCCAACGTTGAGGCATCTGCTTGGGATCATTCAGATATATCGGGAAGAGGTCCTCAACGACTTTGCTGACCTCTTCCCGCACCTGCATGACTGTTGGTGCACGGTACATGCGCGCGAACAAGAACGCTCTGATTTCTTTGAGTTGTGACCAAAGCCCGTCGGAAAACTGGATCACCGGGTAACCAAGGTGCCGGATATCTTCCACCGTCTTTGCGCCCGACCGGGATATCAGCCCCCGGGAGGTTTCGATCACGTCGGAAACCATCACCCCAAAAACGCGCCGCAGTGCTTCGTGCCGGCGGCGATAGCGGTCTAAGCCGGGATATTTCCGATCAACTTCAGCGTAGCAATCGCCGACAATCGGTAACTGCTGAATCTCTTCGTCAGTGAACAACCCCGCCCGTAATCCATCCAGCAGATCGTGGTTGTTATAGGCAATGTCGTCAGACAGCGCTGCCACCTGTGCCTCGGCACTGGCGTGAGTGTGCAGTTCCAGATCAAAACCTTCGTTGCATTCGGCCAGTGCCCAAGGCAGCTCCCCCGTGACTGGTCCGTTGTGCTTAGCAATCCCCTCGAGACATTCCCACGTCAGGTTGCACCCGTCGAATTCGGCGTAGTGACGCTCGAGTTTCGTAACGATCCGAATGGCTTGGGCGTTGTGATCAAACCCGCCATAGGGTTCCATCAACGCATGTAAAGCATCCTCGCCGGTGTGTCCGAACGGCGTATGACCAAGATCATGGGCAAGTGCGACCGCCTCGGTCAGCTCGTCATTCAGACCCAAAGCCCCGGCAATTGTGCGCGCAACCTGAGCCACTTCAATCGAATGCGTTAGCCGGGTGCGATAACTGTCACCCTCATGCTCAACAAACACCTGCGTCTTGTGCTTGAGCCGCCGAAACGCACTGGCATGAATGATCCGGTCGCGATCACGCTGAAAGCATGACCGGAAACTGCTCTCCTCCTCTGGCACAAGCCGCCCCCTTGCGCGGCCTGGGTCTGAGGCAAAACCCGCTATGTCCAAAGGTCTTGTCCTTGTCGCCTGTCCTTGCAATTTCTATATTGTAAGGCGTAAAGGAAATAAACCTTTGGAGTTTGGCATGAATCTGCCCCCCACAGTCACAGAACGCGCTTTTGAGCGTCTCGCTGAAATCGGCGCAGCAGATCAGGGTCAGGCCCTGCGCGTCGCTGTGGAAGGCGGCGGATGTTCCGGTTTTCAGTACGAA
The DNA here is from genome assembly GCF_056537005.1 of Ruegeria sp. CH6. Lineage (NCBI taxonomy): Bacteria > Pseudomonadati > Pseudomonadota > Alphaproteobacteria > Rhodobacterales > Roseobacteraceae > Ruegeria > Ruegeria sp. CH6. Next base: position 389,699 of record NZ_JBQFQS010000002.1, on the reverse strand, counting down.
ATCGCGCTGGACGAGCCCAAAGAGGATGACCTTGTGCTGGAAGGCAAAGGTGAAAAAGTGATCGTCGACTCGATTTCCCTGCCGTTTCTGGAAAACGCGGTGATCGATTTCACACAGGAACTGATCGGTGCGCGGTTTGTGATCGAAAACCCGAACGCAACCTCATCCTGCGGCTGCGGCACTTCATTTTCAATGTGACCTTGCCCTGCCCGCACGGTTGAGGGATAGATCAACCGGCAGCCAGCCGGAGGATCGCGCATGAAAATCGCCACGTTCAACATCAACGGCATCAAAGCGCGGGCCGAAGCCCTGCCCCGCTGGCTGGATGATGCACAGCCCGATGTCGTGCTGCTGCAAGAGATCAAATCGATCGACGAGAATTTCCCCCGCGAGCTGTTCGAGGAACGCGGCTATAACGTCGAAACCCATGGACAAAAAAGCTTCAACGGTGTGGCGATCCTGTCCAAGCTGCCACTTGAGGACGTGACCCGCGGCCTGCCCGGCGATGATGAAGATGAACAAGCGCGCTGGATCGAGGCGACTGTCATCGGCAAAAAAGCGCTTCGCATCTGCGGCCTTTACCTTCCGAACGGAAATCCCGTGCCGGGCCCCAAGTACGAATATAAGCTGGCCTGGATGGAGCGTCTTTACGATCGGGCGCGCGACCTGTTGTCGACGGAAGAACCCGCACTGATGGCTGGTGACTACAACATCATTCCCCAGGCCGAGGATGCCAAACGCCCGGATGCGTGGCGCGAGGATGCTCTGTTCCGTCCGGAAAGCCGCGCGGCGTTTCGCAAGATATTGAATTTGGGTTTCACCGAGGCATTTCGCGCCGTGACCCAAGGGCCCGAACACTATTCATTCTGGGACTATCAGGCCGGGGCTTGGAACAGGAACGATGGTATCCGGATCGACCATTTCCTGCTGACACCGCAGGCCGCTGATCTGATGCGCGATTGCAAGATTGACGCCGAAGTGCGCGGACACGAAAAACCGTCAGACCACGTTCCCGTCTGGGTCGATCTCGATCTGTAACCGCTTACGCCGTAGGGTCGTAATCGTATATCCAGTCGTAACGCCGCCCCATCCTTGGACCCAAAGCTGTCAGAGCCATTTGGGCGGCGATCCTCATGGGACCTCGCAGATGAAAATTGCGCGCGTTTGATGAAGCTGCATCGACAACCCTGCGCGCACGAGGGGCACGCTTGGTTTCATAAGCCTCCAAAGAGCTGGTGACGTCGTCCTGATCGAAGGACTTTGCCAGTATCCACGCGTCTTCCAGCGCAAGGCAGGCCCCCTGCGCCATAAAGGGCAGCGTGGGATGCGCCGCATCACCCAAAAGGGCAATTCGTCCGTTCTGCCATTTGCGGGCGACGGGACGCAGGAAAAGAGCCCACAGATGCGTTTCTTGCACCTCTTGCAGGACCTCGTGCACCTTGCCGCCGAAATCGGCAAAGCGGGCGCGGAGATCGTCGGGATCACCCTTGAGGCGCCAGCCCTCCTCCTGCCAGTCAGAACGCTCCTCGATTGCAACGATGTTCATGAGGCTTTGATTGCGCAAAGGATAGGTCACGACGTGACGACCCGGCCCCATCGTCAGATGCGCCTTTGGGGCTGTCAGTTTGCGATCCCAAGGAATTGTTGCACGCCAGGCAACCTGATGCGTGAAACCAAGAAGCTCTTCGCCGTTCAAGGCAGGGCGAATACTGCTTCGCCCTCCGTCGGCAGCAATTATGCAATCGGCACCAATTTCTTCGCCATTACCCAAAACCACGCCCACATCATCTGGGGCATCGTGGATCTGCTCCACCTTGGCGTCCAGCCGGATGTTCACCCCAGAGGCGACAGCCGTGCGAAGCAGCAAGTCGATCAGGTCGGCTCGGTGATAATAATATGTCGGCCCGGCAGCTGGCGCGGGAATACGACTTATGAACCGTCCTCCGCGATAATCCCTCAGCACTGTGCCGTAGGATTTCTGGCCAGCTTCCGGCACGTCACCAACCACGCCAAGTGCACGTAAGACCCGCATGCCATTGGCACTAATCTGCAGACCGGCACCTACCTCAGCTATTTCTGGGGCTTGTTCGAGTACAAGAACCTCAGCACCACGTTGACGCAAAGCGATGGCTGCGGCTAACCCGCCAATACCAGCGCCAATAACGCAAAACTTGAGACCCTCGATATTCATGTCCCGGGCTTAGCGCAAAAAAAACGCCGGAGCTACAGGCCCCGGCGTTCATGTGTTGTTATGTTCCAGCGATCAATCGTCGCGGTGGACTTTTTCGCGGCGTTCGTGACGCTCCTGCGCCTCAAGCGTCATAGTTGCAATTGGACGTGCATCCAGACGTTTGAGTGAAATCGGATCACCCGTCATTTCACAATATCCGTATTCGCCTTCGTCGATCCGGCGCAGGGCCGAGTCGATCTTGGCCACCAGCTTGCGCTGACGATCCCGGGTGCGCAGTTCGAGCGCACGATCGGTTTCCTCACTCGCGCGGTCGGCGACATCGGGAATATTTCGGGTATTGTCCTGCAGGCCTTCGATAGTATCGCGGCTGCCCGCCAAAAGTTCGTTCTTCCAATCCAGCAGCTTGCGGCGGAAATACTCAAGCTGAAGGTCATTCATGAAAGGTTCATCTTCGGCCGGACGATAATCCTCCGGCAGAAAAACTTCCTGCTTCATATTGGCTCCCTCGGTATGGCCAGAAACGTCGGTCGCGGTAGTTTCACCTGACATTTGGCACCCCCTTCTGCGGAGCGTTTATCCGACAGGGCACAGAATGTCACTACACAAACTTCTGCACAGTTTACCGTCACGCTCACCAGTCTAAATATGAGACTTTAAACAACAAAACCTTGTTTTTCTGTGAAAATTGCCGGGCTATTCCAAGGCATTTTTCAACCACCGGCTTACCCGAATGCGTGCGAATCAAGCAAAACGGATTGAAGTCGCAGAGAAATTCATCGTGACGCGACGTAGCGGCCATGCTTGTAAAAATATCCTCCTCTCTGTAACCCGGGCAACACAATCTATGCCCGCACCGCGCGCAAACTGATCATGAGGGCCCAATGACCGCACGTTTCCAAGGCACAGCCGAGTATGTCGCCACCGACGACCTGACGATAGCAGTAAACGCTGCCGTCACACTCGAGCGTCCTCTGCTGGTCAAAGGCGAGCCGGGAACCGGCAAGACCGAGTTGGCGAAACAGGTCGCCGGTGCGCTGGGTCTGAAGATGATCGAGTGGAACGTGAAATCCACCACCCGTGCGCAGCAGGGCCTGTATGAATATGACGCCGTAAGCCGCTTGCGCGACAGTCAATTGGGTGAAGAGCGCGTTCATGACGTGTCGAACTATATTCGCAAGGGTAAGCTGTGGCAGGCATTCGACGCGGAAGAAAAGGTTGTTCTGCTGATCGATGAGATCGACAAAGCCGATATCGAATTTCCAAACGACCTGCTGCAGGAACTCGATAAAATGGAGTTCCATGTTTACGAGACAGGCGAAACGATCCGCGCCAAGAACCGCCCGATCGTAATCATTACGTCGAACAACGAAAAAGAACTGCCAGACGCGTTTCTGCGCCGCTGTTTCTTCCACTATATCCGTTTCCCGGATGAGGCCACGATGCGCCGGATCGTTGAGGTACATCATCCCGGCATCAAGGACTCTCTGCTGACCACCGCCCTTACCCAGTTCTACGAAATTCGCGAGACGCAGGGGCTGAAGAAAAAACCATCGACCTCCGAAGTGCTGGATTGGCTAAAGCTTCTTCTTGCCGAGGATCTGACTGCCGAAGACCTCAAGCGCGGAGGAGCGGACGCGCTGCCCAAACTTCATGGTGCGTTGCTGAAGAATGAACAGGATGTGCACCTGTTTGAACGGCTTGCCTTCATGGCGCGCAGCAAGCGCTGATCAGCTGGGACATGAACATCCGGTGATCACGGCTTGCCATATGGCAGGTTGGCTGCCAGCATCGGCCAAACATGCACGCGGCCCCTCACCGGGTCGCGCTTTCATGCCAAACACAGGATAGCCATTTGACCCAAGCTCCGATCATCAGACCCCTGAAAGCAGCCGACCGTCCGGAATGGTCGGTTTTGTGGCGCGACTACTTGGCGTTTTACGAAACCGAGGTATCCGATGAAATCTATGAGACGACTTTTGAACGGTTACTAGGAGATGATCCGCATGATTTCTCATGCTTCGTCGCTGAGGTTGATGGACGACTTGTTGGCCTGACCCATTTCCTGTTTCATCGCCATGCCTGGAAGGTTGAAAGCGTCTGCTATCTGCAAGATTTGTTTGCTAGTCCCGAAGCACGTGGAACCGGTATCGGCCGTGCGTTGATCGAAGCAGTGTATGCTGAGGCCGACAACAAAGGCGCACCCAGCGTGTATTGGCTGACGCAGGATTTCAACCATACTGCGCGTAAGCTCTATGACCGAATAGGCAAGCTTACCCCATTCATCAGGTACCAGCGCCCGTGAAGCTTTGGAGCTTTGTTCTAGTTGGCGCCATCATGGCTGGATGCACTACGGTTGAATCGATTGAACTTCCGAGTGAAGTCAAAACCGTAGAAATCGTGCTGCCACCGGCAAAGTCGTTTAGCAGGTCCCAGCCTCTGCCGCCTGTGCGATCGAACAAAAACATGGCCGAAGATTTTCTGGATCTTCACTTCGAGCTCGAAAGCGGCGCCGAGCTTCCTGTTTTTACACGTTTCGAGATGCCCGTCACCGTGCGGTTAACGGGGACGCCGCCGGCCACAATGCGAACTGATCTCACTCGCCTGTTGTCCCGTCTTCGCAGAGAGGCCGGGATCGACATCCAAGAGATCACAAATGGTCAGGCCAACATCACCATCGAAGCCGTCAGCCAGAAGCAGATCCAGCGTATATTGCCGCAAGCAGCCTGTTTCGTCGTTCCAAACGCATCCAGTTTCGAAGAGTATCGCAGCGACCGTCGCAAACCGAAAAGCAACTGGTCCAAACTGCGCAGTCGCGAGCGGCTTGGCATCTTTATTCCCTATGACGTTAGTCCGCAGGAAATCCGGGATTGTCTGCATGAAGAGCTAGCACAGGCTCTGGGTCCGCTAAACGACCTGTATCGTTTGCCGGATTCAGTCTTTAACGATGATAATTTCCACACCGTGCTGACTGGTTTCGACATGTTGATGCTGCGTGCGGCCTATTCGCCTGAACTGCAAAGCGGCATGACGCGCGAACAGGCTGCTGCGGTCATCCCTGGTGTTCTTAGTCGACTGAACCCGCGCGGCAACAACCTGCCCGTACAACACATCTCGGAAACACCACGGGAATGGATCAAGGCGATCCACAAATCCGTTGGGTCCCGTTCATCCTCTGCCAATCGGCTCCGATCCGCTCAAAGGGCAGCACAAATCGGGCAACAACAAGGGTGGACTGATCACCGCAGGGCATTTCCACATTATCTGATGGGACGAATGGGGCAATTCGACAACCCCGAGGAAGCGCAGCGCCAATATGCGATCGCGCAGCAATTTCTGGCGAATACACCCGGCACCGAGTTACATCGTGCGTATATCACCACGCAAACCGCGGCTTATGCACTGGCACGTCGAAAGGGACCAAGCGTACTGCCTGAAATCGACAATGCAATCGCAGTCATGACACGCGCCGAAAACGCATCCATGCTGGCCACGCTTATGTTGCTGAAATCCGAAGCTCTGAAACAGTCCGGAAGATACGAACAGGCACGCGCCGTCAGGCTGGACAGTCTGGGGTGGGCGCGATACGGCTTTGGCTCGGAAGTTGTGGTTCGCTCGCTGATGCAGGACATCGCATTGCGCAACCCACAGAACATCGAAGACGGATGATACGCGCATGGTAGTGGTTCTGGGAATGGCTTTGTTGGGTGCGATTCTGGGTGCCCTGACGGCTCGGAAACGTAACGGCAGTGGCGCTGACATGGCGCAATACGCGGCCGGTTACGGCATCGCCTTTGCATTGGTTGGACTGATCCTGTCGCTGATCCTTGTCCGTCTGGTAGCGTAGATCCATGTTTCTACCCTTTTTCGAAAACCTCAGAAAAGCCGGCATTCCCGTTTCGCTGCGGGAATATCTGACTTTTCTTGAAGGTATGAAAAAGGGATTGGCGACCTACGACGTCGAGGCATTCTACTACCTCGCCCGCGTGTCGATGGTGAAAGATGAGCGCAATATCGACAAGTTCGACCGCGCCTTTGCCGCCAGCTTTGAAGGACTGGATGAGATTTCGTTTGAACAGGTGCTCGAAGCTGTCGACATCCCGGCCGACTGGTTGGCCAAGATGGCGGAAAAGCATCTGTCGGACGAGGAGAAAGCCGAGATCGAAGCCTTGGGAGGCTTCGATAAGCTTATGGAAACGCTGCGTGAACGCCTGAGCGAGCAGCAGGGTCGCCATCAGGGCGGCAACAAATGGATCGGCACCGCAGGCACCTCTCCGTTTGGCGCATATGGCTACAACCCCGAAGGTGTTCGTATCGGGCAGAAAGAAAGCCGCCATCAACGTGCGGTGAAAGTCTGGGACAAGCGTGAGTTCAAGAACCTCGACGACACGGTTGAGCTTGGCACCCGCAATATTAAGGTCGCGCTGAAACGCCTGCGCCGTTGGGCGCGTGAAGGCGCCGCCGAAGAGCTGGATTTGGATGGCACGATCCGAGCGACAGCCGAACACGGTTACCTAGACGTCAAAACCCGACCAGAACGCCACAATGCGGTGAAGGTTTTGCTGTTCCTCGATGTAGGCGGCTCGATGGACCCGCATATCAAGGTGGTCGAAGAGCTGTTCTCGGCCGCCCGGACCGAGTTCAAGCATCTGGAATACTACTACTTCCACAACTGCCTGTACGAAGGTGTCTGGCGTGACAACCGTCGTCGCTGGGACCAGCAGACCCCGACACACGAAGTCCTTCGTACCTATGGCGGAGACTACAAGTGCATCTTTGTCGGCGACGCATCGATGAGCCCTTACGAGATCGCCTATCCCGGTGGTGCAAATGAACACTGGAACCCTGAATCCGGGCAGGTCTGGCTAGAACGTGCGCGCGAGCAGTGGACTTCGAATCTTTGGATCAACCCGGTGCCTGAAAAATACTGGGAGTATACGCATTCGATTGGCATGATCCGCGAGATCTTTGAAGATCGCATGGTCCCCATGACCTTGGCCGGACTTGAACAGGGAATGCGGGAACTTACGCGCTAATTAACTTCCGCATACCCTTCAGGTCCAAACGTGTTGCAGCCCAGTTGCACGATGCACTGTGACCGGGCTGCTTAGCACCTGACAGGCGAAAGTCGCTTTGTTGAAAGCGTTACACCCGCTCTTTGAATTTTTTGGCAAGGCTAATCGCTGCTCGTCCAGCCGCTGTGCGTTTCATGGAATTGAGCGTTGAAGAAGAGGCCGCCATATGCGCCCGAATGTCCAGATCTTCAAACTCGACCTTCGGCAACATAGGATCGACTTTGTACCAGAGATTTCCGTAAAACTGGGTCCGCTGCGTCTTCAGATGATCATAATTCGCCTTCACCGCGTGCATAGTGTCCTCTGAGGGCGCAAAAAACACGATGCTGTTGTTGTTGCGCTGCTGCTTCCGGGTTTCGCACCAATCCCACGGCACCCAACACCGATCGACATCCTGATTGCCTTGCCAGAAGCTTGAAATAAACGCCCACTCTGGCTTGAATGTCATATAGTGCGTGTGGATATCGGCATTTTCGCTATCCGATCCGGGATTGGCATTAAACATCCACGTTAGCGCCTTGCGTCGGGTGTCGGGATGAGGGCTGATTTCGTAGCCATGCAGGTATTTCTGTATTCCTGCATCCACCACAAGCTCTCCCTCAAGCTCGAACTTGTTGGCCAGCGCCTCTTTCATCTCGTCGGATTTCAGAAAAGCATCAAGTGCTTCCAGGATGCTGCCATTTGGGGGCGTGAGGCGCAGGACCATTCCAAATCCCTCGGTCGCCTTATGAACGCTCTTCTGAGACTCACCCTCGAGCCACTTCAGGTACTCGGCCTTCGAAGTCACACAACCCGGGAAAGAGATGGCTTTGTAACCAACGCTTTCCAGCTGGTCTAGAAGTTGCTCTGGTGTGTTTGCAGCGGTCGTGTCGATCTCACGCGCGCCTACAACCGCCTCAAAATGTTCGTCGGACAAAAAACTCTCGATATGAAGATGCTTGAACGGGTTGCTCTCAAACTCTGCACTGCGAATTTTTTCAATCAAGTAGTCAAACTCATGGCCCATGTCGAATGCTCCCTCAAATTTTCAGTTGTTATATCTATCAGAAACCGACCTTGCCGCGCATGCTCGTTTCTTGAACCTGGTCATCTTTTTGCTGATCCAAAATGGCGGAAATAGGGCATCAGAAATCTAGTTTCTGGGGTGTGCTTTATAGATCAACGACCTGCGAACCAAGGCATCATCTGTTGCTTCAGGCGAAACGCACAATCTTTTACAAGGCAAAGTCAAAATAGTATTTGCCCCACCGATAACGCGGTCCCATATCTAGAACATGCTCCGTCTAACTCCCATTTTGCTGGCCATCGCTTATGCCTTTGTCATGTACCGGATTTCCGTCTGGCGCACGCATCGCGAGTTGGATGCAAAGTCTACTGAACTGGCTGATCCGGCACTGAAACGTATGACCGACAGGCTTGCGGCGGCATTGGATGTCGCGCGCGTACCGGTTTACATCTATGAAATCGATCCGGTTAACGGCCTAGCGGCCCCGGATGGACGCATATTCATCACGCGCGGGTTCTATCGAAAGTTCCGCAATGGCGAAGTGTCCGCAGAAGAGATGGCAAGCGTGATCGCGCATGAACTCGGCCACGTAGCGCTTGGGCATGCGCGTCGTCGGATGATCGACTTTTCAGGTCAGAATGCGATGCGGGCTGCGCTGATGATGATTCTGAACAGGTTCATCCCGTTTATCGGCGCATGGATTGCCAATGCCCTGACCGCCCTTCTTGCCTCACGCCTGTCGCGTGCGGATGAGTACGAGGCAGACGAATATGCGGCTGCGTTGTTGACCAAAGCGGGTATCGGGATCGGTCCGCAGAAATCTCTGTTCCACAAGCTTGAGGATCTGACTCGGCAGCGGGCTGGTGTGGTACCGGCCTGGCTGATGAGCCACCCCAAGACGGACGAGCGCATTGCGGCGCTTGAGGCACTGGAACACCGCTGGGGTTCGAATGGCTAAGGTCTTGCCCTAAGTCGCCAGTGCTTTGCCCAAGCGCGGCAGCCGGGCTTTCTTCATCAGCGCGCGTAAGGTCCATTGGTCGCCCGACAGACGGTTGGCTTCGGCAAGGACATCCGCGGAAACAGCTTCGATACCCTGAGGATCCCTGATCCAAAACTGATGCAGCAGTGCATCCGGATCAATTCGCTCAAGCCCCTCTTCCGCCAGTATATTTCTGGGAAAATCCTTGGCGTTCACGGTAACGATTACATCCGCCGAGGCACTGACGGCCGTCGCCAAGACGTGAACATCTGCACTGTCCGGCAGCCAGAGCCGTTGTTCGATACCCGGAGCGGCTGGGCGTTCGGCATCGGACCATTTGGATTGCGCCAATGCGATCTCGGCGCGTGCCTGCGCTTCGCCCTGAGGTCCGAGCTTGCGGGCAGCTCGAGCCCATTCCTCAAGGATGCGCGCCGACCAGATCGGAGTGAAATGCCCTATGGCCGCGGCACCCAGCAACATCTCCCGCATCACGGTGGGGTAGATGACGCAAGTATCCAGAACTGCCTTCACAACCGGTAGAACACGGCTTTGAGATAACCGCTCTCAGCCAGTTGCGGCAGTTGCGGATGATCAGGCCCGGCAAATCCCGTGTGGATCATTTGTGCCTGCCGGCCTGCCCGACCAATGCCACGCGAGGATGCATCACGGAACCGCCCTAAATCCGCCGCGTGAGAGCACGAGCAAAGACCCAGATAGCCACCCGGCTTGACCAGAGGCGCAGCGAGCCGTGCAATTCGTTCATAGGCGCGCAGCCCGGCATCGAGCGCTTGTTTGGACGGTGCGAATGCAGGTGGATCACAGATGACAACGTCGAATTCAGCGCCTTCTTCGCCAAGTTTCGTCAAGACATCAAAGGCATCCCCCTGACGCGTTTCAAACCGGTCGACGAAACCCGAGGCATCGGCACCTTTTGTGGCAAGTTCCAACGCAGCGGCAGAGCCATCGACCGACAAGGCCTGTGCCGCACCGCCTGCCAGCATTGCCAGCCCGAACCCACCGACATGGCTGAACACATCCAGCACGCGTGCTTCCGGCTGGACCAATCTGGCTGCAAAGGCATGGTTTGGGCGCTGATCGTAGAACAGCCCTGTTTTCTGCCCGCCGGTCAGGTCTGCCATATAGGTCGCGCCGTTCATCGGCACCGGCAAAGGAGCGTCAGGTGCGTCGCCCCGCAAGGTCAGATTGACATCGTCCAGACCTTCCAATCCACGGGTCCGACCTGATGCGTTCTTGAGTAGGGTGCTGACGCCGGTCACCTTGATCAGAGCTTCTGTCAGCAGTTCAAGATGCAGCTCAGCCCAGGCCGCGTTCGGCTGAACAACACATGCGTCACCAAACCGGTCAATGATCACTCCCGGAAAGCCATCCGCCTCGGCATGGACCAGACGGTAGTAGGGCTTGTCGAACAAGCTTTCTCGCATCTCCAGCGCACGTTGCAGTCGGGCCTCGAACCAATTTGCATTGAGCTCAGCAGAGGGATCGCGATCCAGAATGCGGCACATGATCTTTGATGCGGGATTGACCGCAACCAAAGCCATCGATTGACGCTTATCATCTTCAAGAACCGCCAGCGCTCCGGCTTCGATCTTGCGGGTGCGCCGGTCGGTGACAATGTCATTGGCGTACACCCAAGGAAATCCGTGACGCACACCACGAGCGTTGGCTTTGGGTTTCAGACGGATTCGTGGGCGGTCGGAAGAGGAAGTCTGGGTCATGACGCCCTCATAGTCCCGAACATGCGCGTGTAAAAGCCCTTTAGCGCGGGCGCGAGCGCCAGCCGCCGCGCCGTTTGGGCGTTTGTGCGGCCTGCAACCCTTCGCTCAGCACCTGAGTCATCGGGTGTTCGGCATCCTGACCAGAATACACTGTGTGCAGGTCGGACAAAGCCTGCTGCTGGTCACGGTCATCAGGCAGGCTAAGCGCCCAGTCCAGAAAGATGCTTCGACACTCAGGCAAAGCGATGCCTTCGATGCGATAAGCCTCTCGGATAAGGCCCTTTGGATCATTCGGATCATCACTGCGTGCCATTTTCGTCCCCCTCAACCACGGCTCCGATCAGTGCGGCAGCGGTGTCATAACTTTCCTGCAGCGCAGCCTGCAACTGTTCGACCTGTTCAAAGCCGGTAGCACGGCACAGAAAGGCCGTGCCGCCCTCGCCTATCTTGTCGGCTTCGATCACCTTGCCAGACAACAGCCGTGCCGCGCATTGTACGGACCAGCATAAATCGTAACAGTCTTTAAGCGTTTGCGCCTGCGCGACATCCAATAATTCGGCAGCGACTGCGCCATCCAATCCCGAATGTACATCACGCTTGGATGTTCCCGACAGCAAAGCTCCGGTTTCGGCGATCAGTTCGATATCCATCAGGCGGCCTGCGCCGTTTTTCGCATCCCAGATCCCGGCCGGAGACTTGGCCGCCGCAAGGCGTCCACGCATCTCGGAAACTTCGCGCAGAACTTTGCCGTGGTCCCGTGGTCGTGACAAAAACTCCGAACGGAACGCTTCGATGTCTTCTGCCAACTCATCATCGCCAGCCACCACATGCGCCCGCGTAAGGGCAAGATGCTCCCATACCCAGGCTTCGTTCTGCTGGTAATTGGTAAAACTATGCCAACTGGTTGCCACCGGCCCCTGATTGCCAGAGGGGCGCAACCGCATGTCGACCTCATACAGCCGACCCTGCGCCATCGGTGCGGCAAGGGCCGTAATCAATGCTTGGGTAAAACGAGCATAGTACGTGCGCGTGGCAAGCGGTCGGGGACCGTCAGACATATCCTGATCCTGCGGATCATATATCACAATCATGTCCAGATCGGATTGCGAGTTGATCCGCCCTGCCCCCAAAGACCCCATCCCCAGGACGGCCGCACCGCGCCCGGGTGCCGGGCCGTGTTTTCGCGCAAAATTCTCGATGACAAAGGGAAGTATGGCGGCAATCACCGCTTGCGCCAGCTCGGCATATTGCTGCCCTGCCTGTGCACCATCGATCAGTCCCCGCAAATGATGAACGCCAACTCGGAAATGCCATTCTTTGCACCAGCGGCGGGCGAGATCGAGCTGAGATTCATAGTCGGCTTCGGCAGAAAGCAGCTGCGACAGCTCTGCTTGCAAAACGGCTTGACCGGGCCAATCGGTAAAGAAGCTGCCCCCGATCACAGCATCGAACACCGATGCATTGCGTGACAGATGGGTGGCCAGCGCGTGAGAGGTGCCCACAATGTCAATCAACAGATCAATCAGATGCGGATTAGCCTCGAACAGTGAAAACAGCTGAACACCCGCAGGCAACCCGGAAAGAAACCCGTCCAATGCAACCAGAGCTTCTTCTGGTTGGGCAGTCTTTGCCAAACGCGACATCAACTCGGGCTTCAGCCGTTCGAATATCCGTGCACCCCGTTGCGAACGCAGGGCCGGATATGTGGGCCATCGTGCTAATACACCTTTGTCGAACTCGACAGGCTGTGCAGCCACAGGCGCGGCACCGGGCCCTGGAGCAAAAAAACCTTCGGTCAGTTCGTGTACTTCGGTCAGGCGGCGGGTCAACTCCGATGTCAGTTCTTCGCTGCTGAGCCCCATCAGACACGCCACCCGTTCTATGCCATCATCGGATTGTGGCACTTTGTGTGTCTGGGCATCGTGCACCATCTGGATGCGATGCTCGACTTCGCGATGGGCACGATAATGATCAGTCAGCTTGTCAGCCACATCCTGCGGCACCCATCCCTTGGACGACAGGGCTGCCAAACCTTCAACAGTTCCACGAACCCGCAAATCCGGATCGCGCCCGCCTGCAATCAACTGTCGGGTTTGCGTGAAAAACTCGATTTCGCGAATTCCGCCCTGCCCCAGTTTCATGTCGTGCCCCGGAATGGACAGGGCACCGCCAGTACCTTTGTTTTCCCGAATTCGCAGGCGCATATCATGAGCGTCCTGTATCGCGGCAAAATCCAGATGCCGCCGCCAGACAAACGGGCGCAGTGCTTCCAGAAACTTTGTTCCCGCCGACAGATCACCGGCACACGGTCGTGCCTTGATGTAAGCCGCGCGCTCCCAAGTCCGGCCAAGGCTCTCGTAATAGCGCTCTGCCGCTTCCATCGCCAGACAGACGGGCGTGACCGCTGGATCAGGCCGCAGCCTCAGATCGGTGCGAAAGACATAGCCATCTGCTGTTTTGTCGCTGAGTGTTGCACAGAAATTCCGTGTCGCGCGCACCATGCTCTGACGCGCTTCATAGAAGTCATCAGGATCAAATCGGGTCTCGTCGAATAACACGATCAGATCGATGTCAGAGCTGTAATTCAGCTCATGTGCACCCATCTTTCCCATCGCAAGGATCACCATCCCAGCAGCGGTTTCGAGGTCATCATCCGTCATACCCGGCAGCTTGCCGCGACGGATCAGGTTTGCGATCTCGGCCTTTGCCGCCACATCTGCAGCAAGTGCACCAAAATCAGTCAGCGCAGCAGTCACCTTTTCCAATGGCCACGCACCTGCCAGATCCGCGAGCGCCGTCAACAGCGCCATACGACGCTTGGCCTGACGCAGGCCCGGCTTAAGTTGGTCGGGGGGAAGATCACGCGCAGCCGACATCACTTCGGCCAATGCCTGATCCGGGTGTTGTATGGCTTGCGGCAGCCACTCCCTCTCACGCTCGATCAGCCCCTTGAGATATGGGCTGGACCCGGCTGTTCCCGCGATCAGCTCGGATTGCTCGGGTGTCAAATCCGGAACAAGCGAACGCGCCTCCTCACCAAGTGACGGATCGAAGGGGCGCGGAACACGGTTGATGGCAAGAACATCTTTCATAGAGGCAAATTGCGCAGCCCCATCGCACGGCGTCAATGGGACAAACCTATCACTTGGCCTCTGTCGGAGTATCCTGACTGAAACTGTTGATCCAAACGTCGAGGCGACGCTCCCAAAGTGAAGAGATTAGCATCGCCTCCCACTCGGCCGCATCCGGCCTTTGATAATCTGCGCGGTAGGAAAGCAACACGATATCAGGTGACAGCACCCTTAGCTTTGTCTCGCTGAGTTCAAATCTGGCCATAGTCGGCGCGTCAGCGAACTGACCCACATGATCGTCTCGGTTTGCAAACCCTGTCGGGTAAACCCCCAGAAAGTCCGGGCTTAGCAATGCACGGTCTGCCTCTGCATTCCCTTCAACCAATGCTGCCCACACCTTCTTCTCGAGTGTCAGGATCTCATCAAGCGTAGGGGCGGTCTTGTTTTCTGTATTTTCCATAGTCGGCATGTAGTTTGAAATTTGTGATTACGGATACTCGAAAGAGCCCAGACCGGGTCGGATAAATGCGAATAAGCGGTTAAGAAAGGTGTTCACAAAAAGCTCCCGCAGAATGAGTTCAGGTAACTCTAGTGCTTTTCAAACAGCGTTAAAACAATGTTTCACCTGCAAATCTTGATTTCATTGACACACAAGCCTGCAAATGAACCAGCATCGCAAACGCGCCATACAATAAAGGCCATCCTTGCACTATGGCTCGAACATAAGACGTGAGGCGGCACGATCATAGGATACTTTGCAGGCTATCGAGTTACCCAAGAACTCGCCATGACACCCGATGACTTCAAAACGGTTTTATTCACCGGTGGGTGTATTTGCCCAACATACCGTTCAAAACTTCATTTGAATCGACCTCTGTTTAACCAGCTTAAACACTTAAACCGCCTCATTCCCCAGAATTGCAAACAAGCCTGTCAGGTCGGACAAGCATTTCAGGGGATGGGGACCTTGATACGATGGATCGAGAGCCGATCCAGACGACAACGATGTACAACAATGTCGCCTCGACAATCTAAGTACTTTATTTTGCCGTTTACTTGTTCCAATTACCCAATCCGCCTAACCTTCTCCCATGTGTGGAAAATTTGCAGCCGGACATCTGACACAGCGACAAATGCTGGCGATTATGGAGGCCCTTCTTTATGGAAAAGTCTCCCCTCACCTTCCTGAGCAATTGCCATCAGGAGGTTTCAATATATCGCCAACCGACCAGGTCAGCATGATCCGCTGGGATGGTGATTGTGCGGAAGTTACATCGGCGCGTTGGCAAATCAAGGATCCCCGCAGTCGGAAGCCTCTGATCAATTCAAAAATCGAAAACGTCAGTTTCTGGAAGGACTATTGGGACAATGGGCGCTGTCTCGTACCAGCCCTTGGCTACTATGAATGGCCAAAGGGCCAGGGTCACGATTGTCCCGTGTTTATCTCTGTTAAAAGCAACTCACCCACGATGTTCTTTGCGGGCTTCTACCGGACAGAAGATGGACGCCACAGTTGCAGCATAATGACCCGCAAGCCCAGCTCTCAGATCGCACATATCCATAATCGAATGCCAGTCATTCTGACGCCTGAAGAAATTGAAGACTGGCTAACAGGCGTCATCACTCCGCAGGACGCACAAGTGACACTTGGTACGAAATACGAAGGTCGATTTGAGCATCATACCGTAAAGCCAATCAAGCCGGGCGCAAACGGTGAAGAACTAATATCCCCCTACGCCCCCCCCATCCAAACCGGTTTCGACTTCTAGATTTCTCAAAACTGTCTTGCTGCAAACACTGGTGTCAGACTTTGAGAGAACCTGTTTCGAGTTCAACGGTAAATTCGACACATCCTGCCTTTTCGCCAGCCGATCAAACATCTTGCATCCGGCCAAATGTAAATCTTTTTCACATACACCCCTTGCAACCAATCCAAGGCTTCCCATCTAGACAATGTGAAAGGAATTTACATCAACCTGGAGAACCCCAATGACCGCATTGTCCGAACACACCGTCCCAGAAAATCCGGGATGGCTTCACCGTTGTGAAGCCTGGCTAGACAGCAAGGGCAAAGGCGCCTGGATTGCCGCCATGGTCCTTGGCTTTATCTTCTTCTGGCCTATCGGCCTGGCCTTTCTTGCCTATATGATCTGGAGCAAACGCATGTTCAGCAAATCCTGCAGCCACCGCAAATCCTGGCAGAGCCACATGAGCACCATGAAACCGTCAGGCAACAGCGCGTTTGATGCCTACAAGTCCGACACTCTGGCACGGTTGGAGCGTGAACAGCAGGAGTTCGAATCCTTCCTGCGTCGTCTGCGCGAAGCTAAAGACAAAGCCGAATTCGACCAGTTCATGGACGAACGCGCCCGCGACAACCAGAATGAGGCCGAGTCGGGTAATCCTGCCTGACCTGCCCAAGACAACTTTGCCCTGCCCCGCATTCCCGGGTCAGGGCCATTGACACCCATCACCTGGACTTCATGAAATGAACCATTTGCCTGACCCTGATCGCCAACCGGAGTTTTATCAATCTGTGGCGATCAAACGCTTTATTGCCTGGTTGTTTGATATCGCCTTTATCTCTCTGCTTTGCACAGTCGCCATTGTGCTTACCTTTGGGCTCGGGTTCTTTATCCTCGCGCTGATCTATATGGTCGTCAGCTTTGTGTATCGCGTTGTGACAATCGCGAACGGGTCAGCCACGCTGGGCATGCGTTTCATGGGCATCGAGTTGCGCGATGCGTTTGGCGCGCGAATGGATACCGGTAAAGCTGTTGCACATACGGCCGGGTATTTCGTCAGCATGGCCTTCCCCGTTATCCAGATCATTTCCGTGATCATGATGCTGACCAGCGCCCGTTGTCAGGGCCTGACAGACGCCTTCCTTGGCACTGTGATGATCAATCAGCGCGCATAAGCCAGTCTTGAAGTGAATCACTTGGCGCGTCCCGGAACGGTTGCTATCATCCGTTCCGAGGAAACACGGGACCTTCATGCGACACACGCTGCCAATAGCGCCACAGTTCTATGTGACGGCTCCACAACCCTGCCCTTACCTTGAGGGCAGGATGGAGCGTAAGCTATTCACCGCCTTGCAGGGTGAAGGCGCGGATCAACTGAACAATTCGCTGTCGCAACAAGGGTTTCGTCGGTCCCAGAATGTCCTTTACCGCCCGTCCTGCACCGATTGCGCCGCCTGTTTGTCGGCGCGCATCGACGTCTCGGCCTTCCGCCCAACCAAAAGCCAGAAACGCGCGGCCAAACGCAATTCGTATCTGGAGCGGCGCGCCACATCGCCCTGGGCGACGGACGACCAATATGAACTGTTTCGACGTTATCTGGACGCCCGGCACGCCGATGGCGGCATGGCAGATATGGATGTGTTCGAGTTCGCTGCAATGATCGAAGAGACGCCGATCCGCAGTCGTGTAGTGGAATACGCAGATCCTGAAACCGGAAACCTGATTGCGGTCAGCCTGACCGACGTTCTGGATGACGGGCTGAGCATGGTCTACTCATTTTATGACCCGCAGCAGCCGCAAAGCTCGCTGGGTACCTACATGATCCTTGATCACATCGATATCGCGCGGGAGGCAGGTCTGCCTTACATCTATCTCGGCTACTGGGTGCCGGGCAGCCCGAAAATGGGCTACAAAGCCAAGTTCTCGGGCCTCGAAGCTTATGTGCAAGGTGAGTGGCAAAGCATCAAAGACCCGGATGAGTTTGCCGAAACGGCTCAGCATCCGCTGTCGTCCCCTCCGATTGCCGAGCAGGTTGCCAATATTCAACTTCCGGATCGGCATCCGACCAAAGGATAAATTCCCATGCAGCAGAACCTTCATGCGGTCACCCTCGTGGTGCCGGATTACGATGACGCCATCGCATTTTACACCCAAACGCTGAGCTTTGAGCTAACACAGGACATCGATCTGGGTGGTGGCAAACGATGGGTTCGGGTGAGCCCAAAGGGATCAGGCGGGGCGTCGCTGCTGATCGCCAAGGCAGATGGAGAAGAACAGCAATCCGCCATCGGCAATCAAACCGGTGGCCGCGTCGGTTTCTTCCTCGAAACGGATGATTTTCAACGGGATCACGCGGCCATGGTTGCAAATGGCGTTCAATTCGAGGAACAGCCCAGGCAAGAGCCATATGGCACTGTGGCAGTTTGGCGCGATCCATTTGGAAACCGCTGGGATCTGATTCAGTTCGCGTAACTGGCAACCACCTGAAATAAATCACATATTCACAGCCCTACAGCGCGCGCCGATCAGTAGCTCAGGCTGAAACCAGGCACTTGTTTTTGGTGATCGAGATCAGCGGAGAGTTGAAAACTGACGCAGGGTCACCAAATATCGCTGACCTCGTGCACTGTTGCACCGAGCGGGAATTCAGCGGCCACAGCCGTTTGACATCATTGAATTATCGATTGCTGCAACGGGTCCCCGGCCCGTCGCTTTGGTATTATTTTGGGGGAAAGCAAATGAGGTACGCCACGCGTAAACTGCTTGCGGCAAACCTGACGACACAAATCCTGGTTGCCCTGGTTGTGGGAACCGTTCTTGGATTGATACTGAACTATTGGAGCAATCCGTTTCTCGAGAACAATCTGGTAAATGGTCTGTTCGGTATGATCGGCCAGATGTTTCTGAATGCGCTTCAGATGCTGGTAGTGCCTCTGGTCGTCTTTTCTCTGCTTTGCGGCGTCATCGGTATCGGTGACATCAGAGTATTAGGGCGCGTAGGTGGGCTGACGTTCGTTACCTATCTGGCAACAACTGCGTTGGCCGTAACCACCGCATTGGTGTTTGCCAGCCTGATTGGGCCCGGCACCGGATTTTCCGGAATGCACCTTGCTGATCAGAACGTCGCTGTGGCGTCTCAACAAACCGCATGGGACATACTTGCAAACATCATTCCCAAGAACCCGGTGCATGCACTGGCGAACGGTGAGATGCTGCAGATCATCTTTTATGTCGTCGTGGTTGGCGTTGCCGTCCTGATGATCGGCAGCAAAGCCAAAGCGTTTGTTCAAGGATGTGAGTTCATGAACGAACTGGCGATGAAGATTGTTGAAATCGTCATGGCCTTTGCCCCGATCGGAGTTTTCTGCCTGATTGCCAGAACCTTTGCCCTTGAAGGTTTCAGCCTGTTCGCACCGGTCATCGGTTATCTGACAACAATCAGCCTGACGCTGGTCTTCCACCTTTGTGTAACGCTGATGGTGCTGCTTTATGCATTTACAGGACTGAACCCACGCATGTTCCTGAGCAAGATGCGCTCAGCTCAGGTCTTCGCGTTTTCAACCTCCAGCTCGAACGCAACGATCCCGGCCAGCATGCAATGCGTGACACAGCGCGTTGGTGTTGACCGTTCGGTCGCGTCATTCGGTATTCCGCTTGGCGCAACGATCAATATGGACGGTACCGCCATCATGCATGGTGTCGCGACGGTATTTCTGGCCAATGTCTACGGAATCGATCTGGGTCTGGGCGGATATCTGACAGTGATCTCTATCTCTGTTCTGGCGTCCATTGGTACGGCTGGGGTGCCGGGCGTGGGCATGGTCATGCTGGCCATGGTGTTGAACCAGCTTGGGATGCCACTTGAAGGGATCGCCATCATTCTGGCGGTTGACCGGCTCGTAGACATGATGCGGACCGTCGTGAATGTCACCGGAGACGCGGTAGTCTCCACGATCGTCGCGCAAAGGGTCGGTAAGTTGGACCATTCAGTCTTCAACGACCCGAATGCAGGCACACTGGATGTCACCCATCTGGAGATCGATCACGGTGCAGAGCGTGAGTTCGCCAAACTAACCCACGCAAAAACCGACGTCTGAAACGAAAAACCGGAGGCCATTTGGCCTCCGGTTGTGTCTTGTTGCTATGCGATCTCTTAATTCGGGATCAGATCCGGAACGATCGTTACGATCGTTGGGAAGAACCAAAGGATCGCAATACCGACCACCTGAATGATCACGAACGGGATGATACCTCTGTAGATGTGGCCCGTCGTGACCTCTTTGGGTGCCACCCCGCGCAAGTAGAACAGGGCAAACCCGAACGGCGGTGTGAGGAACGATGTCTGCAGGTTCACTGCAACCATGATGGTGACCCATTTCGGATCGAACGACCCGCCATAGATCACCGGACCAACAATCGGGATCACGATGTAGATGATCTCGAGGAAGTCCAGCACAAAGCCGAGAATGAACAGCACCAGCATCACGATCAGGAAGACCGTGAACTCGTTGTCAAAGCTCTTCAGGAACTGCTGGATGTAGTGCTCACCACCGAACGATATCACCACAAGATTCAGAAGCTGTGACCCGATCAGGATGGTGAACACCATCGATGTCACCTTGGCCGTCTCGCGTACCACAGGTGTCAGGACACCACTGGCAAACAGGATCCAGCATCCGAACAGCAAGCCGAACAGCGCATAGAGATACGCAGCATAGGCAAGAACGAATGCCACCCAGGTCTCGAACGTAACGCCACCCTGATTGATGCGCAGATCAAAGTTCACACCCAACAGCAGACAGATGATGACTGCGAAGGTTGACCAGATGATCACTTTGCCGGAACGGCCCTCATCCTGCAGTTTGCGATAGGCGGCCAGCATGATCGCACCACCCGCACCCAGCGCAGCGGCCGGTGTCGGGTTGGTGATACCACCAAGGATCGAGCCCAAAACCGCGATGATCAGAACCAGTGGCGGGAAGACCACCCGGATCAGATCATTTGTGGCGCATCGCGCCGCAGCCTCTTTGCACCCGTACAGCGCAATCGCAAACGGTATCGCCAGTAACAGGAACGTCACACCCGAAGATGTTGTTGGCGCGACAAGCAAGGTATCGACAAGCAAGACAAGCAACAGGCCAATAGCACCAAGGATCAAAGGCTGCATCGGGCGCGAGGGTGCGATACCCCGACCCAGAACCAGCGTCAGAGCCAACAGTACAACTGTCACGGCCACGCCAGTACCAATCGGAGCGGCAGCCGCGATCTTGGCTTCGCGTTCAGCCGCGATCTCCTCTTCGCTCAGACGCTGAGCCTGTGACACACCACCTGCCTCGTCAATCGCTTCCTGCTCGGCTACGGCTTGATCCCAGGCAGACTGACCATGCAGTTCGATCATCGAAGCCTGACACTCAGCCGAGACATTGGTGCGCAGCGACGCGCCCTGCCCGACATCGGAAAAGCCCGATACTGCGATGTTCTGACTACCGATCACACCGACACTGCCCAGCAGGAAGGCACCAGCAATCAGAGCAACCGGTGCACCCAGCAGCCAAGTCAGACCTTCCGCGCGGGTAATCGGCTCACCCGTGCCACCCGACATTGCAACCGCAGGCGCCTTGTCCGGGTTCAGCAGTGCATAGCCAAACGCATAGAGCGCATAGAGCAACGCGAGCATGATCCCCGGCAGCAGAGCCGCCTGGAACAGCGTTCCGACCGAAACCACCGCAGGCTCACCCAGATAGGTCAGCGCGTCGGTACACCCTGCCTCAACCGCGCGGGTTTCCTGTGCGGTCGAATAGAGGTCACCGGCAAGCGTACCCAGCAGAACAATAACAATGGACGGTGGAATGATCTGGCCCAACGTGCCCGATGCTGCGATAACACCCGTCGCCAGTTCAGGCGAGTAGTTGTTGCGCAGCATGGTGGGCAGCGCGAGCAAGCCCATGGTTACAACGGTGGCGCCCACGATCCCGGTCGAAGCTGCAAGAAACGCGCCCACGACCACGATCGACACGGCCAAACCACCCGGCAGCGGGCCAAAGACGCGCGCCATTGTAGTCAGCAGATCGTTTGCGATCTTCGAGCGTTCCAGCGTGATGCCCATCAGAACAAACATCAACACCGCCAGCAGGGTCTCAATCGACTGCCCCGCCAGAACACGTTCATTCATGCGGTTCACAATGAAGGATACGTTGCGATCCAGCGCGGTTTCCCAGCCTGATACAAAGACCGGCTCGGCTATCCTTGGCAAATCCGGGTATCGGAACACGGATATCGTGTCGGGTTTGATGCCCGAGTTCACAACGTCCCGATAGGCTTGCGAACCTGTGTCGATCGCCTGGTGGATCAACAAACCGGCGCTATCCAACGCCGCGATGATCCCAAACGAGATAATCCCTGCGCCACCGATGGCAAAGGCCACCGGAAAGCCGGATAAGATGCCCCCGAAGAGGCAGAAGAATACGATAATGAGGCCTATTTCGACGCCATCAAGTCCGAATAACATAGTCTGGGTCTCCGTCCCTAATGTGCGCCTTCGTAGGCTTCTTCACCCTCGCCAAGGCTGTCCTTGTCGAGGTATTTTCCAACGCTTTCAGGTCCTTCCACGTACTCCAGATAGGATCGGTACAGGAATGCGATTGCGTGAAGGAAAACCATCGCCGCAAATGCAACCAGCAGGATCTTGAACAGGAAATAGCCGTTAAAGCCGTTGGGGCTGAAACCGATGGTTTCAACGTTCCAGCGCAGCGCCTGGGATTTTTTTGTCAACTGTTCCAGGGTATTGCTGGCAGAAGGTTTCGGCACGATCAGGTGCCGCCACATGAAGTACCAGCCATACATCCAGGTCAGCACCGCCATTGGCATCATGAAGAGTAACGAACCCAGCATATCCACCACACGCTTGGCCTTGTGGCTGATACCTGCATAGATCAGGTCAACACGGACATGTCCGCCCTGTACGAATGTGTAGGTACAGCAAAGGCAAACGACCATTGCGTTATAGAGCTTCAGTTCCTCAGCGTACCAGCTGATGTCCATCTGGACCGGAATGCCCAGCCCGAACGACATGTCGGGGCGCGCGAATACGCGCTGCATGAATACGATGACGATCTGCTGAATCACCATCAGCAAACCTGCCCAGGCAAAGAAACGCCCGGTCGTGTTCGCGAACGCCTCAAGGCCCCGCACCATGCCCCACATAAAGTTCCGGTAATAGAGGCCAATGGCCGTCAGAACCAGAAACAGTGTGAAGATCACGAAGAAAAACTCGACCGATCCGCCATAATAGACAAAGCGCATGATGGCTTCTTTGTCCGACCAGTTCAGCCAGAGCTGCGGATGCGTGATGGCGTATCCGAAATTATAGAATGCTTCGGCGATGTTCTGAACGAACCAGACCAGTCCGTTCCACAGGGCGCCGAAGAAGGAGATACCGTTATCGTCCTGCATGTTGTCCCCAGGTCGCATCAGTTGCAATGCTGATTATAGCGGTTTTGTCCAATCCGCGCATTTGCAACAGGAAAGGTTCCCCCGCACAGGCGGGGAAACCAATTGATCGTATTGAATGTGATTAGCCGCGTACGCGGTTACGCTGGGCCGTGTAGATGCCCGAAGACTGGTCCAGCCAGCCTGCCGAAGACGCCGACGACGCCATGTGGCTGTCGTGGATCTTCTTGAACAGCTCATCGCCCATGTTTTCGTCCAGAACTTCCTGGCTGGCTGCGCCGAATGCATCCCAGACGCTGTCCGGGAATTCCATGACCTTGACGCCACCCGACTGCAGACGCTGCAGGGCCGCACCATTGTTGGCCAGGAACTGTGCCAGGTTCCACTGGTGGCATTCAGCCGCCGCGATCTCAATGATCTTTTGCTGAGCAGGCGTCAGGCTTTCGAAGACGTCGCGGTTGGTTGCCAGCGACAGACCAGCGTTCGGCTCGTGGAAACCAGCGGTGTAGTAAACCTTGGTGATTTCCTGGAAGCCGGCTTTCTCGTCGGCCCACGGACCGATCCACTCGGTTCCGTCGATCGCGCCGGACGACAGCGCCTGATACACTTCCGAACCCGGGATGTTCTGAACAGATGCGCCCAGTTTGCCCAGTGCTTTACCGCCCAGACCCGGCATACGGAACTTCAGACCGTTGAAGTCTTCGGGACTGTTGATCTCTTTTGAGTACCAGCCACCTGCCTGCGCGCCGGTATTACCTGCCAGGAACGATTTCAGACCAAAGATCTGGCCCAGCTCGTCATGCAGCTCCATGCCGCCGTCCTGGTAGTACCAGTTGACCATTTCCTGAGCGGTCATACCGAACGGAACAGCCGTGAAGAAGGCATAGCCCGGGTGCTGACCAACAAAGTAGTAGTCAGCCGCATGATACATGTCCGCCTGGCCCGATGATACGGCGTCGAATACTTCGAACGCGCCAACAAGCTCACCAGCTGCCTTGATGTCAACGGTCAGGCTGCCATCCGACATAGCATTGATGCTGTCGGCGCAACGCTGCGCGCTGTCAAAAACCCCAGCCAGGCCACGGCCCCACGAGGTAACCATAGTCAGCGTGCGGTTACCCTGCGCGTATGCCGGTGCCGCCAAAGCGGTCGCCGCCGCGGCCGAGCCGCCCAGTGCTGACGTTTTCAGAAACTTACGACGATCCATATGAGTGATCCTCCCCTACATATTCAGTACCCGGACTCCTCCGGGCTTAGTCGTTTCAGTGCGCGCCAGCCTAATGACGAGGATGTGAATGTGAATACCTAGTACTGCGTAGAGGACGGGCTTTTTTCAGCTTTCCGGATAATTATTAGCCTCAATTTCAAGCCTGAACCCGAATTCTCAAGGCTTTACCGCACTAAAATGCCCATTCTTTTTGCAATTACCCCTCGGCTTGCGTATCGATTCGACCATGAGGGGATTCCGAAATCTGGTCTCGCTGACCTACGCACAGAAGCTGTCACTGGTGGCCGCCATTCCGCTGGTCGTGGCTGTCGCGGCAATTGCACTGTTGGTGACATATGAATCTCGGGCCACAGCCGAGCGTGAGATTCAGGCCCTGGAGCGTCGTCTGATCGAGGCCAAGAAAGAAGAGCTGCGCAACTATGTTACTCAGGCACGCAACGGTTTTGCCTATATCTATGGTCGCGCCGCCCCAAATGACGAGATCGCGCAGAACCTCGTGAAACAAATCCTCTCGGCAATGATCTATGGCAAGGATGGTTTCTTCTTTGTCTATGATTATGACGGGAAAAATCTGGTCAGCCCGCGCCAGACCGAGTTCATCAACCGCAATTGGGAAGGATTGACCGACAGCGATGGCACGCCCGTCGTAAACGAGTTCATTCGTCTCGCCCGTCAGGGTGCCGGTTGGCACAGCTTCATGTGGCAGAAGCCCTCGACCGGGGAAGAGGCGCAAATGATCGCTTATGTCGTAGGGCTGCAGGACTGGCGCTGGGTGGTCGGGACAGGTGTCTTTATCGACGACATTGTGGCCACCGTTGCCAATGCCCGAGCTGAGGTTGAGGCGCGGGTACAGCGTACATTCATGTATATTGGCGGGATTGTTCTGGCGGCGGTTCTGATCGTCTTTACCTCGGGCATGTTACTGAACATCCGCGAACGCCGCCTGGCCGATGCCAAACTCAAGGAACTGACCCAGCGTGTTTTCGATGCGCAGGAGGAAGAGCGTGGTCGCGTGGCCCGCGAGTTGCATGATGGGATCAGTCAGATACTGGTTGGTGTCCGTTATGCGCTGGATAACACCCGCCGTCGCTTATCCCGCGGCGACGATGATGGCGCACGTGATCCGTTGGACAAAGGGATCGAGCATCTGGGCACAGCCATTACCGAGGTTCGCCGTATCAGCCGAGACCTGCGCCCTGGTGTTCTGGATGATCTGGGTCTTGGCCCCGCCCTCAAGGCGCTGACCGATGATTTCAGGGAACGCACCGGAATTGAAACCGAATTCACCACCGTTGTTTTCCGCAACCGTCTGGATCAGGACAGCAAGATCGCTCTTTACCGTATCGCGCAGGAGGCGCTGACGAACATCGAACGCCATTCTGGCGCAACTCGTGTTACCATTGACCTGCGCGGCCACAAGAAAGGCGCAACCATGCGGATCACCGACAATGGCCGCGGATTGCGCACCGGACCAAACCGATCAGGCAGCGGCATTGGGCTTCGCAACATGCAGGAGCGCATTGAACAGCTTGACGGCTCCCTGCGCATTCTGTCATCACGCGGCGCGCAAAGTGGCACCGTGATCGAGGCCAGCTTGCCGCTTAGCCACTTGCTGCCACCGCAGGAAGACGCAACACCGAAACGAAAGGCCGGTTCATGAGTTCCAATACGATCCGTGTCCTGATCGTCGACGACCATCCCATGGTCGCCGAAGGCATACAGTCAATCCTGGAAAGCTATGACGAAATCGAAGTCGTCGGCACACTCAGCAACGGCCAGGAAGCAGTAGATCAGGCGAGCAGCCTGCAGCCGGATGTCATTTTAATGGATCTGAACATGCCAGGACTGGGTGGTCTGAGCGCGACCGAGCTCATCCTCGAACGGCTGCCGGACACCCGTGTTCTGATCCTGTCCATGCATGACAGCCCAGAGTACATTTCTACGGCTCTGAGCCACGGTGCGAGAGGTTACATTCTGAAGGACGTTCAGACCGAGGAAATCAAACAGGCGATCGACGCCGTGATGCAGGGTGAGCGTTACCTTTGCACTGGCGCCAGTGGCTCACTTGAACCCAAAGGCGACAGCGCGCGCGAGGCTCTTACAGGGCGTGAACAAACCATTCTCTTGGAGCTTGCACAGGGTAAATCCAATAAAGAGGTTGCTCTGGCCCTGGATATTTCAGTGCGAACCGTTGAAACCCATCGCAAGAACATCAAACGCAAACTTGGCATTTCCTCGACCGCAGGCCTGACACGATACGCCATGGAACACGGCATGCTGCAGGGCACTGGTGTCGGCTTTTAGTTCGAACTCAACGTGGCCGAATATCTTCGCCAAAGAAAATAAGCGTGCCATCTTCATCGAGCACGTGGAACTCACGCTGCAGATAGGGTTGGTCAAACGGTGCGCGTACGCGACCTTCGGGCAGATCGTCCAACCCCGAACGTAGTTGTTCGTACAACTCATCGATCCCTTCTACATCAATGTAAAAGGAGTGCTCATCCCCGAGGGGTCGGCCATCCGCACGCGGCGGACATTCCAGCAAGCGAATAGCAACTGATCCCAAAGATAGGAAAGCATAGTTGTCCTGCGTGAAACCACAGGTGAAGCCCAATCGGTCGCAGTAAAAGTCAATCTGCTTCTTCAAAGATGAGCACAAAACAAAAGGTGTGAGCTGCAATATCTGTGACACGCTGAATCTCCTGTCTGAAATAGCGCTATCTTACAGGTCAAAGCCGTTCAATCCAGCAACTGGTCTTTCCTCAGCCCCTCACGTTCATAATGATGAGGCAGCACTCGCCCATAAAGTTGTCTGGTCCGCTCCACCCCGCCACACATGCCCTCTGCTTCAACAAATGAAAAAATGCCGACATATCGTCTGCGGTCACCTTTGACCGGCGCGACACGATGCAGAGAATATCGCCCCCTGAAAATCTGCAGATCACCGGGCTGCAGCTCTAGTTGCCTGACACGTGCCATGTTTCCGTCAAGGATCGAGGCGACCGCATCAAAATTCTCGTCCTCAGCGCTGCGCAGATTGGGTGCATATTCAAACGCCCCACCCTCTTCGCCATTCTGAATCGCAAGTGTCACGGTGTAGTTGTTTGTGTCGAAGTGCCATGGAAAGCCCTGCCCTTCCTCGACCACGTTGATAATCACATCAGCCAGCGGATCATCGTATCTAAAGAACCGATCCTCATCCTCTCCCAATGCTTCGCGAATGAAAGGCAGAAAGCCTTCAAACTCGTAGATCCTGCGCAGCGGACCGGAAGCTGGAAAATTGTCAGCTGGCACAAACGCGTTTGAACGGTCGTAAAAGCGGCGGATCGGATGGGCGATCCCAAAACGCGGATCGTCTTTGGTGAAATAGGCATTGGTACGGTTGAAAGACCGGTGCGCTTTGGGCGCGACGGTGTCAGCCTCCTGCAACAACAGCTCGATACCGGTTTCATGAACAAAGCCGGGCAGAACCGCGCATCCGTCCTGATCCAACTCGCGCTTCAAATCTTCGATCATCCTGTCATAGGCCGGTGAGTCCGGCCGATCGATCGGATACCGCCCAAGATCTACCAGATCGTGTAACATGTTCCGCCTCCCTTGTTTGCGCTCTCAGGTTCAGCGTGACGCAGACAAGGGCGCCGATCATGCCCGTTTCGGACATCGGCCTGACGCATTCTGACAAGTCAATTCAGTGCCATGAGCACCAAACGGACGATCAAATTCGCGGAAATTCCCGACATGCGTCAATCTGCGCAATAAAATGTCGCAAAATACAGCCTTGAAGATAGAAAATTGGTGCGATTGCCTGTTGACGCCCCTTCCCCTCGCTCATAATGTCCCCTGCAAGCAAAGAGGAGCCTCTGGCGATGAGAACGCTAGTCGTAATCGTAGGAACCACGCGCATGGGCCGGTAACGGTAAACCATAATCGAACCCATGCGCCTCCGAAAATCTCGGGGGCTTTTTTTTGTCAAACGCAAGACACATGTCGCGAACGGAGCAAAGCAGATGACACGTGAGATGACCGGCGCAAAGATGGTTGTTCAAGCCCTCAAGGATCAGGGCGTGGACACAGTATTCGGATACCCCGGCGGCGCCGTGCTACCGATCTATGATGAAATTTTTCTGCAGAACGACATTCGCCACATTCTGGTGCGGCACGAGCAAGGTGCCATCCACGCCGCCGAAGGTTATGCCCGCTCAACCGGAAAGCCCGGCGTTGCGCTTGTTACATCCGGCCCCGGTGCCACCAACGCTGTGACCGGCCTGACGGATGCGTTGCTGGACTCGATCCCGATCGTGGTTCTGACCGGCCAGGTGCCGACTTTCATGATCGGCTCTGATGCATTTCAGGAGGCTGACACAGTTGGCATTACCCGCCCCTGCACCAAGCACAACTGGCTGGTGAAGGATACGGATTCCCTGGCATCTACGCTGCATGAAGCATTTCATGTCGCAACCGCTGGCCGCCCCGGCCCGGTTCTGATCGACATCCCCAAGGATGTGCAGTTCGCCAGCGGTGAATACACGCCACCAAAACCGTCGACTTCGCATTATCAGCCCGCACTGAAAGGCGATCTGGAAGAGATCACCGAGCTTGTTGCCGCTATTGAAACCGCCAAAAAGCCAGTGTTTTACACGGGCGGTGGAGTTATCAACTCGGGTCCCGCCGCAAGCCAGTTGCTGCGCGAACTGGTGGATGCGACTGGGTTCCCAATTACATCTACCCTGATGGGGCTGGGTGCTTATCCTGCGTCGGGTGAAAACTGGTTGGGAATGCTGGGTATGCACGGCCTTTATGAGGCCAACATGGCGATGCATGACTGTGACCTGATGATCAATATCGGCGCGCGGTTCGATGACCGGATTACCGGACGCATCGATGCATTTTCGCCGAACTCGAAAAAGGCGCATATCGACATCGACCCGTCATCGATCAACAAGGTGATCCGGGTGGACATCCCGATTGTTGGCGACGTTGCCCATGTTCTTGAAGATATCCTGAAGGTCTGGAAAGCGCGCGGACGCAAGACGGACGCTGCAAATGTCAAACAGTGGCAAAGTCAGATCGCAGACTGGCGCAAGATCAACTGCCTCGCCTATTCGGAGAACAAGAAGTCGATCAAGCCGCAATACGCGCTGCAAAGGCTTGAGGAACTGACGAAAAAGCATGATCGCTACATCACAACCGAAGTTGGCCAGCACCAGATGTGGGCAGCGCAATACCTGGGCTTCGAAGATCCGAACCGTTGGATGACGTCGGGCGGCCTCGGCACCATGGGGTATGGCTTCCCTGCCTCCATCGGCGTTCAGATGGCTCATCCTGAAGCGCTGGTCATCAACGTGGCCGGTGAAGCATCCTGGCTGATGAACATGCAGGAGATGGGCACCGCAGTACAATACCGTCTGCCGGTGAAACAGTTCATCCTGAACAACGAACGTCTGGGCATGGTGCGTCAGTGGCAGGAACTGCTGCACGGCGAGCGGTATTCGCATTCCTGGTCCGAGGCCCTGCCTGATTTCGTCAAACTCGCCGAAGCGTTCGGTGCCAAAGGTATCATGGTCAGCGACCCCGCCGATCTGGATGACGCGATCATGGAGATGATCAACTATGACGGTCCAGTTATCTTTGACTGTCTGGTTGAAAAGCACGAAAACTGCTTCCCCATGATCCCGTCGGGCAAGGCGCATAACGAAATGCTGCTGGGCGAAGCCGAGACGCAGGGCGTGATCGACTCCAAAGGTTCGGTTCTGGTTTAACAACATTCGTCGGAATTTACCGGGCGTTCGGCGTCCGGCTTTCGCAAGATGATGAAAGGGACGTAAATGTCTGCCCTACATATCAAAAAAGGCTCTACTCGCCATTCCGCCTATAACCTACGGCCCACCTTTTCGGACGTGCAAGAACGCCACACGATCGCCGTTCTCGTTGAAAACGAACCCGGCGTCTTGGCGCGGGTGATCGGTCTGTTCTCGGGCCGAGGTTACAACATCGAAAGCCTGACTGTGGCCGAGGTGGATCATACAGGCCATCTCAGCCGTATCACGATTGTCACCACGGGTACGCCGCAGGTGATCGAGCAGATCAAGGCGCAGCTGGGACGTATCGTTCCGGTTCATGATGTGCATGACCTGACTGTCGAAGGCCCCTCGGTTGAGCGCGAGCTTGCCATCATAAAAGTAGTGGGTGAAGGAGACAAAAGGGTCGAAGCACTACGTCTGGCCGATATCTTTCGCGCCAACGTAGTGGACAGTACGCTCAACTCTTTCATCTTTGAAATCACCGGCGCACCGGACAAGATCGACGCTTTTGCCGATCTGATGCGCCCGCTGGGTCTGGCCGAAGTTGCCAGAACTGGCGTTGCCGCGCTTTTGCGCGGAGACTAAACGACCAACTGCCCCGGTCTGAAATCTGCAATTTGGACCGGGGCTGGCCTGCTTATAGACAGCAGGAACCCGGACAGACGAAACTGCACCTGTCTCTATCAGTCATAATTGGCTGAGCGCATGAAAAAGATCATGCAAAATAACATAAAGCCTATTGCCTTTACTGCCCGGCACGTTAGCTTCGGGCGCGCAATGCGTCGTTTGGCGTGTTCGCTGGGGTCATCTTTACGATTTTTGACTGAAATGCGGCCTTCGGGACCGCATCGGTCCTGTTTTCCCTTAAATGGCGGTAAAAACCTGAGACATACATGATCAAAGACACCCGAAGCCCAGAAGAATTGCGCAAAATGTTCGGCGCAAATCTGAGGCGGCTTGCAAACAGATACCCTTCTGTCTCGGAACTCTGCCGCCAGCTCGGGATAAACCGTACGCAGTTCAATCGATATCTGGCTGGTGAGAGCTTTCCGCGTCCGGATGTACTGGACCGGATCTGTCGGTTCTTTAACGTCGATGCCCGCATCTTGCTCAAGCCTCTGGACGAAATCTCGACACCCCGGGGATACTCCGCCGGAGCAGCTTTGGCACAGTTTCTGGGTTCCGGACCTACCGCATTGACGGAAGCAGAGTTTCCGAACGGGTTTTATCACGCCGTTGAAACCGCCCAGTCTGAATCCGAAGCCGCGATCCACAGCCTGTATTACGCGTACCGCGTTCAACAGTGCACTCTTTTGCGCAGCTATCTATCCCGAGCAAAAGGCCCCGCCCTACTGCCCGGAGATCGTGAAATACGTGGCTTCGTCGCCTGTGCAGGCCCCAAGCTCTACGCTCTGGCCTCTCGCTATGGCGCCGCTGACTGCCGCATGTTCCTGCTTTCAAAGTCATCCGATAAACCAGAGGATCGATGGTTGGGTTTTGTTGCCGATCTATCTGAAACAGCCGTACAATTATCGGCTGCCCGGAATGTTGAATTTCGCCACTTGGGTCGAGATTTCCCTGCCGCATTGGCAGTCGCCAGAATGGCGTCCAACCCCGGTTGATTAAGAAAAGTCTTAAAATGCTCAGCGTTTGATTTTCTCCATAAACACTCATGAGTGTCGTTGTGAGAAAAGCTGAGGTCGCAGAAATATTAGCGACCGAGCTCCCTTCGTGCATAGGCTGGCAGTGTATTGAGGAGACCCACATGGCCAGCACACCCACCGATTTGTCGGCAGTTCGCAAGCCCATAGCAAATGCTCTTGGATTGCCGAACGGCCACTACACCGACCCTGCGTTGCACGCAGAAGAGAGTCAGGCCCTGCTACAGGAAGGCTGGTCAGGCCTGGCCGTAACAGCAGACGTCCCCGAACCGGGAGATGCAGTACCCTTGGAATTTATGGGTATTCCATTGCTGCTGCTTCGCGATCGTTCCGGCGTTGTCCGCGTTTTCCAGAACATATGCCGGCACCGTGGCATGATACTGGTCGAGGAGCCTCGTAAAATCGAAGGGGCCATTCGCTGCCCCTATCACAGCTGGTGTTACTCGACCGAGGGCCGGTTGGTCGCAACGCCGCATGTCGGCGGGCCCGGGCAGAATGCGCATGAAAATGTAAAACGCTCTGAACTGGGCCTTATTGAGGTGCGCAGTCACATCTGGCGCGAGATTGTCTGGATCAATGTCTCTGGTACAGCGCCCGAGTTCGAAGACGCCAACGCCAAGCTGATCGAACGTTGGTCTGAGTTCGAGAAACCCTTGTATCACGGGGGTGCGGACAGCGCGTTCCGGCTGGACGTGAACTGCAACTGGAAGCTGGCGGTCGAGAACTATTGCGAAAGCTATCACCTGCCTTGGATTCATCCGGGCCTGAACAGCTACTCCCGACTGGAAGATCACTACAATATCGAAGAGACCGGCCTGTATTCAGGTCAGGGCACGCTCGTTTACCGACAATTGAAAGGCGACAATGGCGATGTGTTTGCCGATTTCGAGGGGTTGAGCGACAAATGGGACAAGGCAGCGGAATACATCGCGGTCTTTCCCAACGTGCTGTTGGGCGTTCACAGAGATCATGCCTTTGCGATCATCCTAAGACCTGAGGCACAGGACAAGACCTCGGAGCATATACATCTGTTCTACGCCACGCCTGACACTGACAAAGACCTTCGTGCGCGGAACACCGAACAGTGGAAAGTCGTGTTCGAAGAAGATGTATTTGTAGTTGAGGGTATGCAGCGCGGTCGTGCGGCGCCGGGTTTCGATGGCGGTCATTTCTCGCCCGCCATGGATGGTCCGACGCATCTGTTTCATGATTGGGTCGCGTTGCGGCTTGAGGCGCACCGGACCGATCTGGCAGCGGAATGACCGATCTGAACACACGCCTGCTGCAAGCCCACGCAGCAGGCGACACTAAGTCGATCTCAGCACTTTACGAAGAAGCAGCCGACGCAGCGGACGACGATGATGCTGCCGGTTTCTTTCTGACCCATGCTTATGTGCATGCCTTGGAAGCAGGTCTGCCAAGCGTCGAGCAACTGCGGGATCGGTTGATCAAGATGGGTCGGGACGTGCCGCAAGGCTAGGCACGGCCCTACCGTACCCTTTTAAGAAACTCACCTCTGGTTGGGCCTAGCGCCACGCTCGCGGCGCTTATGCAGCGAGGTAGTGCCTGTTCTCAGGTCGTTACTCCAGCTTCCGGGTCAGGCACATCACGGCTGCCTTCTGTGATCTGACGATAGAGATGCCAACTGGCGTGACCTAACAATGGCAGCACGATCAACAGCCCTAAAAACCACGGCACCATTGCCACAAATGTCAGGATCGCAATAAAGACACCCCAGGCGAACATGATCCTCTTGTTGGTGCTGACGTATGCATAGCTTGAGATCATGGCAGTCACGAAATCCAGCTCGCGATCCAGCAACATGGGGATCGACAGCACCGTCAGCATGTAAAGAAGTATCGCAAACACCGCACCGACGGCCGAGCCGACGGCCAGCATCGTCAGACCATTTGGCGTCAGAAAAACCTCAAGCGAAGATGATACATTGGTCATCGTGGCCAGCCCCATGAAAAGCGCAAAGATCATGTGGCCAAGAAAGAACCAGAACAGGAACATCACCACGATAATCGCGCAGATCGACGGAAGCTGACGGCGGCTCTGCTGGATGACCACGCCGAATATCGCTCCGAAGCTCAAAGGCTCGCCCTGTTCCAAGCGGTGTGAAACTTCGTAAAGCCCGACAGCTGCGAAAGGACCGATCAGCGGAAAGCCGATAGCTGCCAGAACCAGCCAGTACGTTGTCCCGGTCTGGAGAGTTACCCAGGTCATCAGCCAGCCCGCCAGGACATAAAACCCTGCAAAAAGAAGGCCAAAGACAGGTGCCCGCCGAAAATCCTGCCATGCGCATCGCAACGACTCGCGTAGCATTTCGGTCGTGACAGGTTTCATCTTGGGAACACCAAAGGGCCTATCCATGATCTGTCTCTCCTCTGCTCTTATTCTTGCATCACATTGCCGGTCGCTTCTGCGGCCATTCAGTCGCCTGATGGTAAGCTGCACCAATCGAAATCAGCTTTGCATCTGCGTTCTTCGGGCCAAATAACTGCAGGCCCATTGGCAAACCTGCAGAACCAAACCCGGCGGGAATAGACAGGCACGGCAGCCCCAACAGGCTGACCGGCGTTACCACCTGCATCCATCGATGGTAGGTGTCCATTGAAACGCCGCCAATCTCGGTCGGGTACGGCTGTTCGATCTCAAACGGCCAAACCTGCGCGGCGGGCAAAACCAGCGCATCATAATCTGCAAACAAGTCAACAGAGCGACGGAACCAGTCAGTACGGAGCGCACTTGCACGATGAATATCCATCGCGCTGAACGACAGTCCCCGATCAAGTTCCCATTGCGCCGTATCCTTCAGAGCGGCCTTTTGAGCGATTAGTGGTTCCAAACCGGTGGCAACGCTCCATGATCTCAGTGTAATCCAGCTCTCCCAGATCTTATCCGCGTCGAATGGAGGGGGCACGACCTCAACCGCAGCTCCGAGTTCTTCGAAGACGTTAAGAGCGTCCGTACCTAGATCGAGAATACCCTGCTCCGTGGGAAACGCCCCACCCCAGTCACCAAGCCAACCAATTCGCATCCCTCTGAGATCAGCGACCTGAACGGGTGAAACTGGATCGCTTTGCCCAGCTAGCGGATGTCGCATGTCGGGACCGGAAATGACATCAAGCAGAATGCCTATGTCTTCGGGGCTACGCGCCATCGGGCCAAGGGTGGACAACTGATGCAGATACCCGTCCCCTACCGGCTCGGACGGGACGCGGCCCCATGTTGGGCGGAACCCGTAAACGTTGTTCCAGGCTGCCGGGTTGCGGAGGCTACCCATCATGTCAGACCCATCCGCCAGCGCTACCATGCCGGTGGCCAGTGCCACAGCAGCACCCCCGGATGAACCTCCGCAGGTGCGCGAAGGGTTATAAGGATTGCTGGTCGCACCGTAGACCGGGTTGAACGTGTGTGAGCCCAAGCCAAACTCTGGCGTGTTGGTCTTACCAATCAGGATTGCCCCTGCATCACGCAACCGTTTGGCGATCAGATCATCGGATTTGGGAACGTGGTCCTTGTAGATCGGTGATCCCTGCGTCGAAGGAATACCCGCCACATTCACCAGATCCTTGATCGCAATAGGTAAGCCGTGCAGGACACCGCGGTTCGGCCCATCATCCGCTGCCTGCGCCTCAGACATCAAATCGTCCTCATCCCGCAATGCGACGATGGCGTTGACCTGACCGTTGACCAGCGCGATCCGGTCCAGAGTGCTGCGCATCAATTCTGTAGCTGACAGGCGACGATCAGACAGATCGCTCAGAAGGTCATTGGCAGATGCCTTGGTCAGATCCATGGGTAGGTGTCCTTTGGCTGCTCACGGGCAGCCTAGCGACGCGCTTGGATCATTTAAAGCCACTGTTTAGATGTATCTTTTCCTGTTCGACAGAGACCGCTATCGAATCTTGAGATCG
This sequence comes from Ruegeria sp. CH6, assembly GCF_056537005.1. Classification (NCBI taxonomy): domain Bacteria; kingdom Pseudomonadati; phylum Pseudomonadota; class Alphaproteobacteria; order Rhodobacterales; family Roseobacteraceae; genus Ruegeria; species Ruegeria sp. CH6. The sequence goes on along the minus strand of NZ_JBQFQS010000002.1, from coordinate 353,837 downwards.
AACCTCAGATTGCTTTCCCGACCAAGCAGGTTCTTCAGACAAAAATAGATCGCGACAACACTGATCAACAGCCACAGCCCGCCCCACATCATTGTGGTTCCGCCAAACTGTTCTGCCAGCATATAGGCATCAGATCGAACCCCCGGGCGACGGATCGTGTCATCGAAAATGTCGTAGGGTACGTAAATCATGCTGGTGAGCCCGATGATCCGCAGAACCATGTCACAGGCCTTACGCACCAGAAACCGGGCCATTGCCAGCATCGCCAGCCCGACACCTGCACAGAAAGCCATCGGAAACGGATCGCGGATATAAAGCAGCGTCACTAGAAGCATCACACCACCAAACAAGCCCAGCACGAACCGGTCTGCGTGAGAACGCAAGGCAACTGTCAACAACAACATCCCCAGCAGCAAAGACCCAAGATAACCTGCGGTCAGGATGAGGAACGGGTTGCCACCTCGGATCAGGGCATAGCCACCCTGATGGATCGACAACGAAATACGCTCAATGGAACCACCTGTCAGGATGCCTGCAATGCCATGGGACAGCTCATGCAGAAACACCACCAGAATTTTGAGCGGCAGAATAACAAACGTGTTCCAAAACACGAACACCAGCACCGTGATCAGGATCAGCTGCCAGTGCCCTTTCAGAAGCGTCATGAACATGCTGTCCCGACGCCTCTCGTCAATCTTCGCCCTGCGCCTCGGACCGGCTTTTGCCCGCAACGTTCAAAGCCAGCGTAGCTGCCATGAACCCATCAAGGTCGCCGTCCAGAACGCCCTTGGTGTCGGACGTTTCGAAATTTGTCCGCAGGTCTTTAACCATTTGATAGGGCTGCAGAACGTAAGACCGGATCTGGTTGCCCCATCCTGCGTCACCCTTAGCCTCGTGCGCCGCATTGATTTCGGCGTTCCGGCGATCGAGTTCTTGCTGATAGAGGCGGGATTTCAGGGCTTTCATCGCAATATCGCGGTTCTGGTGCTGAGATTTTTCCGAGCTTGTAACCACGATTCCCGTTGGAATGTGCGTGATCCGCACGGCCGAGTCGGTTGTGTTGACGTGCTGACCACCAGCGCCCGACGAACGATACGTATCAACCCGAATATCCGCCGGGTTCACTTCGATTTCGATATTGTCATCGACCACGGGATAGACCCAGACCGAACTGAATGATGTGTGCCGTTTCGCCGCCGAGTCAAAGGGAGAAATACGCACGAGGCGATGAACGCCGCTTTCCGATTTCAGCCAGCCATATGCGTTGTGACCTGAGATCTTGTACGCTGCAGATTTGATACCGGCCTCTTCCCCCGCAGTCTCTGACTGCAGCTCGACCGTGTATCCCTTTTTCTCAGCCCACCGCACGTACATGCGCGCCAGCATCGAGGCCCAGTCGCAGCTTTCGGTTCCACCCGCGCCCGAGTTGATCTCGAGGAAGGTATCATTTCCGTCGGCCTCACCGTCCAGCAATGCTTCGAGCTCTTTCTTGGCAGCTTTTGCCCCCAGTTTCTTGATCGCTTCCTCGGCGTCCTGGACGACTTCCTCGTCCTCTTCCATCTCGCCGAGTTCAATAAGTTCGATGTTGTCGTTCAAATCGGTTTTGATCGTCTCGTAGGTCTCGATCGCATCGACCAGCATCTGACGCTCGCGCATCAGTTTTTGTGCGTTCTCGGGGTTGTCCCAAAGGTTGGGGTCCTCAACACGCGCGTTGAATTCTTCCAACCGGTGCGGCGCGGTCTCATAGTCCATACGCTGCTCCAGCAGCTCCAGCGACTTTTGGATTTCCGCCACGATGTTCTGGGTTTCGGCGCGCATGGTCTGGTCCCAACTTGCTCAATCAGGCCTGCGTGATAGCAAGAGGTGCGTGCCACCACAAGACAAGTGAGATGCGAATGAAGGATACACCGGACGAGTTGTTGGACCGATGGGGTCTGACCATCCTGTCAATGGTGGCGGATACCGGCCATGCGCGAATCTGGAAGGTCGAATCGGCTGACGCGGTTGCGGCGCTTAAGGTGTATCGCCGGTCAGATCGCGGCAACGAAGGCCCGGGATCGCGGCTTTTGTCTGCTTGGCAGGATCGCGGTGCGGTTCAAATACTTGAAGAGGCGAACAACGCAGTTCTGATGGAGTGGTTGGATGGTCCGTCACTGGGGGATGTGGCGCGCGACGGTGACCCGGAAACTGCTGTGAATTTATTGGCAGAAACTGCATCAGATCTGCATCGTCCGCCTCGGGTGGAGATTTCCGGTCTCAAAACACTAAACGATGTATTCGCCCCTCTGTTTCACTGTGAATTTACAGACACTTGTGACCCTAAACTAAAGAGCGACATGCAGCAGTCTGCGGCATTGGCCAGAGAACTGCTGGATAGTCAGCAGACACTGGTTCCGCTGCATGGCGATCTGCACACCGACAATGTCATACTGACCAAGGCTGGTCCAAAGGTGATCGATGCCAAGGGTTATCTCGGCGATCCGGCCTTTGAGCTTGCAAACGCGTTGCGACATCCCAAAGGGATGCCGGATCTTGTGCGAGATCCCGTACAGATCGGGAAATGCCTACAACTATATTCGGAGGCGATGGCGATTACGCCCGAACGCCTTGCCAAATGGGCGGCTGCAAAATGTGCATTGTCGATCTACTGGCGTTCGCACCAACAGGTTTCGGAAGACAAAGAAGCAGACCTGTTACGCCTGTTCTTGCAAGCGGCGGCTTAGTAAAGCCCGCCGCCCTGCAGATCGCCCTGGCTTGCGTTTGGTCCTACGGTGATGGTGTTACCCGTCGACGTGGTAACCTGACGACCCGAGCTGGCTTCTTCGAACAGAGGTAGGTCGGATCCCATGGCAAAACCACCGTCATAGATACGATCGATAAAGCCATCGACTCCGTCGCGGAAATACTCGGCAACGACGTAGTCGCCTGAGGCGTTATCCGGCAGGCGCGCGCCGCTGAACCGGTCGATCTTGATGAAATGCCCACCCGGAGGCACTTCGAACGGACCACCACCGTACTTCTCGACTGCTTTTTCCATAAAGCTCTGGAAAACCGGACCGCATAGGGTGCCACCATAAGCTCCCCGCCCCATCGGACGCGGACGGTCATAGCCAATATAGCAGCCTGCAACGATGTTCGACGTAAATCCGATGAACCATGCATCTTTGGATTCGTTGGTCGTGCCGGTTTTGCCTGCTGTCGGAACCGGCAGGTTCACAACGCGGGATGCCGTTCCACGATCCACCACACCTTTCATCATCGACGTCAGCTGATAGGCCGTAACCGCATCCATAACCTGTTCACGGTCGGTGACGATGGTTGGTGACTCATCAGGTTCCAACCAGCTGGAGTTGCAATCCAGACACTGACGGTCGTCGTGGCGATAGATGGTTTTGCCGAACCGGTCCTGAATACGGTCAACCAGCGTGGGTTCTACGCGTTCACCGCCATTGGCAAACATGGCATAAGCCGCAACCATTTTGTAAAGCGTGGTTTCTTCGGCCCCCAATGAGTTGGCCAAAAATGCGCCCATCCGGTCATAGACACCAAACCGTTCGGCGTACCCGGCGACAACCGGCATCGTGACCTCTTGCGCGAGGCGAATGGTCATCAGGTTCCGGGACATCTCGATCCCTGTACGCAGCGGTGTCGGGCCGTAGAACTTATTTGTCGAGTTCTTGGGACGCCACAGTCCCTGCGGGGTGTTCACCTCAATCGGGGCGTCCACAACGATGGTGGCCGGGCTGTAGCCACTGTCCAAAGCTGCGGCGTAGACGAAGGGTTTAAAGCTTGAACCCGGCTGTCGCTGCGCCTGTGTCGCGCGGTTGAAGACCGTGTCTTGATACGAAAAGCCGCCCTGCATCGACAATACGCGGCCCGAGTTCACGTCCATCGCCATGAACGCGCCCTGCACTTCAGGCACCTGACGCGCAGACCACTGACCTTCCTCGCCAGCAACGACCAAAATGACATCGCCGCGTTTGAAATTGGCTGCGAAATCGCCCTGCATCCATTTGATGTCTGAACGCGGAATAACACCGTTGGCAGGGCCATCTTCGATACCAACAGTCAGTTGCTGGTCAGCGACATCCATAACAACAGCAGGATACCACTGCGTCGGCAGCACAACGTCGCGCGGAATCTCAAGAATCGCCAGGGCTTCGCGCCACTGCGCCTCCTCACCCAACTTTTCTTCGGCGATCACCTCACCCGTGCCGCGCCATTTGCCGCGGGAACGGTCATATTTCTGCAGGGCTTCACGCAGCGCGCGGGCCGCTTCGACTTGCATCTCTTCGTCCACCGAAGCGCGAACCGTAAAGCCGCCGGTAAAGAACTCTCCCTCACCAAAGTCCTCGCTCAGTTGGCGACGAATTTCATCGGTGAAGTAGTCGCGAGGTGGCAATGCGGTGCGGAAGCTTTCGAAATCCCCGTTCTGAACAGAACGCAACGGCATCTCGACTTCGGTCTCATACGTTGCCTGATCGATATAGCCGTTTTGCTGCATTTCGCGCAGCACGTAGTTTCGGCGAGCCAGCAGACGCTCTTTCTGGCGGACGGGGTGATAATCAGAAGGCGCCTTGGGCATGGCGGCAAGCATTGCAGCCTCATGCGGCGCCAGTTCCTGCAGCGTTTTGTTGAAATAGGTTTGTGCAGCAGCGGTCACACCATAGGAGTTCTGACCAAGAAAGATCTCGTTCATATAGAGTTCGAGAATCTGTTCCTTGTCGAGCGTATCCTCAAGCCGGGTGGCGAGGATAATTTCCTTGATCTTACGTTCTGCGCGGCGGTCACCCGACAGCAGAAAGTTCTTCATCACCTGCTGCGTGATGGTCGAAGCACCGCGAACGTTTTCACCTTTAGACTTCACCGCCTCAACCCCGGCAGCAACGATACCGCGTGGATCATAGCCCTGGTGGGTGTAAAAGTTCTTGTCTTCGGCCGAGATGAACGCCTGCTTCACCAAGTCGGGAATTTCTTCGGACGGAGTGAACAGTCGGCGCTCTTGCGCGAATTCGTCGATCAGCTGGCCCTTGCCCGAGTAGATTCGGCTGATGGTCGGCGGTTTGTACTGTGCAAGGGATTCATGACTGGGCAGATCGCGCCCATACATCCAGAAGACCGCACCAACAACCAGCGCGGCCATAAAAATACCCAAAGTCACGAGGCTGAAAATCGCCCCGAAAATCGAAAGAATGAACCGGATCACGTTGCTGCCTTTTATTCGCGGTGCCGTCTATATAGTGACGCTCAGCCCAAGGGTCAAAACACCTTGGCGCATTCTAGCCAGTTTGCGTCGTCAGGTCACTGTCCAATCAGTGACCGATTGATCACGTCTTCTTGCCGCCACTTCTCAAGCCCTTTGTAAATGCCTTGCGCCATCGATGCGCGCCATTCAGGATTCCTGATGTTTTTCAAATCTCTGGGGCTGGACAGAAACCCAAGCTCTACCAGAACCGAGGGGATATCAGCTGCCTTTAGAACAGAGAACGAAGCGGTGCGGATCGGGCGACGATTCATCGGGCCGCCCTGCTGTGCCATCCCGTTAGCAATCGCCCGAGCCAGCGCATCTGTGCGCGGTTTCGTTTCCTGCCGCGCCATGTCCAGCAACACGTCCGCGACCTGATCATCCGACCCACTGAGGTCGATGCCTGAAATCAGGTCGCCCCGATCATGGCGCTCTGCCAGTTTCAGGCTGGCAACGTCCGAGGCATCTTCGGACAATGTATAGACTGCCGCGCCATGGGCCTGCCCCTCGGAGAGCGAATCTGCATGCAGCGAGATAAACACGTGCGCCCCCGCCCGATGTGCCAGCGCAATGCGACGTTCCAACGAGACGAACTGATCATCAACACGGGTCATGACCACCTCGTACCCGCCAGCCCGCAACAACAGCTCGCGCAGTTCACGCGCAAAGGTCAGCATCAACGTTTTTTCATCAGTTCCGGACACTTCGGCACCCGGATCAAGCCCACCATGTCCGGGGTCCAGCATGACGCGCAGAGGTTGATCACCCTTGCGAGGTTCAGCCTCTTCCACCGTCGCGGGCTCGGGCAAATCCCAGCCGGGGTTGCGTGGGGCACCGGCACCTTCCGCGAATGTATCAAAGTCAGTACCACGCAGATTGAGCGTCAGCAGCGCTGCCCCCGTTGCCGCGTCAATGCGCATATCAGCCGTATCCACAGCCAGCGGCGTGCCAAGTTCCATCACAAGGCGGGACCAGCCGGGGACGTAAGCTCCAAACTGCACACCGGTGATCCGGTTGCTTTTCAGAAACGCCTCGCGGTCAAGGCCAGTCCAGTCGACCTCCTGAAAATCCAGCACCATCCGGTACGGATCCTGCAGTGTGAAAACGCGATATGGCACCCCCTGGGTCAGACCAATACGCAGACGAACACCCGAAGCGCCATTGTCCGTAATCTGGCTTTGATCGGGAACAACCCGGGCAAGCGCACTGAAATCCTGCGCAAGCGCATTGCCGGTCAACGCCCATAACAGCGCGAGAACATAGAAAATCCTGCTCATGGCCTCAAGTTTTCCCGAGATCGATTGGCGCAAAGCCTATAGTACCGACATGGTTTTGTGAACGCCTTTGACGTCAGGCGCTGCTGAGTGCAACGTTACCGTGTTCAGCCATGAAAACGCGCAGACGCTCCAGACCTTCCTCGATATCGGCAGTTGAACGCGCGTAGGAGAAGCGCAGCGTTTCATGACCACGCTCGGGATCGAAATCCAGACCCGGTGTCACTGCAACGCCTGCCTTCTCCAAAATCTCGGCGGCAAAAGCGCGGCTGTCATTGGTCAGACCCGAGACATCCGCATAAACATAGAATGCCCCATCCGGCGGCGCGATATTGGTAAATCCTGCTTGGGGCAAACCCTTGAGCATCAATTCACGATTCCGGCGATAGACATCCAGATTCCCCTGAAGTTCTTCGTCGCAATCCATCGCCGCCAGTGCCGCGACCTGACTTGCGTGCGGGGCACAGATAAACATGTTCTGGGCAATACGTTCGACCACACGCACCTGATCTTCGGGAACGACCATCCAACCGACACGCCATCCGGTCATCGAGAAGTACTTTGAGAACGAGTTGATCACATAGCACTCATCCGTCAGTTCCAACGCGGTGACGGCTTTGGCCTCGTATTCCAGCCCGTGATAAATCTCGTCGCTGATAAACGATGCTCCCTGCCCCTGCGCCGCTTCAATCAACGCCCCCATCGCGGCATGGTCCAGCATAGTGCCCGTCGGATTGGCTGGCGAAGCGACCATGAGCCCTTGCAGATCGAGACCAGCAAAATCTGCTGGCACTGGCTGCAGCCGATGTTCAGGTGCGGTGGGCAAATCGACAGGCACCAGCCCCAGCGCCTTGAGTATCTGGCGGTAAGACGGATAACCCGGCGCGCCGATGCCTACGCGATCACCGCTATCGAACAACGCTGTAAATGCCAGCAGAAAGCCGCCAGAAGACCCCGGTGTGATAACGACACGCTCAGGGTTCAGATCGACATTGTACCAATCGCCATACATCCGGGCGATCCGCTGCCTCAACGCAGGCAGACCCAACGCTACTGTATAGCCCAGCGGTCCTTGCTCCATTTCCTTGGCCAGCGCCTGCACCGCCCCTTTGGGTGCGCCTGTTCCTGGCTGACCAACCTCCATATGAATGATGTGGCGCCCGTCCTCTTCTGCTTTTCGTGCAGCCTCCATCACGTCCATCACGATGAAGGGATCGACCCCGGACCGGGTTGAGTTTCTCATGCCCATCTCCCATGTTGCAGCCATGGCTTTTGAACGCGTATCCAGGCTGGCGTCAATCCCGGCTCTGATACTGGCTGTTGGCATGTGGATGGCAACGGCGGTTCAAAGCCATGCGCAAAGCCTGATACGCGATCCGGATATCGAACACGGTTTACGAGAACTCGCCTTTCCAATCCTTCGCGCGGCTGGGCTGAACACCAACCGTGTACAGGTCCTTGTCGTAAACGACAGCACTTTCAACGCCTTCGTCATCGACTACAACACGATCTACGTGAACTACGGCCTCATTCTCGCGGTTGACAGCCCCGAGATGTTGCAGGCCGTTATTGCCCACGAAGCCGCCCATATCGCCAACGGTCATCTGGCCCGGCGCGCCGAGAACCTTAGGGCAGCTCAGCGTAACGCCCAGCTGGGTCTGGCACTCGCACTGGTCGCTGCGGCTGCTGGTGGTGGCGAAGCTGCAGCGGGCATCGCAGCCGGAACCTCGTCCTCTGCGCTACGCAGCTTTCTGGGCCATACACGAGCCGAAGAGTCTTCGGCTGACCGAAGCGCTGCCAGCTATCTGCGATGGGCAGAGATTTCACCGATCGGCATGGTCGAGCTGCATCGAAAATTCGCGGGTCAGGAGTTGTTGAGTACGATAAATCAGGACCCTTACATGCGATCGCACCCGACCAGTCGCGAGCGTTTGCGTGCCGCCGAATCCTTTTTGGAAGAGTTTTCTGATAGGGCCAAGTCCAACCCGAATGCCGACTACTGGTTTGCCCGTGTGAAAGGCAAACTATCAGCTTTTCTGCGCAGCCCCGGATGGACATTGCGGCGCTCCAAAGAAGAAACGGCGCAAGATATCCGCCTGATGCGCGAAGCAGCAGCACATCACCAGAACCGAAATCTGGCGAGTGCACGTGCTGCGATTGATGGCGCCCTCGAGGTTCGTCCTGACGATCCGTTCTATTACGAACTCAAAGGCCAGATCTTGCTGGAAAACCGTCGGGTTAAAGAAGCAGTTGACGCCTATGGTAAAGCAGTAGAGCTTGCGCCCAATGACCCGCTCATTCTGGCTGGCTATGGTCGCGCGCTGCTGAGCGATGGCCAGACGAAGAACGCCCTGCAAGCCCTTGAAAAGGCTCGCGCAAGAGACTATCGAAACGCGCGCCTGATGCAGGATCTGGGTTCTGCCTATTCCAAGGTGGGCAATAACGGGATGGCATCGACCGTCACCGCAGAACGATATGCTTTGCAAGGCCGGTTGGCCGATGCAGGCATCCATGCAAAACGTGCTGTCGGGCAATTGCCCGTGGGCTCTCCGGGTTGGCAAAGGGCGCAAGATGTGTTGATTGCCTCGGAACGAGCAAAGAAAGAGAAAAGGAAACGGAAATGATCCTCAGACATGCTGCACCGGCCCTTCTGGGGCTTTCCCTGATCTCCAGCCCTGCGGCGGCGCTGGATCTCAACTCGATGAGCGATGCGGAGAAAGCTGCTTTTGGCGAACAGGTCCGCGAGTATCTGCTGGAAAACCCCAGCGTTATCGTCGAAGCGATCACCATCCTCGAACAACAGCAGGCTGCCGCCGAAGCCGTCGCCGACAAGGAACTGGTCGCGGCGAATGCGGATGAACTGTTCAATGATGGATATAGCTGGGTAGGCGGCAATCCTGATGGAGATATCACTCTTGTCGAGTTCATGGATTATCGCTGCGGCTATTGTCGCCGAGCGGTACCAGAAGTCGCAAGTCTGTTGTCAGAGGACGGCAATATCCGTCTGGTGATCAAGGAATTCCCGATCCTTGGCGAAGCGTCCCTGCTATCCTCGCAATTTGCCGTGGCCACTAAGAACGTAGCTGGCGATGATGCATACAAACAGGTGCACGATGCGTTGATGGAATTCGGTGGCGATGTTTCCGAGGTTACTCTGCGTCGTATTTCGGATGGTCTGGGGCTGGACAGCGATGCGATCATTGCCGCCATGGATAGTGACGAAGTAAACAACGAAATCGCTCAAACCCGCGCACTGGCGCAAAAGATGAAAATTTCAGGCACGCCCTCTTTTGTTCTGGGAACCGAAATGTTGCGCGGTTATCTGACTGCAGATCAGATGCAGCAAATCGCCGACGGCGTTCGCGCTGATCAAAGCTGATTGAGAGGGGGCGGACACCCCACCCCTTATCCATCGCGAGAACTTACCAGGCCTGGATGACGTATACGCAGCCAGCCCGCTGGATTGCACAAACAAATCTGTTGATCTTGAGAGGCAGATAGCGATGAACAGAAGAGAAATGTTGCTGGCCAGCGGAGCATTCGGCCTCATGACACGCCCAGGTATCCTTAGCGCAAACCCTGCCATCGGCTATTTCGTTCCACCCGAGGAAGGCCCGCATCAGCGTACATTCATGCAATGGCCGGCGAACCGCAGGGTGCACTCTGACAGGGTTTTCCGGAAAATGGCGCAGCAGACGATCGCTGATATCGCAAATGCGATATCCGATTTTGAACCCGTCACTCTGCTTGCTGCAAAGGAAGATCATTCATCGGCACGCAAAAAGCTCTCTGCCAGCGTCGAGCTTTGGGACATTCCTACCGACGACCTCTGGTGCCGCGATTCTGGACCGATTTTCGTAGTTAATGAAAACGGTGATCTCGCCATCACAAATATCCAGTTCAACGGCTGGGGCGAGAGGCAGATCAACACGAATGACTCGCAAATCGCCAGACGTGTTTCCGAACATCTGGGCCTGCCCTTCCTCAAATCCGGTCTGATCGGTGAAGGGGGTGGCGTTGAACAAGACGGCCACGGCTTGCTCATGGCGCATGAGAGTTCATGGGTACACGACAACCGAAACCCGGGGATGTCGCGCAATGAAATTGAAGCGCTACTGCTGAAGGCATACGGGGCCGATCGCATGATCTGGTCCGAAGGCGTTTGGGACGAGGATATTACTGATTACCACATCGACAGTCTGGCGAGGTTTACCGGCCCCGGGCGTGTCCTGATCAACCTGCCGGACGATCCGGATCCAGCCGACCCGTTCCATATGGCGGCCCTGGACACTCATGATGTGCTTGTCGCTGCCGGGCTACAAGTAGATGTCATCCCCGAGCCTGTTGAGCGCCGCATCGACGATGAGGAATTCGTCGCATCCTATGCAAACTACTACGTTTGCAACGGCGCGGTAATCGTTGCCGAATTCGGTGATCGTGAAACCGACCAGATCGCGCAGGATGCGATTTCCCGGCACTATCCTGGTCGCGAAATCATCACACTTAACGTCGACACGTTGGGTGAGATGGGAGGCGGCATTCACTGCGCAACGCAACAGATGCCAGCAGTCACTTGATCTGCACCGCGGGTCGCGTGCGACGCCCTGAATAAGCTGTGCTTTACTCAGCTGCCTCTTTGGCAGCATCGAGTTCTGCCGCCTTTTTCTCGACCTCTTCAACGATGTGGTCGATCATCTGATCGTTCGACATCTTGTGGCTGGCCTTACCGGCCAGATAGACCATACCAGACCCTGCCCCACCGCCGGTGAAGCCAACATCGGTCATCAGCGCCTCACCCGGACCATTCACGACACAACCGATGATCGACAGGCTCATGGGTGTCTTGATGTGCTCAAGGCGCTTTTCCAGCTCTTCAACAGTTTTGATGACGTTAAAGCCCTGACGCGCGCAGGACGGGCAAGAGATGATGTTGACGCCGCGGTGACGCAGACCCAGAGATTTGAGAATCTCGAAGCCCACCTTGACCTCCTCGACAGGATCGGCCGACAGGCTGACACGGATCGTGTCCCCGATGCCCATCCAAAGCAGGTTGCCTAGCCCGATGGCAGATTTGATCGTACCACTGACCAGTCCACCAGCCTCGGTAATCCCCAGATGGATCGGTGCATCTGTCGCCTCGGCAATACCCTGATAAGCTGCCGCTGACAGGAATACGTCGCTGGCTTTCACACTGATCTTGAACTCATGAAAATCGTTGTCCTGAAGGATGCGGATATGTTCCAGCCCGCTTTCGACCATCGCCTCAGGGCACGGTTCGCCATATTTCTCCAGCAGATGCTTTTCCAGACTGCCCGCGTTCACGCCGATACGGATCGAGCAGTTGTGGTCGCGTGCAGCCTTGATGACTTCTTTCACACGCTTTTCGTCACCGATGTTACCCGGGTTGATGCGAAGGCAGGCAGCGCCGGCTTCAGCAGCCTCGATACCACGACGATAGTGGAAATGGATATCAGCGACGATCGGAACGGGGCTTTCGCGCACGATCTCTTTTAGCGCTTTTGACGACGCCTCATCCGGTACCGAAATACGCACGATATCTGCGCCTGCCTCAGCTGATGCCTGAACCTGTGCAATGGTTCCGGCCACGTCAGTCGTCAGCGTATTGGTCATGGTCTGCACTGCAATGGGCGCATCACCCCCAACCGGGACGTTCCCAACCATGATCTGGCGGGATTTGCGGCGATAGATATCGCGCCAGGGACGTACGTGATTGAGAGACATGAAAACCGGTCCGCGTCTGCCTAGGTTGCGCCTTAGATAGTTCGGCGACCGGGGTACCGCAATGGTTAGATCACTCGGCGGGCGCTTCTGTCGCCTGAGTTTGCAATTCGGCGACCAATTGCTTGAGCGCACTGTTATGGTCTGCTTCCAAATCCGCCACGGTGAACTGCTCGGACACCGAGTCTTTGGACAGCACAACACCCTTAGCTACTGTTCCAGGCGCGCCGACAGGCCCATAGTGTTTGCCATTTACTTGGAAATAAACCGAACCTGCAGCACCAGCGCGCAATTGAGGTGGCTCTTCTGTCAATGGTACCTCGTAGACGCTGCCCTGCTCCACGGTACCCAGCGTGTCTTCAAAGATGACACTGCCATCAGCTGCAGTCACGCGCATCCATGCCGGATTTACAGCAACAATCCGTAGTGAAGTATCAAGTTTCTCTACAACCTGCGGCAACGCAGGGCGTTCTACCGTGTGAACATCGGCAATCTGCGTTTCAGGAACCTCTGGCGGTCTGAAGGTGCCTACCGTACGCGGATCAAGCGTGGATATAGGCGCATCACGGGCAACAAGAACGGGTACGTCCAACGCCTGCGGTCGATAGAGGCGGTCAAGCGCTTCTGCACTCGGGCTTTCCAACCCGGCTATCTCTGGCTCCTGCGAACGGCTTTGCGCTTCGTGCAACGGATCAAGATCCGACAGCACGACCGGGGCCTGTTCAACCGGTGCCACCTGTACCTGCTGAATCTTGTTCAGCACGGACCAACCGCCGTATCCAATCCCACCGATCAGCGCCAGAAGGACAAGAGACGACCCGATTGCGCGAGGCTCAATATGGCTGAAAACCGATTCATTGCCGGGCAGGTATGGTGTGTTGGGAGAGATGAACGGATCGCGCCCCATGGGACCGCGGTTTGGCAGATCCCCAGTTGCTTTTTTGACAACCGATGCCTCTGCCGACATGCCGTGCGCGACCTCAAATCCACTTTCCTGACAGAAGGCGGCGAAGGTATCATCCGGGTTCATCCCCAGATAGCGGGCGTAAGAACGAACATACCCGGCAATGAAGCCGGGTGTGTCAAATGCATCAGGATCAGCATTTTCGATGGCAGCGATGTAGTTGGCTTTGATCCGCAGTTCGCGCTGAACATCCAGTAGCGACTTGCCCATGGTTGCCCGCTCGCCGCGCATCATGTCACCAAGCCGTACTTCGAAGTCGTCGAAACCCTTTGGTCTGACGTCTACGTCTTCCTCGGAATCGCGCTGTGTCCTGCGCCCAATCATCCCTGCTGCCCCATTTTGCCTGCCGCGTGCTTAGCGCGAACAGCGAATCGTCCCCATAACGATTCGTCTGTTTGTTTGTTAGCGTAAGCTTAACACGCGGCAAACGTGTTGCACACTTTGGCGTGAGGTTAACCGGCAAGTTCGGCGCGATTTAGCGCACAATGTGACCAAAGTTCGTCCATCGCCTGGATCAAACGGTTCATCTCGCCGGGCCCGTGTACAGGTGACGGCGTAAAGCGCAGGCGTTCAGTCCCGCGAGGAACGGTCGGGAAATTGATCGGCTGAACGTAAATTCCATGATCATCCAGCAGCCTGTCACTGAGGATTTTGGTGTGTACCGGGTTGCCGACAATCACCGGAACGATGTGACTGCCGTGGTCAATCAACGGCAAGCCCATCCCTTTCAGACGCAGCTTGAGCACCTTGGCCTGCGTCTGATGCTGTTCCCGCAGTTCCGATGCACCTTTGAGATAGGCAACGGAGGCAGCAGCACCCGCAGCAACCGAGGGCGGAAGAGACGTGGTGAAGATGAAGCCCGGCGCGTAAGAGCGTACAGCGTCGCACATCTTTTCGCTGGCGGCGATATAGCCACCCATCACGCCGTATGCTTTAGCCAGCGTTCCGTTGATGATGTCGATACGATGCGCCAGCCGGTCACGCTCGGTTACACCACCGCCGCGCGGGCCATACATGCCGACCGCGTGCACTTCGTCGATATAGGTCAGCGCGCCGAATTCGTCTGCCAGATCGCAAATTTCTTCGATCGGACCAAAGTCACCATCCATCGAATAGACCGATTCAAAAGCGATCAGCTTGGGCACTGCAGGATCGTCGGCCTCAAGCAGTTCACGCAAATGCGCGACATCATTGTGGCGGAAGATTCGCTTGTCGCCACCATTGCGACGCACACCTTCGATCATCGAGGCGTGGTTCAGCGCGTCGGAATAGATGATCAGGCCCGGGAACAGCTTAGGTAGCGTGCTCAGCGTCGCATCATTTGCGATATAGGCACTGGTGAAAAGAAGCGCAGCTTCTTTACCATGCAAATCCGCAAGCTCGGCTTCCAGCCGCTTGTGATAGACAGTTGTGCCAGAGATGTTGCGTGTACCGCCCGACCCTGCACCCGCGGCATCAACGGCCTCGTGCATTGCGTTCAGGACGACGGGATGCTGCCCCATGCCCAAATAGTCGTTGCCGCACCATACGGTGATATTCTGCTGCGAACCGTCTGGGCGGGTCCGAACGGCGTGAGGGAAATGGCCGTTGCGACGTTCGATATCGATGAAGGTCCGGTAACGTCCTTCTTCATGCAGCCTGGCAATCGCTGAATCGAGCTGAGCAGTGTAGTCCAACGGACCCTCCTTCGATGTCCGGATTGTATTGACCACAACCGGACCACTTTGTTCGCCGTATCTCCTGGCCTAGACCATTAGTACGACTTTGCGTTCCTCTGTATCAACTACCTACTGCTGATCAGTGGGACCTAACTTTGATTTGCATCAATTATCCCTTAACACGCCCTCGGACAAGTAAAGTTACGGCTATAAGACGCGAGGAAACGACGCAGGTAGTTCTACGGCTCTTTCCTTATTTCCGATAGTATACTCCAATTCCCGCCGATACACACTGGACGACACCGCCAGCGCTGCTAGGCTCCGCGCAAATTCACATCCATTCAGGAGAAGCCTATGTCGCTTGACGCTGTTCTGAGCAGGATCGACACCGATCTGACCACTTCCATCGACCGGTTGATGGAGTTTCTGCGCATACCGTCCATCTCAACTGATCCAGCCTTCAAGGAGAACGTTGATCAGGCAGCAGACTGGCTGGTCGCAGATTTGCAAAGCATTGGCATTAAGGCGGAAAAGCGTGAAACCCCCGGCCACCCCATGGTGGTTGGGCACGTCGGTGAAGATGGCGATGGGCCACATGTGCTGTTCTATGGCCACTACGACGTACAACCGGTTGATCCGCTAAATTTGTGGAACCGTGATCCGTTTGATCCGGCGCTGGAAGATACCGAGCATGGGCAAGTCATTCGCGGCCGCGGCTCGTCGGATGACAAGGGTCAGTTGATGACCTTTGTCGAGGCTTGCCGCGCCTGGAAGGCAGTTCACGGTAAACTGCCCTGCCGGATCACATTCTTCTTTGAGGGAGAAGAAGAATCGGGCTCTCCGTCACTGGTGCCGTTCCTCGAAGCCAACAAGGAAGAACTGCAAGCTGATCTGGCCCTCGTCTGCGATACTTCGATGGTCTCGCGCGGCGTTCCTTCGATTGCCTCGCAACTGCGCGGCATGCTGAAGGATGAGTTCACAATCATCGGCCCCCGTATCGACCTGCATTCCGGCCACTACGGTGGGCCGGGCCTGAATCCCCTTCGTGAGCTATCCAAGATTGTCGCTTCTTTCTATGACGATGAAACCGGACGCGTTGCGGTCGAAGGGTTCTATGAAGGCGTTCACGAAGTCCCCGCCGAGCAGCTGCGCCAATGGGAAGGTTGCGGATTTGACGAAGCTGAATACCTGAATTCGGTGGGTTATACCCAACCCCACGGCGAAAAAGGCTACTCCACACTTGAACAGCAATGGGCGCGCCCAACGCTGGAAGTGAACGGCCTTTGGGGTGGCTACAATGGTGCCGGATCCAAAACGGTGATCCCGTCAGAGGCGCACTGCAAAATCACCTGCCGACTGGTCGGTGACATGGACCCGGATGCCCTTCGCGATAAGATCCGTAAACACGTGGAAGAGCGGCTGTCCCCCGATGCGAAGGTTGTTTGGGACAATGACCTCGAAGGCTCCCCTGCTTCTGTCATGAACCTTGACCGCCCCGAATTCGAAGCCGCGCGCGGCGCACTGTCCGACGAGTGGGATCGCGAGGCTGTATTCACCGGCATGGGCGGCTCGATCCCCGTAGTCGGCTATTTCGATACGGTTCTGGGACTAGATTCGATGTTGGTCGGCTATGCCAACGACGATGACGCTATCCACTCACCCAACGAAAAGTATGACGTAAAGAGCTTCCACAAGGGTATCCGCTCGTGGGCACGCATTCTGGATGCTTTGAATAAGTAAACAAAAAAAGGCACCGCCGATATGGCGGTGCCTTTTCCCTTGGGAACATCCCAAACTTACATGTGAATCACCCGGCCATAGGCGTCCAGCACACTTTCGTGCATCATCTCGGACAAGGTCGGATGTGGGAAGACGGTGTTCATCAGGTCTTCTTCGGTGGTCTCAAGCTGGCGACCAACCACATAACCCTGTATCAACTCTGTGACTTCCGCGCCAATCATATGCGCGCCCAGCAATTCACCGGTTTTGGCATCAAATACGGTTTTGATCATGCCCTCGGGCTCACCCAGAGCGATGGCCTTGCCGTTACCGATGAAGGGGAAACGGCCAACCTTGACCTCGTAGCCCAGTTCTTTGGCCTTAGCTTCCGAGTAACCGACCGAAGCGACCTGCGGCTGACAATATGTGCAGCCTGCGATGCTTTCCGGTTTGACCGGGTGCGCGTGTTTGCCTGCAATCAATTCGGCAACCATGACACCTTCGTGGCTGGCCTTGTGCGCCAGCCAGGGCGCACCAGCAATATCACCGATGGCATAAAGACCCTCGACACCGGTGCGACAGAACTCATCTGTCACAACGTGAGTGCGGTCGATTTTGACACCAAGCGCCTCGAGGCCGAGGTTTTCGACATTACCAACGATTCCAACTGCAGAAATCACGGTGTCAAAGTCGTGTTTCTCGACCTTGCCATTGACTTCGATATGCGCTGTGACCTTGCCTTTGCCACGATCCAGCTGCTTGACCATCGCCTTTTCCTTGATGGTCATACCCTGCTTGGTAAAGGACTTTTTGGCGAATGCGCTGATCTCGGCATCTTCGACGGGAAGGATGCGGTCCATCACCTCGACCACGGTCGTGTCAGCACCCAACGTATGGTAGAAGCTTGCAAACTCGATACCGATTGCACCTGAGCCGATGACCAACAATTTCTTGGGCATGCGCGGTGGCTGCAGAGCGTGCTTGTAGGTCCAGACCAGATCACCGTCAGCCTCAAGCCCAGGCAGTTCACGCGCCCGGGCACCGGTCGCAAGGATGATGTTCTTTGCCGTCAGTTCTTCGGTGCCCTTATCGGTTTTGACACTGACCTTGCCCTTGGTTGGGATCGTTGCCTCACCCATCACGACGGTGACTTTGTTCTTTTTGAGCAGATGTCCAACGCCACTGGTCAACTGTTTGGCCACCCCGCGCGAACGTTTGACCACGGCATCGAGATCATAGCCGATCTTGTCAGCGCTCAGACCAAAATCCTTGGCACGCTCCATGAGGTGAAACACCTCTGCAGATCGCAGCAACGCCTTTGTTGGGATGCACCCCCAGTTAAGACAAATCCCACCCAGATGCTCGCGTTCAACCACGGCCGTCTTCAGTCCCAACTGGGCCGCGCGGATAGCAGCGACATAGCCACCGGGCCCTGCCCCGATTACGATCAGATCAAAGGATTGTGCAGCCATGTGTACCTCTCGGCGCAGGTCGATTGAAAACTAGTTTACCGTTAAACTATTTTTTCAAACTCATCAATGTCCGTTCCCGCGACATATATGACGCGAGGTCAGCGTGTCTGAATTACACAGAATTGAACCTATACCCGAGATACACCAATAGCTAGAACAGAGGTGCCCGGACCACCGGGTATTTCATTCTCTTAGATTTCCGAAAGGCGTATCATGGCCAAAACGCTCAAAGATTTAGTGCTCGCCCTTTTGAACGCAACTTTGATCCTTGTGGCCTTGTGCCTGTTTCTGGGACTGAAACTTAGCCAATCGATCGAGAGTATCCGGGATGGGTTTGCTGAGAACCTGCAACTGGTGGCGCCTCTGCGGGATCAGGCGCAGAGTATTCGGGGAGAGCTTGCAGCCGTGCGCAGCGATTTGGCGGCTATTCGCTCACAGGATGGTACACTGGACAGCGTAGTCAGTCAGAAACTGAATGCCACATTGCAGCGGCTTAATGATCTGGAAACCAAACTGGAGACCACCCAGTCACAGCTCGCGGGTTTAGCAGAAAAACCCGAAGAGCTTATCGATCACGCCATTAGCACTTCGGCTGATGTCGTGACCGATCGAATTCTTGTTATTCGAGGCTGTGAGCCCGCGACCTAGGTCGCGGCCCCCTGCAACTCGCGAACAGTTGAGCCGTAACCACCGCTGCTGACATATGCCGCCTCGTGTTCGGTTGTCGGACGCTCCAGCGCCTCGTTCCGATATGGAAACCGACCGAACTTGCGGATCACTTCGCGGTGGGCTCGTGCATGCAACAGGTTGCCTGCGCCGTTTTCCGGCATACGCTCACACATGAGCCGCACACAGCGTTCCTGATCACAAAGGTTTTCCGAGTGCATCATCGGCAGGTAAAAGAACTGCCGTGCCGGCTCGTCAATCTTCAGATCCCAGCCTTTGTCGACCGCACATTTCGCGGCTGTCAAAGCTGCCCTGTCAGACGAGAACGCCTTTCCACTACCCCGGAACATATTGCGCGGGAACTGGTCCATCAGAATGATGTACGCCAGTGAGCCGCTGGGATAGGTCAGCCAGAGCGAGAACCTGCCCTCGCACGCCGCTTCCCATGTTTCGAGGAACAGTTCACGGATTTGCGCATCAAGCGCTTCATCCTGCAGATACCACCCCTCGGGGCCAACTTCATCTAACCAAAAACTCAATACTTCTTCAGGACCTACCATGCCCTTGACTCCGTAATTGCCCTCCCCAGGGACGTAAGGTCATTTAAGTCCGTTTTACAGAATTGTTACAGTAACATATTGCAACATTTGCGACACAAATCCGGCGCTCAGGCAGGTTCTTGCGCATCCGGATCATCCTGCGCAGCCTCGATTGCAACCTCCTGCGCCACTTCAAGCGCAACTGGTGACGAAGTAGGCAGAATGGAGGCAATCGAACTGGTCTCATCAACAGGTACGTAGGCACGCTGTGTCATACGGTAGAGCGCATAAACCGCCATGATAAACATGAGGGTCGCAATAAACAGGAAGAAGCCTGCGGGTCCCACGATGCCTTCCCCCATCAACCAGCCCGTAATGAGCGGGCCTGCAATCGCACCAAGACCGTTAATGAATATCAGGCCGCCAGAGGCTGCGGACATATCGTCATACTCAAGATAGTCATTGGTATAGGCGATCAGCAGCGAATAGAGCGGGCTGGTCATGCCGCCGATCAGGAAAGCGCCTGCCAACAGGATCGTGAAAGTGGCCCCGAAGAACATGCCGATCAGAGCACCACAGCCCCCAACGACAGCGACAAGCAGGATCAGGATGCGTCGATCCATACGGTCGGAAATCCAGCCAATCGGATATTGCAGCAACACTGCGCCCACATAGAACGAGGCTACAAAGGTCGAGATTTCGACAAGCGACAAACCAGCCTGAGCGCCGTAAACCGAACTCATCCCGAACTGGGCCGAGAAAATGCCGCCCAACAGGAACATGCCAACGCAACCCAACGGGGATGTTTCCATCAGCTTGCGCAATGTCATGGGTTTGGTCGTGTCAAATGCAGGGGTTGGTGAAATCGACAGCAGAATTGGCGCAAAAGAAACCGAGACAAGGATCGATGCGATCACGAATGTCTCATAACCTGCGGGATCGCCTATCAACAAAAGTGCTTGTGCGCTGACGATACCCGTCATCTGTACGATCATGTACAGCGACAGCGCTTGCCCACGGTTTTCGTTGCTTGCGGCATTGTTCAACCAGCTTTCAGCCGTCACATACACCCCGGAAAAGCAGAACCCGATCACAACGCGCCCAAGTGACCAGGCAATCGGGTCGGTGAGCATCGGATACATGATCATCACGGCAGAGATGAAAGACGCCAGTGCCGCAAATACGCGTACATGCCCTACGCGCCGGATCATTTCAGGTGCAAGGCGCGATCCGCCAAGGAAACCGACAAAGTAAGCCGACATCACGAATGACATCTGCAGAGTCGAGAAACCCTCAATCTCACCCCGCACACCCAGCAGCGTACCCTGAAGGCCGTTGCCGACCATCAGCAATCCCATACCAAGAAGAAGCGCCCAAGCGCTGGAAAGAACCTGAAGCATGCTGCCACCCGGAATTGCCGACGTGTTGTACGTCTTGAGATCAAAAAACCCTTTGGTCGCGCTTGTCTACGACATTCTAAAGGCGCGATCCGGAAAACACGGCTTTCAAGGCATCAAAAGCGACGCATCCCCATAAGAGAAGAAACGATATTTCCTAGCAATGGCATGCGCGTAGATGTCGTTGACCCGATCCTGCCCCATCAGCGCCGACACCAGCATCAGCAACGTCGATTTCGGCAGGTGGAAGTTGGTCATCAACGCGTCTGTCACATGAAACTCGAAACCCGGATAGATAAAGATATCGGTTTCGCCTTCCCACGGCTGAATACTGCCGCTGCGGGCCGCGCTCTCGATCAGACGCAGGGCAGTCGTACCTACGGGAATGACCCGTCCACCGGCGGCTTTGGTCGCGCGTATTTCCTCGGCGGCCTGTTCGCTGACGCGCCCCCACTCGGCATGCATCTTGTGTGTGGTGACGTCCTCGACCTTGACCGGGAGGAACGTCCCCGCTCCGACATGCAAGGTAACATGTGTAAACGTCACCCCGCGTTCGCCCAGCGCATGCAACAGCGCCTCATCGAAATGTAGCGATGCGGTTGGGGCTGCGACGGCTCCTGAATTCTGCGCCCAAACGGTTTGATAGTCGGTCTTGTCCTGCTCATCCGCAGGTCGTTTGGCTGCGATGTAAGGCGGCAATGGCATCGCGCCTGCTTGTTCAAGCGCTTCGTCGAAATCATCGCCTCGCAGATTGAAACGCAAACAGGCTTGTCCGTCCTCGACCCGTTCCAGCGTCGCACTCAGCCGTTCCGAGAACACGATCTCTTCGCCAAGCTTCACTTTCTTAAGCGGTTTGATCAGTGCCGCCCATGTGTCATCAGATTGCGGATCAAGCAAAGTCGCCTCAATTGCGGCCGAGACAGGCCCTTGCGCGCTATTGCGATGGCGACGCCCATTCAGTCGCGCAGGAATCACCCGCGTATCGTTCAGGACAAGACGGTCACCCGGGCGCAGCCAGTTGGGCAAATCCAAAACCTGCTGATCCGTGATCTCACCCCCATTTGCCACCAGCAGGCGCGCAGAGGAGCGCGGGCTGGCAGGCCGCGTCGCGATCAAGTCTTCGGGCAGGTCGAAATCAAAGTCACTCAGTTGCATGGCGGCGCATTACAGGGCTCTGACAGATTCGGCCACAGCCTGACTTACCGATCCTCACCGCGAGTTCCCTGAGTGGGTTGGGTCCCACCTGGGTTCTGCGGCTGCGCGTTAGGCCCGTCAGAAACCGTGGGTCGTGGTCCGCGCATAAGGTCGCGAAGAAACAGTGGGGCGAGTCCGGATAGTGGGTTTACCGAAACCTGAGGCGAGCCAATCGGCCCTGTCAATGTATAGTTGAATGCAAATATCCCTTCACCTTTTCGCGTCAGAACACTGCCAATCGCGTTGACCAGGTATATCGGAGATATCGCTCCACGCAGATTCAGCGTCTGCCTGACCGTATCCACGGTGCCATCAAAGGACAGGCCCATTGACGGGCCTACCGCGCTACCGCTTAGAACTTTGACTTCGGTGGGAGTAATCCGCATCTTGCTGTCAATTGACGAAAAATAGATGCCCTGTCCCGCCATCTCGGTCAGCAAGCCAACCAGGCTGATGGCATTGAGCAAAGCAGCCATCGCCGGGGCATCCTTGATACGGGTATCGGTGATCTTTAGGTCGACATCATAGTTCCCGGCTTCGGCAATCGGATCCAATTGTACGCGCAGGTTACCTTCTCTTGCCTGCGTCAAAAGCCCGGCAGAACTCAGAACCGCACCTGCATCATTCGAGGTTAGGGTCACCGCACTTCGCCCGCCACGAGGGGATACCTGACCGTTGATCGCTGCTTTTCCATTCACCCGCGCTGAGAATGGCCCCCGAAGACCACCTGTGGTTTCAAACGTACCCCGCATCCCTGTTAGGGCAACCTCTTCGGTGACCTGCAGCCGGTCCAATGCAACCTCAAGCTTTGGTCCCGGCCTAGAGCTGCCTCCGCCACCGGTTCCATTTCCAAAGGTCGCCTTTCCCAGATCCATAACGCCACCGAGAACGCGAATGTCCGGCAACGCGGCTCCTCGCCCAATCAGCTCGGCGGGAACGGCCAGCCATTCACCCAGCTCGAATGAACTGAACTGAACACGATCCAGCTCATCACCATCCCGGAACGATATCGACGCGACCGTTCTGAGACCAGCTGCATCAAGCCTGAGCGAATCCACACGCAACTGGTCACCCAATGTGGCCTCTGCCGTTAGGCTGCCACTACTGTTTGCCCCTTTCCGCCAGCCGAGCTCAGGGATGGCCAGCGCCACTCCGACCAGATCGGACTCCGCGGACAACTTTGGCGGCTCGCCCGCGCCAATCCCCAATCGGAGTGCTGCCGTACCCTGCCCGGTCAACATCCCATTGGGCAGCCCTGCTCTGAGTTCATCCATCAACCGCGGTGATAACTCGATCTGTCCTGTCAGTTCGCTGCGCTGAGGTTCTTCGCCTCCGATCGGTTGTTGCCAACGAGCCTGAATCGGCACCACCCCAAAGAAGCCATTCCCCTGAATGTTGACCTGGGTCTGGTCTCCACTCAATTGCAGATTATCTGCGCTGACGTTGACGTCGGGAACCAGCTTATCACTCGCCAGGTCATCGAGACTTCCTGTGAAGTGAAACTCCGCTTCTTCAAATTTCAGCTTCTTTTTCAGCGGTAGCGACAGTGTGCCCACCAAGCCAACCCGGCCATTGGCCAAATCAACTGGCAAACCGGCTTTGGTCATCACTTCGAGAGGAGCCCGGTTCAACAACGAAAGCGCTGCTGTAACGCTACCGTTTGCAACAATCCGGGCGATACCGGGTGTCGTTTTCTTGATACTCACATCCGGGATGATGAAGGACGTGCCTGATGCATCAACTGATCCGCCCTCGTCTGCGACAACGACACCCTTTTGAGCCGTTATCGTAAAGCGGTCATTAATCAGGCTTGCCTGACCCTGAGCATCCTCCACAGGAGGCAATGTCTTGGCAAACCGAACGCGAGCTTTATCAAAATCGAAATCCAGATAAATGTCGGGTTCGGATTGTGGTCGCAACCTGAGTGCAAAATCCATGTCAGATACTTCACCCTGATACAGATTTTCAGTCACCCAAATACGCGGTTTGGGTGCAAGCCGTGGCGGCCAATATTGCAAAACCTGTTCCGAGGGCATCTGATCAATATTTGCATTAAGGTCCACGCTCCAACCTTCGGTCAGACCGACCAAGTTTCCCGAAGCGCGCAATCGATGTGCACCATCTTCGATCGTGACCTGTCCCAACTGCACCCGAAACGGATTTAGCTTCATCTGAAAATCCAGATCAGCGCGTCTCAGTTCCAAGGTCTCAGTGAACAGATTTGCCGGATTCACACGAATACCGATCAGACGAAATTGTGCCGCCATGCTCTCTAGCAAGCCGCTATCAACGCCTTGCAGAAAAGCCTTGCCTTCAGCCTGCACAGACCCCCAGGCTGAATCGATCGAAACCTCGTTGAAATCCAGAACCTGACCAACCGGATCATAGGTGAAGTACGTACGCGCGGATTCAAACGGCACCGGTTTGATTTCGGGGTTCGGTTGCACGGCACCAGCGCCCAGGTTCAGAGTCGCAAAGACCGGGCCCAAGGCCGCCTGCGCATCAATGCTGCCTCGCAATGCCCCGGAAATTGGCGTGTTGAGCACCTGCAACCATGCCAAAGCCGGGGTCTGCCCGGCAATATCTTCGGCAGGCAAGTCGGTTATTGATACGCCAAACCGGGCCGCAGGCGAGCCCAGTGTGCTGGTATAATTAGCTTCGATAGAACTGACATAATCACGCCCTGCCAGTACCGAGAAACCCGTTGCCAAACGTACTTCGTTGTCATTGCGGTTGGCCTGAATATGCCCACCATCCAGAAGCCACGACCGGCCCAGTCGCAAATCCTTGTAATCAAGAGTGATTGCATCAAGTTCGACCGAAGTCAGGGCCGACAATGCCGGGGATTGGAATATCCTGTCCGAGCCTTCCAGTAGCTGAGCAAAATTCGGTGCCTCCTGCAAAGGCGTGCTTCCAGATCCGACGGTCAGCGACAGCGCGCCATCGGGACCGCGCGTCAATGCAATCAGCGCTCCGTTCAGGATGATGCGCTTGGGGCGCACCTGGCCGCGCAACAGCGGCCTCATCGCCAGACTTGCACGTACATCTGCGACCTGGGCGATTTGCTGTCCCGCCGCATCGCTTACGGTCACATCCGTAAGTCGCAATCTGGGTCGCCAACCTTCGTGAATGATAAAGCTGACGTCACCGAACCTGATCTGCAAACCACCCAAGGCCCGCTCAAGGCGCGCTTCGACGCGGTCGCTGAGCCACTCAGGTGCATGCAGCCGCTGACCAACCACCATAAATCCCGTGAACAGCGCGAGAAACAACAACAGGACAACACCGCGCAAAGTCCACAGACCAGCCCTGCGCCGACGGGATCGGCGGCGCGGCTGTTGTTCTGCCTGCGCAGCACCTTCCTGATCTTGCTGGATCAATTTGCTATCCACGCCTTTCAAACCGACTACGCCGCCCTATGATGTCGAGCATCAATTAAAAACCTTTGCCGGAGTTTCCAATGCCCGACGTTTCAGACACCGCCCCCGATTTCACTTTGCCCCGCGATGGCGGCGGAGAAGTGACTTTGTCGAATCTGCGCGGCGGTACCGTCGTTTTGTTTTTCTATCCCCGTGATGATACGCCGGGCTGTACCAAGGAATCCATCGGTTTCTCAGAACAACTTCAATCCTTTGCCGACGCGGGTGCTCAGGTTTTTGGCATCTCGCGTGACAGCGTCGCAAAGCATGACAAGTTCGTTGCCAAGCACAGCCTGACGACGCCCTTGCTGTCAGACGAGCGATCATCTGTTTGCGAAGATTACGGCGTCTGGGTGGAAAAGAAGATGTATGGCAGAACCTCTATGGGGATCGAACGATCGACCTTCATCATCGACGCAGAGGGGAAGATCGCCCGCGTCTGGCGCAAGGTCAAAGTGCCCGGCCATGTCGAGGAAGTTCTGGAAGCTGTTCAGGCGCTTTAACGGTCAAGTTCACAGTCCTCTCGACCCTCAGCTTGATCCGGTTTATCACCCGCCACGAACAGCGATTGGCGGAGGAAACCCGTGCCAAAAACATTGTCTCAGATGGCGACCGAGGTTCTGACCACCGCGGACGGCAGGGCGAAAACCGCCCTGTCAAAGAAATATGCGGCTGCATGGTTCGAATCCAGAAAAGGCGATTCTGAGCCGATCGAAGTCGGAACGGCAACTCCTCCGCTTAATCCGGCGCGGCCTGATCGTCCCGAGTTGTTGTCGCCCCGCGATGTTCCGAGACGCCGTCCCGGTAGTGAAGCGGGCAGGATCGCCCTGCTGCATGCTGTTGCACATATCGAGTTAAATGCTGTGGATTTGCACTGGGACATCATCGCCCGGTTCGGGCATGTGCCCATGCCAATCGGGTTTTATGACGACTGGGTGAAGTGCGCCGAAGAGGAATCGCGCCATTTTGAAATGGTGTGCGACTGTCTGGAACAAATGGGCAGCCACTATGGCGCCCTTCCCGCCCATGCCGGTATGTGGCGCGCAGCTGAAGACACCGCCGAAGACCTGATGGGTCGGCTGGCAGTCGTGCCAATGGTGCTTGAAGCGCGTGGGCTGGATGTAACCCCCGGCATGATTGACATATTCCGCAAAGCTGACGCCAAACAGGCGATTGAAGCGCTGGAAATCATCTATTCCGAAGAGGTCGGCCACGTAGCGTATGGATCAAAGTGGTTCCACTTTTTGTGCGGTCGGGAAAACGCAGATCCAAAAGATGTGTTTCACCAGCTTGTACGCCGCTATTTTCAAGGAGCGCTCAAACCGCCTTTCAATGAAGAGAAACGCGCCGAGGCCGGATTGCCTCCGGATTTCTACTGGCCACTCGCGGATGATATGCCACCACCTGGGGTTGTGAAGGACTGATATTCCTCCCTCAGATCGGCAATTTCCTGCCGATGCCGTGCGGTAATTCTCTGTCCGGGCAGACCTGATTGTTAACAAACTTGCCCAAACGCGACTTGGCCTTTATGCAATCGGCCCAAGGGACGGCTACCCACTCATGACCGGTCCCGAACAGGGGATGAGAGGTAAAGACGCGTGCGAACACGTCTGGCAATCAAACTACACTCACTGCTCGAGCGGCACTTTCCGGAACGCCGGGTATTTTTAAAGTCCGATAATGACACGCGGTTCATCCGTCTGAGTTCGGAAACTCAGATCGCAGCTGTAGCTGGAGTTGCCGTTATGGTGGGCTGGACCGCTGTCTCAACAGCAATATTGCTGATGGACAGTATCGGATCTGGGAATTTCCGCGATCAGGCCAAGCGCGATCAGGCGACCTATCAGGAACGTCTCAACATTCTGTCCGCAGAACGCGACGCGCGCGCAGAAGAGGCACTGGCTGCGCACGATCGGTTCAACGCCGCACTGGAGCAAATCTCGGCAATGCAATCCGAGTTGCTCAAATCGGAAAACCGGCGTCGCGAACTGGAAACCGGGATCGAAGTTATTCAAACCACTCTCCGCGCGACTATGAAGCAGCGTGAAGAGGCCCGGGTTGAACTCGCTGAGCTCCAGCAGGAAACTGACAGCGACGAAATGTACATGGTGGCTTCGGCCAATCCTGCGCAGATGGCGTTCATGACAGATGCGCTGGCGCGCACTGCACTTGAACGCGACGAGATCGCTGCGAACGCCCAGGATGCGTTGGAGCAGCGCGATGAGCTTGAGCTTGAAATCCGGCTGATGCAGGAGCGCAGCGACGAGATTTTCCGTCAGCTGGAAGAAGCTATGGTGATCTCGGTCGAGCCGCTGGATAAGATGTTCCGGCAGGCTGGCATGCCAACAGATCGCATAATCGAAGAGGTCCGGCGCGGATATAGCGGTATGGGCGGTCCGCTGACCCCTTTATCCTTCAGCACGCGCGGTGAAGAGGCAGAACTTTCTGCCGACGAAGTGCGTGCGAATACTCTGCTACAGCAAATGGATCAGTTGAACCTGTACAGGATCGCTGCAGAAAAGGCCCCCTTTGCAAGTCCGGTGCGTGCGGCCGTGCGCTTTACCAGTGGCTTCGGTACCCGGCGTGATCCCAAGACGGGTGGCCGCCGAATGCACAATGGCGCTGATTTCGCTGGTGCAACCGGCACCGACATCTTTGCGACAGCAGATGGCGTAGTAACCCATGCAGGCTGGCAATCCGGTTTCGGCAGGCTGGTTAAGATCAAGCACGCCTTCGGGATTGAGACACTTTATGCTCATAATACCAAGATCCGTGTAAAGGTCGGTCAAAGGGTCTCGCGCGGCGATCATATTGCTGATATGGGTAGCACCGGACGGTCGACCGGCACGCACCTGCACTACGAAGTACGCGTGAATGGTAAACCTGTAAATCCAATGACTTACATCAAGGCTGCGAGAAATGTTTTCTAAGAGCAAAATGAACGAGCCCGCACCCAAGGCTTCTGAGGCGGCCAAACCCGCCGCTCCGGCAACTCCGGCAACCCCTGCCCCTGCAGAGACAAAGGCAAGCACTGCGCCCAAGCCAAAGCCACCGGCGTCGGTACTGTCTTCTGACCTGCATATCACAGGTAATATCAAGACCACCGGAGACATTCAGGTTGAAGGCACTGTCGAAGGCGACATCCGTGCGCACCTGTTGACCATCGGTGAAACCGCGACCATCAAAGGTGAAGTTACCGCTGATGACGTCGTAATCAACGGTCGTATCGTTGGCCGCGTGCGTGGATTGAAAGTACGCCTGACTTCGACCGCACGCGTCGAGGGCGACATCATCCACAAGACCATCGCCATCGAAAGCGGCGCACATTTCGAAGGTTCGGTTCAGCGTCAGGACGACCCCCTGAATCCGGGCCGCAGCGGCAAGTCGGGCGCAAACCCGGCAGCCGAAGTCAGCCAGTAATCCAGCTGACATTCCAATCGTTTCAAACACCGCAGAGAAATCTGCGGTGTTTTTTTGTTCGCTACAGATGCATCGGCGCTTGTTCGGAAATTACTGCAGTTCCGATTTAGATGTGTAACCGTCAGAGGCAATCACTCCGAATCCGGAACATAGTGTTGCAGGAGGCACAGTGGGCAAACTTCATGCTGATGATCGGATCGAGGTCTCCCCCGAACAAGCCATTCTGACAGCAAAGGCGCTTTTCATAGCGGCTGGCACCACGCCCGAGGTTGCGGAAGAAGTGGCAAAGCACCTTGTGCAAGCTGATCAATGTGGGGTCGAATCCCACGGAATCGTACGTGTGCTGCAATACACTCGAGAGATGTTGGACGGTACGCTGAACACCGGCGTGAAACCTGAGATCAAGAAAAGCGATAGTGGCCGCCTTACCATCGATGCGGGTGGCAGTATCGGCATCCCCGCAATGAGAATGGCGCACCAACTGGCGGCAGAGACCGCGATCGACAGGGGCATTTCAGCTGTTGCGGTTCTCGGTGCCGGACATACGGGACGGCTCGGAGCGTTTGGTGAAATCGCAGCTGAAAAAGGTTGCCTCTCTATCGCAATTGGCGGAGGCAATCGCAAACGCTGGCGTATGGTAGCGCCTTATGGAGGGCGTACAGCGCTGCTTCCAACCAACCCCTACTGCATCGCAATGCCCGGCGGAGAACGGGGGCCAGTTGTGATCGACATCGCAACCTCACAAGCTGCTGGCGGCTGGATTTATGCCGCACGTGCTGCGGGTGTAGAACTCCCTGACGGTTTGATTGTGAACCGCGATGGTGAACCAACGCGAAATCCCGAAGACTATTTTGATGGCGGAGCGATCCTACCCAAAGGTGGCCCGCTGGGATATGGCTTGGCGTTGATTGCGGAATTGATCGGCGAAGCGATGCTTGGCCCGGTACTGGCGGGTGAGATCAACTGGTTGGTACTGGCCCTCGATTGTCGTCGGTACAACACGTCCCCATCGATGCAGATCGCTGCCGAAGAGATACTATCTGAAATTCGCAGCTCGGCACCGGCAAAGGGGCACGACGTGGTTGAAGTGCCGGGTGAGCGCGAACGAAACCTGTTTGCGGATTCGCAAAACCAACCTTTACGGATACCGCGCAGGATATGGGGCGCGATCGAAGTCCTGGCCAGCGAACTGGACGTGAATACGCACCAATAATTTAGTGACATCGGCAAAAAGTGTATCTGCTTATCTGCTGCCCCAAGACATGTAACCACCCTCAAATCAGCGTGGCGCGGGTATCGTACAAAGGCTCAGAACACCGTTCTGACCACCACAATTTACGCAATTGACGACAACGCGCAAAAACTCCCCATAAGGCACAGTTTCACAAAAAGTATTTTTTGAATTAACCTTAACTCCATTGTTTTGTGGAGGACTTTCAATGTCATCAAAACTTCTGGCTGAATTTTTTGGCACTTTCTGGCTGGTTCTTGGCGGCTGTGGCAGTGCGGTTCTGGCGGCAGGTGTCGCTGATGTTGGTATCGGTTGGCTGGGTGTCGCGTTTGCCTTCGGCCTAACGGTTCTGACCATGGCTTTCGCCGTTGGACATATCTCGGGCGGACATTTCAACCCTGCTGTCAGTCTTGGTCTGATGATCGGCGGACGGTTTCCGGCGAAAGATCTTCTGCCTTACTGGATCGCTCAGGTCATCGGTGCAATCGCTGCTGCGGCAGTCTTGTATCTGATCGTCAGCGGCGCGCCGGGTTTTGAGGGTGTCGGCAGCTTTGCGACAAACGGGTATGGCGAGGCCTCACCAGAGGGTTATTCGATGATGTCGGCTTTGGTGATCGAAATTGTCCTGACCGCATTTTTCATTCTGATCATTCTCGGTGCAACATCTGATCGGGCTCCCGCCGGTTTTGCTCCGATAGCCATCGGCCTGGCCCTGACACTGATACACCTCATCTCGATCCCGGTGACGAATACATCCGTAAATCCCGCACGTTCGACAGGTGTGGCGCTGTTTGCAGATGGCCCGGCTATGGCACAGCTTTGGCTGTTCTGGGTCGCTCCGCTGATCGGCGGCGCCGTTGGTGCGCTTATCTGGAAGGTGATGGCATCTGACGAGTAGCAAAGTCTTAGACAGATAAATCCACAAAGACGTTGCCGAATTGGCAACGTCTTTTTTTATGGAAATTCGGCAAACTCTGCTCCACCTAAACGGACAGCTTCTTTGACTTCACCAAGACACACCCGAGACAAGAATTGGACCTTCGCGCTCTGGTGTGTTGAAATCCGGGATTAAGCCGCGAAAATCCATTCGCATGTGCAAGAGAGCAAGTTCATGAGTGCCCGCCCCGGCTTTAAACGCCCCGCATCGGCGATCCCGGCTACAACCGGTGTGATCGCCATTACCGCAATTCCAATCCTGCATTACCTATGGCCTGACATGCCAGGGATATCGGATCGGGATCAGACAGTGCTGTTTGCCCTGTCGATATTTGGTTTGCTCGCCCTGTCCGAGATATTCATCGCAAGGATCCATCTCCAGCCGGGCAGCGGTCTGGTTTACAGGCCCAAGAACTTCTCAGATCCGCAGTACATTCTGGACTTTCAGATCAAGCTTGTCGGACTGGCCGCCAGTTTTGGACTTCTGGCGCTGTTTTATCTGACTGCGGATATCTATCGAAGGGATTGGTATCAGCCCTTCTTTTCCCTGCTAGCGGATTATTGGGGCCTGATCTTAGCTGTTGTCCTGCTGACAGTAACTGCGGTTCATTTTTCCATGCGGCATCCGCGCGACGGGCTTTGGCATCTGGGACGCGTGGTTCTGACCTTTGGTCGTCAGTCGACTGATGCCCCCGGGCTGAAGGTTCATCTGCTGGGCCTCGGGATCAAAGGGTACTTTCTGCCGTTGATGTTCTGCTATCTGGTCTACGACTGGTCTTTCCTGCAGACCCGTTCCCTTTGGGATTCAACAAGTTTCGCTGAAGCCTATCGCTATCTCTACCGATTTGCCTTCTTTTTGGATCTGACGATCGTTGTGATTGGCTATGCCACGGCAACCCGCCTGCTGATCTCACAAATCCGCTGGACTGAGGCAACGGTAAGCGGATGGCTGGTTTGTATCATCTGCTACGCTCCATTCTGGCAACTTTTGTCGCGCAACTATTTCAACTATGTCGAAGAAGGTTTCGCATGGGGCAATTGGCTATGGGACTACCCGGTGCTCTATGTCTTATGGGGCAGTACGATCCTCTTCTTCCTGGCGATTTACTGCCTGACTGCCGCGCGTATGGGGATCAGATTCTCAAATCTTACCTATCGCGGGCTGGCATGTGACTTTCCCTACAACATCAGCAAGCACCCGTCTTATATAAGCAAAAACATCACTTGGTGGCTTATTTCGATCCCTTTTATCGCGGTTGATTTCTGGACCGGTATAGCGAATTGCACTGCACTGCTCGGGGTAAATGGGATCTACTATTTTCGGGCATGGCATGAAGAAAGATGCTTGTCGCAAGCTCCATCCTACCGCGCCTACAAGAGCCATATCAATGAACATGGAATGCTGGCGCGCGTAAGGCGCAGTGTATCCGGGCGGGCGCGTCAACGTCCCAAGCAAACAAGCTAAGGGTTCTTGAAACTGAGCGGGCTTACCCCTCTCAGGGATCAATCATCCACGTCCCGTTGGGCCAGAATGCATGGAAGGCAAAGGCGAACATAACGTCGTGGACAACATCGCGCCCGTTACCATCCCGCACCCGGATTGACCCGACATCCCGCCCGTTTCCAATGCTGCTGGTATCCAGAGCCGAAGACTGTCCTGGCATCCAGCTGATTGTTACACCCGCCTCGCTCACTTCTCCTTCGCGACTGAGACGTGTCAACGGCCAGGCTCGATTGCCCACGCGTACCACCCGTTCCAGCGGATCAATGCCATGCGGAGGCATTTCGCCGGAATAAAGGAATGGTCGGCGTGAAGTATCGTAACCACGATAGGGGTTGCGCCCGTAGTCGCGATTGAAGCCCGGCTCCGCCATGACAAGCCCAATTGGGTTACGCTCTTGAAACTCTGCCCAGCTTTCCATCCAAGCAGGCAGCGCCTTGAGTTGAGTTCCTGTCAGGCGTCCGACAATCGCTTCACCGGTGGCTTGTTGCCACCAGCTTTGGGTTTCGCGGTCATACATGATCATGTCCGAGTTACGCAGTTTCCCACTGACCCCGAAACTAAGCACACCGCGGGGAGTACGACGATCGAACACGATGCCGGAATTGCAGAGCGGGCAATAGGTCACCGCGATCGGCTTTCCGCCAACCCGGTCATTCACGATCTCATGCCACATCAGGTATCGAATGGGATAAGCGCGCGGGCTCTGGCCTGACAGTTCGACCGTAATGACAGGTTCTGATGCCGCGAGACCTGATTTGCCCGATGCGCGCACAAATGCCGGATCACTTAGCGCCGGGATCCCATCTTTGGGTGGACCGCCCGATTGAACCTCGGACCAACTCCCGATGTTTGTCTTTCCGAAATTGGTATCAGGCCACTCACCACGCCATTGATCCGGGTTTGCTTGCGCCGTGGATGCAAACAGGATCATCAGTAAGAAGGTAAAGATGCGCATCTCGTTACCTCGCCATTTGCCTCATCTTATACAGACGAAATAACGCAAACAGCCTGCAACACGCAGACGTGAGGGATTGTGCAGGAAATGAGATGAGAGAGAGACCGGCACCAGGGTTGGCGCCGGTCAATAGCGTCACTCGACGACGGTGACCTTTTTCATGACGTCTGGCTGGCCAACGACGGCACCGTTCTGGCCGGCGCCGCGCTTGATGGCATCAACCACGTCCATACCGCCGGTTACTTTACCGACGACCGTATACTGGCCGTCGAGGAACGGACCAGGCTCAAACATGATGAAGAACTGCGAATTGGCGCTGTTGGGATCCTGAGCCCGCGCCATTCCGACGACACCGCGATCAAACGAAATATCCGAGAATTCAGCAGGCAGATCGGGGCGCTCAGAACCTCCACGGCCTGCCGCGCTGACGTTGAAGTTGTCAGAGTTCATGTTGCCGTATTCGACATCACCTGTCTGCGCCATGAATCCGTCGATCACGCGGTGGAATACCACGCCGTCATACTTGCCTTCACCAGCCAGAGCGGTGATCTGCTCGACATGCTTCGGCGCGACGTCTTCGAGCAGATCGACGGTGATCGTCCCGTTGGCGCCCTCTCCTTCGACCTCAATTTCCAGGCCGGTGGCCAGCGCAGGGCTGGCCAGCAGGACAAATGCAGCTGCCAGCTTATACATCGGCGGCCACCTTGACGCTGATCATGCGGTCAGGGCTCATTGGCGGCTCACCGCGAACAATCGCATCCACGTGCTCCATCCCGTCGATAACGCGGCCATAGACCGTGTATTGACCGTTCAGGAAGTGGTTGTCCTTGAAGTTGATAAAGAACTGCGAGTTGGCCGAGTCCGGATTCTGCGAACGTGCCGCACCCAGTGTGCCACGATCATGAGGCAGTTTGGAGAATTCAGCCGGAACATTCGGCAGCGACGAACCACCGGTCCCCGCCATGCGCAGGTTGAACCCGTCTTCCATGTCACCGTGCTGTACATCGCCGGTTTGTGCCATGAAGCCGTCGATCACACGGTGGAAGGCCACGTTGTCATATTCGCCAGCCCGGGCCAGTTCTTTCATCCGAGCGCTGTGCTGCGGTGCCACATCAGGCAGCAGCTCGATGACGACATTACCGTCCTTGAGTTCGACGATGATTGTGTTTTCGGGATCCTTGATCTCGGCCATCTGGCCCTCCTGTCGATTGGTCTTGCGCAAATACCTATGCGCCGGGCGCGCGAATGCCAAGTCACGCATTGACCTGAGGGCAAAATGCAGGAAAAGAACCGCCTAATTCTGTTGCAATGGTCGAGGTATGCACAATGGGCTGGAAATCACTGGACGACATGGACCTGAACGGCAAGCGAGTATTGGTGCGCGTGGACATCAACGTACCTGTCGCCGACGGTCAGGTCACCGACGATACTCGCATCCAGCGGATCGTACCCACTGTGCAGGATATCCTGAAGGCAGGCGGCAAACCGATCCTGCTGGCCCATTTCGGACGCCCGGGTGGTGAACCCCGTCCAAACCTATCGCTCAAACAGCTGGTTCCGGCTTTGGAAGCGGCCTTTGGCACAACAGTTCGATTTGCAGATGACTGCGTCGGCTATGAGGCCGAAAAAGCCACGGCTGCACTGGGCACAGGTGAAGTCCTTTTGCTCGAAAACACCCGATTTCATGCAGAAGAGACCAAAAACAGCATCGATCTTGCTAAGGGCATGGCCAAGATGGGCGATGTCTACTGCAATGACGCATTCTCCGCCGCGCACCGCGCGCATAGCTCGACCGAAGCATTGGCGCGCTTGCTACCTGCCTGTGCCGGACGCCTGATGCAGCAGGAACTCAGCGCTTTGGAGAATGCGCTGGGGTCACCCAAGCGCCCAGTTACAGCTGTTGTTGGTGGTGCCAAGGTTTCAACCAAACTGGATCTTCTGGGCAACCTTATTGAGAAAGTGGATTATCTGGTGATCGGCGGGGGCATGGCGAACACCTTCCTGCTGGCGCAAGGCCTGAACGTCGGAAAATCTCTGGCCGAGCATGGTATGACCGAAACCGCGTCAGATATCATGGCCAAAGCCGAAAGCACCGGATGCAAGATCATCCTGCCGCGCGATATTGTTGTCGCTGAGAAATTTGAGGCCAATGCCCCGCATCAAACACTGCCAGTAGATCAGTGTCCTAACGAAGGTATGATCCTGGATGCCGGTCCTGAAAGCGTTGCAGCAATTGTCGATGTGTTCGAACAAAGTCAGACGCTGATCTGGAACGGACCCTTGGGCGCCTTTGAAATCGAACCCTTCAATGCGGCAACAGATGCAGCAGCTTTGAAAGCCGCTGAACTAACCCGCGCAGGCAAGCTGATTTCGGTTGCCGGTGGTGGCGACACAGTGGCGGCACTCAACGCGTCTGGCGCAGCGAAAGACTTTTCTTACATCTCAACAGCGGGTGGGGCCTTCCTTGAATGGATGGAAGGAAAGACCTTGCCGGGTGTTGCTGCACTGGATCAGTGACTGGAAGATTAAGGCGCCTCAACCGAGGCGCCTTTTTCATTTTCGACTCAGGTCGCAACTTTTTCTGCATTCGGGGATTCACAACCCGAATCACCTATGACATAGTGCCGGGAGATGCCCGAAAAGGGCACGTTATTGAGGCAGTATTCATACGGCGGTAAACAGAGTGTCCCGTTCCCATCGGCCCGGTTTGGGCGCAGTTGTCTTCTTTTCGGTGGCTTTCATGCTGGGTGTTTATTTCACCTTCGCTGCCGTTCAGGGCGACTATGGTCTCTTCCGCAGGGTTGAGATCGCAGCGGAACGGGACGCCCTGTCACGCGATTTGGCAGCCCTGAATTCCGAAATCATCGAAATGGAAAACCTGACGCGCCGTCTGTCCGATACTTATCTGGATCTGGATTTGCTGGATCAACAGGCACGCTCGGTCCTTGGCATGATCCGTGCGGATGAAATTGTGATCCGCTAAGTCCGCTCTGCCATTCAAGGTCTTCTGTTTCCCTTACTTGGACAGAACAATGGACCACGTAAAAATCCAAAAATGGGTCAGACCCGTCTGCCCCGGTGACAGAACGCGCTGGGAAAGCATGTTTGAAGCTTACGCGCGTGTCGGACAGCAAGATCAGACTGCTGACATGCGCGCACGTGTCTGGGATTGGGTCCAAAACCCTGACAGGCAGGTATTTTGCAACATCGCGGGCACCGATGAGGCCGGCGCTGTAGGCTTTATTCACTTTCGCGCATACGAAAGACCCCTACCCGCCACCATCGGTTGCTATATCGATGACATGTTCGTCTGCCCATCTGCCCGCGGTCTCGGCCTGGCTGAACTATTGATCGAAAGTGTCTGTGACTCGGCATCTCGAAACGGCTGGGACGTCGTGCGCTGGATGACGTCTGAAACCAATTATAGGGCCAGAGCACTTTATGATCGAATAGGCTTTAAAACAAAGTGGATCACCTATCAGGCTGGCGAGAACTCAACTGATCTGACAGGCGAAAAATCGCAACGATAGAGCCCTGGCAACGTCGCGTCACATTTCCCCTCGCCAGATCGCGCCAAATGCTTTATGAGATAGTTTAACGCTAAACTATCTTGCCGTAAGGGGGAGATCGCCACGATGGCCGCGCGAAAAACCACAAAGAAACCAAACGTTTCGGCGGATGAGCTGAAACTCTACTACCGTGAAATGTTGCTGATCCGTCGATTCGAAGAGAAAGCCGGTCAGCTTTATGGAATGGGTCTGATCGGGGGGTTCTGCCACCTTTACATCGGACAAGAGGCTGTTGTGGTAGGCCTCGAAGCTGCCGCCGAAGAAGGCGATAAGCGCATCACCTCTTACCGCGATCACGGCCATATGCTGGCCTGCGGAATGGATCCGGGTGGCGTTATGGCCGAGCTGACCGGGCGCGAGGGCGGCCTTTCAAAAGGTAAAGGCGGCTCAATGCACATGTTCTCGAAAGAGAAGCATTTCTACGGCGGCCATGGCATCGTCGGCGCGCAGGTGCCGTTGGGTGCGGGTCTCGCCTTTGCGGACAAATACAAAGGGAATGGCCGCGTCACCTTCACCTATTTTGGTGATGGCGCTGCAAACCAGGGCCAGGTTTATGAAACCTTCAACATGGCGGCGCTCTGGGATCTTCCGGTCGTTTTTGTGATCGAAAACAACCAATACGCCATGGGTACTGCTCAGGCGCGTTCGACCTCGACCAAAGACATCTATCACCGCGGCGAAGCCTTCGGTATTCCGGGTGAGATCGTGAACGGCATGGACGTGCTGGCGGTCAAGGAAGCCGGTGAAAAGGCCGTTGCACATTGCCGCGCGGGCAAAGGTCCGTACATTCTGGAAATCAAAACTTACCGCTATCGCGGCCACTCGATGTCCGACCCGGCCAAGTACCGCACCCGCGAAGAGGTTCAGAAAGTCCGCGAGCAAAGCGACCCGATAGAACACGTGCGTGAGCTGCTGCTGTCCGGCAAGCACGCGACCGAGGATGACCTGAAGGCGATCGACAAAGAGATCAAAGAGATCGTGAACCAGGCCGCCGAATTCTCGAAAGAAAGCCCTGAGCCTTCGGTCGAAGAGCTCTGGACTGATATCTACGCCTGAGAGGACGAATAAGACATGGCAACCGAAATTCTCATGCCCGCCCTTTCGCCCACGATGGAAGAGGGCACATTGGCCAAGTGGCTGATCAAGGAAGGCGACACCGTATCATCCGGCGACATTATGGCCGAGATCGAAACAGACAAAGCGACCATGGAATTCGAAGCTGTCGATGAAGGCATCGTTGGCAAGATCCTGATCGCAGAAGGCACAGAAGGGGTCAAAGTGAACACCCCCATCGCGGTTCTGGTGGAAGACGGCGAAGATGTCTCCGCTCTGCCTGCTGCTGCGCCCGCAGCCGCTGCAGTGACCGAAGCTGCCCCAGCGGCGGTTGAGGCCCCTGTTCCGGCCGCAGCAGCCACTGCCGCGCCCGTGGTGGACTTGTCCCCCGACTGGCCTGCAGATGCCGAGATGAAATCTGAAACCGTCCGCGAGGCCCTGCGCGATGCGATGGCCGAGGAAATGCGCGGCGACGAAGATGTCTACCTGATGGGTGAAGAAGTCGCCGAATATCAGGGCGCTTATAAAATCTCGCAAGGCCTTCTGGATGAGTTCGGCAGCAAGCGGGTGATCGACACACCGATTACCGAGCATGGCTTTGCGGGAATCGCGGTTGGTTCGGCCTTTGGTGGCCTGAAACCGATTGTCGAGTTCATGACCTTCAACTTCGCCATGCAGGCGATTGACCAGATCATCAACTCTGCCGCTAAAACGCTTTACATGTCCGGCGGTCAGATGGGTTGTCCCATCGTCTTCCGGGGACCTAACGGCGCAGCGGCCCGCGTGGCGGCGCAGCACTCTCAGGATTACGCTGCATGGTACATGCAGATTCCCGGTTTGAAGGTGGTGATGCCGTATTCGGCCGCCGACGCCAAAGGTCTGCTGAAATCAGCGATCCGCGATCCCAACCCCGTGGTGTTTCTGGAAAACGAAATCCTCTACGGTCGGTCGTTCGACGTTCCGCAGGTTGATGATCTGACCATCCCGCTGGGCAAAGCCCGCATCTGGCGCGAAGGTTCCGATGTAACCATCGTCAGCTTCGGCATCGGCATGCAGTTCGCTCTAGAAGCTGCCGACAAGCTGGCCGAGGAAGGCATCAGTGCCGAGGTGATTGACCTGCGCACCATCCGCCCGATGGATACCGGCGCGATCATCAATTCGGTGATGAAGACCAACCGTTTGGTGACTGTCGAAGAAGGCTGGCCGCAAGGTTCCGTCGGCAGCTACATCTCGTCCGTGGTGATGCAAGAGGCGTTCGACTATCTCGACGCACCGGTCATCAACTGCACCGGCAAAGATGTACCGATGCCTTATGCAGCTAACCTCGAAAAACTGGCGCTGGTGACCACGGATGAAGTGATCGCAGCCGTCAAACAAGTTACCTACCGGTAGTAGTAATGGCTAAGCTCAAAACACCTCTCCTTGTCTCAGCGGGATTTGTCTTGGGCTTTGCCGCCGGCGAGTTAATCGACTGGCTCAACAACGCAATGACCGTAGCTTACCAAGAAGCAGACCACAGCATAACACTGACCTATGTGTTTGCAGAGCAAAACACTCTGCGCGCAGAAAGTGACGTGCTGAAAGCTATGGCTGAACCGCACTGGGTTGGATTACCAGCCGACTTAGCGAAAGAGCAACTTGAATTGCTCGGTATCTATGAATTCACAAAAGGTAGCGAAGGGTTCGCTGCCGGTCCGGTATTCCTGCGGTTGCAGGATGACACTGTTTTCGAAATTCAAGCCCATTGCGCCCGGATGAAATCTGATGGTTGCAAGGACGAGGGAGTGAACTGAAATGCCCACCGAAATTCTGATGCCCGCCCTTTCACCGACGATGGAAGAAGGCACATTGGCCAAATGGTTGGTCAAGGAAGGCGACACCGTCTCCTCCGGCGACCTGCTGGCCGAGATCGAAACCGACAAGGCCACGATGGAATTCGAGGCCGTAGACGAGGGCGTCGTCGGCAAAATCCTGATCCCCGAAGGCACCGAAGGGGTCAAGGTTAACACGGCTATTGCTGTGCTGTTGGAAGATGGCGAAAGCGCGGATGATATCGCGACCACATCGACCAAAGCGCCGGATGCGGCGCCAGCCGCCGCGGGCAACGAGGCTGCCGCCCCAGAGGCACCCGAGGCGCCCGCCCCTGCTCCGGCTGCTGCGGTCAAAGCCGATGGTGGCCGTATCTTCGCTTCACCTTTGGCCCGTCGGATTGCCGCTCAGAAAGGCCTCGATCTGACGCAGATCACCGGTTCGGGTCCGCATGGCCGTATCGTGAAGGCTGATGTCGAAGGCGCAACAGCTACTGCTGTCGCTCCGGCCGCAGCCCCGGCACCTGCGGCGGCGGCCTCTGCTGCAGCAGTACCGGCTGGTCCTTCCGCCGATGCTGTTGCACGGATGTACGAAGGTCGTGAATACGAAGAGATTACCCTCGACGGCATGCGCAAGACCATTGCTGCGCGTCTGTCCGAGGCCAAGCAGACTATCCCGCATTTCTATCTGCGTCGTGATATCAAGCTGGATGCGTTGTTGAAGTTCCGCAGCCAGTTGAACAAGCAACTGGAAGGCCGGGGTATAAAGCTCAGCGTCAACGACTTCATCATCAAGGCGGTTGCGAATGCTTTGCAGCAGGTCCCTGAGTGCAATGCTGTTTGGGCAGGTGATCGTGTGT
This sequence comes from Ruegeria sp. CH6, assembly GCF_056537005.1. NCBI lineage: Bacteria > Pseudomonadati > Pseudomonadota > Alphaproteobacteria > Rhodobacterales > Roseobacteraceae > Ruegeria > Ruegeria sp. CH6. The sequence goes on along the minus strand of NZ_JBQFQS010000002.1, from coordinate 313,215 downwards.
TGCAACTGAAACCATCGGACGTGGCAGTCGCCGTTGCGATTGAAGGTGGTCTGTTCACGCCGGTTCTGCAGGATGCCGACACCAAATCACTGTCTGCCTTGTCGACCGAGATGAAGGATCTCGCGGCCCGGGCACGGGAACGCAAGCTGGCCCCGCACGAATATCAGGGCGGCACCTTTGCGGTTTCAAATCTTGGCATGTTCGGCATCGACAATTTCGATGCGATCGTAAATCCGCCCCATGCCGGCATCCTGGCCGTCGGCACAGGCCTGAAAAAACCTGTTGTCGGCGACGACGGAGAGCTGACCGTCGCGACCGTGATGTCGGTGACGATGTCCGTCGACCATCGGGTTATTGATGGTGCTCTGGGGGCTCAGCTCTTGCAGGCCATCGTCGACAATCTGGAAAACCCGATGGTCATGCTGGCCTAGCCAGTAATCCAAACATCAAAATAGCCGCCTCGAAGATCGAGGCGGCTTTTTTTGTTAACTGACTAGATTTTACTGGTCTTTACCCAGCATATGATCCATCGAAATTGACGGCTGGTCGCACCCAGCCTCTCCTACGATCTTGGCGGGGATACCCGCCACGGTCTTACAAGCAGGAACTTCCTGAAGAACCACAGAACCTGCCGCAATACGGCTGCAGTGGCCGACCTCGATATTTCCGAGAACTTTGGCCCCGGCACCGATGAGTACACCATCTCCGATCTTGGGATGGCGCTGCTCCTCTTCCTTGCCGGTTCCACCCAGTGTTACCGAATGCAGCATCGATACATTGTCGCCCACTACCGCAGTCTCGCCGATCACGATGGAATGGGCATGATCGATCATGATCCCCTTACCGATCTTCGCAGCCGGGTGAATATCGATCCCGAAAATCTCAGAGGAGCGCATCTGGAAGAAATAGGCCAGATCGTGACGACCCTTGCGCCACAACCAATGTGCCACGCGATAGGCCTGCATCGCCTGATACCCTTTGAAGTAAAGGATCGGTTGCAGCAACCGGTGGCATGCCGGATCACGTTCATAGACCGCCATCAGATCCGCGCGCGCAGCCTCAAGCAGGCTTTTGTCGTCGGCATAGGCTTCGTCAACGATTTCACGCAGAACCATCATCGACATCTCGTTCGAACACAGCTTGGCGGCCACGCGATAGGATAGAGCGCGCTCGAGGCTGCGATGATGCAGAATACAGGCATGCACCAGCCCGCCCATCAATGGCTCTTTTTCAACCGCTGCCTGGGCCTCTGACGTGATACGATCCCAAACAGGGTCCACTGGGGTCACATGAGTGCGCGTTTCGAACATGGCTTTTCATCCTTTGCTGCGCCTAGAATAGCCATCTAGGCTCAAAAAGGCCAAACGCAAACCCTTGATGTGCGACACAACAAAAAATGAACGAGACCGATCTGCAGCATTTCAAAACGCTTATTCTTGCTCGGCTGGCCGAACTGGAACAAAATTCCGTCGCCGGACAAGATGCCCAGTCGGTTGTGGAACTGGACCAGCAAGCAATCGGCAGGCTCAGCAGAATGGACGCGTTGCAGAATCAGGCGATGGCCAAGGCACAGCAGACACGGCGGGACATGGAATCTCATCGCTTAAACGCTGCACTCGCCCGCATAGAAGAGGGTGAGTTCGGGTATTGCGAAGACTGCGGAGATGAAATTCCACGTGGGCGAATGGAGCTTGATCTGGCAGCAAGCAAATGCGTCAGCTGTGCCTCTGGCTGACATGAAACCGGACCACTTGGCGCAATACCAATTCGAAACACAGGCAATACTCCACATCATCGAAGGCAGGTTCATCAGCAAGTGTTCTGGTCCGTGCTGCAGCCATCAACGATCCGTTTCCATAGGCCGGATGCAACTTCCCCGTTTGCGCAACATGCTGATCAGCAAGTTCCGCCTCGGTGATCAACTCGGTGCAGATTCGGTCTCGCTCTGACTGCGGCAGGGCCAGCAAAACCCGTGCCGCAGCGCTGACATCTCCGTGGAGAAGTGGGCGCATAGAATTGGCTATCCGATGGCCAGATGGGCAAATGCCCCTGCTCCGAAACTTGCGGATACCTGCGCCACCTCGAAATCATAGGCGCCTGCTAGGCCATCCTCTGTTTTCATGGCGCTGGTATATTGCCAATTTGGGGAACTTGTTACTGCTTCGCGCAGAACGGCGCCGTTGGATCGTACCCGCACCAGATAGGACTCGCTTTCTTCGCCCAGCGGCACGTCCAGGCCGCTCCAGTCATCTCCATTGATGCGCGTACGTCGTATCCAGTCAATTACATCTCCCGAGTTCGATCTTTTCACTTTCAGATGTGCGGGTGCATAGGGGCGCAGTCCGTTGCCCTGAAAAGTTTCGACCTGATGTACATAAGCCGGGTCTTCGTAGCCCCGCGTGGCCGGACCGATCCGATAGTGCTTTGCAATACGTCTTTCGGTCGGAAGAAGCCCAGTCTGATAGATCCGTTCATCAAGCAATACGAACATCGAACCTTCGGGCCATACATCGGGCATCGCGGTGTCTGTACCCAACTGCCCCCGCAATCGCCCGGACAGCGCGTAAACTCCGGTCTCTTTCAGTTCTGCATTCGCAAACTGAAACAGCTCCCAGTTTCCTGTCGTGCCATCTCCTATGGCGGCCAGATTGGCACCGTTCAGCAATGCTGACCGAGGGCGCGATTCCAAAACACCGTCGATCAGGTTCACACGCAGCGGACTACCCTGATCCCAAAGCCCCATAGAAGCCTTGAACAGCGGAGTTTCAGCAAAGCCGATAACTGCCTGACCCGAGATCAGTTCGTGTAACACATAGTCCTCGTCGCTCGCGGCTGCGTAAACTGCGACATTACCGGGCCACGGATCAGCAGTCACAGCCAGATATGGCGCATGCGGGACTTCGGCCCCTGTGATCAATGGCAGATCCATGAATACGGGCAGCACTGGTACCGGGGCGTTGTAGGGTTTGGCTTTTACCTCGTCATCTGGCAGGTCCGAGGGTGCATAGACACTCGGCTCGATCCGAACTGCATCCGCCAGTTGCATCTCGGCCTGCTCCAGCCGGTCGATACGGTAGAGAGCCCCCTTATCCTGGCCCGTCCCTGCCAATCGAACCACATCGCCCGCACCCAAGTGCAACAAAGACGGCGGCAAGGCAAACCGGGCTGTTTCGCGCGATGTTCGCGCTTCGCTCAGCCAGCGCTCAGCCGTTTGACGCCCTTCAGCTCGTGTCATCGACAACGGCATCTCATTCACGGACACGGCATGGGTTTTGTCGTCGGGCAGAATTGCCTCTTCTGCCACTACATCATGGTCCGCATCCGATTGCACGAACCTCAGGCGCACACGGCCGCTCATTTCCGCCTCAGCTTCTCGACGGTACTCAACCGTGCCTTCAATTTCCGAGTTCATCGCCATTTTGTCCGGGGTGATCTCCTGTACCCCCAACCCGCCCCGCGTTCGGAAATGAAGAATTCCATCACGCTCGATAGCGTCAAATCCATAGCGAAGCATCAACGGCTGCAGCGCAGCACGCGCGTCCATCACATCCTCAACCGCATACCCGCGGACAACACCATACAGGCGGGAAACATCGATTTGCGTGACACCGGCATAATGGCAAATTTCCGTTACAACCGAAGCCAATGAGCGCGATCCTGATCGTCCATTCAGCCAATGCCCACGGGCATAGTTGACCCCGTCGCTCCATTGTGAACCAAGGTTGGGAAACGTCGGGTACGGTCTCGCATCCCACGCCCAGACATAGGCATTCGACATATCAACCATCCTGCCACCATAGTGATGCGACACCGGGTTGTTCTGAGGTGTGTTCCAATAGCCCAATACGGCCTTCAGATACTGAATCTGCATAAAGTCGTCACGCATTCCATTGGAATAGCGTGGCAAACTTGATTCCGACGATTTGGGATCCAGAAACTTGTTCGGCTGGTTCGTGCCCTTGTCGATGGCCGCACACCCCAGTTCGGTAAACCAGATCGGCTTTGATCCTGGCACCCAACTCGTCGGCGTCGCCTGCCTGACGCCTCCGATCCGCTCGTGATGCGGTTTGGACCACCAGTTGCTCAGATCCTTGTAACGCCAGATCCAGGGCTCATCGTGTTCGTCATCTTTGATCGGAGTTCTGATCTGGGCTTTGGCTTCTTCTGGCGATGCATAGAACCAATCGTAGCCTTCCCCGCCTTCGACATTGCTACGCAAATAGTCCAGATCATAGATTGAATGGACACCGGCCTTTGCATCCACGTGCGTATCGCCGTCCCGCCAATCTGAGATTGGCATGTAGTTGTCGATCCCAACGAAATCGATATTTGCATCTGCCCACAAAGGATCGAGGTGAAAATACCTGTCGCCACTGGCATCCTCGGGTTGGTAACCGAAGTATTCGGACCAGTCCGCCGCATAGCCGATCTTGGTATTAGGCCCAAGAAGCTGACGAACCTCATTTGCCAGCGCCCGCAACTGAGCCACCGCTGGAAACCCAGACGCCCCCCGGATCTGTGTCAGCCCGCGCATTTCCGAACTGATGCAAAACGACTCCACTCCGCCCGCCGCCTTGCACAAAGCGGCATTGTGCAGGATGAAACGTCGTAAACCCCAGTCCTGCGGACCGTGATACGAGACTTTGCCATTTGCGACCGTAAAGTCACTGGCTCGGGCGCCGCCAAAGAATGCAGCCACTTGTGCATCGGCTGTTGCTGTCTTCTCGGGCGATCCCGCGCGTCCCGGAGCCACACTCAAAGATATGCGCCCGCGCCAGGGCAAATGCGGTTGCTCTCCTGACTCTGACCAGGGATTGGGCAGACCATTCCCTTTCAACTGGTCCATCAGAATGAACGGGTAGAACATGACACGCTGACCAGACTGTCGCAGATGCTGAATAGCCTGCACCACAGCGTCATCCGCCGGAGTACCTCCATAAACCGGCCGATCATTCTCGTGCTTGACGACCTGAGCAGAGTGCCGGGTCAGACCCGCAACCTTCCACGGCATGTTTTCACCGTCTACATCTCCGCGCACTACCTTGGGGGTGATCTTGCACTGACCGCAGCGCAGATCGCTACCGAACCAGGATACGATCAGTGAGGTCGCCCGGCACTCACGCAATTCGTGCCGCAATGCCCTGACGGACGTCACCAGATCAGGACGCCCAGAGCGCGAGTTTACATTGGCAGCCCAGCTGCGACCCTGTCCTTTGGTGTAGTTCACCTGAGTGCTGGCAAGCGCATACTCGCCTGTGCCCGGCATCAATGCCACACCCTTGATGATCTGACACAGCGCGTCGGTAAAGCGGGGCATGGTGCCTTGTTCCTGCCGCACGACCTCGAACGAGAACTGCGGCACCCGGTTCCCGTACGAGCCCAGCTGCAGATCTTCTATCACCACATATGCAGTGCCGCGATAAGCTGGAACCTGACCCGTGCCCTCGATGGATTCAATTAAAGGATCTGGTAGCTGATCCGGACCACCATGATAGACTCTCATGTTCAGAGAAGATCTCTCAACTTCTTCTCCATCCGCCCAGATCCGCGCCACATCCGAGATTATGCCGGCGCCAACCGCAATCGCCAGTGATACCGAATAGCTGTAGGTATGTGTGGTGGTGGTCGTTGTCACCTGTGGCTGTTTCGGCTTACCTTTGCCGCCACCGCCCGTCGTTTGGGTTTGGGTCGACGTGCTCTTGGTCTCCAGAAAGTCCGAGGCCCAGATCACCTGCCCACCAACGCGCATCCGACCAAACGTTGTGGATACCGGTGCGCCTTCGCCGGTCTCGGTCAGACGAAAACGATCGAGGCGGCCAGTCTCGACAACTTCGCTGCCTCCGCCCATAACCGATTGACTCATCAACCGCTGATCAATGACGCGGCCCAGAGTTGCGCCAATGGCGCGACCGATGACTGCCGTTGAAAGACCCGCGACCGTCCCCCCAATGGATCCCCCGATTGCAGCGCCTGCTGCAGACAAAACGATAGTAGCCATCAGCCATTCTCCAGCGGGAATTCAAAACAAGCGACGACCCGGCGTCGCCAAGGATCGCTTAATGTGTTCTCGACAACGCCATGCCCGGAATATGCGTGGATGAAGCGCGGCACTGCACCATCAGCGCTTACGATGCCCAGATGCTTGGCCACACTCTGGTCGCGCATCCGAAACAAAAGGACATCGCCGACCCGCATGTCGGCCGCACTCTTTTCGACAAGGTGTCTTTGTGCAGCGGCCCACATGCGCTCTTCACCCTGTGGTTCCGACCAATCCATGCTGTAGACAGGTACTGCCTCTGGCTCGTGTCCCATGACGGCGCGCCACACACCACGCAAGAGGCCCAGGCAATCCGCCCCCGCCCCCCGAACCGAGGCCTGGTGGACATAGGGCGTTCCGAGCCAACGCTTGGCCTCGGCGACGATGGTTTGCTGTGACACGCTCATCTCCTGCTACCCCCTTTGTTGGGCTTGCCGGATTTGGGCACGGCCATCACCCAATCTTCTTCGGGAAGATCCGGGAAACCCTGAAAATTCAGAAGATTGTTGAACTTTAACCGGCAGGTATTCATGGCCTTGTCACATCCCGCCAACAAACGAACCCGGTCACCCGCCGCCACCGGCGCATTGATGCCAGACCACAAAGTCACCTCGCGTCCGCCCTCAATCCGCCGGTCTAGTTTGATAGATGCCCACAACCCTTTGGCCTGACCGGACAGGACATCCAACCTTCCCCGCTTGAACCAATGGTCCAAGGGCTCAATTCCGCCGCGCAGCACCAAAAAAGTTCCGCCTTCGGCTTTGGCCACCTCTGCCTCGGCTGAATAACCCGGCTTATTCAAATCGATCTGGCACGAGCTATCCCCAAGAACGGCGGTGCAAGGTTTCTGATAGATGCGCCCCATGGGTCGGTTCAATAGATCAGTCAGCCCGCGCAGCTCGGCATGAAATGCGCCACCGCCACGCCGCAGCTCACCAATCGTTCCTCTGAACTGCAGCACACGTTGCTCGGGCGCGGTCCAATTGACCAACCACGCCCGCACTTCGGCCCCGTCAAAGCGGCCAGCCTCGATGTCCTCTTCGCGGACGGCGGCATCCGACAGAGCGCCCATGGCCTCGGAATTGTCGATCGACAATCCGGTTGCCTGCTCAATCGCGGCAGCGGTCAAACCGCTACTTGCCCGAAAGGCCACCCCCTCAAAGCTCAATTCCATGTCATGGTCGGTAAAGCCAAAAACCTCTCCGTCGGTGCGTTTGATCGCCCAGCACCGGCAGGTCGTCGTCAACCCGCTTTCCAAATGGGTCTGCAATCCCTGTTTGTCACCACTCATCAGACCCGCACCTCCACTACAGGGACATTCGGAACGTCTCCTGCCTGAAAGCTCGCAACGCTGGTTTGGATCTTGTCGGTGTCAAATCGCACCGGCACATCGAATTCAAAACCGGCCGTAATCTCAACTTCATCGGGTGGCGCATTCTCGAAGGTAACCACGCCATTAGCGAGATTAATCTCAAAGTCCGTCCCCTCGCGCATTTCATCTTGCTCGAGGCCCAGCTTCACCGTTCCAAGTACCGGCTTCACGATCGGGCGCACATAGCTGAACCCGCCCGAACTGTAAGTCTTGATCAACTGAAACTCAGTTTGTTTCCCATCACCCCGTGCGATGATCTGATCGGCTTTGTCCACATCGGCCGAAGACGCGCCGGATTTGTAGTCAGACCAGTCTTTCCAACGGAATCCATACATCTGGCCCTGCCGCGCTTCAAAAAACGAGATCAGGGTTTCGATGTCATCCAGTGATCGCATTCCCAACCCCGCATCATAGCGGCGACGGGAATGCGCCCAGGGCGTGTTCCGCTCCTCAAAACCATTTGCAAGCGTCACGATATCGGTCCGCCGTTCGGGCCCTCCGACTGAGCCGAAACTCAGACTTGCGGGAAATCTCACTTCGTGAAAATTCATGACCTGCTCCCCTGATTATCTGTTGCGATTGCCGCGCCCCAGAGCACGGCTCATTTGTGCTGCAATCTGGCTTTGGCTACGGCGGAAACCCTGTACGTCAGGCGTGGTGATGTTCATGACCACACTCACTGCGCGACCGCCGCCAGAGTTACGGACACCCAATTTTCCATCAGGACCGCGGGCCAGTGGCATGATCGCTTCTGGGCCTGCCTCACCCATTAGGCCGGTACCACCCCGCATCGGAAAGGTGGTCGGCCCGCTGACCACCCCTCCATTTGCAAAGGGCATCACCCTGCCTTGTGAAAAGCTGCCGCCATCTGCAAAAGGCAGAATGCCCTGCACCAATCCACCCACGGTGTTGGCCAAAATCCCACCGAAGTGGTCCGTTACAGGCTTGATCGCTGCCGAATATGCAGTGCGGATCATCGAGTTTTTGAGCACATCCAGCGCATCCGACAGGTTCATCCCATCCAGCACGACCCCATCAAAGGCTTTGCGCAACCCGCTGGACATGCCGCGTTCCAGCGTGGCAACGTCCTTACCCGTTTCCTCAAATGCGGCGCTGATCCGTTTCATCTGCCCATCAAAGGCCGCCGCCATGGTTGCCGCATCTCCCAGCGAGTCGCCCAGCGCCTCGCCACGTTCTTGCAGATCCTCCAACCCATCACGATCCGTCATCACGCTCTCCTTGTTCCTTGTCCGGATAAGCCGACAGCAACGCATCCAGGCCTGCCCGGTTCATCGCGGGGATCCCCGCGCCTTGCCCCAACATCAGCCGCAACTCAGCCGGTGTCAGACGCCAGAACTGGTCTGGCGTCAGACGCAGGCCAACAAACCCAGCCCGCATCAGGACGGGCCAGTCGAACCCGCTCATACTTGCTCGGGGACCATGAAGGCCCGCGCCAACAACTCAGCCGCCGCGCGCGCGCCCGCCAGCGGACCGCCTTCGATTTCGGCGCTCAGCAAATCGGATCGGGTAACCTTGGCCCCACCACCCCTCAGTCCGGCCACAATCAATGCCAGCACATCACCGCTGGAATAGGCTCCACCTTCGAACCGTTGCACCAGTTCAACCAATGATCCCGCCCCCAGTTCTTTTTCCAGTTCCGCCAAGGCACCCAAAGTCAGCTTGAGCACATGCCGCTCTTCATCGATGGTCAGTGCCACCTCACCCGTCCAAGGATTGGCCATTGGTCAAAGCGCCGTGAATGTCAGAGCGCCCGCGCTCGCCATGCTCATCTCGTAAGTCGCCTCGCCATTGTGCGAGCCCGCATATTCGATGCCGGTCACCTGAAAAGGCCCCTCTACGATACCGAAATCAGGGATGATTACCTGAAAGCCTGGCGTCTCCCCGTCAAAGAACAGCTGCCTCGCCCGTTCATCCGTTCCTGCATCCTTGAACACACCCGAACCCGAAATAGCCGCGGACTTGACACCCGCCCCCGACAGAAGTTCTCGCCATCCGCCCTGACTTTCCAGAGATGTCACGTCCACACTTTCGGCGTTGAAACTGATCCGTGTGGCGCGCAGCCCCGCGATTGTCTCGAACAGACCCGATCCGTTCATGTCTACTTTGACCAGTAGGTCCTTACCATTCTGGGCACCCATATGCTCTCTCCAATGATTGCTTAATTGTCTTCCACGCGCGCGCGAAATCTCAGATCGATCTGACGAATTGCGCCACCGGTGCCGGTACGCCTGGCCGAAGCACGCTCGAACCACAGCCCAACAAGCCGACCACGATCCAAGGTCAAAGGCGCATCCTCAAGCGCATCACAGACCGCGCCAGCCAGTATTTTGGCCGCGCCAAACCCGGCTGCTTCGGATACCACCGAAACCGTGAACCGATGCACCGCGCCCGCGCCGGACCGGTCCGAGGCTTCACGAACCTCTTCCGGACCCAGCGACACATAAGTCTGGGGAACTGTCCCAGTGGGCACGGCGTCATAGATTGCACCGCCAGATTGCGCGCTGACCTGCGCGTCATTCGAAAGCTGTTGATACACTGCCGCTTGCAAAGCAGCTGAAACGCCATAGCTCATGCCGCCACCTCTTCATCAGCAAAGCAGGTCAGGTAGTGACCTCGAGCGTCCCGATCCGCGACAGCGCGAATTACGAAACGGCGCTCACCCTCGCGAAATCGCTGATCCGGTGCAGGTCGCGCTGTCGATCCCTGAGGTGCATTCCGCACCACGATGCGATAGCTAACCCGCGAAACAGGCACTCCGGCGATTGATCGCTCTGCACCAGTACGGGCAGTGATCTCGGCCCAATGCTCTCCCAAAGCCTCCCAGGTCTCGGTGTATCCACCCGCTCCGTCAGCAGTTCTCACTGGTGACTCCAGCACCAGCTTCCGATTCAAATGCGGTGCCTTCATCGCGCCACCCCTGCCCCAAAGCGCACCATGCGGTAGCGCTGGATCAGACTGGTCACACCAAAGGGCATGCACCCATCACCCAGTGCGGTTTCATCTCGATATTCATAGTAATGCGCTGCCAGCAGCAGTACCGCCTGACCAAGATCAGCCGGCAGGCCACCCCAATCTGTTGCCATGCCAGCAATAAAGGCAATCTTGACCGAACCTCCGATAGAAATCGCAGGCAGACTCGCACCTTTGGGGCGCAATCTGGGCCGCTGACTATCCCGCTCCAACCGATAGGCATCAGTCACCACTGCGGTTTCGGATCCTGACGCATCCGACATCGTCATCACAGATATCTCCGTCACCGGTGCAACCGGTAAAATCTCACCCGCCTGGTCGCGCCATTTGTTCAGGCTCCACGAGAACTCGCGCTCGATCAGAACCTTGCCCGTGCGCGCCTCAATCGCTGCGATTGCTGCACGCAAGAACCCCTTCAACACTTCGTCCTGCACGGTGGCTTCGGTGAAACCCGTTCCCAGCCGCAGGTGTGCTTTGAACTGATCTACCGGCAGCGCCGCATCCGCGATGGCGGTTTCTTCGATCAACATCATCCATTCACTCCGCAATCTCGGACCCCTCCGGGGCCGCTTCTTGGAAAATGACGGGCACGCGCCGCCCCACGTTGCTCGGACGGAGGGGAGCAGCTAGACAACGCAGGGGATTCACCCCGGCTCGCGCCCGCCGTCCGAGGGGCACCAGACCCCTCGGATCCGTCACCGCTTAGGCGGTGCCGAATTTCACCAGCTTGATCGCGGCAAAATCGCTCACGTCGCCGCCCACGCGCTTGGTCGCGTAAAATAGAACGTGCGGCTTGGCGCTGAACGGATCGCGCAGCACACGCAGATCAGGTCGCTCGGCAATGGTGTAGCCAGAGTGAAAGTCACCAAAGGCGATCGAGAAACTGTCGGTCGCCGCATCCGGCATGTCTTCCGCGATCAGCACCGGATAGCCCATAAGACGTGCAGGCTCTCCCGCGGCCAGACCATCCGACCACAGGAAGCGGCCATCACTGTCCTTCAGTTTACGGATCACACCTGCGGTTTTCGAGTTCATCACAAAGGTGCCATTGACCCGATACTGTGCACCCAGCGCATAGACCACATCGACAATAGTGTCCGCATCAACACCACCATCAATGCCGGAAGCCACATAACCCAGACGCCCCCAGGACCAGTTGTCCTCGGCCATCGTGCCGTGGTTCAGGATACCCTTGGGCTTATCCACGCCATCCCCATTGATGAACGCCGCTGCCTCGGCTCGCGCGAACTTGTCTGCGATACGCGCCGCCAGCCAGCCTTCGACGTCAAAGGCACTGTCATCCAACAGGCGCTGCGACGCCTTGGGCAAAGCGCTGAGCTCGTGCAATGGGATCGAGATGCGGTCAATCGTCGGTGTCGAAGTCTCGGTTGTGGCCGAGCTCTCGTCGGCCCAGCCCGCGCCGACATCAGTATGGTCGATCAGTACATCGAACGAATTCGCCTCTACATTCACCACAGACGCAATGGAACGGATCGAAGCGGTGGAATTCAAAACGGATTTGATGGTCTCAGCCGTTTGTGGGTCAATCAGATAGCCGCCCTCACTGTTGACCGCGCTGGACAGCGACTTGGCCTCCATCTCAAGCCCGCGCAGCCCGTCATCTTCACCTGATCTCACATAGGCATCAAAGGCCTTCTGATGCGGGGCTCCGTCCTCAAGCGAAGCCGCAAGATGCGGGCGCGCCGCGATGGTTGATTTACGATCCAGCATAGTCAGTCGCTCTTCTGTCTGTTGCAATTTGGTTTTAACTTCAGCCTTCAGGCCCTTGAATTCATTCACGAAGCCAGCCATCGCCTGCTTCACCTCCTGAACCAGGGGCGCACCCTCTCCGGTCAAGGCCGGGGTCTCGGTCTTGCTCATCAGCATGTCCTGTTTTTGGGTGGGTATTGAGGCGCGCTAGGTCCGCGCCAGCTCCTGCCGGGCGTCGTTGAACACCTCAGCAATACTGCGCCAGGTGTTCTCAACGTCAGGCTCGATGCCCTTCGCTGCCACCCGCGCACTGGGCAACATCGGGAAGGTCACCAGCGACACCTCCCAAAGCTCCAGTTCGGTCAGGACCCGCTGGCCCTTGTCATTCTTCACGGCCCGCTTGGTGCGATACCCAATCGACAGGCCATCCATCGCACCCGCCCGGATCAGCTCCGCCGCCTCGCGACCCTTCTGCGTGCTTTCCAGAAGTCGCCCTTTGACCCTCAGGCCCTTGTCGTCTTCGCGCACTTCATCCCAGACACCGATGGGCTGCGCCGGGTCGTGTTGCCACAGCATTTTGACCCGCTGACCCGCCTTCGCCAGCGTATCAAGCGATCCGCGATACGCACCACGCTGCACCACATCGCTGCCTTGATCAGCCTGACCAAACAGGCTGGCATAGCCTTCGATCACAGCGTCCTCGGTCACGGATAGCCCATCGCCGAACCGCGCGAATTTATGCTCCAACTCCATGAACATCTCCTCGTAAGTACTTGATTTCACGTCGTAGACGTGAGAAATGACTGAAACGCCTGTGCTAGGATCACTGCCGCCACACCGTAGACCGTCAACCAAAGCCGACGCTCCAACCGCTCCATCATCTCTTCGATCTGATCCAACCGCCTGCACAGATGCGCATGCTGAATCTCCGCCACCCGTTCATGCGCAGCCAGACGCAGGCCCGGCGCACATTCGAACGGAGGATACCCGTCAGACATCCGCACGTTCCGGCAGCCCCAGCAAAGCGCGCTTCTCGGCATCCGACAGGAAATCGGCCCCGTTGACCCGCGCCCATTGTGCATCCCGTTCCGCCGACAACGCGGGCACCTGATCCAGATCGGGCTTCAGCACCAAATCCTCACCCGAGAACCCTGCCAGCCACTCCGACACCGCCGCCGCCACCCGCGTCACCAGGGGCAGCACGGTCAGGCGATAGAACGCCCGGTTGGCCTCCTGATAGTTCGAATAGGTCGCGTCGCCCTGGATCCCCAGCAGCATCGGCGGGACCCCAAAGGCCAGCGCGATCTCGCGGGCAGCGGCTTCCTTGGTCTTTTGAAACTCCATATCGGACGGAGAGAAGCCCATTGGCTTCCAGTCCAGCCCCCCTTCCAGAACCATCGGACGGCCAGCATTGCGCGCCCCGCGATAGTTCTGCTCGATCTCATCGGACAGACGCCGGAACTGATCCTCGGCCATCACCCCATGACCATCGCCTTTCCAGACCAGCGCCCCTGAAGGCCGCGCCGCATTGTCCAACAGCGATTTCGACCACCGAGACGCGCTGTTATGCACATCGATCGCCATCGCCGCCGCCTGCATCGGCGAGAACCCATAGTGATCGTCCTGAGGGTGGAACGACTTGATATGACAGATATTTTCTGCCGCAAACCGGTGCTTCTTGCCACCCACCGCGTAATCATACGCCTTGGGCCAGCCATCCGCCCCCGGCACCACGCACATCCGGTCCGAGCGCAGCACATGCAACTCAACCGGAAGCCCCTCTTCGGCTTGAACCGCCTCGACATAGGCATTGCCTGACAGCAGCAACTGCCCGAACAAAGCCTCCATCAACTCCGCCCGCCCCTGCGCCGCATTCGGACGGCGCATTAGCGACAGGATCGGATGAGTATCAAAACGCTGCGCCTGATCCTGCAGCACCAAGGGCAGAGCAGCCGCCGCCTCGGCAATCAGCTTAACCGAGCGAAACCCCACCGGGTTCCCCGAAAACCCGGTCCGCGTCAGTGACACCGCGTCCCGAGGGCTCCACGCCACGCGCCCGCTCGTCTGCCACGCCACCACAGGCCCCGCCGCGCTCGCCTTCGCCTCGGGCGCCTCGCCAGCCGATCCACGACGCAAGAAATCGAATACCATCTGTGCTCCTTTCTGCCGCCGCTCTGCCCGGCTTGTTGAAAGGAGTTATGACGGAAAGAAGTTTAAGCCTCGGGAATGGGGCGTACGGGGGATTGGCAACGGGTGGATATCCGTCAAAGAAATGCTCAGAGCACCAAAGGCTTAACCGCTGGTGCTAGTCGTCGTCCCGCATGCCTACAAAGTAATGCCTTGTTAGACCTGCGATTACCAATGCTGTAGCCAGCAAAGTTCCCATTCTGTGCTTCCCAGTGAACCCGGGCTGATCAAAGTACCAAAGCGCGCCGAAACACCCAAGGAGCACCAAGGTAACAAGTAAAAAATAAGTTTTTCTGTAGGACATTTCCAACACCCTCAGATTGCACACTCCAAACCATTTACAACTTGGCGCGCTGATGTCAATTGAGGACCATATTCGAAAGTTGCGCGCTTTTGCAAACGTTTGTAAGGATCTGAATCGTTGATGATTAGTCACGTCAGAATGGCCTCACTTCTGATTTCTCTGTTGGCCTTGAATTGCAACATGGCGCTTGCCGAAGACGCGCAATCATCGCTTGCTCAAGAGATCGAAAAATCTTCCGATACGCGGCTGGTTCAAAGAGGAAACAAAATTGGCAATCGCGTTTGGTTCCCTGAAATTCGTTTCCGGCAATATATCAAATTAGACGGCTGCAATCTGACTGCCGAAAATGAAGAAACGACGGCACAAGGCATACGAACACATGGCATCACTTTTGATCTCACAAGAACTGTACTACCAGATCCCAGTGATCCGGACAGCGCGGATTGGGGTATAGTCAGTTTCGCGGAGGGTGTTCAGTGGGGAGAGATAGTGTTTAGGTTTATCAAACCGTACACTCCTACTCCATATGGGACCGGAGACCTTTACGGTTCCATGGAGTTTTCTCCCGTGAAGCTCTACTCGTTTGGGATGCGAGAATTGCAGGACGTTGAGCAACCTCAACACCTTCTGGTATTACTTCAACATTATCAAAAGCAGTATTGCGCCTTTACCGGTTAGCTGCGGTCAATAAATTGGACTTCGAATCTTTGGTAGCGCTGTGACGTTCGTTAACGATCTTCACAAAGCCCGCACTCTAGGTCGCCGATACACCCCCGCAGGCCCCACAACCAATTCATGCAGCGCCCAGACCAGCGCGTCGACTCGGTCGGGCGAACCCGGCCCCTCAAACCCCCGCGCGGTCATCTGGCACATCTGCTCCTCCAGCGCGTCCAGCCCGGTCACATGCGCCACCCGCCCCTGCTCGTATAACGCTGCCACAGGCTCGGCCCGCGCAACCTTGCCGCGTGACGCCCGCACCGCGCGGAACGGGACCAGAGGGTCCACCTGCCGCACGACCTCTTCCACCAGTTGACCGCCCTGATTGACCTCGGCCACCAGCCGTTCGGCCCCGAATTCATCCATCGCATCAATCGCCGCCTGCGCCCAGCCTGCCGGACCGACGCCCTGCACCGTCCGGTCGGCCAGCACATAGGCGCGCCAGTCTTCGGGCGATCCCTGCACCCGAGCCCCCACGACCACGATCCCGCAAGCATCCGCATCTGCCCCCGCCGTCACCGCCGGGTCCAGCGCCACGACGATCCGATCCAACGCAGGCACCTGCGCGCACCGCGCCGCCTCCAGCATCGATCCGGTCCACAACGCCCCTTCGGCATCCGACAACAGCACCCCGTCCAGCTCCTGCCTCCCCAGCCGCGTGCCTGCATAGCGCGCGCGCACCTCATCTAAGAAGGAATCCGCCAGATTGGCCCGGTTCGCCTCAGTCGGCGCATGGGTCTGCACGGTCGAGGGCGACGCCAGCAACTCCTTCAAAACCTTCACATTCCGCGGTGTGGTCGTCACACAGGCCCGAGGCCGATCCCCCAACCGCAACGCGAATTGCAGCATATCCCACGTTTCGCCAGCCTTCTTCCACTTGGCCAACTCATCCACCCAGGCCGCATCAAACTGCGGCCCGCGCAGCCCCTCTGGGTCATGCGCCGAAAACGCCTGCGCCTCGGCCCCGTTGGGCCAGATCAGTTTCCGTTCCGATGCCTTCCAGGTAGGTCGACGATCCGGCGGAGAACACTGCAATATTCCGCTATCCCCAAAGATCATCACATCGCGCACCTGGTCAAAGGTCTCACCGATCAACGCCACCCGACTGGCCTCACCACTGTCCAAAGGCTTTGCCCCTTCGACCATCGACCGTACCCATTCAGACCCGGCCCGCGTCTTGCCGGCCCCACGCCCACCCATAATGACCCATGACCGCCATTCGCCCGCGGGTGGCAACTGATGCGGCAACGCCCAGAACTCGAACAGGAAAGGAAGGGCACTAAGCCCTCCCTCCCCGATCTCACTCAGATATCTGTCCTGCAGCGCAACAGGTGCGGAGGCGAGCCAACCGGCACCCGACCTCAAATCGAGCTCGGTTAAGGTCGAGCGCGTATCCCCCTTGGGCAATTCCGGCTTGTCTGTGATGTTGTTCGACAAAGCTTGTCTCCACTTTCTGACAACTTCGGATCAGCCCCTCTAACTGCCCGAGTTGCTTGGCTGAACCAGCAAGATCTGCATCCTCCCCGGTTCCGATTTGCCTTCGCAGTTCTTCCGCTGCCTGCCGCAAACCGCGAATGGATGCCTCAAGCGACTGCAAAAGTTCTGCCGTCTGGGACATCCGCTCTTCCGGGGTAATCAAAGTCATGTTTGCCTGTGACCTCATGCGTGAGTTTTCTCCGCACGAGAGAAACGAAAAACGGCCACCGGGTCGCCCCGGGGCCGTCGCCCACTTCTTCTAGCATGACACAAGGTGTATACGATTAAGTTCGCAAAGTCAATGAGTTACGCAACATGGACGCAACACGGTGCGTACGGAAACCGAACGAAACATTAAGACAGAGCTCAACAATCGCTCACCTGGGTTTACCAAAAACAATTCCCGTAAAGGCGGTGCAACGCATTACGGAACCATCGTTGCAAGAAACGACAACGCCGGGGAATCCTTGCGCTCATAGGCAAGTTTGATCGCTTCCCCAACCCTACCTTGCGCTATCATCAATCGCTCAAGCGCGAAATTTCGGTCATCAAAGACAGAACGCCCATTTGAGTTGGGGTGCAAACGCCAAAGGTCCTCATACGTGTCCAGAGCACCTTCTATATCCCCTTGCTGCACCTGCAAATACCCAAGAACACCCAATCCTTCGCGTTGATATTCTGCAGGAATACTTAGACCCAACAGCGACAAGTCATTGTAACCGGATTGCAGATAAGCACGCCCCACGGTCCACAACCGTCGCTCGTAGTCAAAGCGATCCTCTGCATCCTGCAAATATAGTAATATCTCGCCGTTGTTCCCGCTAGATGCCGCATGAACGGCTCTGATCCCGTCGACTGTGACGCTCGAATACACATGAGAATTTTCAATGGACCAAATCAGCAACTCCATTTGTTTCGTATCGCCCGCAACCGCATGGACAAGGGCAAAGTCATCGGTGCTCGAATCGTAGCGATCCAGATTTTGCTGCTTCATGAACTCAAGCAGTTCCAGAGCCCCATCTACCTCGCCGTCCATCGCCATGGCCAAGGCTATGTTTGACAGATGCAAAGCGCGATTTTCAGCATCCAGCAGATGACCTGCAAGATCTTGCGCATTCTGATATTCTTTCTTCTTCACAAGAGTATCAATGCTGTCAGCCTTCAGAAATAACCGCTCCTTGGGCACCCCAGCTGTCTCGATAAGTTGCAGCGCCTCCAAATAACGCCCTTGCAGAATCAGAACATTGACCACTTCGCGCTCAAGCAAGGCCCGCTCTTCGGCAGTTGCCGCCTCAAGCAGCGCTTCAACCTTTGCTCGATCTCCTGCAAACATCAGGAAATAGCCCGCCGCGGCCTTTGCGTGTTTTTGCCTCTTGGGCTCAATCTCCGGCATGAGATCGAGAATATACGTCGCGAAATCCGCCGCCGTTTCCGGCGCTTCGTTCATCAACGGTCCAATCAAAACGTCTGAATGAAACCTCAACAGTGCGCCTTGCCGTGCCACATCGGGCCATTTTTCTGCAAAATGGGCAAGAAACGCTGCCCGCGTTTCTGCGTGATCAGGCGCACCCGAACGCTCCTGATGAACCAAAATCCTAAGGGTGCTCCGCATCCAATAGCCAGGATCATAATCGGCCTCGGCAGCCTCGGTCGCGAGACCAAACACGCAATCGCGCGTCGGTTCGGCCAGACATGTATCAACCTCGGCGGAAACCGGATCGCTGGCCACTAGAAGGCCCGCAAAAACAATCGATCCAATAGTTTTCAAGGTCAAAGCTCCAACGAATGGCTTTCGGATATTCTGAGTACACATCCCTGCGTCGTTAAACCAGCGCCAGATCAACCCGGATTGGAGGCAAAACTTGACATTTCCCCCAATACCCCGCATGAGCGGCCACAACACCGCGCTGCCGCGTGAGCACGTGGGCCCTGAACAGCCCCCACAGCGCCAGACTTCCACCAGTTCCCATTCACGCAGGGTTCTTGACGCGACGACCAGATGATGCAGGGTGCGCTTGCATCTTCTGAGGTTTCGCACAACCCCTGTCGGTCGCGGATGCGGCCCGTCATGACTTGTCCATGAGTCATCCTCATGGGCGCAAAAGGATAGTTAATTGTTCGACTTCGACATGCTTGGCCTTGCGCCAGCGCTTAACGATGCGCTCAAAAGCGCCAATTTCACTCAACCCACTCCAATTCAGAACCAGGCAATCCCGCTGGCGCTGAACGGGCATGATATTCTTGGGTTGGCGCAGACCGGTACCGGCAAAACGTTGGCCTTTGGCTTGCCACTGATCGACCATCTGCTTGCCCAGCCCGGTAAGCCGGACCCCAAAACTGCCAAGGCGCTGATCCTTGCCCCCACCCGTGAGCTGGTGAACCAGATCGCTGACAGCCTGCGCAACCTCACAAAGAAAACCAAACTGCGTGTGGCGACAGTAGTTGGCGGCCAGTCGATCAATAAGCAGATCATGTTCCTGGCACGAGGCACGGATATTCTCGTCGCGACCCCCGGGCGCTTGATCGATCTAATGGAGCGTCGTGCCGTTGACCTCAGCTCGGTACGGCACCTTGTTCTCGATGAAGCTGATCAGATGCTGGATCTCGGCTTCATTCACGCGCTTCGAAAGATTGCTCCACAGCTGGGCACACCGCGCCAAACAATGTTGTTCTCGGCCACCATGCCCAAGCAGATGGAAGAACTCAGCCGCGCTTACCTGACCAACCCACAAAGAGTTCAGGTCTCGCCTCCCGGCAAGGCAGCAGACAAGATCACCCAATCGATCCACTTCGTCAGCAAACCCGGAAAACCATCAAAGCTGCGCGAAATCCTATCCCAGGATACCGACGCTCTCACGCTGGTCTTTTCCCGCACCAAACACGGTGCTGAGAAATTGATGAAGGGCCTGGTGGCGGATGGTTACAACGCTGCGTCGATTCACGGCAACAAAAGCCAGGGACAGCGCGATCGTGCAATCAAGGCCTTTCGCGCGGGCGAGATTAACGTGCTTGTAGCAACCGATGTTGCAGCGCGCGGTATCGACATCCCGGGCGTTGCCTATGTGATCAACTACGACCTGCCCGAAGTTCCTGACAACTATGTCCACCGCATCGGTCGCACAGCTCGCGCAGGTCGCGAAGGCGAAGCAATTGCGTTCTGTTCGGCGGAAGAAGTAGATCTGCTGCGTCAGATCCAGAAACTGATGAAGATCGAAATCCCGGTGGCCAGTGGGACCATGCCCGAAGCTGTGGAGCCCAAGAAACCAACAGGACGCCGCGGCAATGGCCCCCGCCGGGGACGAGGACCACAGTTCAAGCCTGAAGGTGCATCAAAACCCACCAACAAAAAACGGCGTCCGCGTCGCCGTCCGGCTGCATAACCAAACTCGAGGATCAGAGTGGCTTGTGCCCTTTGATCCTCGTGACTGCCAGTCGCAATTAGCTGAAAACTTCGGTTGGTCTGCGCCCCAGTTGTGCTGTCCGGTGGGTCGCATTGATATGTGCTAAGATATCTCGAAGCTCGGCATTTGGAAGCGAAACTTCAAAAGCCCGCATTCTCGATTAAGGCCTTTGAAATTCAGGGTTCGTCGCGAACCACGAATTATCCAAAAACACCTTCTTTCACCGAACAAGAAAGCCATCCGCGCAAAGACGCAGATGGCCTCGAACTTTTGTTAACAGGGTCAGTTACCCGAATTCCGCTCGGCTTCGATTTCGCGCCATTTGGCAACGTTCCGATTGTGCTCCTGCAGTGTCTCGGCAAAGGCATGCCCGCCCGTACCATCAGCCACAAAGAACACGTAGTTCGTTTGATCAGGCGATACCGCTGCCTCAAGGCTTGCGAGACCCGGGTTTGCAATCGGTGTTGGCGGCAAACCATCAATCTGATAGGTATTCCAAGGGGTTGGCCTATTCAGCTCACTACGCCGCAAACCGCGACCCAGAGTACCCTGTCCCTTTGTAACACCGTAGATCACCGTGGGGTCCGTCTGCAGCTTCATGCCTTGGTTCAGTCGGTTCACAAAGACGCTGGCGACCTGTCCGCGCTCTTCCGGAACGCCGGTTTCCTTTTCGATGATCGAGGCAAGGATCAACATCTCTTCGGGGCTTTCCAGCGGCAGACCCTCCTGACGCGCTTCCCAAGCGGCGTTAATTCTTAGCTGTTGTTTGTCCTGCATCTCCTGCAGAACTGCATTTCGATCTTCACCCGGCGTTACTTCATAACTATCCGGCGCCAGCATACCTTCAGCAGGTATCTCAGCCACTTCTCCCGCCAGCATGTCGACCGATTTCAGAGCTTCTACAATCTGCCAGCTTGTCACCCCTTCAGCCAGAGAGATGCGATAGCGGGTATCCGCCTCATTCCGCTTCTCACCATACACTGCAGGAACTTCATCCTCGCCGAATTCGAACGAAGCGATTTCGACAAAATTCAGTGTCGCCGGATCCAGTTCGCGCACGCGCGTCTGGGTTCGGGTCACGCCGATACGGTATTCAATCTCGGTTCCGCAGGTGCTGGCGCCACTACGCGTGATCTCATCGACGATCTCTTCCATCGATGCGCCTTCACGCACCAGAAAGCTGCCTGCCTTCAACTGCTGAGACTTGTCAGCGTAGTCGGCTGCCATCCGGAATATCGTGGCGCTGCTGATCGCTCCCTGATCCTCAAGCTCGCGGCTGACCCTGGTCATGTTCGACCCGGGCTTCACCTGCAGGCACATGGCGGTTTCAAGCGGGCCCTCGGCCTTGTATTGCGACTGCCCCCACAGGATCAGACCACCCATCAAAAACAGGCCAACCACCAGGATGGTCAGCATGTTCGACGCCAGAGCCCGCCACATTTAACTGACCTTTCCGAAGATCACGCTGGCGTTGGTGCCGCCAAATCCAAACGAGTTCGACAGTGCAACGTTGATTTCCCGCTCGCGCTTGGCGTTAGGTGCCAGATCAATCGGAGTTTCAACAGCCGGATTGTCCAAGTTGATCGTCGGTGGCGCGACCTGATCGCGAATAGCAAGGATTGAGAAAATCGCCTCGATTGCACCGGCTGCCCCCAACAGGTGGCCTGTGGCCGATTTCGTTGAGGTCATGGTCGCCTTGCTCGCGTGCTCGCCCAACAGACGCTCAACTGCACCCAGTTCAATGGTGTCGGCCATGGTCGAAGTACCATGCGCGTTAATGTAGTCCAGATCATTCGGCTCAAGTCCGGCGCTGCGCAGCGCGGCTTTCATCGAACGTTCCGCACCATCACCATCCTCAGACGGTGCAGTAATGTGATAAGCATCGCCCGACATGCCATAGCCCAGCACTTCGGCGTAAATCTTGGCACCGCGCGCTTTGGCGTGTTCATAGTCTTCTAGAACCACAATGCCGGCACCCTCGCCCATAACGAACCCATCGCGGTCAATATCGTATGGGCGGCTGGCTTTCTTCGGATCGTCAGCATACTTGGTGGACAGCGCTTTGCACGCATTGAAACCGGCA
Source organism: Ruegeria sp. CH6 (assembly GCF_056537005.1). Classification (NCBI taxonomy): domain Bacteria; kingdom Pseudomonadati; phylum Pseudomonadota; class Alphaproteobacteria; order Rhodobacterales; family Roseobacteraceae; genus Ruegeria; species Ruegeria sp. CH6. The sequence continues at coordinate 290,937 of NZ_JBQFQS010000002.1, read as the reverse complement.
ATACCGATTTCGCAGATACAACCTTCGCCACCACCAGCGACCATAACATCCGCATCGCCCGCGCGGATGATCCGGCTTGCGTCGCCAATAGCATGAGCACCTGTTGAACAGGCCGTTACGACGGAATGGTTAGGCCCTTTAAACCCGTGGCGGATCGACACCTGACCAGAGGCAAGGTTGATCAACGCACCCGGAATAAAGAAAGGGGAAACCCGACGCGGGCCCTTGTCTCGGATCAGGTTTGCAGTATCGGCAATAGAACCGAGACCGCCAATGCCGGAACCGATCAGCACACCTGTGCGCAGGCGCGATTCTTCGTCCTCGGGCAACCAGTTAGCATCTTTGCAGGCCATTTCGGCAGCTGCGATTGAATAGAGGATAAAGTCCTCGATCTTGCGCTGCTCTTTAGGCGGCATCCAGTCGTCAGGATTGAATGTGCCGTCTGTCCCGTCGCCGCGCGGAACCTCGCAGGCATAGGTGGTGGTTACACCACTCGCTTCGGCATCGAACTGAGTGATTGGGCCCGCGCCCGACTCTCCGTCCAGCAACCGTGACCACGTTTCCTCGACCCCGCTGGCCAAAGGAGTGACCAATCCCAGACCGGTTACAACGACTCTGCGCATGAAATGCCTCTTGCCTGCTTCCTGTTTGAGAACCGCTCATACCCCGGCCCGGGGTCCGGGGGCAAGAGCAACAGCATATTCCCTACCGGCATCATACCGCCAAAACGGGTAAGAACTGGCTTCTGAACCGGAGATTTCGAATTGAAATAACGAATTCCGCCCCTTCCAGAAAGCAGAAGAAGCGGATCATCGTTTAATTCGGCAGCTTTATTGGAACTGTGCCACCGGTTCATGAGCAGCTTTGGCAACGTCCAAAGCCTCGGCCAGATCCAGCGACTTGCGGAACAGCGCCCGACCGACCAGCGCGCCGGAAATGTTGTGAATGTAAGCCAGTCGCGAAATGTCATCAGCCGTGCGGACCACACCGCTTGCGATCACTGGCGTACGAGAATGCGCTGCCAACCCCGAGATCAAGCCGAGCTGCGCTTCTACATCTTCCATGTCGCTGTCGATATCCGTGACAAGGATCGCAGCGAAGGGCGTACCCTCGAACGCATCAATAAACGCTTCGGGCGTGAATGCACTTTGGCTACGCCAACCTTCGGTCATGACGTATCCCTGCCAGACGTCCACCGCGAGAACGATCTGGTCCGGGTAGAATTTGGCAAGTTCCTTGACCAGATGCGGATCGCGCGCTGCGAGAGTGCCGATGACGATGCGACCGACCCCCTTGTCGATCCAATGTTCGACCTGTTCACGGCTGCGCATACCACCCGCCAGTTGTACCGGCATTTCTGCTGTACGAATAATCTCCTCTACCAACTCAGCATTGGTATCACGGCCTTCGATCGCATCGAAGTCGGTCAGATGCATCCATTCTGCTCCGGCCGTAGACCATCCGCGCGCAGTTTCGGCAGGGTCGACATGCCAGATCATCGCTTCGTCCAGACGGCCTTTGTCCAATGTGACACAACGGCCATTCTGCAATTCCATGGTGGGGTAAATCATCATGAGCCCGCTCCTACGCTCTGGTAATCCAGAATAACATACAAGCGGCAATTGCGTGCACATTTTACAGTATCGGCAAACCGGGTTCTATTTGCGGCACTCATCCGGCCGGATATGTTTCAGATCCGTGCAGGCGGTCCGTCGCGGCGAAACAAATGAACCGGCGTATCATTGTATACAGACTCGCGCAGTTTCACATATCCCAGTTTCCCGGCAAGGCTCTGCGAAGCAGTATTGGTCGCATCCACCAACGCCACAAGCGGCCCGGGAATGACCCTGTCGAACCAGTCATGTGCAGCCTGCGCGGCCTCGTAACCAAACCCCTGCCCCTGCGCCTCAGGAGCAAGCACCCAACCTGCTTCGGGGAAAGTATCAAAATCCTCACCGAGGCATCGATTGCCGTAGAAGAATCCAGCTTGCCCAATGAGTACGCGATTCGACTGCATGACCACGCCCCATTGACCAAATCCGGCCATCTGCCAGTGGCCTGCGTTTCGCAGAAAGGAATCCCAGGCTTCGCCACGGCTGCGGGGCTTGCCACCGATATGTCGCACAACACAGGGATTACGCCAGATTTCGGCGAACCGATTGAAATCCTCTGGTCGCATCGCGCACAGCGTCAGACGCGCAGTATTTATCATCGGGGTGGATCTTATCATGCCCTTGCCCGCTCAGGTTTTGCCTCTGGTTCACAGTGCAAACCCGAGATTCACCACGCAAGCTCGAATTTCTTGCAGGCATAAAAAACGGCGCTTCCGTTGCCCGGAAGCGCCGCTTTTGATCAATTTCGAAACTCTTAGGAAGCTTCGCTGATGAATTTGACGGCGTCGCCAAAGGTCTGAATGGTCTCGGCTGCGTCATCAGGGATCTCGATGCCGAACTCTTCTTCGAAGGCCATAACCAGCTCAACGGTGTCCAGGCTGTCCGCGCCCAGATCGTCGATGAAGGAAGCGTTTTCGGTCACTTTGTCTTCTTCAACACCCAGGTGCTCAACAACGATCTTTTTAACGCGATCTGCGACGTCGCTCATGTCTATTCCTCATTCCATTTCAGGGCGCTTTGCCCGGTTCTGCCCTTGCCCGCTCGGGGTGGCTTTGTTTGCCCTTACCGGGCGGTTTGCGTCCCGGGTCACCGGGAAAGTTGAAGGCCGACCAAAATGACCGGCCTCTGCATTTATGCGCCGCCTAATAACACAGACTACGCAAGAGGCAAACGCTTTCGCACCTGCCTCCGACAGCGCCTACAACATGGCCATACCGCCATTCACATGCAAGGTGGTTCCGGTAACATATCCTGCTTCGGGGCTTGCAAGGTACAAAACTGCCGCAGCAATTTCAGACGGTTCGCCCATCCGACCTGCTGGCACCTGTCCCAGAATGCCCTCTTTCTGGTCATCTGTCAGTTTTGCAGTCATTGCAGTCGTAATGAAGCCAGGCGCCACTGCGTTGGCTGTGATTCCACGACTTGCGACCTCATAGGCCAGTGATTTGGTCATACCAACCATGCCGGCTTTGGATGCTGCATAGTTTACCTGACCCGGATTACCGGTTGCACCGACGACGGATGAGATGTTTATGATCCGGCCCCAGCGCGCCTTCATCATGCCGCGCAGCACACCCTTACACAGCTTTGCCGTTGCGGTCAGGTTCACGTCAATCACGCTCTGCCATTCGTCATCAGACATCCGCATGAAGATATTGTCGCGTGTAATACCGGCGTTGTTCACCAGAATATCTACCGAACCCATCGCATCGGCCGCTTGCTTCGGCAGCGCGGCCACAGCCTCCAGATCGCTCAGGTTGCACGGCAACACATGCGCGCGCTCACCCAGTTCATCGGCAAGTGCCTGCAAAGGCTCTACCCGGGTTCCAGAAAGCGCAACGGTCGCGCCCGCCGCATGCAGTGAACGTGCAATGTCACCGCCAATCCCGCCCGAAGCTCCGGTGATCAGAGCATTCTTACCAGTCAAATCAAACATTCGGTTTCCCTCTTGGTTCGTCGAAAGTGACGAGAAATTATGATCAGGCGTCTGCCTGAATGGCTTTTTGAACATCTTCAGGTGTACCAACCGCCTGACATGCAATGGACCGCTCGATCTTGCGGATCATACCGGACAGAGCTTTGCCAGCGCCAATTTCCCACGCACCGGTCACACCCTGTGCAGCCATATACTGAACACTCTCGCGCCAGCGAACCGAACCCGTGACCTGCTCGACCAGCAGCTGGCGGATCAGATCCGGGTCAGTGACCGCTTCGGCGCGCACATTGGCAACCAATGGCACTGCAGGTGCTTTGATCTCAACCTTAGCCAGCGCCTCGGCCATCACATCCGCTGCAGGCTGCATCAAAGCGCAGTGGAAAGGGGCACTGACCGGCAGCATAATCGCACGCTTCGCGCCTTTTTCCTTGGCAATCTCTGCAGCACGTTCAACGGCAGCCTTGGCCCCCGAGACCACGACCTGTGTCGGATCGTTGTCATTTGCAGCCTGGCAAACCTCTCCCTGAGCAGCCTCTTCTGCAACTGCACGCACAGCATCCAGATCCAAACCAAGAATTGCAGCCATCGCGCCCTCACCCACCGGCACGGCGCTCTGCATTGCTTGACCGCGCGTCCGCAGAAGACGAGCTGTATCGGCAACGGACAGCGCACCAGCAGCAGCCAATGCCGAGTATTCACCCAGCGAATGACCGGCTACGAAAGACGCCTTGCCGATCGAAACACCTTCAGCCTCAAGCGCACGCATCGCCGCCATCGACGTCGCCATCAATGCAGGCTGTGCGTTCTGTGTCAAAGTCAGATCTTCGATGTCGCCTTCCCAGATCAGTGTGCTGAGCTTCTCACCCAGTGCCTCATCCACTTCATCAAACACGGCTTGCGCGGCTGGATATGCGTCAGCCAGCGCCTTGCCCATTCCGATGGTCTGGGCACCCTGCCCGGGGAAAACGAACGCGATTGTCATTGCGACCTCTTGGATGACGTTAGGTTGCGGCGGGGTGTAAACCGAGTGACGCCGCCGCACAAGCTCTGCATTCTGACACTTATTCTGTGCGCACTACGCTATTGTGTGTTTGCACCAGCCAATTAGGGTGTCCGCAGCCAATCAATTGGAGCCTGCGACAGATGCCCCTGACTAACACCATATCCAGCTATGGCGGAGTGACCAAAGCCTTCCACTGGCTAACCGCCCTGCTGATTTTGACGGCCCTGCCCCTCGGCTGGGTCGCTGAAAGTATGGCCCATGCAATCTACGACCCAAGTATTGCGTCAACCGAAGAAGATATCGCGCGCGCAGCCCGTCTTTTCTCGTTGCACAAAACGATCGGGATCACGGTATTTTTCGTCGCGCTTGCGCGCATTCTATGGGCCGTGACGCAAACAAAGCCCGGTCTTTTGAACGCAGAAAACAAGTCCGAAGCATTTGCCGCAGAAACCGTTCACTGGCTGCTATACGGATCGCTTGTGCTCGTCCCGCTCAGTGGCTGGGTTCACCACGCCGCTGCCGAAGGGTTTGCTCCGATCCTCTGGCCCTTTGGACAAAACCTGCCCTTGGTCCCCAAATCGGCTCATCTGGCCGAATTGACCGCAAACCTTCACTGGCTGTTCATGTGGACTTTGGTCGGGGCACTGGCTCTTCATATTATGGGCGCTTTGAAACACCATGTCGTGGACAGGGACAGCACTTTGCGCCGCATGCTGCCTGGACGCTCTGATGCCCCTCAACCTCCCGATCAGCATCACTCGATGGTTCCTGCTTTAGCTGCTGCAATTGTCTGGGTAGGCGTGCTGTCCGGTGGCTGGATGACCGGTACCTTCGATGAGGACGCACACGGTGAAACTGACGCAACCGAACTGACCGAAGTGCAATCCGACTGGAAGGTGCAGGAAGGAAACTTGTCCATCACCATAACTCAGCTCGGCAGCCCGGTGACCGGAACATTTGCCGATTGGACTGCTGCAATCACCTTTGACGAGACCGATGATCCCGGGTTGGCCGGTTCAGTCGACGTCACGGTTGCAATTGGATCGCTCAGCCTTGGAACCGTCACCGATCAGGCGATGGGAGCTGATTTCTTTGACAATGCCCAGTTCCCGACGGCGCAGTTCTCGGCTGATCTTTACAAAACCGAACAAGGATACGAGGCCCGTGGCCCCTTGACGATCAGAGATAAGACACTGGATGTCGTTCTACCCTTCACATTGGATATAGAAGACGACACCGCAACCATGGCAGGGGAATTGGAACTGAACCGTCTTGATTTCGATGTCGGAAAGTCCATGCCTGCTGAAGACTCGCTTGCTTTTGCCGTTACCGTTTCAGTTGAGCTTACCGCAACCGAGTCCGAGTAGATGTGAGCAAACTAAAAAACCGCCGGAGCGATAGCAACCGGCGGTTTCTTTTTGTCTTACGACCGGATCTTTAGTCAGCTTTCTGAGCTTCGACCGAAATCCTGACTTCGACTTCATCGCTGACGAAGGGTGCAAACTGACCCAGATCGAAATCGCTGCGTACAAGCGTTGTGGTCGCGTCGAAACCTGCCCATGGCTTCTTTGCCATCGGATGCTCGGCAACCTGGTTCAGTTTTGCATCCAGAACCACAGATTTGGTTACGCCGTTCATGGTAAGATCGCCGGTGATGTTCGCAGTGCCTTCACCTGTGACCTCGATTCCGGTCGAGGTGAATGTGATCAGGTCACCTTCGGCAACGCCAAAGAAATCTTCAGTCATGAAGTGGTCTTCGCGCGGCTTCCAGCCGGTGATCATCTCAACGACAGGCATCGAGACGCTTACACTCGAAGCTGCGGGATCTTCCTGATCGAACATGATCTCGCCTTCGAAACCTGAGAACATGCCATAGGTCGTCGAAAACCCGAGGTGGTTATAGCTGAAGACGACCTGGCTATGGCTGGGGTCCAGAACATATTTTTCGGCGCTCGCAAACGCCGTTGTCGCTGATACGGCCAGTGCAGCAGCAAGGAGGGTGGATTTCATGACAATCTCCGCAATTTTGTGTTCGCAAACCTATTGGGTTGCTCAACAACGAAAATGTGCCGCCCAAGGGCGGCACACAACCTCTATTCTCTCACAAATTCTGTTCCTTAATGAACAGACGCGTTTTTAAGCGAAAATCGCGACACTTCCGCTAAGTTGGCCTTTCAGCGCTCGGCTGACATCCGCCGATTCCAGCGGCAACTTCATCAGAACACTGCCATCAACATCAAACAGTTCGACCTCATCATCTGCAAATCGTGCACCGCCCAATGAGTCGTAGCCGCGGCGCAGAACCGTCTGCGGACGTCCATTCTCGTTCTTTTGCAACACACGTACTTCGCGACGGATCGGATCGAAATAAGCGTCAGGGCGCGGATCCAGCACTTCGATTGTCAGCAGGCTTACCCCTGCAATCAGGAACACCATCGAAGCCACCAGCTTGATCGGCCAAACCTCTGCACCGGCCACCGAACCGGGCATCAGCCACATCGAAAACGCTGAAACGATAAGGAATGCGCCGAGCACGCGGAACAGGATCAGTCGCGCTTTCCAGTTCGGCGCGAAGGTGATCATCACCGGTACAGATTCATCATACGCCGAGTTCGGCGCCGCTTGTTGAAATGTGTTCGTATTCATCACGGCCATCGCTTTTGCCCTGTCTGTGTTTTCCGACCACCCGGGTAACTCCCGGCTTGCAAACAACTTTGAGCCGAAAAGCGTCAGGAATTGGGCACCCCAATGGAAATTGGACGACTTCACCAAGGCATATGTGGCGGGACTTGCCCCTGCCCCACAAACGTGTATATGGGGCCATCCTTCGCAATACACATGAATCGCGCAGCCTCTCGTGGCAGGGTCGCGAAGGACCAGATGGCCCCGCCTTTGAAATGCGCCTTGATAGAAACAGGAGTGCACATGCCACTGTATGAGCATGTAATGATCGCGCGTCAGGACCTGTCCAACGCGCAGGCAGAAAGCCTCGTCGAACATTTCGGCACCGTTCTGGCTGACAACGGCGGCAACGTCGTCGAAAGCGAGTACTGGGGCGTCAAGACGATGGCCTACAAGATCAACAAGAACCGCAAGGGCCACTATGCCTTCCTGAAGACCGACGCCCCCGCCGGCGCCGTTCAGGAAATGGAACGCCTGATGCGCCTGCATGACGACGTCATGCGCGTTCTGACCATCAAGGTCGACGAGCATGCCGAGGGCCCCTCGGTCCAGATGCAGAAGCGCGATGAGCGCGAAGGCCGCCGCGAGCGCCGCTGATCAACGCCTGACGAAAGGACATATACCATGGCCGCAAAACCATTTTTCCGCCGCCGCAAGGTTTGCCCGTTCTCGGGCGACAACGCGCCGAAGATCGACTACAAAGACACTCGTCTGCTGCAGCGCTACATCTCTGAGCGTGGCAAGATCGTTCCTTCGCGCATCACCGCCGTTTCGGCGAAAAAGCAGCGTGAACTGGCCCGTGCTATCAAGCGCGCCCGCTTCCTCGCCCTGCTGCCCTACGCCGTGAAGTAAGGAGAGACTGACATGCAAGTTATCCTTCTGGAACGCGTTGCGAAACTGGGTCAAATGGGCGACGTCGTTGACGTCAAGCCTGGCTACGCCCGCAACTTCCTGCTGCCCCAAGGCAAAGCGCTGAGCGCGTCCGAGTCGAACATCGCCTCGTTCGAAGCCCAGAAAGCGCAGCTTGAGGCACGCAACCTGGAAACCAAGAAAGAAGCTGAAGCACTGGCTGAAAAGCTGGACGGCCAGCAGTTCATCGTGATTCGCTCGGCATCGGACGCCGGCGCCCTGTATGGCTCGGTCACCCCGCGTGACGCCGCAGACGCCGCAACCGACGCTGGTTTCACCGTCGACAAGAAACAGGTCATCCTGATCGCACCGATCAAGGAACTGGGCCTGCACTCGGTTGCAGTTAAGCTGCACCCCGAAGTCGAAGTTGAGATCAAAATGAACGTTGCCCGTTCGGAAGAAGAAGCCGAACTGCAGGCATCGGGCAAATCGATCCAGGAACTGGCAGCCGAAGAAGAAGCCGCTGCTGAATTCGAGATCGCCGAACTGTTCGACGACATCGGCTCGGCCGCCTCGGAAGACGAAGAGCTGGCTCCCGAAGCTGCTCCGGCTGAGGAAGACGAAGCCAAAGCCTAATCCTTTTGGATTTCAGATACGAAAGGCCGCGTATGATTGCGCGGCCTTTTTTCTTTGCGCCATACGAGCAAAATTTGGCCAGAATTCAGACCTAAGCTTGCAGTCTGATGATGGCACCATATCATCGGCCATCGCATCTCGGAGATTCCCCATGACTGACTACTTTCGCCGCAGCGTATTGGCCTTTGTTCTCTTTGCTCCGCTGGCCGCTTGCGGTGGCCCGGATACGCCGACGCAAGATACATTCAATCCCCCACTCTACCCCAATGAAACGCCCGAGCTGCGTGAATCAATCAACAAATGGGCGGATCACTACGAGCTGCCGCGTGAATTGCTGCATAAACTTGCCATTCGCGAAAGCACCCACCGTCCCTGGGCCGTAAACCGCCCTTACTATGGCTTACTGCAGATCCTTCCCGCTACCGCGCGATCGATGGGCTACACCGGAAATGCTCAAGGGTTGCTGGATGCAGATACAAATCTCGAGTTTGCAGGAAAATACCTGCGCGGCGCATGGCTTCTGTCGGACGGTGATCAGCAACGAGCAATCTTTTTGTATGCCAAGGGCTACTATCCCGAGGCAAAAAAGCGTGGAATGTTGGTCGAGACCGGGTTGGTCAAAGAATAATGTCGTCTGATTTGCGAAAAACCCTCGGCCAAAGACCGTTTGGTGTGGATTAGCCGCAATAAACTAACAGAATCGAGTTAATCTGTTGCCAATAGCACTCAATAAGCCCATGTGATATACACAAATGGCTTGCACAAGACCCTTTGGTTGACGCAACGTAGACTTCTATGGGGAAAGATATGGCAGTTTGTTGGGGAACGCTGCCGACGGTACAAAGGTTGGACAGTTGAAGCTCATCGACTTGGCCGCAATAGATCACGAGGAGAAGTCGGCTTACGACATCATTAACTCTGTATGTGATGAGCTTGGCTTCGACTACGCCTCTTATGCGACCACACACCCAGTTAAGGGCGACGTGCAGGGTTATGCAAATTACCCTGACGAGTGGAAGATTCATTATGGGAGCCAAGGCTTTCATAAGGTTGATCCAACGCTCTATCAATCCGCGCTGAGTATTGCGCCCGTTGATTGGGGGCGTTTCAATCATGATGACAAGTTCAATGCCGTTTTCCGTGACGCCCATGATTTTGGAATAACCGATCGCGGGCTGACTGTTCCGATCCGGGGGCCATATGGCGAATGTGGCTTGTTGAGTGTCACCAAGGATTGTTCTGACACCGAATGGAAAAAGCTGAAGAAACACGTCATGGGGGATCTTCAGTTGGCAGCTGTACAGGCGCATGATACCGTTATGCAGTCAGGATTGCTGGCCAAGGCGCTATATCTACCTGCCCTGTCATCGCGCGAAAAAGAGATCTTACAATGGACAGCTGAAGGTAAATCTCAGCAGGATATCGGTGATATTCTTTGCATCTCTCACCGTACAGTCGAAGTTCATATGCGCTCTGGTCGTGAAAAATTGGGTGCTTTGACTACCCCACAAGCCATCGGAAGGGCAATAGGTCTGGGTTTAATCTACCCTGGGTAATCAAATTAGGCCCAAAATTACGGGAAATCCCCAATAGTCTTGTTTCGAAACTAAGTTAATCTCCTCTCTACGGTAACCAGACTGTAGGGGGATGGAATGATCATCGTAATTGATGGTATCAACCAGCATAAGTTCAATGATGTCTTGGATGACATGTATAAACTGCGGGCCCGTGTGTTCGGGGATCGCCTTGGGTGGGATGTAAATATCCAAGACGGGCGTGAGAAAGACCAGTTCGACGACCTGCATCCTGCACACGTGGTCAGCATCAACGACGAGGGGGACGTCGTTGGGTGCATGCGCCTTTTGCAGACCACCGGGCCACACATGCTGGCCGATGTATTCAGCTCGATTATGGACGGCGAACCGCCCATTCGAAGCTCTCAGGTATGGGAAGCAACCCGCTTCTGCGTAGACACAAAGAAGCTTGGACGTGGACGCGGTAAGAATTCCGTATCCTACGTGACCAGTGAGGTCATGATCGGCTCATTCGAATACGCCCAGGAGGCGGGTGTTCTGGATGCGATCGCGGTCATTGACCCAGTCATGAATCGGGTGCTTCAGCGTTCGGGCAATGCGCCGTGCGATTATGTCGGATCAGCAAAACCGATGGGCAAGGTTGTTGCGATGGCGGCATTGATGGATTGCTCGGATGAGCGTATCTCAGCCATTCGCGAATATGCCGAAATTGATCACGACGTCTTCCTGACGGATGAGCAGGCACTCGAAAGGTTTGAAGCAAGCCGGATTTCGTTCCAGCAAGACGCCACAACCGCTAATTTAGACCACCAACCGCTCACTGAACTGGAAAAGTACTTTGTCGAGCAAATGCACTCGGCAACAACGAAAACCGAAGTCGAAGCTGTTCTCAGATTGATCGAGGCACTTTCGGATCGGTTCACCCCAGAGCAAAAGACTGCTCTGTTAAAGACCCCCCGTGCTTTTGCTCATGAGGCCTGACCCCCTCACCTCATAAGTCAAAGCCACCCATGCGGAGCCGTCTTATTTCAGACGGCTCCGCTTTATTTTGGCCCCTGATCAGGGGAAGGAAGAGGATTATTCCTCTTCCAGTGCCTCAACGGCTTTCTGAAGGTCATCTTTGCTGACTTCTTTGTCTGCAACCTGAGCCAGTTCGAAGACGTAGTCGATAACCTTGTCTTCGAAGATCGGCGCGCGCAGCTGCTGCTGCATCTGAGCGTTCTGCTGCACGAACTCGAAGAACTGACGTTCCTGTCCCGGGTACTGACGTGCCTGGTTCATGATTGCCTGAGTCATCTCGGCATCAGTAACTTCCACTTCGGCTTTCTGACCCAGTTCCGCCAGCAGCAGACCCAGACGTACGCGGCGTTCGGCCAGCTTGTTGTGCTCGTCGGTCGGCTCGATCTCGGCGTGGTCGTGACCTTCCACTTCCGGGTTTTCTTCGTGCCACAGCTGATGTGCGATCTGCTTGGCTTCGGCATCAACCAGCGACGGCGGCAGGTCGAACGATACCTTTGTATCCAGCGCGTCCAGCAGGGCACGTTTCATAACTGCGCGAGATGCACCGGCGTATTCTGCTTCCAGACGCTCGGCGATCTGAGCCTTCAGCGCAGCCAGATCTTCTGCACCAAATTTGGTAGCCAGTTCATCGTTGACCTCAGCAGCGACGGGCTCTTTCACCTCTTTGATGGTGCAAGTGAAAACAGCGTCTTTGCCAGCCAGGTGCTCGGCACCGTACTCTTCAGGGAAGGTTACGTTGACGTCCTTCTCCTCTTCGGCCTTTACGCCAACCAGTTGCTCTTCGAAGCCAGGAATGAAGCTGTTCGAGCCCAGAACCAGCGGATAATCTTCTGCCGAGCCACCCTCGAACTCTTCGCCGTCAACTTTACCAACAAAGTCGAATACGATCTGGTCACCATCTTTGGCTTTGGAGCCTTTGCGACGCGCTTTGAAATCCTGCGCTGTCTCGGCCAGATTGTTCAGTGCTTCTTCGACAGCTGCGTCATCTGCTTTGACTACCAGCTTTTCCAGTTCGACCGACTTCAGGTCTACCTCAGGGATTTCAGGCAGCGCTTCATAGGACATTGCGACTTCGACGTCATCGCCTTCTTTCCAGTCCTCGTTGGTCATCTTGACCTCGGGCTGCAGGGCAGGACGTTCGCCGCTGTCTTCAAAATGCTTGTTCATCGCGCCGTCGATGGATTCCTGCATCGCTTCACCCAGCAGGCGCTGGCCAAACTGCTTTTTCAGCAGCGCCATCGGCACCTTGCCTTTGCGGAAACCCTTCATTTCGATTTCCGGCTGCGCTTCGGTCAGCTTTTCGTTGACCTTTTCGTCCAGCTCGGCGGCGGTGACAGTGATGTTGTAACCGCGTTTCAGACCTTCGTTCAGCGTCTCGGTAACCTGCATTATGGTAGTCCCCATAGGATTCGGGGCGCGCAAAACGGCGCGCCGGGCAAATTTGACGCCTTCTATTTGCCCAGCCGCCCGCGTGCAAGGGGCAAGTGCCAGATCTGCCCTGTTTTACCGGCCTAACAAACAAAAAAACGCCCCGGTGCGAGCCGAGGCGTTTTCAGATCACAAAGAGATCTGGTCAGAACCTCCATCGGGCGCCAAGCACCCATGCTTCGTTCTTGTCAAAGGACACACTGTCTTTGAAGTCATGGTTGCGATACTTCAGGTAAGCATCCGTATTAATGCTGTCTATACGCTGAACAACGGCGATACCCCAGGCTCTTGTGCTGGATCCGTCATTCTCAAAATCAGCGCCGTCGTAGTAGTCGATACCGACCCCGGTTTTACCCCACGAAATCCAGTCATCCTCATATGCGATCTTGCCATACCAGTAGTTCGGATCAGATGCGCCAACCGCATCATTGCTTCGTGTACCGCCTGCAACGGTAAAGCTCAGACCGTTTTGCAGCAGAACCGAGGCCGAACCGATGGTGTCCTTGCGATCACCCGAGTTATCGTCTGCCTGACGAACTGCATAAGCGACACCCGCCGAGAACTCGACGCCACCGCTGAAGGTGTTGTTATAGAAAACACCTACGTCGTAGTAGTCGTCATCATCGCTGCTGGACAGAATGTTCTGACCATATGCAAAACCGGCAGAGAATCCGTTGAAGCTGGGCGTGTCATAACGAATACGACCGCGGCGTGAGCCATCAAAGTTGCTGCTGGAGTCGCCGACGGTGATGTCACTCAGAATGCCGTCAGTGCCGCGATAAAAGAAGCCCGAGTTTTCATCATTGGTAAATGAGTAAAGCGCCGTACCTACATAGGACAGGTCTACTTCGGCAGCACCATCCGATACCATGCTGCCCTGACCGGCTGAGAATTTACCCCAGTTGCCCTTTAGTGCAAAATCAACGTGGCGGATGTCTTCACGCGTCCAGCCGCTGAAGTTGGTACCAAGCTGGTTCCATTCGGACGAGTTTGGCAGGCCCAGTGCCGATTCAAACCGGAACGTGAACTCGTTTTGGCCAAACGGCTGCATCAGGCGCAAACCAACGCGGCTGTTTGACAGATCGTTATCCAACACGCGGGTCTCAGTTTGCTGCCCATCATCTACCGAGATGAGTGCAGGGTTGAACTGTCCGTACAGCAGGACATATCCGCCACTGTTATTTTCGTATTTCAACTCGGCAGCGGCTGGAATTGCCGTCGTTGCGGCCAGTACTGCAGCTGCGGAAGAGAGTTTGAGATTAAGGGTCATTTCACTCACCATGAAAAGTTCCGGTTTCAGGTACTGCTCAAATGTTTACTGAACGCGATGGTTCCAGAGGCGCTCAGTCCATGCCGTATATTCATTGCAAATCCGCCACAGCCGACACAGCGATGAAAGACACATTCTTATTTCTTTTCAAAAGGCTACATTTACAAGCCCAGGTGGCAGCAAATTGCTCCCAAATAAATTCTGCCCTTCCGCTATGCGTCTGGCAAACACTCGCTATGCATTAACGCAGAATGAACCGGCATAAAGTCGCCAATCCTACGCTCAGTAGGCCACTATTTGCGCAACGCAATCAAACATTCAGCTTTTTAAGAACTTCAGGTAGCTGTTCGGGCAGATCTTCTGCGATCAGGCCGGGTCCAAACTGCCGCGCGCATTCCACGTGCAACCAGGCTCCGGTCTCGGCAGCTTGCATTGGACTAAATCCGCGAGCCAGCAAACCGGTTATGAAACCTGCAAGAACATCCCCTGCGCCCGCCGTTGCCAGCCATGGCGCTGCACGATCGTAGTGCGCTGAGTTAATCGCACACTGCCCATTCGGTGCAGCAACTACAGTATCCGGCCCCTTGAATAAAACCACGCACCCTGCCCGTTTGGCCGCATCGCGCGTTGCATCCACTTTGGAGTAGGCCGGGCCTTCGGTAGGCGTTGCCGCCAGCTTTTCGTCAATATCCGGAAACAGCCGCGCAAATTCACCTCCGTGCGGGGTTAACACGCAGTTTTCGTGCAATCGAGAGAACAACAATGCCGGATCATCCGCAAAAGCCGTCAGTGCGTCGGCATCCAGAACCGTTGCGCGCTTTGCCTCAAGGGCTGCGGGCACCAAATCCCGCGCACACTCTAAACCCAACCCAGGACCAAGACAGAGAGCGTTCAGCCGCTCGTCCTTAAGCACGTCGGTCAGCCCCTCTGCCCCCTCAACCTGCTGTAGCATGATGGCTGTCACCTGCGCCGCGACTTCCATCTGAGCCGCTGGAGGCACACCCAGCGTCACCAATCCAGCCCCAATGCGCAAAGCCCCTCGGGCGGCTAGCCGCGCAGCGCCGGTCTTAGCCGGACCACCCGAGCAAATGAGGGCGTGGCCGTGGGTGAACTTGTGATGTTGTTTGAATTTGGGCAAGCGATAGAGCGGCAACCCACCCCATGTTCGCTCGTCTTTCACGCGGCCCGGTGCCTCGGCAAGGGTTAGAAAAGCAGGGCGGCTCGCCCTGCGAGAAGGCTTTGGTCCCAACGTGAAAGCATCGTCATATGGTTCACCGTTAAAGCGGCAACGCTGCTTGGAAATACCGATGTCTTTAACAACGAGCTTGCCACACAAATCCGGCCCTTGCGCCAGGAAATGCCCGGGCTTTGGGCTGTCGAAACAAACGGTCAACCACGCAAAACGGTCGCGCAAAGCACGCGCGCCGCCCGCTTGGGCAATCTTGTTCCGTATCTCTACAGGAAAACTGTCCAGCACCTCGCGAGACCATGGGTTCGAAGCCTCTTGATGCAACGCCCGCCCGCTGTCCAAACACAAGCCGGATGGCGCGTCGATGCTGATCATGCGGTCGGTGTAGTGGTCCCCATTCACACCAGAAAGATGCCGAACGACCTTGAACAGTTCACCGTCCAAACCGCGTTTCAACCCCGTCCCGAACAGTGCGTCAACGTACAGATCGGCAAAACCACCCTTGCGCATATTCTGTTCGGTCAGCGGTACAACCTCTCTTAACTCCAGCCATCGATCATAATTCACTCTCGCATCTGCCGGCAGCTTTTCGGGATCGCCATAGAGAAACACCGCAACCTCCCAACCCCACTCCTTCAGCAGCCGCGCCACGACAAACCCGTCGCCGCCATTATTGCCGGGACCACACAAAACCACGGCTGTACCAGATGTCTTCGACAGCTCAGGCCACTCTTCAAAAATCGCCTCAACTACACCGCGTCCAGCCCGCTCCATGAGCTCCAGACCGGTCACCTCGCCAGACTCGATTGCTGCAAGTTCAATCGCCCGCATCTGTGCCGCTGTTAGCAATTCCGTCATCTCAAATCCCTCGGCGATTCAATTTTGATTACTTTTTGTGCAAGCCGATCAAAATTTGACCTGCCGCCTGTTTTCTCAGCGTCCAACCCGGACCATTTTCGCAATCACATTGCCGACCGAATTTAGACGTGGTCAGTGCCACAGTGACAAGAGTTAATAGGAGCCCGGGATGAAGAAGATCGAAGCGATCATCAAGCCGTTCAAACTCGATGAAGTAAAAGAAGCGCTGCAGGATGTCGGCGTCCAGGGACTCAGCGTGATCGAGGTTAAGGGCTTTGGCCGTCAGAAAGGACACACCGAGCTGTATCGCGGCGCGGAATATGTCGTCGACTTTCTGCCCAAAGTGAAGGTCGAGGTCGTACTGGACGACGATCAGGTCGATGCAGCGATCGAAGCGATCGTAGATGCAGCGAAAACCGACAAGATTGGCGACGGTAAGATCTTTGTCTCGCCCGTCGAACAAGCCATCCGCATCCGTACCGGCGAGACCGGTTCGGACGCTCTGTAAGCCAATTATCGAATTCTCAAACAGAGGACATGAGAGAATGAGCAAGGACGCAGTTCTTCAGCTGATTAAGGACGAAGGCGCCGAATACGTCGACGTTCGTTTCACCGACCCGCGCGGCAAACTTCAGCACGTGACCCTGATGGCCGATCAGGTTGACGAAGACTTTCTGGAAGAAGGCTTCATGTTTGACGGCTCGTCTATCGCGGGCTGGAAATCGATCGAAGCTTCGGACATGAAGCTGATGGTCGACACCGAAAGCGCTTATGTCGATCCGTTCTACGCGGAAAAGACAATCTGCGTGCACTGCTCGGTTGTTGAGCCCGATACCGGCGAAGCCTATGAGCGTGACCCGCGCGGCACCGCACAGAAAGCAGAAGCTTACCTGAAAGCATCGGGTATCGGCGACGTAGCCTACATGGGCCCCGAAGCTGAATTCTTCCTGTTCGACGATGTTCGTTTTTCGAACAGCATCAACAAGGTATCTTACGAAGTTGATGCAACCGACGCGTCGTGGAACACCGACACCGAGTACGAGATGGGCAACATGGGCCACCGTCCGGGCGTCAAGGGCGGTTACTTCCCGGTCAACCCGATCGACGAAGCACAGGACCTGCGTTCGGAAATGCTGTCGACTATGAAGCGTCTGGGCATGAAGGTCGACAAGCACCACCACGAGGTTGCGTCCTGCCAGCACGAGCTGGGCCTGATCTTCGACAGCCTGACCAAACAGGCCGACGAGCTGCAGAAGTACAAGTACGTCATCCACAACGTTGCGCACGCCTACGGCAAATCGGCCACTTTCATGCCCAAGCCGATCGCAGGTGACAACGGCACCGGCATGCACGTGAACATGTCGATCTGGAAAGACGGCAAGCCGCTGTTCGCTGGCGACAAGTATGCCGATCTGTCGGACGAAGCACTGTGGTTCATTGGCGGTGTTCTCAAGCACGCCAAAACCCTGAACGCCTTCACCAACCCTGCGACCAACAGCTACAAGCGTCTGATCCCAGGCTTTGAAGCTCCTGTTCTGCGCGCCTACTCGGCACGTAACCGTTCGGGTTGTGTACGTATCCCATGGACCGAAAGCCCGAAAGCCAAGCGTGTCGAGGCTCGTTTCCCCGATCCGGCAGCGAACCCCTACCTGTGCTTTGCTGCCCTGCTGATGGCCGGTCTGGACGGCATCAAGAACAAGATCGATCCGGGCGAAGCCATGGACAAGAACCTGTACGATCTGCCTGCCGAAGAACTGGCTGACATCCCGACCGTTTGCGGCTCACTGCGTGAAGCTCTGGAAGCTCTGGCATCCGATCACGACTTCCTGCTGCAGGGCGACGTGTTCACTAAAGACCAGATCGACGGTTACATCGCACTGAAGATGGAAGAGGTCGAAACCTACGAGCACACCCCGCACCCCGTTGAATACGGCATGTACTACAGCTGCTAATTCAACCCTTTGCGGTAAGATCAGGGGCGCCTTTCATGGGCGCCCTTTTTCGTTTCATGTCCCTTCGGCCGTGTTGATCTCATTCCTCTCAATCGCGATGTAGGCGTACATCAAAACCGCAGCAGATATTACTGCTGTTACCCAGAACACTGCAGCAAACGATCCCAGCATTGCATAGGTACTGCTGCAGACCGCCATTCCCAACGTTCCTCCCAACAACTGGCTGCTCAGCACGATACCCCCGGCTTGTCCCTGCATTCCAGGCGGAACCGAGATCATCACGGCTCGCTGCGGAGGAACAAAGAGGAAGGAAATAGCCACACCCGAAATCAACAGCCCGGCAAATACGAACAGATTCTGATCCAGGCCCATACCGATCGCCATACAGACCAGTCCGATCAGGGTGCCCAAAACTCCGAACAATGAAGGAAGTCTGGTTCCATAAGCGTCTGCGGCTTTGCCTGCATAGGTCGCAGTTAGCACAGGTGGCACCACGGCTGGCAGCAATGCCACTCCGGCCATCAGCGGAGACAGACCAGAAGACTTCTGAAAATACAAAGCACCAAACACGAAGGTTGCGATTTTGACGAATTGGGCGAGCGACACGATCATGTTTGATGCTGCAAAGGTACCATTGGAAAACAGTCGCATCGCGATAAGCGGCGCAGTGGTGCGCAGTTCGACCCATACGAACAAAGCCAACATCACTATGCCGGTGATCAAAGGCCCGATGACATCAATCCGCTCCCAACCGCGCTCGGGCCCTTCCATGATGCCGAAAACGGTGAGGGTGAGACCTCCGACCAGAAGCAGCAAACCTGCCCAGTCGAATCCAGCCTCGGCTCGTCGGGGTGGATCGCGCCAGAACACCCAAGTGATGCAAGCTACGATCAGAACGATTGGCGGGTTGATCCAAAAGATCCAGCGCCAAGACAAATAGTCGGTCAACAGGCCTCCGACCACTGGGCCAAGTGCCAGAAAACTTGTCCCGATCGCGCCGTAGATTCCAAGGGCCATTCCACGTTCACCCTCATCAAAAGACATCGAGACCAGAACAAGTGAAAGCGGAAAGATAATGGCAGCCCCAATACCTTGAACTGCACGCGCGACGACGATCCCTGAACCACTTTGTGAATATCCTGCGGCGAGTGACGCAATGCCGAATACAAGTAGTCCGACGATGATCAGGTTCCGCGTACCGATGATGTCACCGAACCGCCCCGCAGCACCAGCAAGCGCTGCGAGCACAAGCAGATAAATGTTCACGACCCAGTGTGCACTCAAACTGCTCAGGCCAAGATCTGATTGGATCGTTGGCAATGCAACACCCACAACGGTTTCATCAAGAAGAATGACCCCAAGAATTGCGCCCATCGCGGTAAGAACCCACCAGCGACTGTTCGACGTCTTGCCCATCGGAACTCCGCCTCCCCCTGAGAAAGAAACCTGATTTCATACTCATAGAACATGGCAGGGCTGAGATCCGTCAAGGAGCCAGTCGCGGTCACTTGCAAGGGCGACGCGCCTCAGACAAAGTAGTTTTACGCCTGTTTTGGCGCAAATTGATCAATTTACTTCTTTGCGATAGCCGAGCCAGCTATCCTGAAATTCGGATTAGTCAGATCGAAAGAGTGCTGTTCATGAAGCTTCTCGTTGCTCCCGTTGCCGCCATTGCCATCTCTTTCGCCTCTGTTGGATTGGCTGCGTCATGCGGCAATACCAGCGCCGGTTTTGAATCCTGGAAACAGAGTTTCGCCAAACAGGCCCGCAAAGCAGGGGTGCGCAAAAAGGGACTGCAGGCGCTGGCGCAGACCCAATACGCCACGAGGACGATCGCAGCTGATCGCAACCAGAAAAGCTTCAAGTATTCCTTGGACAAATTCATGAGGGTTCGGGGCGCAGATACCATCGTATCTCAAGGGCGCAAGCGGAAGGCGCGCAACCCGCAATTCTATGCGGCTCTGGAACGACAATACGGTGTTCCCGCCGGTGTTCTGATCGCTATTCACGGCATGGAAACGGGCTTTGGGAATTTCATGGGCGATAGTCAGGTTGTTTCCGCAATAACAACACTGGCCTACGATTGTCGCCGGTCTGAGTTCTTTATTCCTCATGCGATCGGAGCGCTGAAATTGGTGGATCAGGGCAGCATCACCATGGCGACAAAAGGGGCAAAACATGGCGAACTGGGCCATACACAATTTCTGCCTGGCAACGCCATAACCTATGGCGTCGATGCCACCGGAGACGGCCGCGTGGATTTCTACAACATGACCGACGCTCTGGCCTCGACCGCAAATTTCTTGCGTAAGAAAGGGTGGAAACCCGGTCGGGGCTATCAACCCGGAGAGCCGAACTTTGCAGTTATCCAGCAGTGGAACGCAGCATCTGTTTATCAGCAATCCATCGCAATCATGGCCTTGCGAATCGACAGCTAGGTCAAGTTTCGCCTTAGCTGGCCGCACCCAATTTTCGCCACATTATCGCCACATCTAACCAGTTGACCCGGCGTTTTATTGGTTTCCAAAGCGTAATCAATCCTGCAAAAAATTCATTTTTTTGCATTTTCGTCAAATTTTCCCCTACTTGTCTCGCTATGATTGTGTGTCAGAAATCATATGGCAGAGGACTGTGCTGTGACTGCAAAGCACAAATACCATGGTGGACTTCAGTTCAACGGCGACGCGGAAGGCGCGCTCCGGCGGTTCTGTCACACCGTTTCTGCGACACTTGAAGACTATGGTCATCTGGTCGAACGCAAGACGCTGACCAGCAAGACCGAAGCCAGTATCGTGTCCAGCCACTATCTTGTTCGGCTGCATCTTGAAACGACGCATGATGAGGCGAACGACCGATACGGACGTCTGGATCGTGCGGCCGGGTTGAAGACCATGGCTCGTCCTGCGGTTTCGCGTCCCAAGCACAGGCTAGCGATTTCGATTACCCCGGTTTCCGAGTTATTGGACGACAGCGAGATTTCCGAATTGATCCTGGTGGTAATGCTATATCGCATGGTCGATATCTGTTCGACCCAGCGAGTTGAATGGCTGTCCCCGAACACTGTTCTGACGATTGAACAGTTCCTGAGCACGTTCGATTCATTCACTCCTCGAAAACCTCGGGAGCGCAAACAGATTTTCGAATCCGTAACGGGTCAATTTGCTGGTATCGACATCGCCGATCAGGAAGAATTCGATCTTGAATCCGCAGCAACAAGAACATCAGGCCGCCCGATCAAGCTGACTGACGACCAGTTGCTGAGCATCGCGTTCAGAACAGATAATGAGCCGGTGCCCGAAGTTGACCAGCCAGAAGCCGAAGCACCAGATGATGAAAGACCCAGTGATATTCTGCGTCTTACCAGCTGGGGCATGACCGGGGCAGTCGCAAGTTTTTCTGCACCAATCGCATTATCAATGGCAGCAGTAAACCTGATCCGTGGTGAGGATTTTCGCCTGAATACACAGGTTCTGGTGTTCACCGTCGCGATCGTTGCACTGAATGCAAGTAACGCTTTTGCCGACGTTGCCAACGCGCTTGGCATGTAAACTTACTACCAACGACCCTCCTTGGAGACCCCGTCATCAGGCGGGGTTTTCCATTTCGGACATCACATGTTCCGGAAGAACGTAGGTGTGAATCGAGAACACGACCGCACGTGTCTCTGGCAGGCGTAACAAAGTCTGACGTTCACTTCGCATGTATTGCGCCCCACACCTGTCGCGTATCTCCCGCGGCTCGTTTGCACTGCGGGGCTGATGCAGTTCTGCATCCTCGTACCACAGAGCATTGAACCGCCAGAGCGGACGACCTGTCTGTATCCCGTCAAAGAGCCGCTGAACACGTCGCGCAACATTGGCATCATAGCTGGCAACAGGAATATGGATATCGAGAAGCGGTCTCATGAACTTCTCAGACAGTCGCCAGCTTGCCGGAAAGCACAGGATTGCACCGGTCAGCACATGCTCATCTTCCATCTTTTGCAGGATGCAGAAATCCTCCTGCACCAATCTGCAGAGAGTATCGAGAGGTTGCGTTCGATCAATTGCGACCTGAACGCCATCTGGACGTACGACCACATTCGATGCTGTCGGATAAACCTGCGCCAGCACCATATCCAAAAGCTCTTGTGCAGGAGCCATTGCTTGGGGATCCAGCGCCAGAACTTCGGATCTCCGCTCGCTCAGCAAAGATTCTCTTCGCTGCATCTGCTCGGCGAATGCATCATCCTGATGCAACCAGGTCTCCATGCTTGCCGGTTGGATGCCCGGCAATGGACGTTGAATCAGAGGGTTGTATGGAATTTCTTGCTGTAGAATTGCCGTCATGAACCTGAATTAGCATTCAATCCGTCTCATGTCGGTCAAAAAGCGACGGCCATATCGTCGCAATTCACCGAGACGCGGCGGATTTGTCTCTTCAAGCTTTACCTGCAAGCAGGGAGGCGAGCCGTGAACCACCACTACCGGGATACCCGCAAGATTGATCCGACCCGAGGCGCAACGCTGGGTGATGGAACTCCGAACGAGAACGACCGGATCGAAATCGGCCCAACACAACTGGCATTTGGTGAATGGGCCAACGCAGGGTTGGAGCCTCCAAACCTGGAACGAATGCGGGAACACCGTTGGAAGCGCTTGACGCAAGCCATCGTAGACCGTGGGTATGGTGGTATGTTGATGTTCGATCCGTTGAACATTCGCTATGCCACCGACAGCACGAACATGCAGCTGTGGAACACGCACAACCCGTTCAGGGCCGTTCTTTTGTGCGCCGATGGCTATATGGTGATTTGGGACTACAAGAACTCACCCTTCCTCTCGACCTTCAATCCGCTGGTACGTGAACAGCGATCCGGCGCCGACCTGTTCTACTTTGATCGCGGCGACAAGGTTGATGTTGCTGCGGACGTGTTTTCCAACGAAGTACGCGTACTGATCGAGGAGCACGGCGGAAACAACAAGCGGCTTGGGGTCGACAAGATCATGCTGCACGGCCTGCGCGCGCTTGAGGCGCAAGGTTTTGAAATCATGGAAGGCGAAGAGCTGACCGAAAAGACCCGTGCGATCAAAGGGCCAGACGAAATCCTTGCCATGCGCTGTGCAAATCATGCCTGCGAAACGGCTGTGGGCGAAATGGAGAAATTTGCCCGGGCAAATGTCGGCGATGGCAAGACCTCCGAAGACGACATCTGGGCCGTTCTGCATGCCGAGAATATCCGGCGCGGGGGTGAATGGATCGAAACCCGTCTGCTGGCTTCGGGTCAGCGCACCAACCCCTGGTTTCAGGAGTGCGGCCCTCGGATCACCCAAAAGAATGAGATCATCGCATTCGATACCGACCTGATTGGATCTTACGGTATCTGCATCGATATCTCACGAACCTGGTGGATTGGGGACGAGAAACCGCGTGCCGACATGATCTATGCCATGCAACATGCCCACGAACACATCATGACCAACATGGAAATGTTGAAGCCTGGCGTGATGATCCCTGAACTGACAGCCATGGCGCACAAGCTGGATGATAAATTCCAAGCCCAGAAATACGGCTGTCTGATGCATGGGGTCGGTCTGTGTGATGAATGGCCGCTGGTGGCCTATCCCGACAAGGCTGTCGAGGGTTCATACGACTATCCGCTCGAGCCCGGAATGGTCTTGTGTGTCGAGGCTTGCGTCGGTGAGGTTGGCGGAGATTTCTCGATCAAGCTGGAGGATCAGGTCTTGATCACCGAAGACGGCTACGAGAACCTGACCACTTACCCATTCGATCCTGCGCTGATGGGGCAGAACTAAAAGCAGTACTCACTTTGTCCAATGTGAGCGCATAACGTTACCATGCCAGTCCTCTATCGGGGGCTGGTAACTTGAGTTGGCTGCTCCGAAGGTTGGTGAGTACTGACCAAGCGCAAATCCGATCGCGCCGCTCAAAACAAGAGCAATCAGTAAACCCGGTTGTATCGGAAAATCGTGTGCACGGGGATTAGCATGTGCCATCTGTCTCTCCTTGCTCAAGGTGTCGGTACAATCGCAATGTGAGTGTTGATGGGACTTAATTAAATCGAATATTTGTTTGCTTTTACTTCACAGATACTGATGGGGTGCGCACAACTGCCAAACCGACATCAGATTGCCGACAGCACTACGACCTCACCCTGCATCGCCTATCAAGTTCTACTTCCGGATACTCACCTTCACGTGACGCTTCTGACATAAGGGTTGTGACCCTTCCTGGATGTACACACTATTAGGCAAATCCCAACAACTCCGAGGAGCAGCTATGCCAACGGAACGCATTACTTTTGCCGGTCATGACGGCAGTCAGTTGGCCGCGCGCCTGGATCTGCCGGATGGTCCGGTTTTGGCAACGGCGCTATTTGCGCATTGCTTTACCTGTTCCAAAGATATCCCGGCAGCACGGCGTATTTCTGCACGACTGGCTGCGATGGGTATTGCCGTTTTGCGCTTTGATTTCACCGGGCTGGGCCATTCGGGGGGCGAGTTTGCGAATACGACCTTCACTTCGAACGTAGAAGACCTGATCGCGGCATCGCATTATCTGGCCGGGCGCAATATGGCCCCTGCTCTGCTGATTGGTCACTCGCTGGGTGGTGCAGCAGTCCTGCGCGCACGTGCCGGCATTCCGTCCGTCAAGGCGGTCGTCACCTTGGGTGCGCCAGCTGACCCGGGCCACGTCTCTCATCATTTCGAAACCGCCCTGCCACAGATCGCAGCAGAAGGCAGCGCTGAAGTCACGCTGGGTGGACGACCATTCCGGATCGGCAAAGCCTTCGTCGATGATATATCGGAGTCTGCGCTGACTCCTGCAATCGCAGAGCTGAAAGCGGCGCTGCTTATCCTGCATGCACCGCGTGATGAAACCGTAAGCATTGACAATGCCAGCACGATTTTTCTGGCCGCAAAACATCCAAAGAGTTTTGTCACACTCGACGATGCGGATCATCTGATCACACGGGCTGCGGATGCGGATTATGCCGCAGATGTCATTGCGGCGTGGGTCTCTCGCTACGTCAACCTCAGGCCACCTGCCCCACCTCCGGGCGCACCCGAAGGGGTTGTGCGCGTAACCGAGGCGGATCCATCCGGGTTCATGCAGGATATTCAGTCCGGACCGCGCCACCACGCAGTGGCAGACGAACCCACCTCCTATGGCGGCACAGACCGGGGAATGTCACCCTATGGTTTCGTGTCATCAGGCCTTGGTGCGTGTACATCGATGACCATCCGTATGTATGCCCGACGCAAAAAATGGCCCCTCACCGGCGTCAGCGTCGATGTGTGCCATGACAAAGTCCATGCACAGGACGCTGGTCTGGCAAGCGAAGGCAAAGTGGATCAGTTCCGCCGCAAAATCAGGCTGGAAGGACCACTGGATCAGGCGCAACGGGACAAGCTGATGGAAATCGCAGATAAATGCCCGGTCCACCGAACTCTGGAAGGTTCGGCACGCATCACGACCGAACTCCTTCCCTCAACCTGAGTATTCCGCCTCCGATCTGGTCGGAGGCGGTATCTCGCCTCAACGGCGGGGGCCGGGTCTGTGTATGGGTGGCCGCGCTACAGGTGGGCGTGCAACCGGTGGCCGTGGCCGCGCGGGCGGTTTGGCAATGGGCGGCTGAGGCCGCACCGGTGGCTTGCCATCAGGCGGTCTCGGGCGATCGGGATTGATTGGTCGATCCGGCCTGACAGGACGATTGACGTCAACATTTACGTTTACGTCATGATAATAGTCATTCCAGAGCATCGAGTCATAGAACGGATCATAACCATATCCGACGCCAACCGAGACACCGTCACATCCGGAAATTGAAAAACCGGCCGCGCCCAGTCCCAACGCTAGCAAAGTACGCTTCATAAGCTTATGTGCCATCTGATCCTCCTTACTGGGCTGAACGGAAAGATCCGAAAATATCGTTCAGATCATTCACATAAGCTGGATCAGCACCATCACGCAGGACTGCGACTGCGACTGCGATGCGGTTTCCTGGCAAATCAATGACGGTCGCAGTAAAGTTAATACCTCGCCCGTCGCGACGACCAGTTCCCCGGACCACTTGCGCGGGAAGGCCACCGATAGTTGCTTTGCTACTTCCTGTTACCTGCGGATCCTTGACCAGAAACTTGTCGATGTCCTGCAGATATCGAATACCCCCCTCGATCGAACTCACACCGGTTGGCGACACGAACCCAATCCAGACATTATCATCTGTAACCGGGCGCATTCCCATGACACGGGCAACACCACGTGCATCGCCAACGGCAGAGTCTTCGATCTCTCGCGGTCCACCAACGCGAAGTGTCCAAAAATCGGGAACTTCGAATTGAAACAACGCCTTGCCACTATCTGTGTATGTGACGGGCGTGTCCGCCACCGTCGGAGTTGCCAGCCCCATCAAGGCCGCAATGCAAGGGGCAAGCATTAACCTCATATTAATACGCATATCTCAATAACCTGATCAGTTGTCCGCCATCAGACTGCACGTTGTCGACGACATTTGTCCAGTATGACATTGTTCAGAAAACAAAAAACCCGCGCCGAACCAAATCAGCGCGGGTCGGGTTTAGGATACGGTCACCAATCAGGTGCGCGCATCACCGATCAGTTTCCACAAGCTCGGGATCAGCAGAGCGGCCAGACCCAGCTTGATCGCGTCACCCAGCAGGAACGGTGTCAGACCCCATTCCAGGATCGGCTTATCCCAGCCGTAGAGTTGTCCGAGCCACAGCAGACCAGGCACGTAGATCACGACGTTTGCCAAAACCAGCGCCAAAGCCATTTTGCCGACCGAACGATCCCAGCCTCGCGACGCCAGAACGCCCAGTAAGACAGTGGCCAGAAGGTAACCCACCAGATAGCCTCCGGTGCCGCCCATCATGTAGGTCAGGCCGAATTTTTCAGCCGAGGAACCCGCAAAGACGTCAAAGCCCAGCGCACCGATCAAAAGATAACCGAGCATGGTAACAAGACCCAGACGCGCACCATATGCGGTCCCGATGGTGAGTACTGCAAAAGTACCCATCGTGATCGGAACAGGCCACATCGGCACTTTGATCTTTGCGGCGACCGCCAGTGCGACAATACCCAGAACAACCAGGACGACTTGCTTGATACGCAGCGCAGTTCCTTCGCGCGGGCCGATTGCATCGGCCAATACGTTCGAATTCATCATGTCTTCTCCCACTTCAGACAGAAATTCTGAAATAGGAATGCCTATTTAGAACAGCCACTGCAAGTTTATTTCGCTAGTGCAGCATATTCTGTCTTCATTTCGTAGGATTTTCGAGGGCCGGAAACTGTCCAGTGCGCAGTCCAGCGCGGCCACTTCGAAAAATCATACACAACGTCATAGCTGTCGGGTGGGCAATCATGATGGTCTGTCGTTTCAAATTCACCCAATTTCAGACGATGAAAAAACCTGCCGTCTTCGAACCGAATTTCAATCACGTCACCCGCGCCCTGCCAGAGGTATGTCCGCGTTCCCTTGATCGAGGGCTGGCCCGGTATCCGCAGAGTAACGGCCTCTTGGTAGGTTAGCCCGGTCTCAGAGATCGTTAGGCATGCGGTCCCGTCAGCCTGCAACACCTGATCTGCTTTGGCATCGTGTATCACGCGCGTTAACTGCCACTTACCTGCGAAATCAGTAATCTTGCGCGGTCCCGTCAATTCTCATGTGTCCCATCTGTGATATCGCCACTCTCACCGACAAAGCGGATTGTATCTCCGCTCTGCTGAACCGTGTAACATGCCCACAGATCCGAGGGCGGCCAAAGAGAGCAATACTGATCATCGCGCACGGCCCAATGACCTGCGCTTGGCCGGCCCGAAAAGTACTGGGTCAGCATCGTGTCATCGAATGTCTGCCAGGCCCCATTGGAATAAACCAGCTTTTGCCCGGTCAGTGCGGTCAGTATTTCATCGCCGGTAAGCTGCCGGAACTCATCTGCAGCCAGAACCCCGGGCCAGATCGCTAAAATCAGGGCAAACCGTCTCATATCAGCACTCGCGCCTTGTTCCCTCGCCTACTCAGGTTTAAACCCCGCGGCATCGCCTCCTGCCAAATCACAAAAAGGTGCAGCTGCCAATGATTCCACGTTATTCCCGCCCCGATATGGTTGCCATCTGGTCGCCCGAAACCAAGTTCCGCATCTGGTACGAAATCGAGGCGCACGCATGTGATGCAATGGCAGAACTGGGTGTAATCCCGCGCGAGAATGCCGACGCCGTCTGGAAAGCCAAGGACGTGGAATTTGACGTTGCTCGCATCGACGAGATCGAAGCGGTCACCAAGCACGACGTAATCGCATTCCTGACCCACCTGGCCGAGCATGTTGGCAGCGACGAGGCCCGTTTCGTGCATCAGGGTATGACATCTTCGGACGTGCTGGACACCTGCCTCAACGTCCAACTGACCCGCGCCGCTGATCTGCTGATCGCCGACCTCGAAGGTCTTCTGGCCGCTCTGAAGCGCCGCGCGATCGAGCACAAAGATACCGTCCGCATCGGTCGAAGCCACGGTATCCACGCCGAGCCTACCACCATGGGCCTGACCTTCGCGCGTTTCTACGCCGAAATGGACCGCAACCTGTCGCGCATGCGCGATGCCCGTGCCGAAATCGCAACCGGAGCGATCAGCGGTGCGGTCGGCACCTTCGCCAATATCGACCCGCGTGTCGAAGAACATGTCTGCGACCAGCTGGGCTTGGTCCCCGAACCAATCAGCACGCAGGTCATCCCGCGCGACCGTCACGCTGCATTCTTTGCCACGCTAGGCGTCATCGCCAGCAGCATAGAAAACATTGCCATCGAAATCCGCCACATGCAGCGGACTGAGGTGCTGGAGGGGGCGGAGTTCTTCTCGATGGGCCAAAAGGGCTCGTCGGCCATGCCGCATAAGAAAAACCCGGTCCTGACCGAGAACCTGACCGGCCTGGCTCGCATGGTGCGCGCTGCCGTGATCCCCGCGATGGAAAACGTGGCGCTCTGGCATGAGCGCGATATCTCGCATTCCTCGGTCGAACGGATGATCGGACCCGATGCCACGATCACGCTGGACTTTGCGCTCGCCCGTCTGACTGGGGTGATCGACAAGATGCTGATCTTCCCCGAGAACATGATCGAGAACATGAACAAGTTCCCCGGCCTGGTGATGAGCCAGCGGGTGCTGCTGGCCCTGACACAGGCTGGTGTCAGCCGCGAAGACGCCTATGCCATGGTTCAGCGAAACGCGTTGAAGGTTTGGGAACACCGCACCGATTTCAAAGAGGAACTGCTGGCTGACCCAGATGTCACCGCCGCGCTGAGTACTGAAGAAATCGAAGAAAAATTCGACCTCGGGTATCACACCAAGCATGTCGACACGATTTTCGCGCGCGTTTTCGGCGAGTAATCACGATATCTAATTCATCAGACAGGGGCCCGAAGCGCATTACGCGGTTCGGGCCCTCTTCTTTTGCCAGACAAGGCAAAATCGGCTATCCTGATCCCGCATTTTCCAGATCGGGAGAACCGCAATGATCCGAACCCTTCTGTGCTCAATAGCGCTTGTCTGTACTTCCTCGGCGGCCATGGCATGCAACGCGCATTCCAAGCAAACTCAATCCTGTGCACCGGGTACATATTGGGACAGCGAGAGCCAAAGCTGCGCGAAATCCGTCAACAGCTGAGATTTTTCTTTCCTACTTGTGAATAAAAGCGAAGCATCAATTGTTAGCTTTTTTACAGATCACACTATGCTTGTTGAGAGCAGTCTTTAGAACGGAGTAGGAATATGCGCCTTGTTTTAGCTTCAGCTATTGCGTTTCAAGCTTTTGCCTTTGCGCCAGCAGTTCACGCTGCGGGCGGAGATAGCAGCCCGCCAAAGCCCACCAGTACGACCAAGAAATGCCTGTTTGGTCGCGTCTATGACGAGGCGGCTGGGCGTTGCGTCAAACCGAACAAAACCAATTTCACCGACGACCAGCTTTATGATGCGGTTCGCGAATTAGCATATGATGGCCAATACGAACATGCTCAGGATGTTCTGCGTGTCATGAGCAATCAGAACGATGATCGCGTTCTAACATATTGGGGTTTCACATACCGCAAAATGGGAGAACTCGAGCTGGCGAACGTCTTCTATGAGAAAGCAATCGACACGAACCCGGACAACATTCTGGCCCGCAGCTATATGGGTCAGGGATTTGTTGCCGAAGGCAAAACTGATCTTGCGATCCAGCAGTGGCGCGAAATCAAAGCGCGTGGTGGCGAAGGCACATGGGCCGAGGCATCATTGCGCGAAGCGATCCGAACAGGGCTGACATACAGCTACTAAACTTCAGGGTTTCTTTACCCGACTCTCCGTAATCTGCCTGTGGAACAAAATATTGGCACCACAGGCAGATGCAGGACACAACCGCACTAATACAAATGGCTCCGGGCGCTTCTGCACCAGTTGCAGATAGTGAGGAAACCCAGACGAGGCTGATCCCGCGCGCGCTGAACGGCCGGGAAAAGGCAGCTGTCGTTGTTCGGCTTTTGCTGAACGAAGGGGCCGACCTCGCGCTTGAAGAACTCCCAGATGATTTGCAGGAAAGGCTGACCCACCAGTTAGGACGCATGGGACTGATTGATCGTGTGACGTTGGCTGCTGTTGCCGGGGAATTTGCAGATGCGCTGGACAGCGTCGGGCTGGCCTTCCCGCATGGCTTGGCTGGAGCATTGGATGCCGTCAACGGTAAGATCGCACCCGCTACGGCGGCCCGCCTTCGTAAGGTTGCAGGCGTCCGGCAAATTGGCGATCCGTGGCAGCGCCTGCGCGAAGTGCCGCCAGAAGACCTTGCCAGAATTGCTCAGGCAGAAAGTACCGAGGTCGCTGCCGTGATGTTGTCAAAACTGGACACCCCGAAGGCTGCGCAACTACTTGGTCATTTGCCCGGTCCTGTGGCGCGCAGGATCACCTATGCCGTTTCCAAGACAGCCAATGTGACTCCCGAAGCCGTGGAGCGGATTGGCTGGTCGCTGGCTGCCCAACTGGACCAACGCCCTACCCCCGCATTTCGGGAAGGACCGGATGAACGTGTAGGGGCTATTCTGAACCAATCCGCCGCCGCTACGCGCGACGGCTTGCTTACAGCGCTGGACAAAGAGGACGCGGATTTCGCCAATGCCGTGCGGCAATCGATCTTTACCTTTGCGCATATTGCCAACCGGATCATGCCGCGAGATGTCCCAGTGGTACTGCGAGGGATCGAGCAGCCGGTTCTGGTAACTGCCCTTGCAGGGGCCAGCGGCGAGGATGACAATGCCTCGGTCAATTTTTTGCTCTCAAACATGTCGACCCGAATGGCCGACAACCTTCGTGAGGAAATTACTGAGCGTGGGAAGGTCAAACAAACCGAAGCTGAAGAGGCGATGGCAAACATCGTCGGTGTGATCCGCGCGTTAACGGATGAGGGTGCGATAACTCTGATCGAGAGTGAAGACGAAACAGAAGACGGGAACTGAACCGCAGCTTGGCAAGCATAGCGTGTTCATTGTGTTCTGGAATTGCGAATACTTGTTAACGGCGGATCAGGGCTGTATGTCTGGCCGCCTAGAACGAAATTCTTGCGAGTCCCCTGAATGCCTGTCGAAAAGTCGGAACTAAGCCGATTTGAGCTTGGACAATACTATGTGACAAACCTGTGCCTTAAGGGGATCATCGGTGCCATGAGGCTGCTGCCCTATGAGCGCCGCATATCGGCGATGGGCGCAATCATGCGCACTTTGGCACCAGTGGTTGGGTTTCGCACGCGTGTTCGACGCAATCTCAAACTGACCTGCCCGGATTTACCCGAGGACGAGGTTAAACGTATTTGCAGGGCGGTTCCTGACAATGCCGGCCGGGCCATCATGGAACACTTTTCACCCGAAGGGTTCACGGATCGCCAGAGAAACGCAAAAATCTCGGGCCCAGGAATCGAAGCCTTTGACGCCGCAGTCGCCGACGGGCGTCCGGTCATGATGATCACGGCACATTTCGGTCACTACCTTGCTGCGCGTATCGCGCTGCAAGCACGCAGCCAGAAGCCGATTGGCTGTCTGTATCGCCGTATGGCAAACCCCTATTTCAACGATATGTACGTGGATGCATTCCACAAGACCGGAAAGCCCATGTTCGAACAAGGCCGCCGGGGTATGGTTGAAATGGTTCGCACGCTCAAAAGCGGTGGCATCATTGCAATCGTTTCGGATCTGCACGCACAAGGCGGCGAAGAGCTCACGTTCTTTGGCAAACCGGCTGTGACTTCGGTGCTGAACGCTGAACTTGCCATGAAATACAAGGCGGTTCTGATCCCTTGTTATGCCGTGCGCCAGCCCAACGGTATCGATTTTGAGATCATGCTGCATGATCCAGTGCCGCACACGGATCCCAAAACGATGACCCAGTTTACCAATGACGATCTAGAGACCATGGTGCGTCAGCATATGGGTCAGTGGTTCTGGATCCACCGCCGCTGGAAAGCGTGGAATGGCTTGGGCGTTCAGCCCGAAGATATGCCCTGATTACTTGGCCCGCGTGGCCGCTACGATTGGTCCATGCCCTGCCCTCTGTACCAGAACAACGGCGGGTAGATCCGATGACAGGGTTGCCGAAAACTGCTGTGGCGCTACCCCATCCCATTGCCCTGCCGTAAGCCAGGTCTCGACCACATTCGCATAATCAAGCTCATGCCCGGCCAACTCTCCGCGCCGGATCGAGGCGTGACGCATCGGGGAGTACTGCACCACCGTGATCTCATAAGTCTCGCCCGCAGGCAGTTCGACAGGCGTTACTTCCACAGTCACGTCATTGCCCGAGCGTACGGCTTTAACTGATGCTTCTGGTGCTGCCTTCAGATGTGCATTGATTATTCGGTCCAGCTCTCGCGATTTGGCACCGACCACATCATGCTGACCATTAATCACCATTTGTGGCGTATAAATCATCGTCCGCCCACCTTCGCGCGCATAGGCACGCTGCCGCACTGTATGGGCCGGGTCGGCATATTCGTCTTTCCAGCCAATGTAGTCCCAGTAGTCCACATGCAAGGCCAGTCCGATAACATCATCTCGCTCGGCCAGATCATGCATGATCTTGTCTGCCGGTGGACAAGATGAACACCCCTGTGACGTGAACAACTCGACCACGACCGGATCGCTTTCAGCAGCTACAGAAGCTGCAAAGAATATGGAAACAAGAGCTGTCGCGGCGGCGGATCTGAACATTTTATCGTCTCGGTACGTTTGGCTGCCTAACCGGTTTAAACGGTTAACACATCAACCTCCAATCAAGGTTTCTTGAAACGTTTTACATCAAAGTTCCGCCAAAATGTGTACAATAGTATACAAAAATGACGCATCTTGTTCGTAAGGCCTTGAACCGTGGCTAAACGTGATACAGATAGCCCTCAGCGAATCCCAAAATCTAAGTCATTTGAGAGGGAGGCCACAGATGCCCATCAAAGTTGGACAGGATACCGCCAAAACACGTCGCAGCCTGAGCGTGAACGGCAAGTCCATTTCCTATTATTCGATTCCCGCCGCTCAAGAAGCCGGTCTGGGCGATTTTTCAAAACTCCCTGCCGCATTGAAAGTTGTGCTGGAAAACATGTTGCGGTTCGAGGACGACGGTTTCTCTGTATCGGTTGATGATATCAAGGCCTTCGGTGAATGGGGTGCCAATGGTGGCAAGAACCCTCGCGAGATCGCATACCGCCCTGCCCGTGTGCTGATGCAGGACTTCACCGGTGTTCCTGCCGTGGTTGACCTTGCTGCGATGCGTGACGGGATTAAGGCGCTGGGTGGCGACGCACAAAAGATCAACCCACTGAACCCGGTGGATCTGGTCATCGACCATTCGGTTATGATCGACGAATTCGGCAACCCCCGCGCCTTCCAGATGAATGTGGACCGCGAATATGAGCGGAACATGGAGCGGTACCAGTTCCTGAAATGGGGCCAAAACGCGTTCAATAACTTCCGCGTTGTTCCCCCCGGCACAGGCATCTGCCACCAGGTAAACCTTGAGTATCTGGCACAAACCGTCTGGACCGACACTGACCAGAGCGGCGAAGAAGTTGCTTACCCTGACACGTTGGTTGGAACCGACAGCCACACCACCATGGTTAACGGCATGGCTGTTCTGGGCTGGGGTGTTGGCGGGATCGAAGCCGAAGCCGCAATGCTGGGCCAGCCGATTTCGATGCTGATCCCCGAAGTTGTGGGCTTTGAACTGACCGGTGCAATGGTCGAAGGCACTACTGGCACCGATCTGGTGCTGAAAGTGGTCGAGATGCTGCGCGAAAAGGGCGTGGTAGGCAAATTCGTCGAATTCTATGGCGAAGGTCTGGATCGACTGCCGCTGGCAGACCGTGCAACCATCGCAAACATGGCGCCGGAATACGGTGCGACCTGTGGCTTCTTCCCCATCGATGGTGAAACGCTGCGCTACATGCGCAACACGGGCCGCGATGAAGACCGTATTGCACTGGTTGAAGCTTACGCCAAAGAGAACGGTTTCTGGCGTGATGAGAGCTACGCTCCGATTTACACCGATACGCTGTCACTGGACATGGGTACCATCGTTCCCGCGATCTCGGGACCGAAACGCCCGCAGGACTATGTCGCGCTGACCGACGCAAAGGCTGCTTTCCACAAAGAAATGGAAGAAACCTTCAAGCGTCCCATGGGCAAAGAAGTCGCGGTTAAGGGTGAAGACTACACAATGGAATCGGGCAAGGTGGTCATCGCCTCGATCACATCCTGTACCAACACTTCGAACCCCTATGTCATGATCGGTGCCGGTCTGGTTGCGCGTAAGGCCGCCGCGTTGGGCCTGAACCGCAAACCTTGGGTCAAAACCTCTCTGGCACCGGGATCGCAGGTGGTTTCTGCCTATCTCGAGGCCGCTGGGCTTCAGGATGATCTGGACAAGATCGGCTTCAACCTGGTCGGTTATGGGTGCACCACCTGTATCGGAAACTCCGGCCCCATTCAG
Source organism: Ruegeria sp. CH6 (assembly GCF_056537005.1). Lineage (NCBI taxonomy): Bacteria > Pseudomonadati > Pseudomonadota > Alphaproteobacteria > Rhodobacterales > Roseobacteraceae > Ruegeria > Ruegeria sp. CH6. The sequence continues at coordinate 255,949 of NZ_JBQFQS010000002.1, read as the reverse complement.
GCCGAACTGTCTGATGCGATTGCCGAGGGTGATCTGGTCGCTACCTCCGTTCTGTCGGGCAACCGGAACTTCGAAGGTCGTATCTCACCTGACGTTCGTGCCAACTATCTGGCGTCGCCGCCACTGGTTGTGGTTTATGCGCTGGCCGGTACGCTGGACATCGATCTGACCTCAGAGCCGATTGGCACCGACAAAGACGGCAACGACGTCTACATGAAGGACATCTGGCCGGATCAGAAAGAGATCGCAGATCTGGTTCAGCAGACCGTCACGCGTGAAGCGTTCCAGTCGAAATATGCTGACGTGTTCAAAGGTGATGAAAAGTGGCGCGAAGTCGAAGTTCCGCAGCAGGAAACTTATGACTGGCCCCCAACATCGACCTATATTCAGAATCCGCCCTATTTTCAGGGCATGGGGCCAGAGCCGGGCACGATTTCAAACATCGACAACGCCAAGGTTCTGCTGATCCTGGGTGATATGGTCACAACCGACCATATCTCACCAGCTGGTTCTTTTGCGTCCACCAGCCCGGCCGGAAAATACCTGTTGGATCGTCAGGTTCAGCCGCGCGAGTTCAACTCCTACGGTTCTCGTCGTGGTAACCATGAGGTCATGATGCGCGGCACCTTCGCGAACATCCGTATCAAGAACGAGATGCTGGATGGTGTAGAAGGTGGTTACACCAAGGGCCCGGATGGTGAGCAAACTTCGGTCTTTGATGCCTCAATGGCGCATCAGGAAAACGGTACTCCGCTAGTCGTCTTTGGCGGCGAACAGTACGGTGCAGGTTCCTCGCGCGACTGGGCAGCCAAGGGTACTGCTCTGCTTGGCGTCAAAGCTGTGATTGCCGAAAGCTTTGAGCGTATTCACCGCTCCAACCTGGTTGGCATGGGTGTCATCCCGTTCGAATTCACTGGCGGCGACACCCGGAAAACGCTTGGCCTCACAGGCGATGAGACGGTTTCGATTCACGGCCTCGATACGGTTGAGCCCCTGCAGGAAGTGCCCTGCACAATCGTTTATGGTGACGGATCCGAAAAGACCATCACGCTCAAGTGCCGTATCGATACAGCACCCGAGATCGAGTACATCGAGAACGGCGGTGTTCTGCAATATGTGCTGCGCAATCTTGCCAAGGCTGACTAAAAATAAACCTGTGATCAGACGTAAAGAGCGCCTTTTAAGGCGCTCTTTTCATTTGAATTAACTGCACCGACCACATCAATCTATTCGGATGTTGTCTTCGGGCACATTTCCGGATTTGGTGGCGGTAGGAGGATCGCATGGAAAAAGTAGCATTGGTTACCGGCGGTGCCCGAGGCATTGGCCGCGCAATCGTCGAAGACCTGGGCACGGATCACTCAGTCGCCTTTACCTGGCTTACATCCAAGCCTGCCGCAGCACTGTGCGCCGACACCAACCTCGCGATTCAATCTGACCTGAGAGAGCCCGATCAGGCATCTGAGGTCATCCGGCAGGTCATTGAGCATTATGGTCGGTTAGACGTAATCGTAAACAACGCCGGTCTTGTCAGGAGCACGCCCAAAGATCAGTTTGAGCGCGAAGATCACCGTGCAATTCTTGACCTCAACCTGCTTGCACCTGCCGCGTTGCTTTCTGCTGCCTTGCCCCATTTGAAACCGGGTGCAGCGATCGTGAACATATCATCGATGAACGCTACACTGCCCCCTCGGGATGCGGCGACCTATGGCGCAAGCAAAGCGGCCCTTAACCTCTGGACCCGTGCCATGGCAAAGGAACTGGGGCCAGAGGGCATCCGCGTAAACGCAGTGGCCCCGGGCGCGATCAACATCCCCGAAGCGCCGCGTTCAGATGAGCTGACTGCGATTTTTGTGAAAGACACCGCATTGGGGCGCGCAGGAACACCAGAAGATATCGCCAAAGCGGTTCGCTTTCTTGCGTCGGACAATGCGTCCTTCGTCACCGGTGAAGTACTGCCGGTAACCGGTGGATATCGGCTTTAGCAGCATCTGGTTACTGCCGAAACACCAGAAAGCAACGGTCGCTGAAGCTAAGTTGTGGCAACGACCCCAAAAACATTGCAATGTTTCTATACCTCACAGATGGACAGGTTCGAGGATGGCTAAACCGAATGCGTTGCTGATTTGCTCTCTCTGCGTGATTGCTGTGGTGGGGATATGGGGCGTCATTGATATCGACGGTTTGGTCGGTTGGGCAAGCGGCTTGGTTCAACAGACCTTTCACAGCCGGGGCTGGTTTGTAATGCTTGCCGCCTCAGGTATGCTCATCGGCTGTCTGTTTCTGGCATTCTCATCCTACGGAAACATCAAGTTGGGGCGGGATGATGAGGAACCTGAATTCTCGACTGCTTCTTGGATTGCGATGCTTTTTTCGGCGGGTATGGGGGTCGGGTTACTGTTTTGGGCTGTAGCCGAACCCCTAACACATTATCGCTTCATATCCGGTATGGCCCCGGACTTCATCGCAGCGCAACAGGCCATGCTGGCTACTAACTTCCATTGGGGCTTGCATGCCTGGGCAATCTACGGCTCAACCGCGCTGACCATTGCGTATTTCAGCTTTCGCAGAGGTACCGGAATGCTGGTCAGTGCCCCTATTCAAAGCCTCTTTCCCGGCGAGAGATGGGCTGTCATCGTGGGTTGGTGGTCGGACTTCATGGCGATCATTGCTATCGCGATTGGGGTTGGCGGTTCTATGGCGATGGGCGTTTTTCAAGTTGCTGATGGCGTCGCGGTCATGATGAACCGCGAGGTAGCGGGAACGCTGCTTATCGGCGCGGTCTTTATCGCGATGGTCGCAGCATACGTTCCCGCGCTGATGATTGACCTGGGCCAGGGCATGTCACGTCTTTCGAACGCCGCCATGCTAATCGCTATTGCGTTGGTAGCCTATACAATCGTCCTCGGGCCTACCGAGTACTTGCTGAATACGGTTGTGCAGGGCTTTGGTGACTATGCAACAAACGTAATATCGCGGGGTTTCCAAACCTATACATTCTTTGGCGATGACGTCGCCAAATGGTTCAGCGACTGGACCCTCACCTATATGGTCTGGTGGATCGCATGGGGTCCGTTCGTCGGTGTGTTCGTAGCTCGCATCTCAAGAGGACGCACCATTCGCGAGTTCGTAATCGGCGTACTGTTTGCCCCAACCCTGTTTTCAATACTCTGGTTTGGCGCATTCGGAGGTATCGGATTGTTCGAGGCGTTGAATGGCGCGGGTGAATTGCTGAACATGACTCAAACGAACGTTGAACGTGTTACTTTTGGGCTGCTCGAACGTTTGCCGTTCCCAGTGCTGACCACTCTTGCAACGGTCCTGGCTGCGTTCCTGTTTATTGTCACAAGTGTCGTCAGCGCAGCATTCGTTTTGGGGACGTTTTCAACAGCAGGTGATGCCAACCCTCCACCCAAAATACGCCTGATCTGGGGGGCGCTACTTGGATTGCTAAGCGTGGCAATGATCCTTTCAGGATCAGTGGACTCGGTGAAAGTCCTGATATCGCTGGGCGCCCTGCCCTTTGTGTTCATTTCAGTATTGTTGATGGTCTGCCTGTTCCGTGGCCTTCGTGAGGAAGGAGATTCCCGTGCTGATCGGTGATTTGACAGACACGTTGATGAATCTGGTCACGTTCACCTTTATCGGCGCGATGCTATGGATCTGGCTACGCCGCTAGTCAGATTCTCCGGCCGCTTTCTCAAGCGCGGGTCGGATCGTGCTTTCGATGACGCGCTGTGTGATCGGCCCTGCAAAGCGCAGGATAATCGTGCCTTCTCCGTCGATCACATAGGTCTCTGGCACGCCGTACACGCCCCAGTCCAGCCCCATGCGCCCGTTCTCGTCACGTCCGATAGCACGGTACGGATCACCTAATTCGTTCAGAAATGACTCGGCATTCCCGACCTTATCTTTGTAGTTGATGCCGTAGACGGGGATGCCCTCTTGCGACAAAGCCTCAAGGTTCGGATGCTCGGCGCGACATGGGGCGCACCAGGATGCCCAATAGTTGACCAGCTTGACTTCGCCATCCCGCAGGGTCGCGTCATCAAAGAATGGCTTACCCGGGAATTCGGTCATCACAACAGGAGGAGCAGGCTGCCCTTCACGTGCGGATGGCAGGGAATCCGGGTCGTCACGGAACATTCCGACGCCTGCCAGCAAGGCAAACGCGCCAAAAATCAGAGGCGGAGCAAGCATCAAAGGCGATATCTTAGCCATTCCTGGACATCCTTTGTTCGACCTTCTCCATTTCGGCCCTGACCTTGCGACCACGAAGGACGCTGAAAACCACCAGCGCGATCAACAGCAGGATTGATGCCGCGTAGGCAGACAACACGGTGTCGGCGTATTTGCCCAGATCGGGGATCATCCGTTTATCCTTTCACGCGCCAGCAACGCGTTGATCCGGCGTGCCCGGATTTCAGTGCCTGTGCGATACAGAAGCAGCGCAACAAACAGCAGCACGAACCCCACGATGCAAACCAGTAGAGGATAGAAATAGATATTGCTGACTTTTTCTTCTGTATCTGCGCCCGTTACTGCACCCGCCCGCATAACGGATGCCCCCTGATGCAACCCTTGGTTCCAGAAGTTCACAGCATAGCGGCTGAGGATCGCAAACACGGAGCCAACCAGACACAGGACCGAGGTCAGATCTGCAGCAGTGTCAGGGTCTTCGATCGCTTCCCACAGGGCCACATAGCCCAGGTAGAACAGAAACAGGATCAGGAAAGAGGTCAGGCGCGGATCCCATGCCCACCACGTGCCCCACATGGGTTGCCCCCAGATGGCACCCGTCGCAAGCGCGATCAAAGTCATGACGATGCCGATCGGAGCGGCCGCGCGTGCGGCCAGCGCACTGACGTGATGACGACGTACCAGCCAGACCAATGAGGCCGCCAGCATCATGAGCCAGCAATTGATGGCCATAAGGGCTGCAGGCACGTGTAGATAGATGATCTTGACGGTCGATCCCTGCTTGTAATCGTCTGGGGTGAAAAAGAACCCCCAGATCAACCCGACAAAAAGGCATACAGCCGACGTGATCCAGAAAAACGGCAGGACACGCTCGCTGGTCGCGAGGAACTTTCGCGGGTTGGCGTATTCCCAAAGGGCGTTGGCTTTTGTTGCGATCGACATGTGCCTTATCTAGTCCGAGTCGGAGCGGTTCTCAATTGACATCAATCAATGTTCCCCACTGTCACCTAAGATTGATACGCAGTACGGCAGCGCTGGCAAACGGCAATAGCGCCACGGTGGCTGCGGTGATCCCAGCCAGCATCAGCAGCGGGGTTTGTGTCTCCATACCTATGGCTCCACGTCGTGCTACCTCTGCCCCAAATATCAGTGTCGGGACATACAAAGGCAGGACCAGCAGCGAGAGCAGCAAACCACCGCGTTTCAGCCCCACGGTCAAAGCCGCACCAAATGTCCCTATGACACTCAGGGCCGGTGTGCCGATCAGCAGCGAGACAACAAGCCAGAGATACCCCGGAACCGGAAGGTTCAGCAGTACACCCAGCACAGGCGCAGCCAGTACCAAAGGCAGCCCCGTAGTGATCCAATGTGCCAGCGCTTTGATGGTTACTACGCCCTCCAGCGGCAAGGGAGCCGTTGCCAACAGATCCAAAGATCCGTCCTCCCAATCCAGTGCCAAAAGCCGATCCAGTGACAGCAAGCACGCCAGAAGCGCACCCAGCCACAACACACCCGGCGCGATGGTAGAGAGCAGCGAAGATTGCGGGCCAACGGAAAATGGCACCAGGACAGTCACGATCAGGAAAAAGGCCAGGCCCAGCCCAAATCCTCCGCCGGCACGGAATGCAAGCTTCAGATCACGCAACAACAAGGCGATCACAGGAAACCTCCATCGAAGTCATCGATCGGTTTGGGTTTAGCCTTGTTGGGACCGACGTCCAAAACCTCTCCCTCCAGACCGAGTTCAATATGGGTGGCGATCAGTGCTGACCCCCCCTGTCCCAGATGTGTGCGAACCGTATCGGCGAACAGAGCCACGGCCTCGCGGTCCAGTGACACGGTCGGCTCATCCAGCATCCAGATCGGTCGCCCGGTGACCAGCATTCTGGCAAGGCCTAGTCGCCGTTTCTGACCAGCGGACAGGTTACCGGCGTGACGGTCGGACAGATCGTTCAGCCTGAAAGCGTCCAGCGCAGGTTGAATATCCTTTGTCCCGAAAACCGACGCCCAGAAATCGAGATTTTCAGTCACTGTCAGCGTTGGTTTCAAACCGTCTGAGTGCGACGCATAGGCAATCTGATCTTCGGCACCCTCAATGCGGCCCGATAACGATGGCTGCAAGCCAGCCAAAGTGCGCAACAAAGTGGTTTTTCCGATCCCGTTTGGTCCACGCAGGATCAGTGCCCGGCCCGGTTTCAGCACAAAGCTCAACCCTTCGAGCACAGGAATGCCCCCTCGGGCAATCGACAGATCGGTAACGGTCAGTGTCATTGCCTTCGCTTATCTCATTGTCGTGAAGGGCAAAAGGAGGGATTTGCCGCAGGTACAAGCCCGTGCGTTGTCTGAACAATCAGACCGGGATCAAGGCCAGAGCAATACGACGCCCTTCCGAGAGCAGCACGTTGTAGGTTCGACAGGCGGCTGGCGAGTTCATGACCTCGACGCCAATCCCTGCGGCTTCCAGGGTCGACCGCAAATCACCGGGGATATGCGCCATCTCTTTGCCGGTGCCGATGAACAGAACATCTACTTCTTCTGAAAGATCAAGCAACGGCTGAACATCGGTGTACTGCCCCCACGCCTTTGTTCCAGTTGGCCCGGTTAGCACCGCGCCCTCAAAAACCTCACCGCCAATACGAAAGAAGCCCGGACCATAGCCATCAACAGGCTTGGCATCCGTAAAGGTCACCTGATTGAGTCGCATTCCAAAACCCCTTCAGTCGAAGATCGGCAGGCCAGTTATAACCGCGAGCGCGATCACGGAGTAAGCCGCCACCCGGTAGAGCTTCTCCAGCGATGGATCAAACAGCGCCTTACCGATGAGTGTGGTTATCACATAAGGCACACTCAGCAACAGAACCACCCAAAGCGCGGATGTATCCGCGAGGCCGCCGATCATGATATTCGTGACGATGACGATATCCAGCAGAGCCAGAAAGATAATCGTATTCGCACGAACCTTGCGAACATTGGCTGAGCTTGCCAGATAGAAGACGATCACAACCGGTCCAGTCAGACCAGTCATTCCACCGACTGCGCCCGCACTGCTGCCGATGGCAAGCCGCCCCGGCAGCCCCAATCGTCCATTCCAACGCCAGCCAGTTGCCACCGCAAGCAAGGTTAACCCAACCACCGTGCATGCGATCCAGCGCAAGACCAGCGCATCGACTTGTACCATCACCCACAATCCAAGTGGCACAGTCACAGCAGCAGCCAGAGCAAGTGTCCCGACTTCGGACTTGTCGCATTCCTTCCACGCCTGCGGAGCTAGAGCGAGGGTTGAAACGATACCAGTCGCAGCCATCAGAAACACGACATCTGTTGCCGGCAGGAACTGAGTTCCGATCGGCACGAATATCATGGCTGTGCCAAAACCGGTGAAGCCGCGGACAAGACCCGCGGCTCCTATTGTGAAAATCAACCATCCGATGCCCGGCAGAGCCAGGGCAGCTTGCAAACCCTCAGGCATCTATGTTGGCAAACTGATTGCCCGCAGTGTTCGAAGGCTTGGTCCAGTCGCGCTTAACCCCCAGCCACAGCAGGATGGTCGAAGCCACAAAGATGGATGAGTAAGTACCCACGATAACACCCCAGATCATCGCAAAGACGAACCCGCGGATCACGTCACCGCCCAGAACATAAAGCGAGATCAGTGCCAGCAGGGTCGTAACCGAGGTCATGACCGTCCGGCTGAGGGTCTCGTTGATGGACAGGTTCAGAACCTCTTTCAGGTCCTTCTTCTTGTACTTGCGCAGGTTCTCACGAACACGGTCGAATACGACCACGGTATCGTTCAGTGAGTAACCAACAATGGTCAAGAGCGCGGCGATAATCGCCAGATCAAATCGGATCTGCAGTTCCGAGAAGATACCAATGGTCAGGATCACATCGTGCACCAGCGCAGCAACGGCGCCGAGCGCAAACTGCCATTCGAACCGAAGCCAGATGTAGATAAGAACCGCTCCAATCGCGAGCACTACCGCTATGACCGCCGTCTGGATCAATTCGCCAGATACTTTGGGGCCAACAGATTCAACTGACACGAATTCAATGTCAGGCGCGGCACCGGTGAGTGCCTCTTCAACAGCCGTAATTGTTGCTGCGGTCACCGCTTCGGCATCATCCTGAGCCTGAATGCGGATCATGGCTACGTTTTCGTCCGGCCCGAATGTCGGATCAAAGATTTCGGTGATGGAAACATCACCCAGCTCCAACGGAGCGATCGCATCACGATAAGCGCCTACATCAATCTCCTGTGCGCTTTGGGTACGGATTGTCGTACCACCACGGAAATCGATACCAAAGTTCAGACCCTGCAGCATGAACGAGGTAAAGGCCACAACCATCATCAGACCCGAAATGCCCAGCCAGATTTTCCAGCGGCTGAAGAAATCGAACGAGGTTTCCTTGGGAACAAGTCTCAGTCGCATATCAAACCTCGATCATTTTCGGACGGCGGCGTTCGAACCAGATGACGATCATCAGACGCGTCACGAAGATCGCGGTGAAGACCGAGGTCAGAATGCCGAGGCCCAGAGTGATGGCAAAGCCGCGAACCGGGCCGCTACCCATCGCAAACAGGATTACAGCCGTAATGAACGTCGTTACGTTGGCGTCCAGAATGGCCGACAGCGCCTTTTCATAGCCTAGCTCAATTGCTCGGGCAGGCCCTTTGGCGGATTTGAGTTCTTCTCGGATACGTTCGAAAATCAGCACGTTGGCGTCAACGGCCATACCAACCGTCAGAACAATCCCCGCAATACCCGGTAGTGTCAGCGTTGCCCCAATCAGCGACAGCAGGCCGAAGATAAGCCCCACGTTGATGATCAGCGCAACATTGGCAAAGAGACCAAACAAACCGTAGCTGAGCGCCATGAAGACCAGCACCGCGACAAATGCAACGATTGTAGCTACCTTGCCTGCGTCAATGCTGTCCTGACCCAGCTCCGGACCGATGGTGCGTTCTTCGAGGAATTCCAGACCGGCCGGCAATGCGCCTGCTCGTAGCAGAACCGCCAGATTGGTACTTTCTTCAACGGTAAAGTTACCGGTGATGATGCCAGACCCGCCCGGGATATGGCTCTGGATCACAGGAGCGGAAATTACCTCGTCATCCAGAACAATGGCAAAGGGTGCGCCAATGTTTTCAAGCGTATAGTCACCGAACTTGCGGGCACCTGATGTGTTAAAGCGGAAGCTGACCGCCGGGCGCCCGTTCTGGTCAAACGAAGGCTGTGCATCCACGAGTTCTTCACCGGTCACAACCGGAGCAGACTCGATTGTGTAATACACCCCATCTTCATCGATGGAGGGTACAATTTCCTCACCAATCCCCGGAACAGCATCCGGGTCGGATCCACGCCTGACAACCGGATTGAAAGTCAACTGGGCCGTGGTGCCAATGATCTCTTTCAACTCAGATGCACTGCCGATACCTGGCACCTGAATCAGAATACGATCTGTTCCTTGCCGCTGAATCGTCGGTTCGCGTGTACCGACCTCATCAATACGGCGACGGATGATCTCCAGAGCCTGCCGAACAGTTCTGTCGTTCGAAGCCAGCTTTTCGGCCTCGGACAGTTGAACAATGATCGTATCGCCCTGGCTGCTGACCTCGATATCGTTGGCCCCAACACCTGTCAGGGTTTGAATTGGACGCGCCAGACCGCGAACAACTTCAAGCGCTCGGGTGATACCCTCGGGCTGACTGATGCGAACGCGAATCTCATCAGGAGCAGAAGGTTGCTTGCGGATCGTACCGACGGTTGCCCGTTCATCCCGCAATGCTTCGCGGACCTCGGGCCACATCGCTTCCATCCGAGCTTCGTAGACATCTTCGACCTGAACTTCGGCCAGAAGATGTGCACCACCCCTCAGGTCAAGGCCCAAATTGACCAGCGAAGACGGCAACCAATTCGGCCATTGCGCCGCCTCGGCCTGCAGTTCGGGAGTATCGATGCCAAGCTCGATCTCGGCCTTTGCATCGTTCGATTGTTCGACACGCGTATAGAACGCATTCGGCAGGGCCATGATCAGGCCGATCACACAGACCGACCAGATCAGAACCCGCTTCCAGGTATCAATTTGCAGCATTACCCTGCCTTTTCAGAAGGTTGTGGAGCGCTCTTATTTCGCTGGTTCGGTTTTGTTCAGAACCTGTGCGATGGTCGACTTGACCACGCGAACCTTCACACCCTCGGCGATTTCAACTTCGATCTCGTTGTCGCCTTCCTTGACCTTGGAGACTTTGCCAATCAGGCCACCCTGGGTGACAACCTGATCGCCCCGGCGCACGGCTTCGACCATGGCCTGATGTTCCTTCATCTTCTTCTGCTGCGGACGGATCAGCAGGAAATACATGATCGCGAAGATCAGGATCAGCGGGAGAAACTGGGCGATTGCGCCACCTTCCATGGGATATTCCTTTGTTTTGGTCTTGCGGTCATGTACCGCAAATTTGGCGGGAACCTATTCATTGAAATGCGTGTTTGCAAGCAATGGCATTACCATGGGCTATTCTTTGAAACAGGCATTCCTTTACATGGATAGTTCACAAGCCCCCAGTGACAGATCCACACCTGTAAAAAGAATTGCTTACAAGCTGCAGTTCAGCCCTAGGAACATTAGCCGTCTCGGATATAGTTAGGTATCAGGAGGGCCAATGATTCAATTAATCCAATCCTTTGGCATATTTGCACGCCTTTGCATGGCAACCCTGTGCGTATGCATGCTGGTGTCTCCGACATGGGCGCAGGAAGCCCCGACGCCTCCGCCAGCTCTGAGCGAGGAGCAATCCGATGTCTTCAAAGCTCCGGTAATTGTCGACGGCGATACGCTCTTTCATTTGCGTGGCTCAAGCGCTCTGCCCGCTACGGAACGGGCAGAAAGAGTTCAAGACAAGATCATCGAGGTCGCTGAGTCTTCCGAAAATACCGATATTGAAATCACCTATGAAGAGACCGAACTCGGTACACGTATACTTGCGGATGGGATCTTCGTATCAGTTGTTACAGAGGCTGATGCCGAGCTGGATCAGATGGAGCTTAGCGTCCTCAGCCTCTTGCATGGTGATGCCATACACGAGTCAATCGTCGCCTACCGGGCTAACCGCACCGAACAGGCAAGGGTGTCTGGTGCAATCGAAGCCAGCGCATGGACCGTTGGATTTATTCTGTTCATCGTCGTCATCCTCTGGCTGCACCGCCGGATCAGACGACGTACTCTGGAAATAGTTCAGAGCTATCTGCAGGATGTCGAGACCGCCACCGCCAAACACGTTCAGGCAGAGGCCATCGCGGCCCTGATCCGGTATGGGCTGAACTTTGTTCTGTTGGTTATCTTCTTCCTTGGTTTTTATTACTACCTTTCATTCGTCCTGCTTTCGTTCGCGGAAACTCGGTACTTCGCTCAACTACTGCTGACCTATCTGACTGAGCCGGTCCTGCTAATCTTTAAGGGGATTATCAGCTATATCCCGAACCTGATCATGCTGGCCCTGATTTCGTGGGTCACCATGTACATCATCAAAGGCATGCGAGTGTTCTTTGATGCTGTCGAAGCCGGCACGTTTGACATGGGCGACTTTGAAAAGCACTGGGTTAACCCGACTTTCAACATTGCCCGTGTCGTGGTCATCCTCATCGCTCTAGTCTTTGCAGTGCCCTATATTCCGGGCTCGGATTCCGCAGCCTTCCAGGGGCTGACCATTTTGGTCGGTGCGATGTTGTCCCTTGGTGCGAATTCGGTCGTCAGCAACATGCTTGCTGGCCTGTTCGTGATCTACCGTCGCTCAACCTCAATCGGTGATCGCATCCAGATTGGCGATCACATCGGTGATGTGGTCAAAATCAAACTGATGGAAACCCATCTGAAGTCTATCAAGAACGAACTGATCTCGATCCCGAACGCTCAGTTGATGAACTCTGATGTGGTCAATTTCTCGAAGAAAACAGATGGTAACGGCCTGCTTTTGCACACCACCGTCGGTATCGGCTACGAAGAGCCGCCTGAAAAGGTCGAAGCTATGCTGATTGAGGCAGCGCGGCGTACCAAGGGATTGAAATCCAAGCCCGAGCCCTTCGTTCTTTGGACTGCGCTTGCCGACTATGCCATCAACTATCAGGTCAATGCATATACGACTCGCGGCAGCACGATCCCAAAGATCAGGTCCGATCTGCATCGCAACATTGTTGCTGTATTTAACGAAAACAACGTGCAGATCATGACACCGTCTTACATGGCCGATCCGCCTGAACCCAAAATCCCAACCGAGCATTGGGATGGGCATCTGGCGCACGAATCCTCAGACGAGTCCAAGAAGTAAGCCTAAATCGCGCGGCGGGTGCTACACCCCGCCCGTCAGATGGTGCATAAGCGGCTGCAGTGATTCACTTATCAAGGATCTGAGATATGCACGACATCCGCGCCATTCGCGAAAACCCAGCCGCCTTCGACGCCGCTCTTGCGCGCCGTGGGGACGCGCCGGTGTCGTCAGATTTGCTAAGGCTGGACGAAAGCCGCCGCGCCAAGATTCTGGCAGCAGAAACAGCCCAGGCTGAGCAAAACAAAGCTTCCAAAGAAGTTGGTGCCGCCAAGGGACGCGGCGATGAAGCCGAGTTCGAGCGCCTGCGCGCGCTGGTGGCTGAGAAAAAGGCCGAGGTCGCACATATGCAGACCGAAGCCAAAGATCTGGACGCGCTGCTCACCGACCAACTGGCCCGCATCGCCAACCTGCCGGCTGACGATGTTCCGCAAGGTGAAGACGAAGACGACAATGTTGAAGTCAACCGTTGGGGCACCCCTCGTGAGCTCGATTTTGCGCCCAAAGAGCACTACGAGATCCCAGCCGTTGCTGCGGCTATGGATTTCGAGACCGCCGCCAAAACCAGCGGCAGCCGCTTTGTGAACCTGTCGAAAGGCGTGGCACGCATTCACCGTGCGCTGGCCCAGTTCATGCTGGACACGCATATCGACAAGAACGGTCTGACAGAAATGCAGACGCCGGTTCTGGTGCGTGACGAAGCCATGTACGGAACAGACAAGCTGCCGAAATTCGGTGAGGACAGTTACCAGACCACAAACGGCTGGTGGCTGATCCCAACGTCCGAGGTCACTCTGACCTATTCGGTGTCGGGTGATATCCTGGACGAAAGCGCCCTGCCTATCCGGATGACGGCACACACAGCCTGTTTCCGGTCCGAAGCTGGTAGCGCAGGTAAAGATACCGCAGGCATGTTGCGTCAGCACCAGTTCGAAAAGGTCGAGATGGTCTCGATCACACATCCCGACAATTCGGATGATGAACAGAAGCGCATGTTACGCTGTGCCGAAGATCTGTTGGAGCAGATGGGCATCCCCTACCGCACGGTGGTCCTGTGCACGGGTGACATGGGGTTCGGCGCACGCCGAACCTATGACATCGAGGCCTGGTTGCCCGGGCAGAACGCCTATCGCGAGATCAGTTCGGTATCGACCACCGGCGATTTTCAGGCCCGACGCATGAATGCGCGTTTCCGTCCCGAAGGGGGCGGCAAGCCGGAGTATGTGCATTCGCTGAACGGCTCGGGCCTTGCTGTAGGCCGCTGCCTGATTGCAGTCCTGGAGAACGGTCAGAATGCAGACGGCACAGTCACGTTGCCAGATGTACTTGCCCCCTATCTGGGCGGCAAACTCACGCTGCAACTGGACGGAACTCTGGCGTAAAAAAACCGGCAGCCCAACAGGCTACCGGTTTCCGGTTCGAAGGCGGAGAAGTGATTACTTCTTCGCCTTTTTCTTATCCTTCGACTTGCTGTCTTTCTTTTTGCCGTCTTTTTTCTTTTCGTCTTTTTTCTTGTCGTTCTTTTTTGACTTTTTGTCCTTCTTGGACTTGGCCTTCACCTTTTCCTTGGCCTTGGAAATTGCGGCTTCCATCTCTTTCTTCTTTTTGGCCGCTTTTTCTGCCTTGGCTTTTGCCTTGGCTTTTTTCTTTGCCTTAGCTTCCGCTGCAGCCTTTTCGGCGGCTGCGGCTTCTTTCGCAGCCTTTTCAGCCGCGGCACGCTTTTCTGCCGCCTTACGTTCGGCTTCGGCCTTCTTGGCTGCAGCTGAAGCCGTGGCCGATGTCTTTCTCACCGTAGCCCTGCTTGCTGCTTTGGTTGGCGGCGCAGACGCAGGTTTTTTGGCTACGGTTTTACGCGCGGCAGGCTTGCGGGTCGCAGGCTTTCGTGCTGGTGCCCGAGTTGCAGTGGTTTTTGCTGCAGTGGGTTTCGAAGAAACCGCAGCCTTAGCAGCTGCTATCAGGATCGGCGCACGGGCCGCGCCTATTCGAGGGACCTTAACCAGTTCTTTCGGGTTCGCCTTTGCCAGATCATCGGCGGTTTTATAGCCATTATCGGCCAATGATTTTGCAAGCGCGTCTCCTACGCCCTTTACGCTGGTAACTGGTGTCATTCCGGGTCCTTTCTCTATCTCCTTGATCAAACGTATATACACAGCATATACATGACTGCAAGTCACAGCCGGTGGCTGATCACCTACATGTACCTAACTGCTATGCACCAGTTCGGTCGTTTTGCCTTTCTTGGGGAACGGAACGAGGCGTTTTTTGTCCTCGTCCCAAAGTTTGAGGTTAAGCGCCGCTACAGCCTCGGGGAATTGGATCCTGCGCGGCGTGTATTCAGGCGGCAGATTGTAATGACATGCGCGCAGTCGGTATGAAGGAATGCGGGCATTGAAATGGTGTATGTCGTGCAAGGTGATACAGGCGACGGCATTGTCAAACCACCAACCGAAATCGAGCGCGGATGATCCGTGAAGAGCCGCTATTTTGGGATCAAGCTCTGGGCGTCGATCCCAGTACGTATCTTCAAAGTTATGTTGCAAATAGACAAGGAACACTCCCAGCATTCCCCCCAGCAGTGAAAAGACCAGCCAAACCAGAATGCCGGCTGTTCCTGCGATCAGGTAGAGGAGACCCAAGAAGACTACGATGGAGAGATTGTGTAGCAATACGCCTTTGACCCCAAAACGCATGGTATTCTTTGGCCAGCGGTAGCGGATGAAATAGGTGAACAGTGCGCCTACGGGCACAAGGATGAAC
Source organism: Ruegeria sp. CH6 (assembly GCF_056537005.1). Lineage (NCBI taxonomy): Bacteria > Pseudomonadati > Pseudomonadota > Alphaproteobacteria > Rhodobacterales > Roseobacteraceae > Ruegeria > Ruegeria sp. CH6. The sequence continues at coordinate 240,672 of NZ_JBQFQS010000002.1, read as the reverse complement.
GGATTGCGATAAAGCCGATAGAACAGGCGGGTTTTCCAGTCGGCGGCCTCCCACTCACGGAGGGTCATCGTATGGATTTCGCCGGTTTCTCGATGTTCTAGATTACCGATCCCCGAGTGGTGCAGATTGTGGTTCTGCTTCATGACCTCGAACGGTGCAAACGTAAATGGTGACAGCCCGTGCCCTGCCCATTCATTCTGCTGTCGTGTTTCGAATAGTGAGTGATGGCCGCAATCGTGCTGCAATACATACAGGCGTACGGCCGCAAACGCGAATATGATCCCTGCCGGTACCATAATGTACCAACGATCTACATACACGATCGCTAATGTCAGGGATGCAAAGTAGACTGCAAATGTCCCGAAATAGCTAAACGCGGCCAGCCTGTTGTCCTGCACCGCGTACTGTCTTGTGTATTCCCTCAGATCCATCAAGCCCGCTCCCAACGATGGTCCGGATTAATAACCTTTTCAAAACTATGTGCGGTTTGTCCGCAAACAAGCTGCGCGCACAAAAACAGATGCACGCTCATGAATGCTAACGCGATGCCAAGGGCCTGTCACGCCCTTCGGTCAAAAATGCTGAAAATTGGCGCAGTTACGCCCTGCCCTTGAGATGTTTGGCCAAAGCACCGGCGTTTTTCTTCCGCCGACCCTTGTAGGGGTTCTTGTCGCCTTGGCCGCGCAGGGTCAGCCGAATGGGCGTACCCGGCATGTCAAAATCTTCACGCAGGCCATTGACCAGATACCTCGAATAACTGTCCGGCATCTTGTCTGGATGCGAGCACATGACGACAAAACCTGGCGGGCGTGTTTTTGCCTGCGTCATGTAGCGCAACTTGATCCGGCGTCCCTGTGGCGCAGGAGGCGGGTGCTGTTCTAGCATTGCTGTCAGCCAGCGATTCAAGGCGGCGGTTGGCACGCGACGATTCCAGACATCATGGGCGCGCAGGATTGCTGCACGCAACCGTTCCAGGCCGCGGCCCGTTTTCGCAGAAACCGTAATCAGTGGTGCTCCGCGCAGCTGTGGCAGCAGACGTTCGAAAGACTGTTTCAGATCACGCAGCTTTTCCTGCTTGTCCTCTTCAATGTCCCACTTGTTAACAGCAATGACGACCGCCCGACCTTCACGCTCAGCCAGATCAGCGATACGCAGGTCTTGCTGTTCAAACGGAATGGCCGCGTCGAGAAGGACAACGACCACTTCAGCAAACTTGACCGCACGCAGCCCATCCGAGACCGACAGCTTTTCAAGCTTTTCCTGAACCTTGGCCTTTTTTCGCATGCCCGCTGTATCAAAGATACGCATCGGAGTGCTTTCGCCATCCGGATCGGCCCAGTCAATGCGCAGGCTGATTGCATCCCGGGTAATTCCGGCCTCGGGCCCAGTCAGCAGACGATCTTCACCAATGATCTTGTTGATCAGCGTCGACTTACCGGCATTGGGACGACCAACCACGGCCACTTGCAGAGGCTTCGCATCAGTGATGAGAGGTGTTTCGCCCTCTCCTTCCTCATCCAACTCGATATCGGTTTGCGGGGTATCCTCAGACTGCTGCTCTTCCATCGCGTCCGCGATAGGCATCAGCTGCGCGTATAGGTCTGTCATGCCCTCGCCATGCTCACCCGACAGACGAACAGGCTCACCCAGACCCAGATTATAGGCCTCCAGCACGCCTGCGTCAGCGGCTGAGCCTTCGGCTTTGTTGGCCGCCAGAATGACGTGTTTCGAACGCTTGCGCAGAATATCGGCAAACATCTCATCCGTCGGCGTCAGCCCTGTGCGTGCATCAATCATGAACAGGCAGACATCAGCCATATCGACTGCGCGCTCGGTCAGGCGCCGCATACGTCCCTGAAGGCTGTCATCGGTCGCGTCTTCAAGACCCGCGGTATCGATTACGGTAAAACGCAGATCACCCAGACGCCCTTCGCCTTCGCGCAGGTCACGCGTTACGCCGGGCTGGTCGTCGACCAAAGCCAGACGTTTGCCCACGAGGCGGTTGAACAGGGTGGATTTGCCCACATTCGGGCGCCCCACGATGGCGAGGGTCAGCGACATGATACTCAACTTTCAAGACTCAGACGCGCCCTTTAGCGCATCTTTTCGTCAACGGAAAGCGTGCAGTTGTCCCTTGGTGGACATAACATACAGCGTTTGGCCAGCCACAACCGGTGCTGTGGTTGCACCACCGGGGATTTCAACCTGATGAACCAGAGTGCCGTCCGTAGGACTATAGAACCGCAGATATCCATCATTCGAAGCAATTACGATGCGGTTACCAGCCAGGATCGGACCATAATGCGCGTAGATCGCGCCGCGACGACCCGGCTTGTCTTTGACAAAGCCCGGAAGGTCCTTGGCCCAAACGACCGACCCATCCGCTGCGTTCAACCGGATCAGCTGGCTCCGATCACTGATCAAAAAGATGCTGTTTCCAGCAGGCCAGACTGTATCGACTGCCCCTTCATCTGCTGTCCAGTTGCGTTCTCCAGTGTTCGCGTCAAACGCCACCGTCCGTCCGGAATGGTTGCCGATATAGATCGTATCACCCACAACCATGGGCCCACCTGTGACGTCAAAGATCTGCGCAGCAGCACGACCGCGGCGCCCTCCGGCTACCGAAGCATTCCAGCGTCTGATCCCACCCCGACGGAAGGTCGCGGCAATATCACCCGAACCGAATGCAAACACAGCCAGATCCGAAGCGATGACAGGTGCTGGCGCCCCCAACACATTCCCTACGCTTGGCGTACCCTCAATTTGCCAGGCAATACGACCGTCCTTGGTGTTTATGGTCCAACCGGTTTCATCCCCTGCGACCAAGTACAACAGACCATCACTGACCAGAGGTGACCCGCTGCCTGTCGCGTTCAGACGTTTTTGCCAACGCTTGGCACCTGTTTTGGCGTCCAACGCGGTCAAACGGCCATAGCCGGATGAGATATAGAGCACGCCATTAGAATAAGCCATTCCACCGCCCGTGGCGTCGGAATCACCATCTGTTGGCGGAATGAGGTTGGTGCTCCAGACCACCTGCCCCTGAGGTGACACCGCAGATACGGTTGCACCTGAGTCGAGGGTATAGATCAACCCTCCGGCGACAACCGGCTCGGCCGTAATTCGCTGTTTGCGAGAATCGCCATTGCCGATCGAGGTCGACCAGATCGATCGAGGAGCGCTGCTGAGCGCGGCATTTGTGGTACGGAATGCAGATGTGCCCGGGCTTTGAGACCAGTTTGCGTTCCGGCTCTGGGCTGGCAAGCTGATCGGCTTTGAACCACGGGTCTCAACAGTTTCGGTATCCGCAGCAGGGCGAATGTCTTCGCGTTCACCGGGCAGAATAATCTCAGGTTCCTGACAGGCGCTCAGCGCCGTCAATGCGACCGTTGCCACCGACAAACCAAAGCGGGAGAAAAGTCTTATTTCCATGAAGTTCCGAACTCGCCTGTCTATTCCGTTAAACCGCTGCCAAAGCTCAACCTTGCTGAGCCACCAACGGTTCCGGCTCTCCGCCCAGCGCCACGATCAGGTTCGTGGCCCGTTGTTGAATGTCCACACCTGCCTCGGCGTCCTGTCGCAACGCCTGTAGTCGGTCCACAGCTGCCTGGGTGTTTCCTTCGGCCACGTCGATCAGCGCCAACTGTTCCTCGGCCAGCAAGCGCAACGGGGCACCAGGTGCCGCCAGCGCCTCGAATTGCAGTCGGCGATCGGCAGCAGGCAGGCTTTCTCCCTGCAACAGCAATGCTTTGAATGCCGCCATATCGCGATAGATCTGTGGCAATTCGCCCTGAACGGCAATGCTGTTCAGATTTGCGATGGCATCCTGCTCAGAACCCGTATCAACCTGTGCGGCAGCCAGCAGCATGTTCAGGATAGCATCACCACCTACAGACTGGGTTTCCACACTTTCCAGTTTCGCGGCCCGTTCAGCCGAACCGTTTTCGGCAAGAGCAGACAGAATCGAATCTCCCAGAGCCTCGGCCCTGCCTGTGTCACGCGCTTTACGGTATTCATTGAATGCCGCACCGCCTACGATCAGAACTACCGCAGTTACGCCAACCCAGCCCCAACGGCGCAAAAGCAGATAGAGCCGGTCGCGGCGCACCTCTTCGGTGACCTCATCAATAAAACTGTCGACGTCGCTCATTCCTGCCCCCAGGCGTTGTATTCAGCTGTATAGCGCCATGTCATACCCCGGCACCATCGGCAAGCCAAGTGCCGGAATTTGCACATTTGCACCAGATGGGCCGCCTCTTGCGAAAAAAAGTAAACCGAACTATTCAGTTCAGTATGGACATGCAGCATGCCCAGCCCCATTTCATGGCATGCACACCGATTACGGTATTGCGAAGAACTCAAGGAGACGCACGGCATGCGGTTGATTTCATTCATCAACGCCCTTTTGGTTATTGTCGCGTTATATTTACTAGTTTTTGAGCGTGACGCTCTGTTTGCATTTGCAGGTCGCGGCGATGCCGAGACCGAAACCTTGTCAGAGACCGATTCTGAAGAAGTTAACACCATGGCCTCAAAGGCCATCGGAGTGGTGGCACTGCGTTCGACCGCTCGTGAAATTGACAGCGCTGTGCTGCTTAGAGGGCAGACCAAAGCCAACCGTCAGGTAGAAGTTCTGTCTGAAACTACTTCGACTGTTGTATCCGAGCCAAAGCGCAAGGGCGCCTTTGTCGAAGCGGGCGATCTGCTATGCGAGCTTGATCCGGGTACGCGCCACGCCAGCCTGACCGAGGCAAAAGCCGCCCAACTAGAAGCGCAAAGCCGGGTTCCCGAAGCTGAGGCACGTCTCGAAGAAGCGCATGCGCTGGTTGCCGAAGCAGAGATCAACCTGAAAGCGGCACGTAAACTGTCCGAGACCGGATTTGGTTCTGAAACCCGCCGTATCTCCAGCGAAGCTGCGATGAGCACAGCCCAGGCAGGCATCAAATCGGCCGAAGCCGGGCTGGAAGCCACACAGGCGGGGATCGAAGCCGCCTCTGCCGAGGTTGCTGCGGCTGAGCGTGAGCTCGAGCGTCTAACTATCGAAGCGCCATTCCGGGGCCTACTGGAAAGTGACACAGCCGAATTGGGCAGCCTGATGCAACCAGGCTCGCTTTGTGCGACGGTCATTCAGCTTGATCCGATCAAGCTGGTTGGTTTCGTTCCGGAAACCGAAGTGAACCGTGTGATCGTAGGCTCTCTTGCATCGGCTCAACTGGTAACAGGCCTTCAGGTCGAAGGCCGGGTGACGTTTTTGAGCCGTTCGGCAGACGAAACCACTCGCACATTCGAGGTTGAGATCACTGTTCCGAACCCAGAACTGCTGATCCGTGATGGTCAAACTGCAAACATTCAGATCGCAGCCGAAGGGGTTAAGGCGCATTTGCTGCCCCAATCCGCGCTGACCCTGAACAATGACGGTCAACTCGGAGTTCGAACAGTCGGCGCTGAAAATGTCGTTGATTTCAAACCCGTCCGCATCCTGCGGGATACGTCCGAGGGCGTCTGGATTGGCGGGCTGCCGGAAACAACTGACATTATCGTTGTCGGGCAGGAATTCGTGACCCGAGGCGTCACGGTCGCACCAACATATCGGGAAGCTTCGCAATGACGGGTATTGTCAGTTGGGCCGCTGATCGAGCCCGAATGGTTCTGGCCTTCATCGCGATTTCGCTGATTATCGGCGGGTTTGCCTATGTGAACCTGCCCAAGGAAGGCGAACCGGACATCGATATCCCGATGCTGTTCGTATCGGTTCAGTTCCCGGGCATTTCGGCCGAGGACAGCGAAAGCCTGCTGATCAAGCCGATGGAAACCGAGATGGCCGATCTCGACGGGCTGGATAAGATGACAGCCACCGCCGCCGAGGGCTACGCTGGTATCCTGATGGAATTCGAGTTCGGCTGGGATAAGTCCGCCACCATCGCTGATGTACGCGATGCGATGAATACAGCGCAGAGCAAATTCCCCGACGGAGCCGAGCAATACACGATCACCGAGGTCAATTTCTCGGAGTTCCCAATCGTCATCGTCAACCTGACCGGTGCGGTTCCCGAACGCACTATGGCGCGTATCGCCAAGGACCTGCAGGACGATCTCGAAGCGCTTGATTCAGTTCTTGAAGCGGGAATTGCGGGTGATCGCGACGAGATGCTTGAGGTCGTGATCGATCCTTTGCGTCTTGAAGCCTACAATGTCACCGCCAATGAGCTGATTAATGTTGTTCAGAATAACAACCAGCTAATTGCAGCTGGCGAGGTTGAAACCGAACAGGGCACATTCTCGGTCAAGATCCCTTCCTCGTTTAAAACGGCTCAGGATGTGTATGGCCTGCCCGTCAAGGTGAACGGCGATCGTGTCGTGACGCTGGGTGAGCTTGCTGAGATCAACTACACCTTCGAAGACCGAGCGGGCACCGCCCGTTTCAATGGCGAGTCGACCGTGGCGCTCCAGGTCGTCAAACGCAAAGGGTTCAACCTGATCGATACGGTTGCTGAGGTGAAAGCGAAAGTTGCCGAAGCACAATCAAAGTGGCCAACTGAACTGCAGGCAGCGGTTGATGTCGGCACATCCAACGACCAGAGCCGTATCGTCGATTCGATGGTTCGCCAGCTGGAAGGGTCGGTTCTGACAGCAATCGCACTGGTGATGATTGTCGTTCTGGCCTCGTTGGGGACCCGTGCCGCGCTGCTGGTGGGTTTTGCGATCCCAACCTCTTTCCTGCTGTGTTTTGCCCTGCTCGCAATGATGGGGGTCAGCATCTCGAACATGGTAATGTTCGGGCTGATCCTGGCCGTTGGCATGCTGGTCGATGGTGCGATCGTTGTTGTGGAATATGCGGACAAACGCATCAAGGAAGGCGTTGGCCCGATGCACGCCTATGTCGAGGCGGCTCAGCGGATGTTCTGGCCGATCGTATCCTCGACCGCCACGACTCTCTGCGCATTCCTGCCGATGCTGTTCTGGCCGGGCGTTCCGGGCGAGTTCATGAAGATGCTGCCGATCACGCTGATCTTCGTTCTGTCGGCCTCACTCGTCGTCGCGCTGATCTATCTGCCGGTTGTCGGCGGTGTATCCGGGCGCCTTAGCCGTATCTTTGATCGCACCTCTGACTGGTTGCGCGCTACTACTCCTTGGTGGGTGCGTGCAGTTCTTGTTCCGCCAGTACTCTATATGATGTTCCTGGGTGCGATGCAGATGGTGAACCCCGACTACCTAATGCCCGGGTCATCCTTTGGTGGCGTGATCTTTGGGGCGATTTTGCTGATGTTCGGAGCGTTCGGCGGGTCCGTAGCGTTGAGCGCTGCCAAAATCGAACGCGCACCTGAAACCCGTGTGCATACTGCCAAAGAGCACAGCGTCTTCGGCTATGTCATGAAGTTTCTCGTTGGCAATCCCGTTATGCCCGTTGTTTCGATCCTGCTGATCGGGGCCGGCGTTTTTGCGGTCATGTTCGCTTTCGGCAGTAACAATCGTGGTGTCGAATTCTTTGTTGAGACCGAGCCGGAACAGGCAACGGCCTACGTCCGTGCACGTGGGAACCTTTCGCTTGATGAAAAGGACGACATGGTTCTGGCCGCCGAAGAAGTCATCGGCGCCCACCCTGCAGTGATCAATGTGTTCTCTTTTGCAGGCGAAGGTGGTCTCAACCAGAACAACGGGGGCGCCGAGGCCCCTGCTGATACAGTTGGTCGCGTCCAGTTTGAGATCCTGCCTTGGGAAGATCGCCCGAATATCTCAGAACCCATCTTAGGTGGATTGTTCGATCGACAGGTCATTTCCCCTGAATACGACGGGGACTTTGTTCTAGAAGAACTGTCTGCAGAGCTGGCCTCAATTCCTGGCATCATTGTCGAGATCCAACCGCTTGAGCAGGGTCCTGCATCGGCCAAGCCGGTACACCTGCGGATCAGGGGTGACAATTGGGAAGAGCTGACGAATTCGACCCTTGCAGCGCGAGAGGCGTTCGACAACACCCCCGGCCTGATCAAGACTGAGGACTCGCTGCCATTGCCTGGCATCGACTGGCAGATTGACGTCGATGTCGCCAAGGCGGGTCGTTTCGGCGCGGATGTTGCAACCGTCGGCGCCATGGTCCAGTTGGTCACGCGGGGCATCTTGTTGGGCGAAATGCGTCCCGACAGCACGGATGAGGAAATCGAAATCCGTGTCCGCCTGCCAGACGAAGATCGGGTTCTGTCCACTCTTGATACGCTGAAGGTTCGGACACCGGACGGTTTGGTCCCCTTGTCGAACTTCGTCACGCGGCAGCCAGTCAAGAAGCTGGCGGAGATCAACCGGATCGATCAGGAACGGTACTACGACATCAAGGCAGATGTTGAAGCAGGCCTGAGTAAGGTGGTTGTTGATGGTCCTGATGGTACTGAACAACGACTGGCCGTTGTGCGGGAAATCGTTGAAGGTGCGACACCCGCCGGTACCGTTATCACGAGTGGAGACGGCAGAGAGTTCGAGCTGGTGCAGCTTACCGGCGCCGAAAGCACGGGTGACCTGATCACACGCATCGACAGCGGTGACGCCCGTTTTGCGCTGATCAATCCAAACGAGCGGATTGCAGTGCTGACTGAGTGGCTGAGCAGCGACCCCTTCCCCAAAACAATCTCTTGGGAATGGACCGGTGATCAGGAAGAGCAAGCAGAATCCGGAGCGTTCCTTGTGAACGCCTTCATGGGTGCGTTGGGTCTAATGTTCGTGATCCTGCTGGCGCAGTTCAACTCGTTCTACAACTCGGTGTTGGTGCTGTTGGCGGTTGTGCTGTCAACGACCGGCGTTCTGATCGGGATGATGGTGATGCAACAGCCGTTCTCGATCATCATGACAGGTACCGGTATTGTCGCGCTGGCGGGGATCGTGGTGAACAACAACATTGTTCTGATCGATACCTATCAGGAATACAGCCGGTACATGCCCAGAATTGATGCAATCGTCCGTACGGCCGAAGCACGCATTCGTCCGGTTCTGCTGACGACGCTGACCACCATGGCTGGTCTGACACCTATGATGTTCGGTCTGTCTCTGGACTTCATAAACGGCGGCTACTCGATCGACAGTCCAACCGCTCTGTGGTGGAAACAGCTGGCGACTGCTGTGGTGTTCGGACTGGGTATCGCGACGGTGCTGACGCTGATCGTCACCCCATCACTCCTTGCTCTGCGGGTTTGGGTGACCACCTATGCTGTCTGGTTAGGCAAGTTGTTGGCCCGGTTGACGGCCGGCCGATCCAGCCAGATTGCACAGGACATGGCAATCGGGCGCTCAGCTCGGGACATGCAATCCACCGAAATCGTCTGGGAAGATGGCCGGACACCGCGTGAGGTTACGTCGCCCAACGAAGAAAGCGACCCGACGGAACATCCGCCAACCGCACCTATCAAAGCGGCAGAATGAACAAAGGCGAACCTTCGGGTTCGCCTTTTTCTTTTAGGTTCAAAACCTTAATCTGAGAAAGTATAGGCACCCAAATCACATAGATCGAGGCTATAGTCTTCGACCGTGTATCCATCCGCGAAAACTCCGCGAATATCGTACACGCAAGTTTCAAGACCATCCGCGATCAGTACGCCGATTTCATAATCCGGCGCCAGATATCCCCCCTGCAGCAGATTGCTTTCCCAATCATCGGAAGAAGCCGACGATACGTTGAATTCAACAAGATCTGCCGAGCTTTCATTTATCAGCAAAAATTCCAGATCTTCGGCAACTGCCGCAGTAGCGGACAATGCAACCGCGATCAGCGGCGCAACAAGACGAAACTTCATCGGTACTTCCCTATTGTTGTGAATGAACCCGGCCGGGTTCGCTTGGTGAAATGGTCCAGTTGATTTCAAGGTTGAACACTGACGCGTCAACCAAAACCGTCTTAATGAAGCAATTTTCATGCCGGGGTGATATTCGATCCCACCCACAAACATAATGAGGGTTTATTTCTCCAAACGGGTCCAGGTCTGATGTCCGCACACCACATGCTCGCACCCACGAACTGTCAGCGTATTACCCGATAGCGTCATCTGAGGCGCCACATCCACGTCAATCATTGGGATCCAGAATTCGCCCCCACCATATTTTCCACTTCCCTCACTCGCCACGTCCCAGAATAGTTGCTTTCCGACATTCGGTGTCTGAACCTCCTTGCCCGAGGCATCATAGGCTGATTCAACCTTTCCGCAGAACTTGTCGCCACAGGCCGATATCTGAATGTGCGAAATCAGGTTCTTGCGGTCGGGTTCGGTTTTCCAAAGCCCAACGATAGGGTCAGCACACGCAACTGCAGGTACTCCCAGTGCAAAGAGCGCAACCAATATGTGTTTTTCCATACTGAGAATTCCTTGTTTCCGAAGCACAATAACGCCAACGATCTTAAGCTGCCTGCGTATCTGATTGCTGACGGCTCCATAGCTGCGCATAGCGTCCCTGACGCGCCAGCAGCTCATCGTGCGAGCCCTGCTCGATGATCTCACCTTGCTCCAACACAACGATCTGGTCAGCCTCGGCAATCGTGCTGAGGCGGTGCGCGATTGTAATCACCGTACGCCCCTCCCCCGCTCGCGCCAGGGCATCTTTGATGTCTTGCTCGGTATCTGTGTCCAAGGCCGAGGTCGCCTCATCCAGTAACAGAATAGGCGGGTTCTTGAGCAGTGTCCGCGCGATGCCAACCCGCTGTTTCTCACCGCCCGAAAGCTTGAGGCCCCGCTCTCCTACCTTCGTGTCATAGCCTTCTGGCAAAGCGGTGATGAAATCATGAATCTGCGCCGCTTTGGCCGCTTCCTCCACGTCGTCCTGACTTGCGCCTTCGCGACCGTAAGCGATGTTGTAGCGGATGGTATCATTGAACAGGACGGTATCCTGCGGAACCACACCAATGGCCGCGTGCAGACTGGTCTGGGTCACATCGCGAACATCCTGTCCATCAATCCTGAGCGCACCACCCGTCACATCATAAAACCGGAAGAGCAGCCGACCAATCGTCGACTTTCCTGATCCTGTTGCCCCGACAATCGCCACCGTTTGTCCCGCTTCGGCTGTCAGCGAAACGCCTTTCAGGATGTCCCTGTCCGCCTCATATCCAAAATGAACCTGGTCCAGCTCAACCTGCCCTCCGGAGACGACCAGATCTTTTGCGTCAGGTTTGTCCGTGACCTCTGCAGGCTGTTCCAGCAGCTGGAACATCTGCCCCATATCGACAAGCGACTGTCGGATTTCCCGATATACCGTACCAAGAAAATTCAAGGGGACGGTTATCTGGATCATATAGGCATTCACCATAACGAAATCACCGACGGTCAATGTGCCCTTTTGGACGCCAATAGCTGCCAGAACCATCACACCTATCAGACCGCAGGTGATCAGAAGCGATTGACCAAAGTTCAGGAACGCCAGCGAATATGCGGTTTTTAACGCGGCCTGCGCGTACGCCTTCATCGAGACATCATAGCGTGCAGCTTCACGCTCTTCCGCATTGAAATATTTGACAGTTTCGAAATTCAGCAGGCTGTCGATGGCGCGCTGATTAGCCTCGGTATCCTGATCATTCATCTCGCGCCGCAGCTTCACCCGCCATTCAGTGACTGCAAAGGTGAACCAGATATAGAGCGCGATGGTGACAGCAACGACAACCAGATACCAAACGTCGAACAGCCACATGAGAATGATCGCGACCAGCAGAAGCTCGAGGATCAGCGGGCCGATGGAAAACAGCAAAAACCGCAGCAGGAACTCAACGCCTTTCACACCCCGTTCGATAATCCGGCTCAGGCCGCCTGTGCGTCGCGTGATGTGATAGCGCATCGATAGCTGATGGATGTGTTGGAACGTCTCCAGCGCCAGCGCTCGCAAGGCCCGTTGGCCGACCGGAGCAAACAGGGCATCACGCAGCTGCTGGAAACCAACCGTCATCAGGCGCGCCATTCCATAGGCTACAGTGAGCCCCACCGCGCCCAATGCAAGCGGTGGCACGCCTTCGCCCGCCAAGCTGTCGACTGCGCCTTTGTAAAGGATCGGAGTATAAACAGCGATCAGCTTCGCCAGCACCAGCATGACCATCGCAAAAATCACACGGCGTTTGACCCAGGGCTCATCCTCTGGCCACAGGTACGGTGCGACCTTACGAATGGTCAGCCAGCCCGAACGGCGCTCGTCTATCTCTGGCAGGTTGTCAGAACTCATTGATCGGTCATCTCTTCACGTACCTTAACTGCGGTCAGAGATAGGCCCCAGCCCCCGAAAGGACCAGAGCCAAGCTTTTATTCCGGGATAGTAAATATCTGCCCCGGGTAAATCAGATCTGGATCGCGGATCAGTTCACGGTTCGCGTCGAACAGCTTTACGTACAGAATACCGTCCCCAAAACGTTCACGTGAGATTGCCCACAATGTATCCCCCTTCTGCACGGTGACCGAGCGGATTGAAGGGGTTTCATCCGGTTCCTGATTTGGGTCTGCTTCCTCAGTCGCCTGCAAAACCTCAACCGGTTCGCGTTTGAACGGCGTTTCGACGCGGCTCAGTACCGTTCCGTCGGTGTTGATCTCATCTACACGCAGTGTGTAGACGCCGGGGTCGATCCCCTCGAGGTCACCGCGCCATTTTCCGCTTTCATCGGGCGACAGTTCAGCAACCAACCGATTATCCAGGTACAGACGAACCGCCGAACCATCCTGCGCCCGACCGGTTAACTGAACATCGCCGGTATCAGAATAGCCGATTGTGTCCAACTCGATCTGTTTCGGAGCGTCAGCAGATGCAGTCGGCGATTGGACAAGTTCAACCCCCTCTTCACCCGAACGCAACACTGCAATTTGTTGATCGTCGGTCGCCTCTGCTTCAGGCTCTTCGGCCACCTGTTCATCGGTGTCATCCGTGGCTGTCTGCGTCTCTTCGGTATTTGCGGTGGTTACAGGTTCTTCGGTCGCCGTTGGCTCGGCGCTGGCGATCTGTTCTTCTTCAGCAACTTCGGGCTTCGGCTCGGGAAGAGCTGCAATCAGATAATCATCGGATCTTGCCGATTGCGTCCCATCAGAATGCTCTAAAACCAACCCGCGTGCATTTTCGCTGAATGGGATCGCAACAAATTCAGCAAACTGTCCGCTGTTGTCGACCGTAAAGGAATGCACAGGCTCGCCGTCCAGCAAGACGCGAATTTGGCTACCCGGCTCGGCATTTCCGGACAAAAGCGCGTTGCCATCCTTTTCAACAAAGATCTGATCCAACACAGGCGGGACTACTGCGGGCGGTGTATCTGCGCTTGCTTCCTGTTCGGTATCAGGTTCTTCAGCCTCTGCGGTGGCGTCTTGTGCCGGAGCTTCTTCTGTTGTCTGCTCCTCATGCCCTTGATCAGCGGTTTGCTCACTAGGTGCTTCAGGTGCCGTCTCGTCGGTTTCCTGCGCTTCCACAGACTCGGCCGCTACAGTTTCGTCGACTGACTGCGCAGTCTGTGTTTCCTCTGCCTCGGTGACCTGCTCCTCAGGTTCAGGCACGACTGCGGCCTCTTCCTGCGGTTGCTGATCTTTGTCTGCATCTCCACCGAACATGCCTGACAGGTACAAACCTCCTGCAATCAGCAATGCAACGATACCGGCGATCACCCCCCAGATGAATGTGCCTGAACTTCCGTTTCCCGACTTGGCGTCCATTTTTTTCCTTTCACCCCGCGACAAAAATGCTTTGAGTTAAAAGCATTCCGCCCGACAGTTGAGCCAACCTATCAATCCCGCTATCACGGGTCAAAACTTCTGACACAAGCCCGGAGCCCCCCATTCATGTCTCAGAAATCCGTCTGTGTGTACTGCGGGTCACGAAATGGCGAAAATACGGCCTATTCGGACGCTGCCCGCCAGTTTGGCCAGCTTTTGGCAAATGAAGACTGGAGACTGGTTTATGGTGCCGGAGATGTCGGTCTTATGGGTGAGGTCGCACGCGCGGCCCAAACTGCGGGCGGCGAAACCTTTGGAGTGATCCCGGTACATCTGGTGCGCCGCGAGGTCGGTAAAACCGACCTGACCCACTTTGTCATCACCGAGACGATGCACGAACGAAAGAAGGTCATGATCATGAATGCCGATGCAGTTGTCGTACTGCCCGGCGGCCCCGGATCATTGGACGAACTTTTCGAAGCGCTGACATGGCGTCAGTTGGGCCTGCATGACAAACCCATTTTTGTCATGAATGTGGATGGATACTGGGACGCTTTGCGTGCCCTATTGGACCAAGTGATTGATCAGGGCTTTGCAGATGCATCGCTGTCCGATTTCATCACATGGGTGGGGGATGCTGAAACCGCTATGACTGAACTGCGCAGATTGCTTGCGTGATCAGAGCGAATGTGGGCGGCGCAAACCGCCCACCTGCTTTGCTTATGCTCGCACTGTAGCTTTCAGACGACTGGTCAAAACCTGTTCGACCTTGTGCAAGGGATGGTTGGTCAGTGTTTTGTCGACTTCGGCCACCACTTTTGCCAGGACTTCGCTATGCAGGCGGCGTCGCAGCAGCCCAAGAACGTGGGGGCTGGCGACCAGCACCAGTCGTTTGTAAGCCCCCTTGAGGCCCTTGCGATTCAGCAAATTGGCCAGATCCTGCACAAACAGAGATTTCGCATGGGTCTTCCAGGTGCCCTCTTCGACCGCAGATTTCTGCTTGGGGCCACGATCATAGCGACGTCCGGCCCGATCCGAAGGTTTCAGATGTGCCATTTCCTGTTCCTGTTCTTCGACTGAGACGACGACCAGATTTGGGTCTTCGGCGTCTGTGATATTTTCCATAAACAGCGCCTTTTCTCCGTCGGCGACAATAACCCAAGTTCCCTGTGCAAGTTCGACCATAGTGATCTCCTGATACGGTTTTTGTGGCTATCCCTCGCCTGTCAGGCACAGTTAACCTGTGACGCGCCCTCGGTTTTTGGCACGCTGCCCGATTACTTATCAATTGGTTGGCGGAACTCTCCCCTCCGCATCCTTTAGCTAGGAACTGCCAAGCACGGGTACAATAACTCTCAATTCGAAAGTTGACGTATAGGCAAGTTTCCACCTGTGCCGGCGAGGGCGACCAGCGATAAGTGAGGCATCGCTATGGGAGCTTGGAAGAGGGCGAACACATTTCGACAGGCGATATTTGCAGTGTTGACTGAGATCAGTAATGCCACCGTTCAATACTCGCAAAATATGCCGGTGCTTTGGAGGCAAAGCGCACGAACTATAACTCGCAGCATTACAATGAGCAGAAGACTACTTTTTACGCCTAATGAAACTGTGTTTGCCCCGCGTTCAATGAGATGGTTGTCCCTTTTTCACCACGAACGGCTGCGGGAACATCTGCCAATGCACAGATAATTGCCCTACCTCCGGATGAACGTACAAAGTCCTGTGCCGCCTGCACTTTTGGTCCCATTGATCCCGCTGGGAATTCATACTCATCAAGAGCATCGGGCGTAATTGAGCGAATGCCCTTCTGGTCAGGTTCGCCCCAATTCAGGAACACGGCCTCAGCATCCGTGGCGATGACAAAGAAATCCGCACCAAGGTTCTGTGCCAGCAGGCATGACGCGAAGTCCTTATCAATGACGGCTTCGACTCCCACCAGTTTACGATCGGCGCCTTTCTCATACATTGTAGGAATGCCACCGCCGCCTGCCGCGATGACAGTGGCGCCTTTCTCCAAAATCCAACGGATCGGTTCGACCTGAAAGATGCGCTTTGGTCGAGGTGACGGAACAACCCTGCGCCAGTACTCACCATCTGGTTTTACCGTCCACCCCTTGTCGGCAGCCTCTTTTTTTGCCTCCTCCTCAGCGTAGACCTGACCAATGAACTTGGTCGGGTTATCAAAGGCTGGATCGTCAGGATCCACCTCGATCATAGTCAGCAGAGTAGCGATGTGGTGTTCAAAAGGCAGGATGTTACCAAGCTCTTGTTCGATCATGTAACCGATCATGCCCATCGTCTCACCGACCAGAACGTCCAGCGGGTACTCCTTAACATCGGTGTACATGATTTCCTGCAGGGCCAGCATCCCGACTTGCGGGCCATTGCCATGGGTAATGACAGCCTCATGCGCTTCGCAAAGAGGGGCAAGGGCTTCGGCAGCAATCTTCGCATTCTTGCGCTGATTGTCTGCAGTCATCTCCTCACCCCGCTTGAGAAGCGCGTTGCCGCCCAGTGCTACAACAACGCGTCCCATAGGTCAGGCTCCTAACGTAGCGACAAGGATCGCTTTGATGGTGTGCATCCGATTTTCGGCCTGTTCAAAGGCGATGTTCATATCGCTTTCGAACACTTCCTCGGTCACTTCCATTTCGGTGATGCCGAACTGTTCATGAATGTCCTGACCGACCTTGGTGTCCAGATTGTGGAAGGCGGGCAGACAATGCATGAACTTGACCGCTGGATTACCGGTCTTCTTCATCAGATCCATGTTGACCTGATAAGGGCTTAGCAACTTGATCCGTTCAGCCCAGACCTCTTTTGGCTCGCCCATCGACACCCAGACATCGGTATGGATGAAATCCGCGCCTTCTACGGCAGATGTATCGTCCGTGATGGTCACACGTGCGCCCGTCCTTTCAGCCCGCTCCATCGCCAACTCCCGCACATCGTCATGGGGTTGCGTATCTTTCGGCGAAATCATCCGCACATCACATCCCATGATCGCGCCCAGCATCAGCAGCGAGTTGCCCATGTTCGACCTGCAATCGCCTGAATAGGCGTAGACGATGTCTTTGCGGGGTTTGTCGGCGTGCTCGATCATGGTTTGCATGTCGGCGAGCATTTGGGTCGGATGCCAATCGTCGGTCAGGCCGTTATAGACCGGGACACCGGCATAGTCTGACAGTGTTTCGACCATGTTCTGGCCCGCACCGCGAAATTCTATCCCGTCGAACATCCGCCCCAATACGCGGGCCGTGTCTCTCATGGATTCCTTGTGACCGATCTGCGAGCCCGATGGGTCCAGATAGGTGATATTCGCACCCTGATCGTAGGCGGCCACTTCAAACGCGCAGCGGGTGCGGGTCGAAGTTTTTTCGAAGATCAAACAGATGTTTTTTCCCTTTAGCGACTGCTGTTCGGCACGTGCGTATTTTGCGCGTTTCAGGTCGCGGGCCAAATCCAGCAGATACAGCATTTCACGCTGGCTGAAATCGGCAATTTTCAGATAGCTACGGCCTTTGAGATTGAATGCCATCTTGTCTCTCCCTAACAAAAATCAGTGGGCGCAGGGGGCTGCGCCCTTTGTAAATTCAATAGGCGGGATCGCGGTCGATCGGGCATGTCATGCAGTGGCCTCCGCCTCGACCGCGCCCCAGTTCCTGACCCGAGATCTCGATAACTTCGACACCAGCTGCCCGCATCTTGCCGTTTGTGAACGTGTTGCGCGCATAGCCCACGACCACACCAGGCGAGAGGGCCACGACGTTGTTGCCATCATCCCATTGTTCGCGTTCGGCCTGGAACTCATTGCCGCCGGTTGAAATGACCTCCAGCGAATTCAGCCCCAAAGCCTCTTTGTAGACGTCGAACAGGTGCCCTTTCTCCACGTGGATATCCAAATCTCCGCGGTCGCCGGGACGAATTGAGATACAGGTGATCTGGTCCGCCACTTCAGAAAACGCGGTTACCTTATCGTGGTCGAGACATGTGAAGACTGTATCCAGATGCATGGCCGCGCGGCTTTTGGGCATAGCGCAGGCGACAACACGCTCGGCGCCACCCTTTCTAAACAGCGCTTCGGCAACCTGTGCCACAGCCTGCCGGGTCGTACGTTCGCCCATTCCTATGAAAACCGTTCCATTGCCAACCGGTTGAACGTCGCCACCCTCGACCGAGGCTAGGCCGAAATCGTCATCACTATCGCCCCACCAGAATTCGAATTCGGCGTCTTTGAACAATTTATGATGCCGGTACACCGTGCGCATAATCAGGGTTTCCGGCTTACGTGCAGGCCAGAACATCGGGTTTGTCGTCACGCCGTCGAAAATCCAGCAGGAGGGGTCGCGCTGAAACTGCGCGTTGGGGATCGCCGGCAGGATGAAATCGCCCAATGAAACCAAATCACCAAACTGCTCGTCGATCATTCCCTTGGGAAGATCTGCAAAAATGATGCCACCCAGCATATGCCGGGCAAGAAGCTTGGCATCCATCTCATCCAGCCAGGCCCTCATTTCCACGGAAAACCCCAGCCCGACCATGTTGGGTGTGATCAGGCGATCAAGAAGGAAAGCACGTGCAGCAGGATCTGACCGGATTGCTTCGGCCAGCAGATCCTGGATATCATAAACCTCGACCCCGCGTTCGCGCATCAACGAGCAGAACTCGGCGTGGTCCTTGCGGGCCTGTTCGACCCAGATCACGTCATCGAACAAAAGCTCTTCGCAATTTCGCGGTGTCAGGCGGTCGTGCGCCAGTGACGGGCGCGAGACAATCACCTTGTTGAGCTTTCCGATCTCGGAATGAACGCCGAGCTTCATGGCAACTCTCCTTTCGAAGTATCCGTTTTCTAAATGTCTTCAACGTCATTGGCCTGGTTCCAGCGGACCCAGACATGGATGGGCACGCCCGCAAGCAGCAGGACAGAACCAATCAAAACAGTTTCCGCACCGGACCCGATGAATGCCCAGACCGAGTAAGTGAACCCAAGCATTCCCAGAACAGCTACTTTCGCCAGTTCCGCACCCCGCAGGACTTCGCCACCTTTCAGTCGGATCATGATCTCGGCGACTGAACAAATTGCGTATGGGAGCAGGCTGGCCATTACCGCCAGAAGGATCACAAAGTTGAATGCTGCAACCAGACCTTGCGCGAAGTTCAGGATAAGCAACAGGGATGCCAGAAGGTTGGACAGGATCAGCGCGTTGGCCGGAGTTCCGAATTTCGACTGCTGCCCAAGGGCCGCCGGAAAGACCCGATCAAGGGCCGCGCCGTAAGGCACTTGCCCGCTCAGCAAGGTAAACCCGTTCAGGGTTCCAAATGTCGAAATTACCGCCCCGAATGCAACAAGAAGACCGCCGAATGTGCCAAACATAACCTCACCCACTGCGGCGAGCGGAGCAGCCGATGCCGCCAGTACATCGGGCGGAAGCACACCCATCGATACAGCAGTGACTGAGATATAGACGCACGCTGCAATGATGACGCCGATCACGGTGGCGCGCGGGATCGTCTTTTCAGGTTCGATGACATCCCCTGAGGGCACAGTTGCTGATTCAAGACCAAGATAGGCCCACAATGTCAGCGCAGCCGAAGCAGAAATCGCGGAAATCGCGGTAGTGCCGCTGTGATTGATCGGAAAATAGTTCTCGGTATTGACCCAGAATATCCCCAACGTGCCGATCAGGATCAGAGGGGCGAGTTTCAGGATCGTCGTAATGATCTGAACAAACCCGGCCCCTTCGACACCGCGAATATTGATCAGAGTCAGCGACCAGATCGCGATAAGCGCCGTTGCCAGCCCATACATGGGGACATCGACTATAATCGGGAACAGAAAGCCCAGATATCCGACCAATGCCACCGCCACGGCCGCATTTCCGGTCCAAAGGGCGATCCAGTAGCCCCACGCAATGATGAAACCGGCAAAATCCCCGAACGCCTCTTGCGAGTAGGCATAAGGACCGCCCGGTTTGGTCACGACACGGGATAGTCTTCCGAAGATAATCGCCAAAACAAGGGCCCCGGCCGATGTCAGAACCCAACCTCCGATTGCGATTGGCCCAAACGGGGCCAACGAGGCCGGAAGCAAAAACACCCCTGAACCTATCATGTTACCCACTACCAACGCGATACACGCAGTCAGCCCAAGAGCACCTGATGTTGGCTTAGCCTTTGATGGGGAATGTTCAGTCATCGCGTGGACTCAGTTCGAAGTTGCGTCTGAAGTCTCCGTCTGAGGCGCGTCTATCCCCGGATCTGTCATGGCCCCAATGGTGAGCGCGGCGCAAATAATGACAGCAAGGATAACCAGCAATGGGAATACGAACCGCAACCATCGGTCGTAAGAAACCCGCCCAATGGCCAAACCGCCCATAACAACCGCGAACGTCGGGTTGAATAAGTTCACCCACCCGTTGGCGGATTGATAGGCAGTAACCACCAGATCGCGCCCGACACCTGCGAAGTCAGCAAGGGGCGCCATTATCGGCATCGAAAGCGTCGCCAACCCCGATGACGATGGCACAAGGAATGACATCAGTATCTGAATACCAAACATGGCGTTGATAAAGGCAAACTCGCTTAGGCCAGATACAAACCCCTCGGCCCCCGCCAGAATCGTGTCGGTGATCTTGCCCGCATCCATGATGACGACCACTCCGCGCGCCACGCCGATGATCAGTGCGACTCCCAAGAGATCACGCGCACCGTCGACAAAGGTTTCGACAAAGGTCGCCTCATCCATTCGGGATCCTTCATCCAGCTTACCGACCCACCAGACAATGATCGACATGACAAGGAAGAGGCCTGACATTCGGGCCATCCACCAGCCCAATGCAACCACACCATAGATCATCACAGCGAACGTAATTCCGAACAGGATCAGGATGATAGAACGAGTCCGCGTCAATTCCGGGAATGCGTCGCCGCTTTCCGAACCTTTCAGAAAATGAGCCCTGTTATCCTCGGCCTGATCCGCCACCACTGACAAGGATGGGTCAGCTTTCACCCGCTTTGCATATCGCATGACGAAGGCAATGCCTGCGGTCAGGCACAAGGCAAGAATGATGAACCTCAGGACAATCCCGTTCGTGAATGGAATACCTGCACCTTGCGACGCAACAACCGTCGCAAATGCGTTGAAGGTCGAACCCAAAGTGCCGATCCCCGCGCCCAGCATGATAACAGCGACACCAGTCAGCGAGTCATATCCAGCCCTTATGAAAACAGGAATGATCAACGCATAGAACGCCAGCGATTCCTCGGCCATACCATAGCTGGTTCCGCCAAATGCGAATGCGATCATCAGGATCGGGATCATCAGGATTTCCCGCCCTGCCAACCTGTGCAGCAACCATCCTATTCCGGCATCTATCGCACCAGTTTTTGTGACGACCATCAGAAAACCGCCAATGATCAGAACAAAAAACGCTACATCGATCGCAGCGCTGGACGAGCTTCCAAGTAGCCCCGGGTCATACATGCCGGCAATCGGCGCAAGTATTACCGATGCAAGACCCTGAGGGTTTGGTTCCACTTCATGATAGGTGCCTGGCACGGGGGCTTCGCTACCCAGAGCTTCGTTCATCTGGCGCTCATACTCGCCAGCGGGGATAACCCAAGTGAGAATTGCCACCACGGCAATTAGAATAAAGAGTATCGTGAAGGCAGTGGGAAATTTGAACTTAGACATACTAAACTCTCGAAAGATGAAGTTGAGTAGCGGAATAGTCAAACATTCGAATTTTTATTTTGCCACCTTAGTACTAACCTGACGACTTGTCACTTTCGTAAAACGTGAGGCAGTCAGACACTTGGACAATGTCTGCCTTGGACTAACACCGGCGAGTTTGGACGGGTCGCACAAGCCCTGAGCGGACGTTGATCGGATTTCGACTTTTTGCTCACGCAGCAAGCCGTGTGCCGCAGAAAGCGGAAGTCCAGACATCGCGTACCATTGGCGAGTTCGGACTCGAACCAGTCATTCGATGAAGAAAGAAAAACGCCGCAATGGCATTGGTAACAGCCACCCCAAAAAGAAAAAGCCTGCCAGCGTCACCGCCAGCAGGCCATTGATAAACCCATATCTGGTTAACAATTACATCCGCGATGCAACGTTTTCCCAGTTCACCAGGTTGTCGAGGAAGTTCGACAGGTAGGCCGGGCGCTTGTTGCGGAAGTCGATGTAGTACGAGTGCTCCCAAACGTCACAACCCAGCAGAGCGGTTTGGTTAAAGCACAGCGGGTTCACGCCGTTCTCGGTCTTGGTTACGGCCAGCGAACCGTCTGCGTTCTTGACCAGCCATGCCCAGCCCGAGCCGAACTGACCTGCGCCAGCTGCGCTGAACTGCGACTTGAATTCGTCAACCGAGCCGAAGCTTTCGGTCAGAGCTTTCTCCAGCTCACCGGGCATAGCGTTGCCGCCGGGGCCCATCATTTCCCAGAACTGGTTGTGGTTCCACAGCTGGCTGATGTTGTTGAAGATGCCGTTTTGCGCAACAGCGTTTGCGTCATAGGTGCCAACGATGATCTCTTCCAGCGACTTGCCGTCCCACTCGGTCCCGGCGATCAGCTTGTTGCCATTGTCGACATAGGCCTTGTGGTGCAGGTCGTGGTGATATTCCAACGTTTCCGCGGACATACCCTTGGCTGCCAGCGCGTCATGTGCATAAGGAAGATCAGGAAGTTCAAAAGCCATGTCGGCCCCCTGTTAAATATAAGTTGCGGTTCCCAAGGTTAAATGCTTTGGCCACGCGCGCAGGTCAAGAGCCGAGACGAGAAAACCCGGAGGCAGGCAATGCTTACACAGGCGCGCAAGATGTTCTACCGCGCCCGCGGATACTATGCGGGCAACCTGAATGGCGAGCCCTTCCGCCTTGACCCATATCATTCGAAATTCTGGCGCAAGGCATCATCCGGTGCGTGGGAACCTGAGACATTCGCGATACTCGACAAATACCTCTCGCCCGACCGTGACTATCTGGACATCGGCGCCTGGATTGGCCCGACGGTTCTATACGGTGCCCGCAAAGCCCGGCATGTCTGGTGTTTCGAGCCCGATCCAACCGCATTCCGCCATCTGGCATGGAATCTGGACCTCAACGACATCCACAACGTCTCTGCGTTTGGTGTGGCCCTTTCAGACAAATTCGGCGTCGCTCGCATGGCCTCAGTTCGCGGAGAGCCCGGGGATTCAACCAGTTCTCTGTTACACGACGGAGCGCATGGAAGCGATGCACTTACGATCGCTTGGGACCAGTTCGAATCCGTTAATGATCTGTCCAACATTTCTTTGGTCAAGATGGACATTGAAGGGGCCGAGTTTTTCGTCTTGGAAACTTTGTTGCCTTGGCTGAAAATGCACCGCCCTGCATTACTATTGTCGCTTCATGCTCCGCTTCTGAACGACGAAGTCAGGCTCGAAAGAACACAGCATCTCCTTGAATCGTTGTCGTTTTATGGCACTGCCTCTGACGAGAACCTGAATCCAGTTTTACACCACAAACTTCTGGAACCGGGCGCATTGAAACGGTTTCAGACAATTCTGCTATACGATTAAGAGACGCACGGCGGCGCGGTCACTAGACCCACGCCGCTAATAGCAGCTGAGCTGGTCTCTGGGCCGTATGCTATATAGCCTGGCCGCGTTCCCCGATCACTTAATCTGACTGACCTCGCATTTGCCGTGGCCCCTGGGACGATTATCGAAGCCAGCCACTGTTGCCCTTACCTGCATCTCAGCCTTACTTGGACTTACCGTCGCACTCCAGGATGCGCTACCCTTTCCGTTTCCACGAACCGGGATACCGGAGACCTCCCATTTGACGCGAAACTTTCCGTTACTGAGTTCCGAGTAAGATACGGGAATGGGTTCTCCGTGCACATGCTGGATGTAAGCATCCAGGACAGAGGCTGTCTTGGCTTTCCCGTCAACGAAAACAAGAATACGTTCCGATATCCACCCATAACGCTTTTCAATATTGAACGGAGTACAATCGTAAAGTGTAACTTCGGCCGTGGCCGCATTTGTTATAGAAAAAAGGATACCCGTAAAAAGGGATAGTTTTTTTATCATGAATCAACTCCTATTTGTACACCAACAAACAGAAAACGTTCCATGTTTCAACATGGAACGTTATCGATTTCATACGACTGAATATCGCGCCCGAAGAGTATCGACTGGTTTCAGATCAGTAGAACCCAACTTCACTGCCGGGCTGTGCTGCAACCTTGAGCAGTTTGAATACATAGTCTGCTGCCGAACGGAAACACACCACGCGGAAAGTCTCGGTGTCATCCATCCAGAACGCCCCAGCTACCTGAGCTAAACGTGAACGGCGGATCTGCCCGGGCTGGAAGGCTTCGGCCGACAGTTCGACCGGGGCCAGCTTACCCAGAACTTCGCGTGCATTCCCACCCGAGATACGGAACACCGCACGCGCGTCCGATACGTTGACCGCAAGTGCATGTGTCCCGCTAAGAGCATTGGTCATCGCTGCCAGTTTGGCCTCAACCTCGGCATATGGCACCAAAACAAGCAACTCATCGGTCGACATCCAACAAACGCCGGTATCTG
The DNA here is from genome assembly GCF_056537005.1 of Ruegeria sp. CH6. Classification (NCBI taxonomy): domain Bacteria; kingdom Pseudomonadati; phylum Pseudomonadota; class Alphaproteobacteria; order Rhodobacterales; family Roseobacteraceae; genus Ruegeria; species Ruegeria sp. CH6. The sequence continues at coordinate 216,450 of NZ_JBQFQS010000002.1, read as the reverse complement.
CATCAACGAAGACTTCGCGCTGACCGGGAACCTTCTGCCCTGTCGCATCTTTGACTGCCTTGATCAGAACCTTGTCTGAAAGATCACCACGCAAGGTGATCATACCCTGCAGGCCGCACTCCTCGACCTTGGCAATGCCATCATAGCTGGCGTGGTTCAATGCGCTGATGGGTTCAGACATTCTGCTTCTCCCCGTCCTTGTCAAAGAAGATCGGGTCTACGATCTTGGCTTTGTAGATTTTGTCGTCTGTACCCGGGAACTCGACGATTTCACCCATGCGGTCCGGACCATGTTTGATCAGACCCATGGCAATTCCCTTGCCCAGATTGGCCGAGTAATAGGTCGAGGTTACACGCCCGATCATATTGCGCTGACCGTTGGCGTTTACCCCCTCACCCACTGCGTAGGCCCCATCAGGGATTACGGAACCATCCACAGTCTCGAGACCGACCAATTTCCAGCGGTCGGGATCGATCATGTGCTCGCGTTCTTGCGCACGCTTGCCGAGGAAGTCCTCTTTCTTTTTCGAGATCGCCCAGTGCAGCCCCAGATCCTGCGGGATCACGGTGCCATCGGTTTCGTCCCCGATCATGATAAAGCCCTTCTCGGCCCGCAGGATGTGCAGACATTCGGTGCCATAAGGCATCACGCCGAATTCCTTGCCTGCGTCCATCAAGGCATCCCAGAACGCCTGACCCTGGCTGGCAGGGACGGCGATCTCATAAGATAGCTCACCTGAGAACGAGATGCGGTAGGCCCGGCAATCAAACTCGCCGATCTTGCCGTCACGCCACTCCATGAACGGCAACGCCTCTTTGCTGACATCCATGCCGCCCAGCTTCTCCAACACCTTGCGGGCGTTGGGGCCCACAACGGCGACCTGCGCATATTGCTCGGTCACGTTGGCAACGTAGACTTTCCAGTCCCACCATTCGGTCTGCAGCCACTCTTCCATATGGCCGTGGATACGTTCCGCTCCACCGGTGGTCGTGTGGCAAAGCCATGTATCCTCATCGATACGCGCAACGACGCCGTCGTCGATCAGGAAGCCGTTTTCTGAACACATCAGGCCATAGCGGCATTTGCCAACCTTCAGTGTGGACATCATGTTGGTGTACATCATGTCCAGGAACTTGCCGGCATCAGGGCCTTTGACGATCAGTTTACCAAGCGTCGAGGCGTCCAGCAGGCCAAGGTTGTCGCGGGTGTTCTTCACCTCACGGTTCACCGCGTCATGCACAGACTCTCCGGGGCGCACATAGGCGTAGGTCCGGCGCCAGTGGCCGACCGGCTCCCAATCGGCGCCGTTCTTGTCGTGCCAGTTGTGCATCGGTGTTTGACGGATCGGCTGGAAGACATCGCCACGAGCCTCACCGCCAATCGCACCCATCGAAATGGGGGTGTAAGGCGGACGGAAAGTGGTGGTTCCGACCTGAGGAATCTCAGAATTCAACGAGTCAGCAAGGATCGCCAGGCCGTTGATATTGCTGAGTTTACCCTGATCCGTTGCCATGCCCAGCGTTGTGTAGCGCTTGGTATGCTCAACGCTTTCATAACCTTCACGCGCGGCCAGTTGAACGTCGGACACCTTGACGTCGTTCTGGAAGTCGAGCCAGGACTTCATGCGCAGCTGAATTTCAGCATTCGCCGGCATCAGCCAGACTGCTTCCATCGCAGCCTCGTCAGTCGTCGCTCCCTCTGGTGCCTTGGTGTTTTTGGGTTTGAAACCTGCCGCCTTGGCTGCCGCTTTACCAGCAGCATGCGCATCGGTCAGAACGTCGCACAAGCCCAGCGGCCCGTTGGAGGCACCGGCCGCCAAAACGAACCCTTCTCCGTTGGCGCCCAGTGGCGGACGATCCGGATCAGGACGGAAATGCGCATTCGCTTCATCCCAGATCAGTTTGCCACCGCAGTGTGACCACATGTGAACGACCGGAGACCAGCCGCCCGACATGGCAACGGCATCACATTCGACCTCTTCCCGGGCACCACCGATGCCTTCCTGATTGCAGATCGCAACCTTCTTAACGCGCTTGCCACCTTTGACCTTGGCAATCGCCTTACCGGGATCAACACGAATGCCAAGCTGGCGTGCTTCCTCAGCCAATGGCCCTGCTGCGGCACGAGCATCAACGACACGCAGGACGTCAACACCGGCCTGTTTCAGGATGATTGCGGTACGATAGGCATCATCGTTGTTGGTGGCGATGATCACGCGGTCACCCGGGGTCACACCCCAGTTCACGACATAGTCGCGCATGGCCGAGGCCAGCATGACACCCGGCACGTCGTTACCAGCAAAGGACAGCGGGCGTTCAATTGCACCCGTCGCAGTCACGACCTGTTTGGCGCGGATGCGCCACAGACGATGACGAGGGCCTTGCGTGCCCGGCTTATGATCCGTCAGACGCTCGTAACCCAGTACATAACCGTGGTCATAGACGCCTGCCCCCATGCAGCGTGACCGCATGGTTACGTTATCCATTGTTTCGAGTTCGGAAACCAATTGTTCCACGAACTTATCCACAGGTTCGCCGTTGATGGTTCCACCATCAACCGGGGTGCGACCACCCCAATGCGCGGTCTGCTCAATCAGCATGACCTTTGCGCCTGATTGCGCTGCAGACTTAGCCGCCTGAAGACCAGCGACACCGCCACCGATCACCAGAACATCGGTGAAGGCGTAGAAGTGCTCATAGGTGTCGGCGTCGCGTGTCTCTTTGTCCGGTGCCTTGCCCAGACCGGCGGACTGACGAATGAACGGCTCATAGACGTGCTTCCAGAACGGTTTGGGGTGGATAAACGTCTTGTAGTAGAAACCGGCCGGCAGGAACCGGGCCAGCGCGGTGTTCACAGCGCCGATGTCGAATTCGAGGTTCGGCCAGTGGTTCTGTGAAATTGCGGTCAGGCCATTGAACAGTTCAGTGGTTGTGGCGCGCTGGTTCGGTTCGAACCGGCTGCCCTGCCCCAGACCAACCAAGGCGTTCGGCTCTTCAGCGCCGCTGGCGACAACGCCACGCGGACGGTGGTATTTGAACGACCGGCCCATCATCATCTGATCATTGGCCAGCAAGGCCGAGGCAAGCGTGTCGCCCTCATAGCCCTGCATTGAGGTGCCGTTGAAGGTAAAGGTGACCTGTTTCGACCGGTCAATCAGCCGGCCTTGTTTTGCGAGACGGGTGCTCATGTTGCGGACCTTTCGCAGGCGGAATTACAAATGGCGAAGCGGATCATTCAAAGTCTCTCCACTTCCAGCCGGGGCGCTTGGCCGAAATGGCTTCGCGAATTTCCTTTGGTGGCTCGGTAGTCTGAGCGGAATACGTTCCGAATACTTCAAGCGTATTTGTACAGCGCGCAGCGTGAAACCACTTGCCGCAGCCATTTGCATGGCGCCAGCGTTCAAAATGAACACCTTTCGGGTTTTCACGCATGAACAGGTAGTCGTGGAAATCACCATCCGACGACCCGGGGCCAAAGCGCTTCAGATGCGCTTCACCGCCAGCGGCCAGTTCCGACTCTTCAGCATCCACGCCGCAATACGGGCAATTGAGGATCAGCATATGTTCATCCTTTCGGCGGTAGGTCAGCAACAAAGCCGACCTGAAATCTATCGTTTGACACAGTCAGGACCAGTTCAACCGGACCTTAGTGCGCCACCCCGGCTGCAACGCTTTCGTCGATAAAGCGACCTTCTTTGAAACGCTCCAGCGAGAAAGCTTCGGTCAGCGGCGAGTGGCCCGTAGCCATAAGCTGCGCCATGCCCCAACCAGAACCAGGGATCGACTTGAAGCCACCGGTACCCCAACCACAGTTGATGAAGCAGCCACCCAAAGGCGTTTTCGACAGGATCGGAGACCGGTCACCGGTCATATCCACGATGCCACCCCACTGGCGCAGCATTTTCAGACGCGAGATCATCGGGAAAGTTTCGACCAGCGCTCGGACGGTCTCCTCGATGTGATGGAAAGACCCGCGCTGAGTGTAGTTGTTGAATCCGTCGGTACCGCCGCCGATCACCATCTCACCCTTGTCGGACTGAGACATGTAACCGTGCACGGTGTTGGCCATTACGACCACATCCATGCAGGGTTTGATCGGCTCAGAAACCAAAGCCTGCAGCGCGAGTGACTCCACCGGCAGACGGAAGCCTGCCATCTCGGCCAACTGACCGGAATGGCCCGCAACCACGATGCCCAGCTTGTCACACTCGATCGCGCCTTTGGTGGTTTCGACACCTGTTACGCGGCCGTTTTCCTGACGGACACCGGTAACCTCGCATTTCTGGATGATGTCCATGCCCATGTTCGAGCAGGCACGAGCATAGCCCCAAGCCACAGCATCGTGACGCGCGGTGCCACCGCGTTCCTGCCACAGCGCCCCAAGAACGGGATAACGCGGGCCGTGGATATTGATGATTGGCACCAGTTCCTTCACGCGCTCGGGGCCGATCCATTCGGTCTTTACACCCTGCAGCGCGTTGGCATGGGCCGTACGCTGATACCCGCGGATTTCGTGCTGGGTCTGGGCCAGCATCATAACGCCGCGCGGGCTGAACATAACGTTGTAGTTCAGGTCCTGGCTCAGGTCTTCATAGAGGCCACGTGCCTTTTCGTAGATCGCGGCGGATGGATCCTGAAGATAGTTCGAGCGGATAATGGTCGTGTTCCGACCAGTGTTACCACCGCCCAGCCATCCTTTTTCGATTACTGCAACATTCTGGATGCCATAGTTCTTGCCAAGGTAATACGCGGTCGCCAGACCGTGACCACCAGCGCCTACGATGATGACGTCATAGCGCTTTTTAGGCTCGGGCGAACGCCAGGCGCGTTCCCACCCGGTGTGATAACGCAGCGCCTCACGCGCTACAGCAAAGGCTGAATAGTGTCTCATGTGCGAATCCGTCAGGTCTCGTGATTGGGCGCAGATATGCATTGTGAGGGCAGAATACCCCTGCCGCACAACGCCGCAATATAGTGCTATTGCGACATGTGCACCATTCGCGGCCATTTGTCCCTTTTTTTGAGGGGCTCACAGGTCTAAGTCAGGGCAACGAATTCGGAGATAATATGCCATTCACGGTCCTGACTATTCTGGCCGCGCTGCTGATCGCAGCATTTTTGGGTTACACGATGCTTCGGGGACGTCGCAGCGACGAGCCAACTGCAGCCTATGACCTGCGCGTTTATCGCGAACAGCTGGCAGGCGTGGACCGCGATCTGGCGCGCGGCGTCATCGGGCAGGCAGATGCAGAACGTGTTCGGACCGAGATTTCGCGCCGCATTCTGGCCGCTGATGCACAGATGCGGGGTGAAAAGGCTCAGGCTGGCCCATCCAGCGTGACGTCCGCAGTTGCTGTGATCGCAGTTGCCCTTGTTCTGATTGGTGGCGCATGGTTCATGTATCATCGCATCGGCGCAGCAGGTTTTCCCGATATGCCGCTCTCAGAACGGTTGGAATTGGCCGAGGAACTGCGCGTGAACCGCCCAAGCCAGGCCGCTGCCGAAGAGCAGACGACGCCGGTTCAGCCCCCCAAACTGGAAGAGAGCTATGCGCAACTCTTGCAAAAACTGCGCGACACGGTTGCCCAGCGCCCCGATGACCTGCAGGGGCATATCCTGCTGGCACAGCACGAGACCAACGCAGGCAACTTCAAGGCTGGATACGAAGCCCAACGTCGGGTGATAGAATTGTCCGGCCCCGAGGCATCAGCTGAGGCCTATTCAAACCTGGCTGAAATGATGATTCTTGCAGCAGGCGGATATGTTTCGCCCGAGGCCGAGGAAGCCTTGCGCCAAGCGCTTGAGCGTAGCCCCGACCTTGGCCCTGCCCGATACTACTGGGGACAGATGCTGGCTCAGACGGGACGCCCCGATATAGCTTATCGCGTCTGGCTGGATACCTTGCGATCTGCCCCCGCCGGGGCGCCTTGGGCCGATGCGATCCGGTCTCAAATGGACGATCTCGCCTTCCGCGCTGGCGTCTTCAATCCACCTCAACTGCCTGTCGCTTCACCTGGCCCAACCCAAGAAGACATGGAGGCCGCGGCAGAACTGACAACCGAAGAACGTCAGGACATGATCAGAGGTATGGTCAACCAGCTGTCCGATCGGCTTGCGACCGAAGGTGGGTCGCCGGAAGAATGGGCGCGTCTGATTGCTGCACTTGGTGTGCTCGGTGATAAAGAACGCGCAATCGGAATTCGGGATGAAGCGCTAAGCGTTTTCGCAGGAAACGACAGCGCGCTGCAGATGATAGCTGCCGCTGCACAACAGGCCGGGATTGCCCAATGATTCACGATGCATTCGAAGATTTTGCTGCCGACCTGCAGCCGATGACGGCGCTGATGGGCCTGGATCTCGGTGAAAAGACCATTGGTGTTGCCGTATCAGACCGTATGCGTGGTGTCGCCAGTCCACTGGAAACCGTTCGGCGCAAGAAATTCACACTGGATTCTGCCCGCTTGATGGAAATCGTCACCGATCGCGAGATTGGAGGGATCCTGCTTGGATTGCCCAAAAACATGGATGGAACCGAGGGCCCCCGCTGTCAGTCCACACGTGCTTTTGCGCGAAATCTGTCGCGTCTGACCGAATTGCCCATCGGTTTCTGGGACGAACGGCTCAGCACGGTTGCGGCAGAAAAGGCACTGCTTGAGGCGGATACGACACGAAAACGTCGCGGACAGGTTATCGATCATGTCGCGGCAGGTTATATCCTGCAGGGAGCCTTGGACAGGCTGCGCTTTCTGTAACGGGTCGGAGACCTCTGATGACTAATATGGTTTGGAAAAGGAACGAGGTTGAAAGCCCTTGTGTCCAGATCTGTGTCGTTCATCCGACCGAACGCATCTGCACCGGCTGCTATCGCACCATTGATGAAATCACACGATGGTCGAAAATGGACAGCAACGAACGCGCCGAAATCATGCAGGATCTGCCCGAACGTAAGCCCAGACTGGCAAAACGTCGTGGTGGCCGTGCAGCGCGGTTAGAGCGCAGTTAAACCGCCCCCCGGATTGCACGAAACGACGGCACCTTAGTTATTCCCTCTCGGGGCCGCCTGCTGTTGGGTTTTCCAACTCGGCTTGGAAGATCTTTGAAATCTCTGAGCGATTGGTCGCCGGTTTCTCAGTGGCCCGCTGCAGTGTTTTTTGCACTCCGAGTGGAACAGGGGTGCTCACGTCTTTGATCAGAAATTTGTACTTCAATCTTTCGAGCAATCGCATCTGGGTGTTCCAATACCTGTGATACCTGTGTCGCTGCGGATCCGATCCGAACTCCGAGGGGGAGAGCTCGAGGACTTCAAGTGAGTGAGTGGAGACCCGCAGCGACGCGGTGCCAATACAAAAAATGGATGCAGGGATTAGGGGGAAAATCCGGGTAGTCTACATCATTTTTTTACCGCATGATAAAAAATCATTCGAAACTCAACATTTATTCGCAACCACATTGGCACCCGAGTGCGTTTACGACGCAACGTCACCGAGCGTTTAGTATCTCAAAGGCGTAGTTTCAGCTGTTCGCACGAGGTCTGACACCAAACCGTTTGAGCATCCCCATGCCTGCGCAGCACAACAATATGTGGCGGAGGAATCCGATTCCTCCGCCAGCACACCTATCCTGCAGCCAACCAGGATTTGGCATTCTCATATTCATCTGAGGGGAAATACTGTGTCCGCGTGCCCAATACGTGGCTTGCCAAACGCTGCGCCATGTGTTGCCACGCTTTGTCTCCGACAATAGCCGCCCGGTCGAGTAGCCCGATGTGTCCGCGCGCCAACCGAAAGTGCGCCGCCATCGCTGTCAGACCCTGCCAGCCGTCAAACTCACGCAAATCAATCAACAGCCTAAACCCGTCGCGATCGCGCAGCTTGTCATCCAGATCACGTTCGGCCTGCTTGTACTCTTCCGGGTCAAGCTTTCCCATCAGGCTGACCTGAACACAGGGGCCACCCAGATCGATGACATGGATCGCACCAAGGGATTCACGAATCCAGCGCCGGGCGGTTTCGACTTCGGTCATTTCAAACACATGCACGGGACATGGCAAAATCGGTGCCGCCAGTCGAATACTGGTTTGCACCCACCCCTGATCTGCCACCACCGCGATCCGGTCAAAGCCGCGCCAATGGCTGAGGCCCAGCTTGGTGTCCGACCAGGCGGCACCCAGATCATATCCTTTGAACTCGGGTGACACGATCGCCAACAGACGAACCGAGTCGTGTTCGGCTAGCGCCGCCTCAATGGCCGGAACCAGTGTGGTGGCATAATCTGCGCTTGTCACTTCCCCCGACAGCTCAACTTCGATCAGCGCGCCATCGGAATTCGTGTGGACCGTAATCATTGAACAAACCCTCCAAATCCTAAGAATGACAGGACGTTACGGGGATTCGATCCATTCCGCCACACCACCAGTGAACTCTGGCCGAAAATAGGCAATCATCCGTCCATCCGGTCCTGCGCTTGCATTTTTTCCCCAAGGTGCAACGCCGTGCAGACAATGGCGGTGTAGCAGATAGGCCTCGCCCGGTGCGGCCGGAAGTTCGATCCGAGGACAGGTATCAAAAACCTCACGTCGCGCCGATTGATAGATTTCAGTTACGTCTGTGCATCCCAACTGCGCAGCGGGCACTCCGGCGACAGCCCGCCTGAACGCCGCACCCATGATCTTATGACTGCCTTCCCACAATACCATGGGAGAGGCATCAGCACTGGCCTCACTTAACGGGATACCCAATATCCAGGCATGCGGCTCATCCACCTGACGTCGCCTGTTCGGCCCCATGGGTTTTAGCCCATCTACATGGGCTGCATCCCGATTGGCACGATAGCGCGCAGCAGCTTCACCCTCTCCTCGTCTCGGTCGCGGATAACCCGGATATATGATCGAGACCTGCCCTTTGTGCAGATCAAGCCGTCCATAGTGATTTTCCACAAAGTCGATCGCACTCCCGGACAAAGCAGCAGAGCCCCCCACCCTGCCCCGAGCGTCATTGTCCAATGCATCGACCCCGATGAACCAGGTACCCTCGCAATCATGCCACTCAGCATGTGCAGGATCAGACACCGATGTTTTTGCCGAAGGCAGAACCTGCTCTACCCATTTTGACAGTACCGGGTCATGGGGGAACTTGATCCAACCCTTTTCGAGAAACTCGTTCACCAGCCCAGCGCCTTTCGCAACATGTTCAAAGCCACCAGCGTCAGGAACACCGCAAAAACCCGCTTGAGCGGTTTGGGATCCATCGCATGTGCCAACTTAACACCCCACGGGGCGGTTATCATTGTCATCGCTACCACGATGCCAAACGCGATCAGGTTCACGGCTCCGATTGTCAACGGTGGACGATGTTCAGGAGCGATATCCAGAAACAGGAAACCCAGAACCGAAGGGACTGCGATAATCACGCCAAAACCAGCGGCCGTGGCGACCGCGCGGTGGATCGGGGTGTTATACAGACTCATCAACGGCACACCGAAGCTGCCTCCGCCGATCCCCATCAGAACAGAGAGAAAACCAACCGAAGGGGACAGCGCAGCGCGCCGAAGACCTTTGGGCATAGCATCACCCAATCGCCATTCTGAGCGACCAAGCCCCAGATAAGCCCCGATCACCATTCCCAATATGCCAAACAAGGCCTGAAGCATTTCGGTATGCAGCGCTGATGCAACCAGAACCCCAAAAATCGCCCCGATCACAATTCCCGGACCCCAACTGCGCAGGATATCCCAGTCGACCGCACCCTTTTTGTTGTGGCTCATCACCGATCGGACCGACGTCACGATGATTGTCGCCAGCGAAGTCGCCAGACACATCTGCATCAACTGCGGCCCGCCATATCCTAGCGTCTGGAAGGCATAAAAAAAGGCGGGAACCAGAACAATACCACCTCCAACGCCAAGCAATCCGGCCAGAACACCGGCCAAAGCCCCGATTGCAAGCAAAAGGCCCAGCATCTGGGCCAGCAACATCGTCTCGGGCATCATCCCCCCATACCGGCTCAGGGCCGTATCAAACTGCTCTCTGCACCTGTTCCTGCGGCATCACGCGATCAAGCGCCTGCAACAAAACCTCTGGTCCTGCATGATCCCGAACCGCACCCTCAGACAACATTCTGCGCCATGCACGTGCGCCGGGACGGCCCGCAAACAGGCCCAACATATGCCGGGTGATCTGGTGCAACCGACCACCGTCGGCAAGGTGTTGTTCGATATAGGGCACCATTTTTCCGACAACTTCAATCGGATCAGCAGCCTGCTCGGTCTGGAAAATCAACGGATCAGCCTCAGAAAGGATATCGGTTGGTTGATGATAAGCCGAACGGCCAATCATGACACCGTCTAGTCCCGCTTCCAAATGTTCGCGCGCCTGTTGCAATGAGGTGATGCCCCCATTGATCGAAACATGAAGATTAGGAAACGCAGACTTCATCCGATGCACCAGATCGTAGTCGAGTGGTGGAATGTCTCGATTTTCTTTTGGGCTTAGTCCCTGTAGCCAAGCCTTGCGCGCATGAATCGTCACCCTTTGGCACCCAGCGGCCTGAATTCGTTCGAGGAATTCTGGCAAGACCTCTTCCGGCTCCTGCTCATCCACCCCGATCCGGCATTTGACGGTGACTTCGACATCGACTGCTTGGCGCATAGCCTCGACACACTCGGCCACTCGCCCCGGATCTTTCATGAGCACGGCACCAAAAGTCCCGGATTGTACCCGGTCCGAAGGGCAGCCGCAGTTCAGATTTATCTCATCATACCCCGCATCAGCCCCCATCCTGGCCGCCTGCGCCAGTTCCTGCGGGTCCGAGCCCCCCAGTTGCAGCGCAACCGGATGCTCCTGAGGATGATACTCTAGCAAATGCAGCGCCCCACCACGGACCAACGCCGGCGCGGTGACCATTTCAGTATAGAGCAACGTTTCCGAACTAAGCAGCCTATGCAGATAGCGACAATGTCTATCCGTCCAGTCCATCATTGGAGCAACGCTCAATCGCGCACTCCGCCAAAGATTTGCTTTTACGTCAGGATTTGTCATCTTCAACTCTGGCGCGCTATCCGCAGGATGGTGTGGTTTTTCACTTTGCTGTCTTCCCGAAGTACTCGTTGCACTGCAGGAAGCAAGTCGCTGATTACCAGCGAAACAACAGTACGATTGTCTCTCTCGCATATATGCCCATCAAAAGGGAAGTGGAACGGAGCAGCGCCGTGTGATCGATCAATAACAGCTCTGTTCGGTATCAGTCGCCTCCAAGCCAATCGCGATGGTCCGAAGCCCTTCAAAGTCTGGGATTTGAGATGGCGACTAATCCATTGTCACACTTCTGGATCAGTTGGTGCGGTCGAGAAGACTCGAACTTCCACGGGAGTTACCCCACAGCGACCTCAACGCTGCGCGTCTACCAATTCCGCCACGACCGCACTGTCTGTGACTTGGTAGAGCGGCGTATAGACGTTGAACGCGGGGATGTGAAGAGGCAAAAACACACAGGTTTGAAATCCCCGGCACAACCCATATCTCTAGCCTCAATAGACTGCCACACCTACCCCTTCAGGAGTTCCAGATGACATCGCCCGATTCCCGTCCCGTAGTTCAGATCGACATCGTCTCGGACGTCGTGTGCCCGTGGTGCATCGTTGGATTTCGCCAGTTGGATCAGGCGTTACAGCAGCAAAATGTACTGGCTCAGCTCAGATGGCACCCATTCGAGCTCAACCCCACCATGGGATCCGAAGGCCAGAACCTGCGCGAACATATAATGGAGAAGTACGGTTCGACCGAAGAACAGAGCCAGCAAGCGCGCGATCGCCTGACCTCGCTCGGCTCGGAACTCGGATTCGATTTCAATTTCACAGACGAAAGCCGCATGGTGAATACCTTTGCTGCCCACCAATTGTTAGACTGGGCGGAAACGCAGGGACGACAGCATCCGTTGAAACTGGCCTTGTTCAAAGCGTATTTCAGCGACCAAAAGGATGTGTCGGACGTGGACGTACTGGCAAACGTTGTTGCCTCCGTTGGTTTGGACGAGGTCGCCGCCAAAGCAGTGCTTGAGTCGCAGGCCCATGCAGCCTCGGTCAGAGAGAAGCAACAGTTTTGGACCAGTCGCGGTATATCGGGCGTACCTTCAATGGTTTTTGGCGGAAAGTATCTGCTAACAGGTGCTCAGGGCACCGAGACCTACGCCCAAGTTCTGCAGCGATGCCTTGCCGAGGCCGCTTGACCCCTTTCGCAACCATCGCATGCGCGATATGAGCCGCCTATGGAATGGAAGATCTCTGACGGGCTGACCGATTATCAAGAGGCCGTTGCCTTCATGGAGGCGCGGGTGGCTGCGATTTCTGCGGGTGAGGCTGACGAATGCATCTGGCTGCTTGAACATCCCCCGCTGTACACCGCGGGCACTTCGGCGCGCCGAGAAGACTTAACCGATCCGGATCGCTTCCCCGTGTATGAAAGCAAGCGCGGTGGTGAATATACCTATCACGGCCCGGGCCAGCGCGTCGTCTATGTCATGCTCGACGTCGGCAAACGGGGGCACGACGTGCGCCGGTTCGTGAAGCAACTGGAAACCTGGGTGATCTCAGCTCTGGCGGAATTCAATGTCCAAGGTGAAATACGCGAAGGGCGCGTTGGCGTTTGGGTTCAGCGCAAAGACAAACCACTGACGGTTACCGGCCAACCCGCGGAAGACAAGATAGCCGCAATTGGTATCCGCCTGCGCAAGTGGGTCAGCTTTCATGGTATCTCAATTAACGTTGAACCCGAACTTGATCATTTCACAGGTATAGTACCGTGTGGCATCCGGGAGTACGGTGTCACATCACTCGTCGATCTTGGGCTGCCAGTAACCATGCCGGATCTGGACGTGGCATTGAGAAAGACGTTTTCAGAGGTTTTCGACCCAGCAACGGCCTGAGAGTCTGACGTCAACGAATCGAATTTTGACGCTAGGTAAGCAACAGTGCCAAATCTGACGAGGCTCTGTTTCCCAAAATGCCCGAAGTTTTCCGAAAATTTACACGATTTAGTGTAAAATTTAGAGAAACTTCATCTGCCCTCAATACATCTGTCTCTGTTACGAGTAACATGAACCTACCGTTCTAGAGTGAGTGGTGTGTTAAACCGGTGATCCTGGGCTTGCCCGCGAAATCCGATAAGTGTTTGGTTACGAGTCTGCCGTTCCGACCCCATAATCGGAACGGCAATTCCTTTTTAAGGCCCCTTAATCTTCCTGATGCCCGAACCGTAGCGAGCCAACACAGGCGCTTTCTGAGCGTTCGATTTCGAGTGTGACATGTCCGATGGCGAAATCTTCACTCAGTGAGCGTTTTACTTCGCTACGGATTGCCTCTGCCCGATGCCAGGCCTCATCAGCGATAACCAGATGTGCAGTCAGCGCGGGCTGCCGTTCCTGCATGCTCCACAAGTGCACATGATGCACTTCGCTTACCCCATCTGTTTCTTCGATTGAGGTTGCGACCTGTTCGGGCTCCAGCTCAGGCGGTGCACCCAACATCAGCACGCGGACAGTTTCACCAATTTCAGATTTGACGTGCCAGAGGATGTAGACCGAAATCATGATGGTCACCGCGGGATCAACCCAGGTCCAGTTGAACAGAATGACAGCAGTGCCCGCGATGATGACCGCAACCGAGCCCAAAGCATCCGCCACGTTGTGCAGGAAAGCAGCGCGTATGTTCATGCTCTCCTTGGCCATCGTGTAGGTCAGAACAGCGGTGATCACATCGACGATGAGCGCTATGGCGGCGATCCAAACAACGATCCAGCCATTAACGGGCTCGGGTTCAAAGAACCGCATTACACCTTCGTACATCAGATAGACCGACAGAACGACGAGCGTTGTGTAGTTGACCAATGCCGCAACCACTTCGGCACGGCCATACCCGAAACTCATTCGCGGGTCAGCAGGGCGACGGGCAATTTTGCGAGCAAAGAACGCAATGACCAGCGCGATCGCATCGGAAAGGTTGTGCAACGCATCTGCAATCAGCGCCAATGAGCCGGACAGGACCCCTCCAATAATCTGGGCAAGGGTCAGAAACATGTTCACAGCAATGGCCCATGCAACGCGCGCATCCCCTGCCGACGGATCGATGTGATTGTGCGAATGATGGCCATGCCCGGAATGCGAGTGTTGATGAGCCATGTTTTGTGCGTCCCTTGTTCTGGTTCGACACACAATGTAATTCCTCTAGTCACTAGAGGTTCAAGGGGACTTGGAAAAAAATGTTCTCAATTGGTGACTTGTCGCGCAAGACCGGAGTGAAAGTGCCAACGATCCGGTTCTATGAAGACAAGGGTTTGCTACAACGACCCGAGAGAACTGCGGGCAATCAAAGGCGCTATGACGAAACTGCCCTGAAGCGGTTGCAGTTCATCAAACACACACGTGATCTGGGCCTGCCGCTGACAGATATCGAAGCGCTGCTTTCGCTCGAAGGAGCAAAGGGCGCAGATCTGAACCGCGCCCATGACATTGCCGAAAGGCAACTGGCTGATCTGCGTGACCGGATCGCCCGTCTCAGCCGACTTGAAGCTGAGTTGGCCCGTATCACCGCCGCCTGTGATGGCAGACACGATCATGTCTGCGAGGTAATGCATGCGTTCGGCGACCACGAAACCTGCTCAGGGTCGCACTGAACTGCTGCTCTGATCAACCCAGCGTTGCTTTGATCTTATCGGCTTGTGCGGCGATGACCTCGAAATCGCCCATGTTTCCGGGTGGGCGCATAGATACACCTTCGTAGCGCGGCAGAACGTGGAAATGCAGGTGAAACACTTCCTGCCCTCCGGCGGCCTCGTTGAACTGCTGGATAGTGACGCCATCAGCTTCAAAGGCCTTCATTACGGCCTGCGACAGCTTTTGAACCGTCTTCATAACCGACGCCAGTTGCTCGGGCGATGCATCCAGGACATTGCGACACGGGGTTTTGGGGATCACCAGCAAATGTCCATCAGAACGAGGCATGATATCCATGAAGGCCAGCGTCTCGTCATCCTCGTAAACACGGGTCGACGGAATCTCCCCACGCAGGATTTTTGCAAAGATGTTTTCGGGATCGTAGCTCATGTCGCACCTTCTTCGTTGCCGCTGTTCATGTTCTTGCGATCCATGCGGCAGAGGTCAAGCAAACATGTTCAACCGATTGATTTCTGACGACTGAAATTCAGAATCGACAAGACTTACCGTGCGCTGGCTGGCAATCTAGCCTGCAATGGAGACCAACTGGATCATAATTTCTGACCTCATACTTCGTGGTATGGCAATCGGCGCGATGGTCGCGGCCGTACTGGTCCTGATTTCGCACTCGCGTTCGCGCGGCACATCTTCGGTGGCAGCGTTGGGACTGTGCACCGTTTGCTATCTGTTGATTTCAGCTCCCACGATCATGCCAAACGCTTTGCAACCCTTACTGGTCGCAGGCGCTACGCTTTTGCCGCTGGCGCTGACCTGGATGGCGACGGTCCAGCTGACAGACGACGCATCTCAGCGCAGGCCCGTATTAGTTCTGGCCCTGCTGACCGTCGTCACAGCCGCACTCATCCCGTTTTGGCCCGCAATGACACTCATCCGCGGAATTTTGGCTATCGCCTTGTATCTGGGCCTCATCATCTTGGCCTTGGCAACTGACAGTGACGATCTGGTCATCGATCGCAGACGGTTCCGGCGCGGCTTTCTAGCGGCAATGGGCGCACTGGGGCTGATCGTCTCGGTGGTCGAAGCCAGCGGATTGGACGCCAACCTGCCCAATTGGATCTATCCGCTGCAAGCCTCGGCCATCCTTGTATTAGCCCTGCTGTTCGCAATTTGGGCGCTTGAACCCGTTGCAGATGAACCCATCAAACGAACAGGGTTCAAATCAAGGGCCGACCTCACCGAGCGAGTTGAACAGGCCATGCGCCGCGGTATCTGGCAGCGCGAAGGACTGACCATTGGTGCTTTCGCTGAAGAACTTGGTGTTCCCGAGCATCAATTGCGTGCCACGATCAATGGTGAAATGGGGCATCGCAATTTCTCGACCTTCATAAACGTTGCTCGGATCAAAGCTGCGAAGGCGCTTATGGACGATCCCTCTCGGGGCCGAACAACGATTCTTGAGATTGCTCACGAAGTGGGCTTTGCCTCGCTCGGTCCCTTCAACAAAGCGTTTCGCGCGCAGACAGGCTCCAGCCCCCGCGAGTATCGCAACCGCGACTGATCGTTTCTGAAAAAACAGGTTCATTTCGAAAATCTCTCATTGTTTTCGCAATCGATGAGACCTGTGGCAATCCTGACCGCACCATTTTCAGCATCCTGACAACCAAGGAGAGCGAAAATGGCCGAGTTCCACCTGACCGACCTGATCATCGGCACCCTAACCCATGACACATTGCGTTATGCTTTTGGTGCCGGAGGGACATATCTGATCATCAACATGTGGTTGGCACGTAGGTTACGAAATCGAA
Organism: Ruegeria sp. CH6; assembly: GCF_056537005.1. NCBI lineage: Bacteria > Pseudomonadati > Pseudomonadota > Alphaproteobacteria > Rhodobacterales > Roseobacteraceae > Ruegeria > Ruegeria sp. CH6. The sequence goes on along the minus strand of NZ_JBQFQS010000002.1, from coordinate 199,982 downwards.
AAATTCGCGAGCAAATCCCCAGATGGCCTCAAATCAGACGAGAGCTTCAGATCAGCGCCCGAACAATTCTGATCTTTGCCACGACCGGCATTCTCATCGGGTTGGCCCACGCAGCAGGTTTTGCACCCATTTACGATCAAATCGACGACTATGGTGTGGCGTATCTTATAGGTTCATTGCTCCTGATCATTATCGCCCATGACGGATGGTTCTATTGGACGCATCGCCTGCTTCATCACCGGCACCTGTTCAGGCTCATGCATCGCACGCATCACCGGTCACATAATCCCACACCATTCACCTCTTATTCTTTCGACACTTCGGAAGCTGTCATCAATGCGGTCTTCCTACCGATCTTTGTCGTGCTGATCCCAATGCATCCGCTGGCTTTGCTCGCCTTTGTCTTTCACATGATGCTACGCAATGCGCTGGGTCATTGCGGATACGAGGTCTTTCCGGCGCGTTCTAACGGGAAGCCCCTGTTCGACTGGCTGACCAGCGTGACTCATCACGATCTACATCATGCCAACGGGCGCTATAATATGGGCCTATATTTTACATGGTGGGATCGGTTGATGGGTACCGAACACCCGCGCTACCATCAGGAGTTCGCACGGGTCGCCCCTCGCCCCAGCGTACGACCCGGTGATCTTATGCCAATCCTCCTGTTGTCTTGCATGTTCGTCCTGGCAAGCACCTCGGCCAAGGCAGCCGAGTTGCGAGGAACGTATTCAGCGCCTTACCTCGGGGCTGTTGTCCGCTTCGAATCCTGCCCAAATGACTCCACACTAACTTGTGGTCGGCTGCTCTGGGGATGGGATGTGACCATCTGGCGACAAATCCAACCCGGTGATCTGATGATTACGGGCCTCAAACCAGACACCACCGGATGGTCCGAAGGGCACTTGCGGCATCCTGAAACGGGATTGACCTTTCGCGGCAATATCCATCAGTTGGCCGATGGTCGGCTACGCCTCAGAGGATGCGCCGGACCGATCTGCGCAAGCCAGATCTGGGTCCCGCTCCGACAGCTCAAGAACACCCTCGCCGACCTTCAGTAACACGGGATTCAGCGCGTCCCCTTCAAGAGGGTGCGGCTATTTATCTTGATCCAGATCAAACTCGGCCATTGAAGGTCACCCCTTCGCATTCTAAAACCAGCAGGAATCCCGCGCGCTGGAGAGGTCTGGCTGCGCGGTGCAGTTGCAACAGGAGGCACCTAAATGGCAGACGCAGCCATTCATGGTCACGAGCATGAAGACAATCGCGGTTTCTTTACCCGCTGGTTCATGTCGACCAACCACAAGGACATCGGGATTCTCTACCTGATCTTTTCGGCACTGGCCGGCCTGATCTCGGTTCTGATGACCGTCTACATGCGGCTCGAGCTGATGCACCCGGGCGTTCAGTACATGTGTCTGGAAGGCTTTATGGCCGACCCATGTACCCCTAACGGACACCTGTGGAACGTTATGATCACCTACCATGGTGTTCTGATGATGTTCTTCGTTGTCATTCCGGCCCTATTCGGCGGATTTGGCAACTATTTCATGCCGTTGCAGATCGGCGCGCCGGACATGGCGTTCCCGCGGATGAACAACCTGTCCTTCTGGCTGTACGTCGCTGGTACCTCGCTGGGCGTGGCTTCGCTGCTGAGCCCCGGTGGTAACGACCAGCTCGGTTCGGGCGTTGGTTGGGTTCTCTACCCGCCGCTGTCGACGACCGAAGGCGGCATGTCCATGGACCTTGCGATCTTCGCCGTGCACGTATCGGGCGCCTCCTCGATCCTCGGCGCGATCAACATGATTACCACCTTCCTGAACATGCGTGCCCCGGGCATGACCCTGTTCAAGGTGCCGCTGTTCAGCTGGTCGATCTTCGTCACCTCGTGGCTGATTCTGCTGTCGCTGCCGGTTCTGGCGGGCGCAATCACCATGTTGCTGATGGATCGCAACTTTGGCTTTACCTTCTTTGATCCGGCCGGTGGCGGTGACCCGATCCTGTATCAGCACATCCTGTGGTTCTTCGGCCACCCGGAAGTGTACATCGTGATCCTGCCCGGCTTCGGCATCATCAGCCACGTAATCGCGACCTTCGCACGTAAGCCGATCTTCGGTTACCTGCCGATGGTTTGGGCGATCATCGCGATTGGTGTTCTGGGCTTCGTCGTTTGGGCGCACCACATGTACACCGTTGGCATGTCGCTGCGTCAGCAGGCCTACTTCATGCTGGCCACGATGGTCATCGCGGTTCCGACAGGGGTTAAGGTCTTTTCGTGGATCGCGACCATGTGGGGCGGATCGATCGAATTCAAGACACCGATGCTGTTTGCCTTCGGCTTCCTCTTCCTGTTCACCGTTGGCGGTGTAACCGGTGTGGTTCTGTCGCAGGCGGGTATCGACCGTGCCTATCACGACACCTACTACGTGGTTGCTCACTTCCACTACGTGATGTCACTGGGTGCCGTATTTGCGATCTTCGCGGGTATCTACTTCTACTTCGGCAAGATGACGGGTCGTCAATATTCGGAGTTCTGGGGCAAGGTTCACTTCTGGCTGTTCTTCATCGGCGCCAACCTGACCTTCTTCCCGCAACACTTCCTGGGTCGTCAGGGCATGCCCCGCCGTTACATCGACTACCCCGAAGCGTTCGCACAGTGGAACTTCGTGTCGTCGATCGGTGCATTCGTCTCTTTCGCTTCGTTCCTGCTGTTCTTTGGTATCGTGATCTACGCCCTGCTACGTGGCGCACGGATCACCCAGAACAACTACTGGAATGAGTACGCGGATACGCTGGAATGGACCCTGCCCTCGCCGCCGCCCGAACACACGTTCGAGCAGCTGCCAAAGCAGGAAGACTGGGACAAAGGCCACGCGCACTGATCCGGTCAGAAGAAATCAAAAAGCCCCGCCCAGTGCGGGGTTTTTTTTGTGCGCAACGAACGGGCAATCGGGGAATTTCCGTGACAACAAAACAGTGCTCGACTAATTTTCCTCAGTAAATCAATTACCTTTCGATTGTCAGGCGACTGGTGAATATCCAGACCTTGTCTGACACATCCCGAGCCATTTAAGCAGAGGATAGCGCGCAATGCTTTTGCACGACGGCATCAAGTTTCAGCAAATGGTCAAGGGGTCCATTGGCTTTATCTGCCTCGTTTTGGTCTGGATATTTCTCGTCGTGCTGGTTGACGAACTGACCCCCATCGAAGTCATCAACAACCCAAGTCCGCCGGTCACCATGCTGGGCCTCGCGGTCGCCTTCTTTCTGGGTTTCAAAAACACATCTGCCTACGCCCGCTGGATCGAAGCCCGAAGCGTCTGGGGCGACATCGTAAACGGTAGTCGCGATTGGGGGTACACCATAGGCAATCTTGTCCAGTCTGACGGCACTCCTCTCGATGCGAACATCCGACAAGATCTGATTGATCGGCATATCGCATGGCTGAACATGCTCGCATACCAGCTTCGGCAATCATCACCCAGCGGCCGGACACGTCGTCCCTGGCTGTTCGGCCATAAACCCATCTCAGACCGTGCTGACCTACATCAGAATCGGGACAGTTGGCGCGATTATCAAATCGCAACCGACCTGCCGCTGCTTGAAGGGAAGAACAACAAAGCTGCTTATCTCTTGTTCTTACAAAGCCAACAACTGGCAGCGTTGGCGAGCGAGAAGAAAATCGACTCCTATTGGCACATCGCCCTGCTCGACCGGATCGCAGATTTTTCTACGTCTCAGGGCCGCAGCGAACGCATCAAGAATACACCATTCCCCAGACAGGTTGCCGAGGTTGGCCGCATCTTCAGCTGGATATTCATTTTCCTGCTCCCTCTGGCGTTCAACGACGAACGTTCGTTTTTCGCCAGTGCGGATGCCCCCCTTCTCCAAACTGTGATTTCCGACTGGCTCACGTTCGCCCCGGTCGGAGCGTTGGTGTGCTGGATTTTCTTTGTAACCGAGCGGGTGAGTGCCTCGATGGAAGACCCGTTTGAAGGCGATGTAACTGATGTTCCGATTTCGACAATCTGCCGGAATATCGAGATCGACCTGCGCCAGATGATGGCCACGGACGAGGCGCCAGCCCCGCTGAAGCCAATAGACAAAGTGCTGTTCTGATTCAGGTTTTACTGCTCAAAACAAAGGGATGATCGAAAAATCAGTCGATTTAGGGTATCCTGTATCATGAAACTCTGAATCCGGAGCGTTCTGATGCCTGAAATCGACTTTTGGTTTTCCATTGGCAGTACTTACAGTTTCCTGACCGTGATGCGTCTGGATGAGTGGTGCCGCGAGCATGAGACTACCGTCAACTGGCGTCCATTCAATGTGCGTACGGTGATGGCCGATCAGCAAAACACCCCTTTTGCGGGAAAGCCTATTAAATCAGCATATATGTGGCGCGACATCGAACGCAGAGCAGCCAAGTATCACATCCATGCAAATCTACCGGCCCCCTACCCGATCTCAGATCTGGCGCTGTCCAATCAGGTCGCGCTGCTTGGCATGCGTGAAGGCTGGGGTAAGGACTTTACCCAAACGCTCTATCGCATCTGGTTCGAAGAAGGGATGGAAGCTGGCGGTGAGAACGCTGTGTCCGAGGCCCTGTTCCGATGCCAACAGGATCCCCGTCTGATGTTGTCGCGCGCGCGCAGCCCCGAGATCGAGGAAGCACTGGAATCTGAAACGGCGAAAGCAACAGATCTGGGCGTATTTGGTGCGCCGAGTTTCGTTGTGCGTGGTGAGGTGTTCTGGGGTGACGACCGCCTCGACGACGCATTCTCGTGGTCGCGTGTGGGCCATGTTGTTTAGCGAATCCCCATCGACTCCGGCTTTCATTGCGTTATTTCTTACCCATGCCCTACCGATGGAACCAAACCTCTGACACCGAACAGGAACTGCGCCTATGGCCGCATAATTCGCTGCCCCCGCGTGGTGCCATGATCGTTGTTCTGGCAGTATTTCTGTTCGGGCTCATCCCGTTGTTGGCGGTTCTGGGTTCCGTCCTGCTTTGGGGTCTGCTTCCGTTTCTGCTTCTGACGGTTTTGGGGCTGTGGCTGGCCTTCGAAATGAATTACCGGGCGCGAAGTATGTTCGAGGTGCTGACCTTGACCGGCACAAAGGCCCGGCTTGTGCATCACAGCCCGCGCTCAGGTCAGAAGGAATGGAGCTGTAACAGGTATTGGGCACGTCCCGAGATACACAAAAAAGGTGGGCCGGTACCAAACTATGTCACGCTGGTCGGCGACGGGCGAGAAGTCGAAATCGGCGCCTTCCTGTCAGAGGAAGAGCGTATCGCGCTATATGATGATCTGTTGAATCGATTGAAGGGACCTGCCGCAGCTTAGCCACGGCAGGTTCTGAAACTTAGCAGTTTCCGTTGGCAGAAGCGCAAAGATGGTCTTTGACCATCGGGCCAACTTTGCCGAAATCCATCTGGCCGGTGTAGCGCGATTTAAGCTCGCCCATTACCTTACCCATGTCACGGATCGACCCCGCACCAGTGGCAGTGATTGCTGTTTGGATGGCCTGCGCGACCTCATCATCGTCCAGCTGTTTGGGCAGGAATTCTTCGATGACCTCAACCTCGCGCAATTCACGCTCGGCCAAATCCAGGCGCCCGCCTTCTTCGTAGGTGCGTGCGCTTTCTTTTCTCTGCTTGATCATTTTTCCAAGAATTTCAAGAACATCCGAGTCCCCGCACCCCTTGGCTTCTTCGTTGTCCGACCCGCGCGTAGCGATGTCGCGGTCCTTGATTGCCGCATTGATCAACCGCAGCGTCGACAGACGCTCGGCTGCTTTGTCTTTCATTGCTTGCTTCAGGGCGGTGTTCACCCGTGATCGCATATCCATATGGTTTGTCCATCCCCATGGCAAAGGAACCCTGAACATATCTAAACAAAAAGCGTGATACAACAGCAGAGCAATATGGCTAAGTTATTGAAAAGTAACAATAGCCCAAAAATTGATCAGACTTGACCCAGCGGCCTAACCCCCTTAGGAATGCGCCGATTTACCCAGCAGGAGAGTCGCGCCATGGCACATACCGCCACGCCCAAGCCCACCGCATGTCTGGCACTGGCCGACGGAACCCTGTTTTATGGCATCGGTTTTGGGGCAACCGGCCAGACGGTGGCTGAACTCTGCTTCAACACCGCGATGACCGGGTATCAGGAAATCATGACTGATCCGTCTTACGCCGGGCAGATCGTGACCTTTACTTTCCCGCACATTGGCAACGTTGGTGTGAACCCCGAAGATGACGAGACCGGTGACCCTGTAGCAGCCGGGATGGTCGTCAAATGGGATCCAACCGAACCATCGAACTGGCGCTCTGCCGAAGAACTCAAAGGATGGTTGGCGCGGCGTGGTCGCATCGCAATCGGCGGCGTTGACACCCGCCGCCTGACACGGGCCATTCGTCAGCAGGGTGCTCCGCACGTTGCACTGGCCCACGATCCAGAAGGCAACTTCGATATTGAAGCCCTGGTTGCAGCTGCGCGCGGCTTTGCCGGTCTTGAAGGAATGGACCTGGCCAAGGATGTAACCTGCGCCCAAAGCTACCGCTGGGATGAAATGCGTTGGGCATGGCCTGCTGGATACCAGCGTCAGGAAGCACCGGTGCACAAAGTTGTCGCGCTGGACTTCGGGGCCAAACGCAATATCCTGCGCTGTCTCGCCTCAGCCGGATGTGATGTGACTGTGTTGCCCGCCTCGGCGACTGCGGCCGAAGTTCTGGCACATGAGCCTGACGGGGTTTTCCTTTCCAACGGCCCTGGCGATCCAGCAGCCACAGGTGAATATGCGGTGCCAATGATCAAAGAGGTTCTGGATACGACAGACCTTCCGGTCTTCGGCATTTGTCTGGGCCACCAGATGCTGGCACTGGCCCTTGGCGGTCAGACCATCAAGATGAACCACGGACACCACGGTGCGAACCACCCGGTCAAGGATCTGGACACCGGCAAGGTTGAGATCACCTCGATGAACCACGGCTTTGCAGTTGACGCCGAGTCCCTGCCCGAAGGTGTGGTCGAAACTCATCGCTCGCTGTTTGATGGCTCAAACTGTGGTATCCGCATGACCGACCGCCCTGTGTATTCGGTCCAGTATCACCCCGAAGCATCGCCCGGCCCTCAGGACAGTTTCTATCTGTTCGAGCGCTTTGCAGCAGCCATGGCAGATCGCAAGGCACAAGCCTGATTGCTTGTGGTTTCCTACGGGCGACCGTTAACTGCAAATTAACCGTGATTTAGCAACCCTGACGTCACTATTGGCGACGGGGTTTGAAATGGTTGAACTGAATCTTCAGGGTCTTGCACCCGCAACACCCGTCCCCGGCACAAGACCGCGTAAACCGCTGGGTGCATGTTTGGTCGGCCGTGGCGTTATCAATCAAACGCAGTTGCAGTGGGCCTTGAACCAGCAAACAAACCAGAACGCGCGTCTGGGCGAAATATTGTTGAGCGAGGGCTGGATAGACCGCCAGAACGTACTGCAAGCTTTGTCCGATCAAAATGGGTTGCAGATTGCAGATCTCAAAGCTTCACCGCCATCTGCCGATCTGTTCGCCATCCGGCCTGCAGAATTCTGGGTGTCTCACGGCGTTGCACCGTGGATGCGGATCGGACCAATCCTTCAGATCGCGACTGCCCGTCCTGATCAATTCGAACAAGTCGCAAATGAACTTAGCGATTGCGGACACACCGTGGTTCCGGTTCTGGCGTCCGCTGAGCAAATCAATGCTGTTATCGCTGCACAATTCTCTTCAACACTCGCAGAAGCAGCAGAGAACCGCGTCGATGCCATGCACAGCTGCCGCAATTGGACTGCCCGTTCACGAGTCGGGCCCGTTGTACTGCTGCTGGCTGCATTGGTCGTGTTTCTCGCCTATCCGCCAATTGGACTAGCCTTTTTCTTTTGGGCAGCTGTTTCAACGCTGATCTTGTTTCTGACGCTCAGAATATTCGGATTGGGTGCCTATCTGCTCAGCCCCAAAACCCTTTCCGCTTGTCAAGAAGCGACACAGACCCGAATGCCGGTCGTATCGATGATGGTACCTTTGTACAAAGAGCGGGAAATCGCGGATGCACTGATTGTCCGACTTGGGCGCCTGACTTATCCCAAAGCTCTTCTGGACGTCATTCTGGTGCTCGAAGAACATGACGATGTTACCCGAACAGCTTTGAAAAACGTAGATCTGCCTTCGTGGATTCGTGTCTTGGAAGTGCCCGAGTTGGGGAATCTAACCACGAAACCCCGCGCAATGAACTATGCTTTGGACTTCTGCCGAGGCGATATTATCGGGGTTTGGGACGCCGAGGATGCGCCACAACCCGATCAAATTGAAACTGTCGTTCGACATTTTGAACAGGCCGCAGATGACGTGGTGTGTCTGCAAGGTGTTCTGGACTACTATAACCCCCGAACAAACTGGCGATCCCGTTGTTTTACAATTGAATACAGTGGCTGGTTTCGCGTTATCCTGCCAGGAATTGCGAAACTGGGTTTGGTCGTCCCATTGGGCGGAACAACATTCTTTTTCCGTCGCGACAAACTGTTGGAGCTGGGCGGTTGGGACGCCCACAATGTAACGGAAGACGCCGATCTGGGCGTTCGCCTAAGCCGTGCGGGTTACAGAACCGAAATCGTCGAGACCACGACCTATGAAGAGGCTAACTTTCGCGCCTGGCCCTGGGTTAAACAGCGCTCGCGCTGGCTGAAAGGGTTCATGGTCACCTATCTGGTGCACATGCGCGCACCGTTACGTTTCCTGAACGAGCTTGGGCCGCTGAGATTCATGGGCGTACAAGCATTCTTTCTGGGCACTGTCGGACAATTCCTGCTTGCACCGGTTTTATGGATGTTTTGGCTGACATCGATGGGTCTGCCTCATCCCTTTCTCAACGTTGTATCGCCAGAAATTCTAAAGGCCTGCGTCTATCTCTTTCTGGCGGCCGAAGCCACCAATATCATAGTTGGTGCACTAGGCGTTAACGCAGGTGGCAGGCGCTTTCTGCTCCCGTGGGTTCCGACATTGATTCTCTATTATCCGCTCGGTGTTCTGGCTGCCTACAAGGCCCTGTGGGAACTCGCGGCCAAGCCTTTTTTCTGGGACAAGACCCAACATGGTCAGGCCCACGAAGAGGCGACCATGACCTGACGCAGACTATTTCTCGCGACGCACTGCATCCTGTTTCAGGCGGGTCATGAAAGCGATCGAGATATGGTCTTTCAACGCCCGTTCCGCTGCGTCTTCATCCCGCGCGACAATGGCCTCAACGATGCCCTTGTGCTCACTTTGCGCGATCTCACCACGCCCCTGCACTGCCAATGATGTAGTGGCCATCAACGCCATCGTCCGATGCACCAGATCAAGTTGCTGGACCAGATAACGGTTGTGCGATGCCAGATGAATCTGCTCGTGGAACCGGCGATTGGCCCGGGACAGCGCGGTGGGATCATCTACCAGGGCATCATCCGCAGCGACCATGTCCTGCAGAACCTTGACCTCTTCTTCGGTCGCATGTCGGGCAGCAAGGCGGGCAGCCAAACCCTCCAGCTCACGCCGAACCACATACAGTTCTGCCATCTGATTATGATCCAGCGAAGCCACAATCAGAGAGCGTCCGTCCCGCTCAAGCAACGACTGCGTCTCCAACCGCTGCAACGCCTCGCGGATCGGGGTACGCGACACACCAAAACGTTCAGCAAGCTCGCTTTCCACAAGCCGATCACCCGGTTTGTAGACGCCAACGTCGATGGCCTCCAGAATCAGGCTGTACGCATCTGTATGAGATTGTCGGGACTGGCTCATTTGATTTGTTTCTCCTCGTTCGGACATGTCTATCCGTCTGATGGCCTCGCAATCAAGTGCGCCATTGAAAACTGCGCCACCACGCCCTAAACCCAAGCCATGGTCAAACCTGCCTTTTCTCATGTCACGCAATGGGTGTTCGACCTCGACAACACCCTCTACCCGCCACATATGCGCCTGTTCGATCAGATCGAGGCGCTGATGACCGATTATGTCGTTCAGGCCATAGGTGTTGATCGGGCCGAGGCCGACCGTTTGCGGTCTCACTATTGGCGGCAATATGGAACAACATTGGCAGGCTTGATGGCCGAGCACGATCTGGATCCGGACCCCTATCTTCATGCCGTTCATCAGGTCGACATGAGCCACATGGACCCCGACCATGAGCTTGCTGCGCATATCCGATCCCTCCCGGGTCGCCGCATTGTCTATACCAATGGCAGCGCGCCATATGCCGAACGGGTGCTCGCCGCGCGCGGGCTGACCGGATTGTTCGATGCGATCTATGGGGTGGAACATGCCGGATACAGGCCAAAGCCCGAGCAAGCGGCGTTTGAAACGATCTTTGCAAAAGATGGGATCAAGGCCGAAAATGCAGCCATGTTCGAGGATGATCCACGCAATCTGGCGGCACCTCATGCTATGGGAATGCGCACCGTTCATGTCGCGCCTGACCCGCACGAGGCTGAGCATATTCATCACCACACGGATGACCTGACAGGGTTCCTCGCGCGTCTGGTCTGAGCTTCGCAAACTGCGACGATCTGCTCATTACGCAGGTGCAGCATCGCACCTATATGCGCCGCAGATGTGAACAGAACGGAGACCCCGATGAGCGCGATCGAAATGCCCCGCCGCCTGCCCGTCTGGCAGCGCCTGCTTTATGCAATTCCTCTGTTTGGCTGGATGGCGCGTGATGTCGCCGACGGAGAACCCGAAGACCTGGGCTATACCGCTGCAGCGATCTTCAGCATGTGGGGCTGCTCTGCGCTTCTGTTTGGCCTGCCTGGCCTTTACCTTCCGGCGCTCGCGATGGTCCCGGTCATGTTCCTGATCCTCATCCTGATTTCACGCGGCTGATAAACGGGACAGGATGTCACTTGGCCTCTGGCACAGATCAGCACTAGGTTCTGCTCAGAACGGAGTAATGTGCCATGACTGACAGCTGTGACATCCTGATTTCTGGTGGCGGAATCGCCGGTTTGACCGCAGCGGCGGCCTTTGGCGCAGCAGGTTTTGACGTAATCTGTGTTGATCCGGCTCCTCCGATTACCGAACGCGACGTCGATGGTTCGGACTTGCGAACAACGGCTTTTCTACAACCCGCTCATGGCTTGCTGGAACAGTGCGGATTGTGGAGCCGGTTGGATGAATATGCGGCCCCTCTGCAAATCATGCGTATCGTCGATGCGGGCGGTGACGAGCCGGAACCGCGTGTCGTAAGGGATTTCAACGCAGCAGACATCTCGGACCAGCCGTTCGGCTGGAACCTCCCCAATTGGCTACTACGACGCGAAATGGTGGCGCGGCTGGCAGAGTTGCCCAATGTCGATTTCCGCCCTGGCACCGGTACAACCAGCTTGTTTACCCGCACCGCCGAAGCGCGCGTAGGCCTGAGCGATGGCAGTCGCATTCGTTGCAAGCTGGTGATTGCTGCGGATGGCCGAACCTCTCCGATGCGTGAGGCTGCCGGTATCAACGTCCATACCACGCGATATGGCCAAAAGGCGCTGGCCTTTGCGGTCACCCATCCAATCGCACATGAGAATGTCTCGACCGAGATCCATCGGTCCGGCGGGCCTTTCACGCTGGTCCCCCTGCCCGATTGGCAGGGTCAGCCTTCTTCGGCGATTGTCTGGATGGAGCGGGGACCGCGCGCGGTAGAGTTGCTGAATCTGGACACCGACGCATTCGAAGCGGCAATGACAGAACGATCCTGCGGTTTGTTCGGGCCACTCAAGCTCGCGTCACGCCGCACGATCTGGCCGATCATCAGCCAGTCGGCTGAACGTCTGTCCGGAGAACGTATCGCACTGATGGCCGAAGCGGCTCATGTCGTGCCCCCGATCGGTGCGCAGGGATTGAACATGTCGCTGGGCGATCTGCGCTGCTTGCTGGATCTGGCTCAGAGCAGACCTGATGGGTTGGGCGACGTGCAGATGCTGGAAGCTTATCACAAGGCGCGCCACACCGAGATCGAATTGCGTGTGAAAGGTATCGACCTGCTGAACCGGGCGTCCATGATGGAAACGCGCGCCCTGCGGGACGCGCGTGCGATGGGTCTGAATGCGCTTTACTCTCTTGCGCCGGTTCGCAAGACGCTGATGCAAATGGGTCTTGGCGTTCGCTAAGGCCCAATTTCAGTTTAAAGAACCTGATCCAGCACCCGTCTCAGGCGAGCAATTGTGGCATCAACATCATAGAGTTTATCAAGTCCGAACAGCCCGAGCCGGAAGGTACTGAACCCTTCGGGCTCATCACACTGAAGCGGCACGCCAGCTGCGATCTGCATCCCCAGCGCGGCAAACTTCTTACCGTTCTGAATTTCAGGATCGGATGTATAACTGACAACCACACCGGGTGCGCCAAATCCATCTGCCGCGACTGACATGATGCCCTTGTCCCGCAGCATTTGCCGCACACCATTGCCCAAGGCCCACTGCGCTTCACGCAGTTTCTCAAATCCGTACTCGCGGGTTTCGGCCATGGTGTCTCGGAACGCACGCAGTGCATCCGTGGGCATCGTCGCATGGTAGGCGTGGCCACCATTCTCATAAGCCTGCATGATCTGACGCCATTTTTTCAGATCAATGGCAAAGCTGTCAGACGTGGTTTCATCCAACCGTGCCTCGGCACGCTCGGACAGCATCACCAGCCCGGCGCAAGGCGAAGCGCTCCAGCCTTTCTGGGGTGCCGAGATCAGAACATCGACACCTGTGGCCTTCATATCGATCCAGGCACAACCTGACGCGATGCAATCCAGTACCATCAGTGCGCCAACCTCATGCGCGGCTTCGGCCATGGCCGTCACATATTCGTCCGGCAGGATCACACCGGCTGCGGTCTCGACATGCGGGGCAAAAACGATATCCGGGCGCTGTTCGCGGATGGTGGCAACTACCTCTTCGATCGGCGCAGGCGCGAAGGGAGAAGGGCTTGCATTCCCGGTTTCGCGAGCCTTGAGAACTGTGGTGGAGGCGGTCAATGAACCCGACTCAATAATCTGACTCCATCGATATGAAAACCAGCCATTACGAACCACCAGAACATTCGCTCCGCGGGCAAATTGACGGGCCACTGCTTCCATAGCATAGGTGCCACCCCCGGGAATCACTGCGATACCATCTGCGTTGTAAACATCCTTCAGCATCGAGGAGATATCACGCATCACCTGCTGAAAAGCTGAAGACATGTGATTGAGCGAGCGATCCGTGAAAACGACCGAAAACTCCTCGAGACCATCAGGGTCAACAGTACTCAAAAGTGCGGGCATTGTGCGTCCTTTCCTAAGCTTTGTGCAATTTCTGGACGCTTGAGTCGCTTTGGTAAAGTACCAATGCGACCTCTTGTGCTGACGTGACGGAAACCGTGCAAAGATTGACGATCCTGTTCACCATCAATGGGGAAATCTGAAGAAATGACGCCAATTAGTGTCACCCTCTCTTTACACCATGGCGCGATTCTGAACAGATACGCACACTTTGAACAAGAAAGGACGTGCTCGCCCGTGCCTGCACAAAAACGGATTAGTTTCCAGGTCGTTCGCGACGAAGTAAAACGGCGGATTGAAACCCGGATCTGGCCTCAGGGCTCTTTGTTGCCCACCGAAACTCAACTGGCAGAAGAGTTCAATTGCGCCCGCGCGACCGTCAATCGCGCCCTGCGGGAACTAGCCGAACAAGGATTTGTCGAGCGTAAGCGCAAAAGCGGGACGCGCGTCAAAAAAGCCCCCAGCAAGCAGGCAAAGCTCGAGATTTCTCTGACCCGCCAAACGGTCGAGAATCAGAACGCTACATATCGCTATTCGCTGGTTGAGCGGAACGTGGTCCCGAGCCCTGGTTGGCTGAGTTCACAGCTCAGTGTTTCCCCCGATTCGCGCGTACTGCACGTCATCTGTATGCATTATGCCGACAATCGTCCCTTCCAGCTTGAAGAGCGTTGGATCAACATCGACGCCGTCCCGGATGTGGAACATGCAGACCTGCAGGAAACCGGTCCGCATGAATGGCTGTTGGATGCGGCACCGTTTACCGAAGCGGAAATTGCCTTCTGTGCGATCTCGGCGGACAGCCGACTGGCTGAATACATGGGCACGACCGCTGGTACGTCCATGATTCAACTTGAGCGGACGACATGGAAAGATGGTCAGCCGATGACGTTTGCGCGCATGACGCACCACCCTGGCTTTTGCATCCGTACAAAGTACTGATCCAGTCAACCGATCGGTCCCGGCAAACGCTCTTCACTTAACAGAACGTTTGCCTCGACATCACCCGCACCCGGCAGGGTCATGATGCGCCGACGTAATACACGTTCGAAATCTGACAGATCACGCGCAACGACCCGCAATCTATAGTCATACAAACCCAAGACATGCTCGACTGTTTGTACCTCGGGGATCGCGCTTACGGCGCGTTCAAAATCCTCAAGGCTAACCTGCCCTTTCCGAGCGAGTTTAACCCCCAGAAAAACAGTGACACCAAATCCCAGCGCTTCGGCGTTCAGCCGCAACCTGCGCCCTTTGATCACCCCCGCCTCCTGCAGGCGCTTGATGCGTCGCCATGTTGCGGGTTGTGACATTCCCAGCTTACGCCCCAAAGCACCTGCGCTAAGCGTTGCATCCTGTACCAATGCACGCAAAAGCTCGCGGTCGGTTTCATCCAGTTCGATCATACCGGCAAAACCTCATCCCTTTTGACCCGCGCGATGTGCATCAACGCCTCGATATCCGCGATATGCGGCAGGGTCAGAATACGATCCCGGTAAACCTGCTGATAATGAGACATATCCCGGGCCAGAACCGACAGCCGAACATCCACGCGCCCCAGAAACGTCTGTATCTCGATCACTTCAGATACTTCTCGGGCGGCTACAGTAAACTCGTCAAAGGCACGAGGCTGAGTCTTGTCCAGCGTAACCCGCAGTGAAACCTCTACTGCGTAACCCAATGCCGACCAGTCGATCACAGCCTCCTGCCCCTCGATCACACCACTCGCCTGCATTTTTTCGATACGGCGCCAGCATACCCCAGGACTGATCCGGCATCGCTCAGCCAATTCAGCCGTCGACAGGCTTGGATCAGCCTGAAAATGGCGCAGGATTCGACGATCGATATCATCAAGCATGATTTTTACGACTTTCTCTCGTTTCAAGAATGATGATTTTGAATTTATATGCATAGCCACCTTCGCGGCTATCGCCAATACCGAATTGGCTGGGTAAAAGCACAGCAATCGAAACAGAAAGGACCAGCGAAATGCGCGTCTATTACGATCGCGATTGCGACATCAACCTGATCAAAGACAAAAAAGTTGCCATTCTGGGCTATGGTTCGCAAGGCCACGCGCATGCGCTGAACCTGCGCGACTCAGGTGCCAAGAACCTTGTCATCGCTCTGCGTGAAGGCTCCCCTTCGGCCAAGAAAGCCGAAGCCGAAGGTCTGCAAGTTATGGGTATCGCCGAAGCCGCAGCATGGTGTGACGTGATCATGTTCACCATGCCCGACGAACTACAGGCCGAAACCTACAAAAAGTACGTCCACGACAACATCAAACCCGGTGCAGCAATTGCATTCGCCCACGGCCTGAACGTCCACTTCGGCCTGATCGAGCCGAAAGAAGGCGTCGATGTCATCATGATGGCACCTAAGGGCCCCGGCCACACCGTGCGCGGCGAATACACCAAAGGCGGCGGCGTGCCCTGCCTGGTAGCCGTCGACAACGATGCAACCGGCAAAGCGCTGGAAATCGGCCTGTCCTATTGCTCGGCCATCGGTGGTGGTCGCTCGGGCATCATCGAAACCAACTTCCGTGAAGAGTGTGAAACCGACCTGTTCGGTGAACAGGCTGTTCTGTGCGGTGGTCTGGTCGAACTGATCCGCTGCGGCTTTGAAACGCTGGTCGAAGCGGGCTATGCGCCCGAGATGGCGTACTTCGAGTGTCTGCACGAAGTGAAGCTGATCGTTGACCTGATCTATGAAGGCGGCATCGCCAACATGGATTACTCGATCTCGAACACTGCCGAATATGGCCAGTACGTCACCGGCCCGCGTATCCTGAAATACGACGAGACCAAAGCCCGCATGAAAGAGGTTCTGAACGACATCCAGCAGGGTAAATTCGTTCGTGACTTCATGCTGGAAAACGCTGTTGGCCAGCCGACCATCAAAGCGTCGCGCCGTGCCAATGACGAGCACATGATCGAAGAAACCGGAGCGAAACTGCGTGGCATGATGCCATGGATCTCGGCCGGCAAAATGGTCGACAAAGAAAAGAACTAAGTCTGATATTTCTCAGCATCGGGCGGCCTATCTGGCCGCCCTTTTTGTCAGGTTCAGCTAGGTGAGCTACGAACCGCAACATATTACAAACATGCCTTTATCGGTAAATTGGTCGCATCACAGCTCAAGTATAGCAAACCTTTGGGCAACCACGTGATCAACGCAGGCCGATTGAGCAGAGGGACGAATGGTAAAGCAGCCGGATTCTCGTGACTGGAGTGGCGTCGCAGCCCTTGGCCTCATCTGGGGCGGAACCTTCATGGTCGTCGCGATTGCTCTGGAAGGTTATGGGCCAATAACGGTGGCAACCGCGCGGACCACTTTGGGGGCATTGACGCTGCTTGTGCTGATGATGCTCACGGGCCGCAAGCTCCCAGCCCCCAGCCCCGCCTTATGGGGTGCCATCGTGGTGATAGGCATATTGTCTACCGCCCTGCCCTTTGTGCTGCTGAGCTGGGGTCAACAATATGTACCATCGGCCTTTGCCGGCCTATCGATGGCCGCTATTCCGCTTATGGTCCTGCCGCTTGCACATTTCTTTTCAGACGAACCCCTGAATGCCCGCAGACTCTTTGGTGTGACACTTGGGTTTTCCGGTGCCCTCGTCCTGATCGGTCCCGGCCTTGCACAACTTGGCGAAGGTGCCGAGCCGCTGGCGCAACTTGCCTGTATCAGCGCTGCTTTCTGCTACTCGTTGGCCTCCATCTTCACACGGCGCTGTCCACCGATTGACCCAATCGTTCTGGCAGCACTTACGCTGGTCGTCGGAGCGCTCATTCTGCTCCCCATTATGTTGGTGACCGAAGGTATTCCGGATTGGCAGGGAACGCGTTCCGGTTTTGCGATCATCGTACTCGGGCTAGTGCCGACAGCATTTGCCACACTTCTGCGCGTATCCATCATCCGCAGTGCCGGTTCAGTATTTCTGACGCTCGTGAACTATCAGGTGCCAATCTGGTCAATGGTGTTCGGAGCATGGATTCTGTCCGAGGCCCTGCCTTTGCGCTTCTACATCGCGCTTGCTCTGATCCTGACCGGAATGGCGATCAGCCAGTGGTTTAGCCTCAGAAAAATGCTGATCGGGCGTTAGCCTGCGACCGCTTCGACCTCGGATACGATTCCGTCGACGACCTGCTGCAACAGCGCATCGTCTTCGCACTCTGCCATAACACGGATCAACGGTTCTGTACCCGACTTCCGGATCAGCAACCGGCCCTGTCCATTCAACCGCTTCTCGGCATCGGCAATTGCAGCCTTAACGCTGGCATCCTCCAACGGGGTTTGCCCTTCGCCATAGCGCACGTTCTTCAGAAGCTGTGGAACAGTCTCGAATTGTTGCGACAATTCAGATGCTTTGCGCCCGGAATGCACCATTTCGGCAAGAAAATGCAGACCCGCCATCAACCCGTCACCTGTGGTTGCGTAATCTGACATGACGATATGCCCGGATTGCTCACCACCCAGATTAAAGCCGCCTTCACGCATCCGCTCGACAACATACCGGTCGCCAACGGCAGTGCGTTCCAGACGCAGGCCCTGCGATTCCAGATGTCTTTCCAGACCAAGGTTCGACATGACCGTTGCAACCAAAGCACCACCTTTCAGCGTGCCTTCCTTTGACCAGGCCGAGGCCAGCAGCGCCATCAACTGATCGCCATCGGCGACCTGCCCGGTTTCATCGACCACAACAACCCGGTCTGCATCGCCGTCCAGACAAATGCCAACGTCTGCGCCATGCGCGACAACCGTTTCTGCGGCAATACGTGGTTGGGTTGAACCACAACCAAGATTGATGTTTTTACCGTCGGGTGACGTGCCAATCGGTATGACATCGGCACCTAGTTCCCACAGCACTTCGGGGGCTGTTCGGTGCGCTGCACCATTTGCACAGTCGATTACCACTTTCAGCCCATCCAGCCGCAGATTACGGGGAAGCGAGGATTTGACCCTCTCACCATAACGGAACCGGGCATCATCGACCCGACGCGCGCGGCCAATGTTCTGCGCCTGAGCAGGGCTGACCCCCTCCTCAATCAGTTTCTCAATCTCTAGCTCCGCCTGATCAGAGAGCTTGAACCCGTCAGGCCCAAAGAACTTGATTCCATTATCTTCGGCGGGATTGTGACTGGCTGAGATCATCACCCCAAGATCTGCCCGCATCGATCGGGTCATCAATCCAACGGCCGGCGTGGGAACAGGACCAAGAAGCAGCACGTTCATCCCTGTCGACGTCAAACCTGCAGTCAGAGCGTTTTCAAGCATATAGCCGGATAGTCGCGTATCCTTTCCGATCACGACCCGATGCACGCCGCGTGAATCCCGGCGAAAATACCGCCCGACCGCGGCCCCGATGCGCAACGCCATTTCTGCCGTCATCGGATAGGTGTTGGCTGTGCCTCGCACCCCGTCAGTTCCGAACAGCTTGCGCATACCTGTACTCCAAATATTCCTGCCTGCGACCGGATTACCGGACGGCGGCCCACAGGCGCAAGGCCTGAGAGGTTTCGGCCACGTCATGGACCCGAATGATCTGCACACCTTGCGACAATCCAGCCAATGCTACGGCGATTGATCCCGGAGCGCGCGCATCCTTGCGCGGTTCCTGCCCGATGTTGCCAATGAACCCTTTGCGCGAGACGCCTAACAGTATTGGGCAACCCAGCCCATGAAACAGGCTCAGGTTTCGTAGCAATGTCAGGTTGTGCTCTTCTGTCTTGCCAAAACCGATACCAGGATCGGCCACGATCAGTTCGCGGCTGAGGCCGAGATTTTCCAGATGAGCGATTTGACCTTCAAGGAAATCATACACATCCAACAAGACGTTATCGTATTGTGGATCATCCTGCATCGTAGCCGGATCACCCTGCATGTGCATGACACAAACAGGAGCACCGATACGCGCGCAGAGAGGTGCAAGTTCAGCATCGAAAGTGAATCCCGATACATCATTGACCAGCCCGGCACCTGCTTGCCAAGCGGCCTCGGCAACTTTGGATTTACGGGTATCAATGGAAATCAGTGCGTCGGTTTCCGCCTTTATCGCCTGAATAAGTGGGCGCGTACGCTCGATTTCTTCATCCTCGGGGATAAAATCCGCCCCCGGCCGCGTCGATTCACCGCCAATGTCGAGGATCGTCGCCCCATGTGACACCATCTTCACGGCGGCCGAGCGTGCAGCGTCCACGGAGTTATGCACCCCGCCGTCTGAGAAACTGTCAGGCGTCGCATTCAGGATGCCCATGATCTGCGACTGCGCCATATCCAGCCCCGCTATGGCTGGACGAGATCGGGTGAGACGCTCCAGGATATCTGCAGGGACATCTGCAGCCTCGACGATCTCGGCGGGTCCACCGCGCGCCAGCTTTTCGGCGTGGGTAAACCAAAGCGCTTGTCCGGCAAGGTGCTTTGCTCCGACAGGCTTTGTCGGACCGTGTTGAACCAGAGGTCGAAAGTACTCGGTCACAGTTGCTTCTGCTCGATTGAAACAGATCGAAGCGGAGTTTTTGGTGCTTCGGGCAATTCACCACCGATTACAAGCATTTCACTGGCTTCAAACGTTGCTGCGAACCATGCAGCAAGCGCAACTGCATCAGATGGCGCGGCCGACGGACCGTCAACAGCATCCAGAACGATCTTGGAAGGCGCCCAGACACAAATCTGTCCATTCTTCATCGCCCAATCCAGTTCGGTCCGGGTGGAAACCACCACACAGCGATGGTCCCGTGCCGCCAGAACCCAAGCGTTCTGTTCGATTGCCAGCAGATCAATCCGCCGCTGGGTCATGGCATGTCCAGTTTGAGGCACAGCCAGATCAGCAGCTCCGACGCACAGGATCAACGGGCGTTGGCGGTTCTCAAGCTGATCGATCCAGCCGGTCAGATTGTCCGATGTAATCGCTTCGTTCGACAGGAATGCAAGTCGTGGATGGGGACGTTCTTCTTCCACAACGTCGTGATGAACAGCGTCTTTGCCACGTACTATTTCTACTCCCAGCGCACCGGGGCCACGATCGAGTTTTTCAATGCGTACAAAAGCTCTTACAGCCTGAGGCTCAAGCAGAATGCGCTCAGCCACGCGGTCAGCCAAAGTTTCCAGCAGATTGAGACGCTCCGCCGACAACTCATAGGCAATCGCTTCGGTCACGCGGTCGTAGGACAGGATGCGATCCACATCATCGTCAATCGGATCGGTTATTGGCCGTACTTCAACCACGATATTAAAGCAGATGCGCTGCGTTGTTCCGCGCTCGGCCTGAAAAGCGCCGATCTCAACCTCAACGATATGATCACGCAGCGAGATGCGATCCAGCGGACCGCGCGGCGCGGTCGCTTCGGACCGTTCAGACGGGTGCGCAAAGGCTAGGCGGATTTCAGAACTCATGGTGCGCGCCTTTTCGGGCTCAGTGGACAAGTTTGCCCAAATTATACGATGCGCGCGCCTATAGCACCCAAACAAACGCCATTCCAGCCGTCGAATGCGGCGTCAGCTCACCTTGTACCAGCTCATCATACCAGATGCAGCGTGCCCCAGCATATGGCAATGCAGCAGCCAATCGCCCGGATTATCCGCAACCAGCGCGATTTGTCGGGTTTGCCCTCGGTCGACCAGCACTGTGTCGCGCCACGGCCCCAATGATCCGTCCCCCAAGACCAGCCGGAAGTGATGACCGTGCAGGTGCATTGCATGCGGAAACACCGTTTCATTGACGAATTCAATTCTGTGGACGCTGCCCAGCCGCGCATCAAGAAACGGGTCAGAGGGACGTTCTGCATATCCGTTCAGCGCCCAGAACCGCCCGAGTTGCGCCAGTTCCCGCCCGGACAGCTCTGCATCTCCGATCCTGGCACTCTCCAGCCATCGCATCGCCCCACCCTGCAGCACCATTCGATGCACTGGTGCCTGATCTATGTCCTTCAACTCAGGCAGCGGGTTCAGAGGGAGCGGGTCGATCCGCGGTCTGATCTGATCTCTGTTTTGTTCTCCAATGGTGAACCGAGCCAGACCAAACGCACCGTCCCGCTCAAAGCTGACCAAACTTGCTGTGCCCTGAGGTTCCGCGACGACATCAACAATCAGGTCTGCACGCTGCGCCGGAGCCAGCGGAAACGCCTCGGTTACAGGTAATGGCGTCTCAAGAGGCATTCCGTCCAAAGCTAAGATCCAGCCCGACAAACCTTCTAGCCCAACATCGAAAATCCGCGCGTTGGAGCTATTGATCAGGCGCAACCTCAGGCGTTCATGGCGCTTCACCTCAAACATCGGGTCAAACTGTCCATTGACCGATACAAGATTGCCGAGACGCCCGGCGTGGCTCAGATCATGACCGTTATCAAAATCATCAACAATCAAAGCCGTCTCAGGATCCAGACGCCAGTCGTCCAGCATCAGCGTCAGGTCCTGATCCACATCGGGCTTGTTTGCCTCGTCTACGATCAACGGACCACTAAGGCCGCGGGCAACTTGCTCCATTGATTGGTTATGCGCGTGATACCAATAGGTTCCGGCATCCGGCACAACGAAGTCATAGTCAAACGAACCACCCGTCGGAACAACGTCCTGCGTCAGGCCAGGCACCCCATCCATTGCGTTATCGATACGGATGCCATGCCAATGAACTGACGTTGGCTGCGGTAGTTGATTTAGCAATCTGCGCTGTACCCGCGAACCCTGTGGGACCCGGATCGGGGCACCGGGAACTGTACCACCGAAACTCCAGACCCGAGTCTCTGGGAAGCCTTGAGGGGCGATACGCTGTATTGCTTCGCGCGCCTCCAGAACCTGTGGAGTGGCGCGGGCGGCAATGGGCAATAGCGAAAGAGCCGCCGCCGATTGCAGGATTTGTCTGCGGGTGAATTTCATTACGGGCCTCCTGGCCCGCAATATAGGACTTAGATTACCCCGCGCCATCAAGGTTCCAGCGCAGGTGCGTCAATCAGTTGCTCGCTGTCCGGTAGTTGTGGCGATAGAAGATGTGAACGCCGATCCGAGCAGTTTCCTTGTAGACACGCGACCAAGACGGGCGCACTGCCTTGGTATGGTAGTGCGTCGCCCCTTCGGTCAGCTCTTTGGCAACACCGTCGATGGCAGCGCGGGCAACCTTGGCTACGCGTTCATACGCCTTCTTTTCGTGAATCACTTCCTTGTGCCCATCACAGGTATAGGTGAACTGGCACTGGTATTTCTTGCCGGTTCCCTGACGGATGACACCGCAGAGTGAATTCGGAAAGCGACCGCTTTCAACCCGGTTCAGGATTACTTCGGCCACGGCAAACTGACCACGAACGCTCTCACCGCGCGCTTCGAAGTACAGGGCCTCGGCCAGGCATTTCCAGTTTTCATCACCGGTTGCCTTGGGCTGTTTGTCCAGCCAGTCATTGGAATACGATATCTGAACGGGCTCAACCACCTTTCGTGGCTTAAACAAGTTCAGGTAGTCACGGAAGCTCTGTCCCGGCAATTCGCTTCGGGCAACCAGTTCTCGCTTCGCACTATTCGTTGCTTCCCTCTCAGCGAAGGACGCACTCGGCAGCACGGTTGCTGCCGATACGGCAACAGCCATTATGTAACGTAGCATCAGATAACCTCGCACAGGCACTTCACGCGCCATACCCTCCCCCGGCGGGCGCGACGAGGCTAATACCCCAGACAGGGGCAAACGTCTAGTTCTGATGAAAAAGCAAGAAAAATCTTGCCCGCGGGGCCAAATAAATTTGACCACAGGTCCATCCCAAACCCACTAATCCTTGGGCTTTCGGCCTCTGTCAACCCCCAAGTTTGGACGAAATCGCCAGTTGAGCGGCAGCCAGCCGAGCGACGGGTACACGGAACGGAGAACACGACACATAGTCAAACCCCAGATCCCGGCAAATGGCGATTGATTCGGGGTTACCGCCATGTTCACCACAGACTGAAAGTGTAACATCCGGCTGTGCCGCGCGCCCACGCTCGGACCCCAATTTCAGTAATTCGCCGACCCCATCAGGGTCCAGAACGTGAAATGGGTCCTCTGTAAACACACCCTGTTGCACATAAGCTGACATGAAACGGCCAGCATCATCGCGGGACAGCCCATAGGTCATCTGCGTCAGGTCATTGGTGCCAAAGCTTAAGAACGCTGTATTGGGTGATATCTCTTCAGCGCGCAAACACGCGCGCGGTGTCTCGACCATCACACCCAGCCGGTACTCGAACTCTTGCCCCTGCTCGGCGGCCACCGCGGCGGCTACGGAATCGATGCGGGATTTGACCAGTTCAACCTCACGTTTGGCAGATACCAGCGGGATCATGACTTCGGGCACCACAGGGGCGCCATTCTTGCTGGCTTCCAGCGTTGCCTCGAAGATCGCGCGCGCCTGCATGTCATAAATTTCAGGAACGGTGACCCCAAGCCGGACGCCGCGCAAGCCAAGCATCGGGTTGTACTCGGTCATCGCCGCAACGCGCCGCTCAACATCCGAGACCGGCAGATCAAGTGCTTCAGCCAGTTCACGCTGGCCGCCGCGTGTGGTGGGCAGGAATTCGTGAAGGGGTGGGTCGAACAGACGGATGCAGACGGGCTGCCCTTCCATGATCCGAAACAGCTGAACAAAGTCATCACGCTGCATCGGCAACAAACGCTCCAACACAGCTGCACGTCCTGACGAAGTCTGCGCAAAGATCATCTCGCGCATCACGATCAGGCGACCGGGATCAAAGAACATATGCTCGGTCCGACACAGCCCGATCCCTTGGGCCTGGAAATTTCGCGCGGTTTGCGCATCGGCAGGCGTATCTGCATTTGCGCGGATTGCAATGTCACGCTCGGCATCCGCCCAAGCCATCAGGGTCTGAAAACAATCATCCAGAGCGGCTTCCAGCATTGCTGGTTGTCCAGCCAGCACCTGCCCCGAGCTTCCGTCGATTGTCAGGATGTCACCGGTCTTGAATACGCGCCCATCCGGCGCGGTCAGCAATTTCTTCTTGGTCTGGAACCTCATGTCCGAGGCACCGACAATACATGGCAACCCCAAGCCGCGCCCGATCACAGCTGCATGGCTGGTCATGCCACCCTTTTCCGTTAGAACAGCCACGGCCGCATGCATGCCTCGCACATCTTCCGGCGACGTCTCACGACGCACAAGTACACAAGGTTCCCCACGCGATGCACTGGCCTGAGCTTCGGCAGCGGTGAAAACGATACGCCCTGTCGCAGCCCCTGGGCTTGCGGCAATCCCGGTGGTCAACACGTCCCGGGTTGTTTCGGGATGGACCTGTCGGTGCAGTAGTTCATTCAGCGAATGCGGATCGATGCGCATAACCGCCTCTTGCGGCGGAATGATGCCGTCTTCGGCCAGACGCACCGCGATCCGCATGGCAGCCCGTGCACTCCGCTGCACGCGTACACCATCCAGAATGTGGATGTCGCCATTGTCGATGACAAATTCGACCTGCATTTCCTCGCGCAGCTTCTCTCGCATCAATGCCGCATGGGCCTTTAGATGCGCAAAACCTTCGGGAGCGACCTCTTCCAGCGACCGTCCACGCGGGTCTTTCTCCAGATACAGCGCGGCGACCCCCTCACCTAACGCATCTCGGCCCTGGCTTTGGCTCAGATAGCGGCCGGTAATCTGCTGGGTTCCAGTTGTCGAATCCACCAGTTGCAGAACGCCCGATCCGCACTCGCCCTGCCCGACGCCCGGGATCATTTCCTGAATGACCAACCCCAGCCCCGCGTCAGCAGGTGCGCCCTTGGCCTGACGCAACAAGCGGGCCGAGGTACCGTCCCATGCACGCGCCATCGACCGCAGGACACCGATCAGCTGCTCGCCGCGGTCCTGCGGAAAGGCTTCGTCTGTCTCATCCTCATAGGCGCGCAGCGACTGACGCAATCCTTCGCGACCGTCTGCTTCGATATCGTCGAACACATCCGCATCCAGCCGCGCCACATGGATCGCATAGCTCTGAACAAACCGCAGATAGAGCGCCGCCGCAGCCTCGGCCCCCATCTTGTCAGACAGATCGACATAGCGGGCGTCGTTCATACCGATGTTAAGAACGGCTCCGGGGCCGCCCCAATCCGGATCTTCCGAGCTGGGCCGGACACATAGCAGAGCCGCTGTATCGAACTGCTCAAGCACCGCATCAATGTCGGGCACGTCCCCCTCGGCCAGCCGGTGCACCGCATCGAAGGATAGCGCCACGGTTCGTGGCACCGGCAAATCCAGCCGGACCAGACGTTGCAGGCATTTCGCCCGGCCACCATGGGTGTTGGCGGCGACGGGCGCGTCGGGAGTGATAAGCGTGGTATGCGGATTATTCTGCACTGCGGCACCTTTTGGTTTCACCGCAGCATAAGCGCCTTTGCCCCTCGTGCAAGGGCGTTATGGGCGCGCTATCATGCGCGCCCGCAGGTTTAACCTTCGATCTTGGTCAGATCCGCAACGCTGGAACAGACCTGACGGATCTGGCTCAGCAGGTTCAGGCGGTTACGGCGCAGGATGTCATTGTCGGTGTTGACCTGAACATCCTCAAAGAACGCATCCACCGGGCCGCGCAAGCTTGCCATTGCGGACATTGCAGCCGGGAAATCCTCGGCCTTGAGGGCCGGATCGATCTTGGCCTGCGCCGCATCCAGCGCTGCGAACAGAGCCTTCTCGCTGTCGGTTTCCGCAAACTTGATATCCGCTCCATAGGAGTACTCGACCCCGTCCTTTTCCTCGGCCTGCGTCAGGATGTTGTTGGCGCGTTTGAACCCCTGTACGAGGTTTTCTCCATCCTCAGTCGCGATCACCGCATTCAGCGCGCGGGCGCGTTTGACCAGCAGGTTGAGGTCGTCATTCCCCTCCATCGCGATACAGGCATCGATGATGTCGTGGCGGATGCCCTCATCGCGGAGGAAGACTTTGAGACGATCATGGAAGAAGGCGAGGAGATCGCGCGTTGTTGTATGGTCACGCACGACCCATTCCTTGAGCTTTTCTTGAAGATTGGATTGAAGGTCAGCAAAGAAATCCTTCACACCTTCTTCAGGCAAGCCTTCGAGTCCATAGCGTTTAAGGGTATCAGCATCCGCCTGAATTTGGTTTCTGGAGATTTTTTGCAGATGTTCTAGTTCTCTGTCAGTTCCGCATTTATTGACGCATTTCCAAGCGGTAGACTGAAATCCAAAGCGGAGATCATTCTCTAATACCAATCGAATAACCCCGAGTGCCGCTCGACGCAGGGCAAAGGGGTCTTTCGACCCGGTCGGTTTTTCATCAATTGCCCAGAACCCGGTCAGCGTATCCAGCTTGTCGGCCAGCGCCACGGTCACCGACAGCGGCGCGGTTGGCACGTCGTCCGAGGGGCCAAGCGGCGAATAATGATCCTGCGCCACAGCGGCTACCGTGGCGTCTTCGCCTGCGGCTTCGATGTAGTAGCGGCCCATAAGCCCCTGAAGTTCAGGAAATTCATAGACCATCTCGGAGCTCAGATCGGCCTTGGCCAGACGCGCGGCTTTCTCGGCCTGATCAGCATCCGCTCCGGTCACCGGGGCCAGTTCACGGGCCAGGGCGGCGATGCGATCGATGCGCTCGGCCTGTGTGCCGAGCTTGTTGTGGAACGTCACATTCTCCAGCGCGCGGGTCCATTGGGCGATGTCCGTTTTGGCGACACGCAGGTCGTTTTCCCAAAAGAACTTGGCATCCGCCAGACGGGCCGAAAGCACCTTCTGGTTCCCCGCCAGAATGGTCGCGCCATTGTCGCTGGTTTCGCGGTTGGCCACGGTGACAAAGCGCTCGATCCGGCCGGTTTTCGGATTGCGGACCGAAAAGAACTTCTGATGCTCTTTCATCGAGGTTTGCAGAACCTCGGGCGGCAGTTCAAGGAATTCGTCGTCGATCTGCCCCATCAAGACCACCGGCCACTCGACCAGCCCGGCAACCTCGGCCAGCAACCCTTTGTCCTCGACCACTTCCAGACCGGCAGCAAAGGCCATGTTCTGGGCATCGTTCCAGATATGCTCGGCCCGCTCTTCGGGTGACAAAACAACAAAGGCGCGCTTCAGCTTGGCGGAGTAATCCTCAAACGAGGTCACAGAAAACCGGCCCGGAGCCATAAAGCGATGGCCCTCGGTTGTATCGCCCGATTTGATCCCTTCGACCTCCATCGGCACCACCTGGGCGCCAGCCTCATCGGACAGAATACACAGGATCGAGTGCAACGGGCGCACCCAGCGCATCCCGCCACTGCCCCAACGCATGGATTTAGGCCACGGAAAGTTGCGGATCGTGGTCTCAAGCACCTCGGCCACTATATCTGCCGCCGGACGGCCGGGCTTTTCGATGGTGGCGAAATAGACTGCGCCTTTGGGCGTGTCGCGTTCTTCCAGCTGGTCGCGTGTCAGACCTGCGCCGCGCAGGAACCCTTCGATGGCTTTATCTGGCGCGCCAACCTTGGGGCCTTTGCGCTCTTCCCGGATTGTCGGGCTTTCCGCCAGCAACCCTTCGACCGCCAGCGTCAGACGGCGCGGTGTGGTCAGTGCTGCAGCCCCAGCATAGGTCAGACCGGCCTCGACCAGACCATCGGTTATCCGCTTTTTCAGATCCTCACCCGCACGGCTTTGCATGCGCGCGGGGACTTCCTCGGAAAACAGTTCGATCAGCAGGTCGGGCATTTTCGGTCCTTAGAAATTTACAATCGTCTGAATGACGATGGCATTGGCGATATCCACAAAGAATGCGGATACAAGGGGGAGCACGATAAAGGCAATAGGCGACGGACCATATCGCTTGGTTACGGCGGTCATATTGGCAATTGCCGTAGGTGTGGCGCCCAGCGCAAAACCCCCGAATCCGGCAGCCAGCACCGCAGCACGGTAATTTCCGCCCATTAGCGGGAACAGAACCCAGATTACAAAGGCAACCGCAAATAGCGTCTGAGCGGCCATGATGACCGCGATCGCCATGCCAAGCTCGGCAATCGTCCACAACTGCAGGCTCATCAGCGACATCGCGAGAAAAGCGCCCAGCGCAAATTCAGAGATCAGCGCCAAAGACGGGGTGCGCGACACCGGAGGTGCCGAGGGCGCAATCGCACTTCGCAGGTTCGAGATCACGATCCCCATGATCAAGCAAGGGACAAACAATGGCAGTTTCAGGCCCGCCGCCTGAATTGCTTCGCCCAAAACATAGCCTGATATGATCGCAAGGTTCAGATACAGCAGAACCCGCATGATGGTCAGATGATCAATATCGTTGGGTTGTTCAGTGGTTTCCTTTGGTAAACCGACGGTATGTTCCTCATCCGGGCGTTCCGGACTCAGGTTACGACCCTCGATCAGCAAGCGACCAATCGGACCACCAACCAGAGCGGCCAGCACGAGGCCTAACGTGGCGACCGCCACACCGAGCTCGGTTGCGCCATCAAGACCAGTGGCTTGTGCAACATCGGGGGCCCAGGCAATCGCCGTACCGTGCCCCCCAATCAGTGCGGCCGAGCCGAACAGAACGCCAGACTGGGCCGGGTATCCAAAGAACAATGCCCCCGCTGCACCAATCAGGTTCTGGAACACAATCGTGACTAAAGTCAGAAGCAGGAGGATCAGCAAAGGCTTACCACCCGCGATCAGGTCTGACAGCCGGGCGTTGAGACCGATCCCGGCAAAGAACAGCACCAGCAGGAAATCCCGGGTATTCAGTTCAAATGAAAGCTCTACGCCAAACAGAAGATACAGCAACAGTACCACAAGCGAAGCCAACAGGCCGCCAGTGACCGGCTCGGGGATATTGAAGCTGCGCAGGGTCGCGACGCGGGCATTGATCTCGGCGCCCAGAAGATAGACGGCGAAGCCCAGCGTTGCGGTCAGAAAGTCTGGGATCTCAAGCGTGTATCCCATGTTGCTCCCTCAGTTCTGCGGTCTGGGCGGACATTCCTCGCCAACGACAGTGCCATCATAGGCTTTCTCGCCGCAATTGTTCAGTGAATGCCAGATGTAACCTTTGCCATCCTCTGTCACTGCTACGATCCGATCAACACCGTAGTGGATGTTCTTGGTGCCGATAAAGGCACTAGCCTTTCCCGATATCAGCGCATCCGCAAGGGAAACGGCATCATAACAATCAAACCAACCCGGCGCAGTCAGTGGTTCCGGCTTCTCTGCGGGCATAAATGCTTCGGCCAACTGATCCGGTCTCAGATCGGTTTCGAAACATGCACGGAACCGGATCGGAGAGCTGTCGGCATCAATCGCCTGAAACTGGCTGTATTCGATAGGTTCGGCCTGCTCGGTCGTCGCAGACAGCAACACTACGTCCTCACCGGGTTTGGATTCGACCTCATAGTAAAACCCGTAAACCTGCAGGTAATACATGCCAACACCAGCGGTGACGGCGCACACCACAAGAATGATTGCCAACAGTTTTCCTGTCATCAGTCTGCTCTCCTGCTCATGCCGCCTCTTTCAAGATCGTTGAAAATAGGACAGGTTTAAAGCCAATACAGTTGGTTACGAGGCTCTTTGAATGGATACGACCCTTGCCGTGGGATTTTTTGGCGCGCTGTTCGCGATCATAACCCGATTACAAATCTGCCGGTGTTTCTGAGCGTGACAGATGGTCTTTCGGTTTCGGACCAAAGAAAGGTCGCTGTAAAAACATCGCTTTACTGCCTGATCCTCGGCAGTGCCTTCGCGGCCATCGGCAGTCAGGCTCTTGGCCTGTTTGGTATCAGCGTTGACGATCTGCGTGTTGCGGGCGGCCTCGTGGTTCTCATGATCGGGTTGAACATGCTGAACGGTGGCGAAAGCAGCTCGCATCACGGCACCGAAAGCGAGAAGCAATCCTACCCTGCCCCCGAAACCGTCGCCTTCTACCCGCTGGCCTTTCCGATCCTCGTGGGTCCGGGCACGATCACAACTCTGATCCTTTATGCCCATCATATATCCGGGGCGGCTGATGCGATTGCCTTTGCCGTCGTCTTTCTGGGTGTAGTGTTCTTGTTGCTGGCAACCTTCTGGAACGCCTCCACGATTGCGCAACGCTTGTCCGAGAACGCACGTGTAATAATGAGCCGCTTCATGGGCATGATCCTGTCGGCCATTGCAATCAGCATGATCGCGGACGGCCTCAAGGCATTGCTTCCGGGGCTTGCCTGAATGGCCCATCAGGCCACGTGCCCAGCGGCCTCTGTCTGAACAAACGCATCCGCGCATTGCTTGGCCAGTGCGCGGACGCGCCCGATATAAGCCTGCCGCTCGGTCACCGAGATCACTCCGCGCGCATCCAGCAGGTTGAAGATATGGCTCGCCTTGATGCACTGGTCATAGGCGGGATGCGCCATGATGATGCGTTTGCCGGTCTTGGGATCGTCGTGCTCTTGCGCCAGGATGGCCGCACACTCGGCTTCAGCTTCTTCGAAGTGACGCAACAGAACCTCGGTGTTGGCCACGTCAAAGTTCCAGCGGGCGTATTCCTCTTCGGTCTGCTTGAAGATGTCGCCATAGGTCAGCGGGCTGGGCGATTGCGGATCATTGAATGGCATGTCCATTACATGATCGATACCCAGCACATACATCGCCAGACGCTCGAGACCATAGGTCAGTTCACCGGAAACAGGTGCACAATCATGGCCGCCAACCTGCTGGAAATAGGTAAACTGGCTGACTTCCATCCCGTCACACCAAACCTCCCAGCCCAGGCCCCAGGCACCCAATGTCGGGCTTTCCCAGTCATCCTCGACAAAGCGGATATCGTGCAGCTCCATATCGATGCCGATGGCCTGCAACGAACCCAGATACAATTCCTGAAGGTCTGGCGGGCTGGGTTTGATCAGCACCTGATACTGGTAGTAGTGCTGCAACCGGTTCGGGTTTTCGCCATAGCGCCCATCCGTCGGGCGGCGTGATGGCTGAACATAGGCTGCTGCCCATGCTTTTGAGCCCAAAGCACGCAGTGTCGTCGCCGGGTGGAACGTACCAGCACCAACTTCCATGTCATAAGGTTGCAGGATCGCGCAGCCCTTCGACGCCCAATAGGTCTGAAGCCGCAGGATAATCTCCTGAAATGAACGTGGTGCGCTGGACGTATCGGTCATGACATTCCCTTTGGACGCGTCGGCGCCCGGTTCCGGTCGGTTTTGCCCTTCCTATGCAAGGGGCCAAGGGGCGTCAACGGGCCAATGGCACGATGCTGTCACTGCGCGGCCACACCAGAAATTCCCCGTATTCCAACCATGGCGTTCAGCACATTAAATCGCGTAATCTGCGCCAAAGATAAAACACTGCATAACACGGGCAGAAAATGACACGCGCATTAACGGCAATTCTATTCCTTTTTCTCTTCGGCCTTCGGGCTGCTTTCGCGCAACAGGATCAGGGCGTCTGGGTCCAGGTCGAGGCGCAACCCTCGCTGCGCGAGGCGCAGGATCGCGCACAAGCGTATTCCAGCACCCTGCCCGACGTGAACGGCTTTCGCCTGAACAGTGGCTGGTATGCGATTGTAATCGGGCCCTATCTGCGTGACGACGCCGAACAGGTTTTGCGCGTTTACCGGGCCGAAGGTCAAATCCCTGCTGACAGCTTCATCGCATTTTCCAATTCGCTAGGACAGCAGTTCTGGCCGATCGGTGCCAACATCCTGGACCGAGGGGCGATTACGGCGCCCGTTCAACCTGAAACTCAGCCTGAGCAACCTCAGGCCGCATTGTCACAGGAATCAGACGAAACCCGTTCTGAGGCTCTGCAGGGTGAGCGGCTGCTGACTGCGCAAGAACGCAAGGATCTTCAGACCGCCCTGCAGGCTGCAGGCTTCTACAACTCCACAATCGACGGTGCATTTGGACAAGGAACGCGCCGCTCCATGGGGGATTGGCAGCGCTTCAACGGCTATGAGCCGACTGGCGTTCTGACGACACTGCAGCGCAAGACGCTGATGGATGATTACAACGCTCCGTTGATCAGCGCTGGTATGGAGCGCCACTCTGATACTCAAGCAGGCATCGAATTGGATCTGCCATTGGGCTTGGTTGCCTTCGATCGGTATGAAGCACCTTTTGTTCACTTCAAACCAACCAGCGATTTCAACGCACAGGCACTGTTGATCAGCCAGGAAGGCAGCAAATCGACATTGCGCGCGCTTTATGAAGTTATGCAGTCCCTGAAAATCGTCCCGCTGGATGGCCCTCGCGAGCTGCGTGGTGACAGCTTCACCCTGGAAGGTCGCGGAAACGGTATTGTCTCGTACACTCAAGCCGCACTGAAAGACGGTAAGATCAAAGGCTTTACGCTGGTTTGGCCCGAAGGAGACGAAGCCCGCCGTTCACGCGTTCTGGCAGCCATGAGGTCCAGTCTAAGCACCACCGATGCCGTGTTGGATGCCAGCGCCGGAGCGGATGCCGAGCAGCGCATCGATCTTGTTTCAGGCTTGCAAATTCGCAAGCCCCGCCTGTCCCGCTCGGGCTTTTTTGCTGACGCGAATGGTGCGGTTCTGACCGTTGCCGAAGCTGCCAACAGCTGCACCCGTGTAACACTGGACGGCGATCAGGAGCTACAGGTGGCCTGGACAGATGCCGATCTTGGCATTTCGGTTCTGCGCCCCATTCGGACGCTCGCTCCGATGAGTGTCGCAGAATTCAGTGCCAGCCAGCCTCGCATTCAGTCCGAGGTCGCTGTTTCGGGGTATTCGTACGAAGGTGCGCTGGGCGCTCCGACGCTGACATACGGACAGGTTGCCGATATCCGGGGCCTGAATGGTGAGGAAGGCGTGAAACGCCTGTCTCTGGTTGCTCAGCCCGGCGATGCTGGCGGGCCAGTGTTTGACGGCAGCGGCAATGTTGTCGGCATGCTGCTGCCCACCGCTTCGGAAGGTCGTACCCTGCCCGACACGGTTAGCCTGGCGGCCGGAGCAGATCGTCTGAACGAGGTTCTGACCAAGGCAGGTGTCTCGGGTCAGTCAGGACAGGAAACAGCACAGATTTCGCCGAACGAACTGAGCCGTCGCGCCACTGGTATGACCGTACTGGTTCACTGCTGGGATTAAGCAGTTAGCGACTCCCAATAAAAAACGGCGCCGCAATCGCTTGCGGCGCCGTTTCTTTTTCTGAGATGTTCAACGCACTTCTGGCGTCACCCGAATAAGGGTGGGTACTGGCGCATCGAAAGCCGCGCGGACAGCTGCTTGCATTTCTTCAAGACTATTAGGATTGGCAGACCGCGCGCCATATGCCTCGGCCAGTCGGCAGAAGTCAGGATTGCGCGCGACGACCGCATTCGGGGCGATCTGACCCCGCACCATGCTGTCTTCGATCTCTTTCAGCTTGCCGTTGTCCCAAAGGATGATGGGCAAAGATAAGCCCAACTCAACTGCGGCACCCAGTTCCTGCATCGTGTATTGGAAACCATAGTCACCCGCGATTACGGCTGTCGGTTTGCCACGGCGAGCCACCGCTCCGCCAATACCAGCGGGCAGCGCATAGCCCAGCGTCCCAAACCCGGTTGGGTGATGCCAGTGATAGGGAAGGGATACATCCCAAATCTCTTTGGCGACATAGGCAAACTGGGTCATGTCCGAATAGATCATGGTCTCGGCAGGCATCGCCTCGCGCAGCGCATCTGCGACCGGCACAATGCCGGGTCGTTCGGCATCAACCTCTGACCGCCACCGCGCGCGGGCCACAGCCACTTCCTCGTGGGTCCATCCTGCGGCAGGTTTCGCGTTTTCGGTAGCAGCCCACAACGCGTGAGCAAAGCTTTCACCATCGACCTGCAATTTGACAGATGCACGGTGATGATCCGACAACACCTCGGGATCCAGATCTACACGTACCAGATTAGCAGTGTGGCCAAGGTCACGACGCCACAAGTCGACTTCACCCAGTTCTGCACCGACAGCGATCACAAGATCTGCCGACGCAATCACGTCAGCGCTCCCCGGGCGCGGCAGCATTGCACCAAAATCCAACGCATAGCCGGTGCCCACCAGACCCCGCCCGGCATAGGTGGTGAAACATGCAGCGCCAAGCTGGTTCAAGATCTGACGCCACAGGTTGGAACGACAGCCACCGCCCAGAATAAACAATGGTCGCTTTGCGATGTTCAGCAGCGACATGACAGACGAGATGTCCGGTGGTGACGCCTTGGCGCGCAGCGCGGGTTGGTTCGGGAATGGGGCAGGATCAGCGCTTGCTTCCAACTGCACAATAGGCACCTGAATGTGTTTGGGCCGAGGGCGACAAAGTTCGAATTCTTCAAAGGCGCGTTCGATCAGACCATAGGCGGATTGGGCATCGTTCGCCTGAACGGACCAGTCAGTTACGGTTTCCGCAGCCGCGCGCTGATCCTTCATCTGGTGCAACTGCCCGCGCTGCGCCTGCGTTTCGTCCAGACATGAAGACAGAACCAACACAGGAACCGAGTCAGTATAGGCCTGCCCCATCGGTGTCATCGTGTTGCACAATCCGGGTCCGGTGATCACATAAGCCACGCCGGGCTTGCCTGTCGCCCGGGCATATCCATCTGCCATGAAACCCGCACCCTGTTCGTGCCGCGCAAGAACATGCGTAATCCCGGCCTCCTCGATACCGCGATACATTTCCTGATTGTGCACACCGGGAATGCCAAAGATCACATCAACGCCGCGATCCTTCAGCATGTGCGAGATTTGCGCACCAAGGGGTCTTTTCATCAGCCTCTCCAGAATTGAACGGTAAAGATTGCATAAACGGCCAGCAGCTCAAGACGGCCTACCAGCATTCCGATTGTCAGCAGCCACTTTGCAGTGTCATTGAGATTGGCAAAGTTGCCTGCCGGACCAATCTGATCACCCAGACCCGGCCCCACATTGGCCAAAGCGGTCGCGGCACCAGATACCGATGTAATGAAATCCAACCCCGTCAGCGCCAATGCCCAGGACAGGATGCCCATCGATAGCGCGAAGAACATAAAGAAGCTCATGACTGAGGTCAGAACGTCAGGCCCGATTGTACGACCATCATACTGGGGCAGAAAAACACCATGCGGCGAACGGATTCTGCGGATCTGCGTTTTGATCGAGGCAAACAACAACTGATACCGGAAGACCTTGATGGAACAAGCGGTCGATCCCGCACAACCACCGATCAATCCGATCAAAAAGAACAGCATGATCGGAAAGCTGCCCCATCCCATATAATCGACACTGGCATATCCGGTCCCCGAGATGATCGAAGTGATATTGAACAAGGATTCTCGGAAAGCCTGTTCCCAATGGTGCGGGAAGACCGATGTCAGGAACACTGACATGATCACGACGAGAACGACAATCGTCGCCAGAAAGGCGCGTATCTGGCTGTCCTGCCAGAGGGAGTTGGTGTTGCCATTGGCGAATTGCACATAGCGAACAAAAGGCAATGCAGCCAGGATCATAAAGATCGAAGCAGCGTATTCAGCGGGTCCAGAAAATGTCCCGAACGAGGCATCGTAGTTGGAAAACCCACCCGTCGACACGGTCGTAAACGCGTGCACCAGTGCATCGAAAAAGCTCATCCCCAGCCCGGCATAAACCAGCACGCAAACAAAGGTGAGAAACACGTAGATCATCGATATCTGACCAGCGATCTCCTGCGCACGTGGCAGAATTTTCCCCATGGTTTCAAATCCTTCCGAGCGGAAGATCTGCATACCCCCCACCCGAAGCTCGGGCAGGAAAACCATGGCAACAACGATGATCCCGATACCGCCCAACCACTGCAGGATACCGCGCCACAACAACAATCCGCGCGGTAGGCTATCCAGCCCAGAAATGACGGTTGAGCCGGTTGTGGTCAGACCCGACATTGCCTCAAAATAGGCGTCAACGAACCTCAGCTCAGTTTCGCCGAATATGAAAGGGATCGAGCCGAACACTGGCAATGCCACCCACACGCCGGAGGTCAGCAAAAAGGTCTGTCGAATCGTCAGACCTTCGCCCACGCCGTTGGAACAACTGATGGCAAGCACAGTACCTGTCAGCAGGGTAATAACCGCACTTTCAAAGAACACATGCCATTCGCCACGGCCCTCGATAAGGTCCGCGAGCATAGGTAGCAGCATGGTCGCCCCAAGAATGGCGACCAGCAGGCCAATCACATATCCAACCGGGCGAAGGTCCATCATGACGGGCAGCGTTGGCCCGCCTTCCCGATCATGTCAAGCAGATGATCGGTGATTACTCTTCGCTTTTGTCAGATGTCCCCGGCATCACCGGCGGTTTTGAAGGCGCACGAGTCTTTCGGGCGGTAGGCTTGACGGTCGACGTTGTTGCCACGGCGGGCGTCTTTGCGGCCTGTTTGGGCGAGGAAGATACGGTTTTGCGCGTTCTAGCGACGGGCTTGGCGGCCTTTGGTTTCGACTCGACCGCAGGTATTTCTACTACAGGCTTCGGCGTGACCTTGGGTTTCGGAGCGCTCGTTGCCTGAACCACCGCAGGTTTCGGCGCATTGGCAGCGGGTTTCTCTTGGACCGAAGCAGCTTTGGATGCTGTGTTTGCTCTGGCAGCGGGCCTTGCTGCAGCACGTCCGCCCGTTGCGCGTGGTTTTGCTGGCGGTTTCGTCCGTACGCGCGGTTTAGGTTGCGGCTTAGCGATCGTTTCTGCTTCCGTAACAGTGACCTCAGCAGCTTTCGCCTTGGGTACGACTGGTTTCGCGGGATTGGCAGTGGCAACCGGTTTAACCGCTTTCCTTGCTGCTGGCTTGGCACGCTTTGGCGCAGGCGTCGGTGCCGAAGCTGCTTCGTGCAGGGCATTAATCGGAGCCATCGGGATTTCAAAGGCCGAGTGAGCCACGATCTGCATGATTTTCATCTGGTTGGCCATTGCATATCCGGCCAACCGAAAGGCTGCGGCTTGAAACTCAAGCTGCTGGGTAATCGGGTTCATTACTTATTTCTCCTGTGAATGCCATGCAGCCAGGAAAAGAGTGTGAGGCGCCCTGCCCGCTCCGATTTCTCGGGCGGCGACTTTGGTATTGCAGTCCAAGGCGTCGCACGTCTCGGCTTCCTTTCGGGGCAGCACACCATATCAGGCGCTGGCATGCCGCAGCTGCATTCAATAGCAGCCTAACCCGAAGCATATCGCAATTGCAGCAATATTCGCTGCAATGCGGCAATAAAGCGCCGATTTGGAGATATGGTGCCCATTTGATCCGCTAGTACGCGCAATCACCCAACATGGAACAGGGTGGTGAACAGCCTTGGGTCCAGACTTGCAGAGGCAAAAGTTGGACCTTCTGTCAGGATCGAAACAGCGTCGTGGCTATGCAGACTTTCCTGATGGCTTGCGATTACCCGGAAATCCCCGACATGATGATCGGCCAGCAGTTCAGCGCAGAAAAGACGCGCGGCATCTTCTACAAAGATCGGATTGGCGGCGTTCAGCTCGGCAAAGGCCTGCTCGTCCTCACGCTTGACCATGACCTGAGTTTCGGTCGGTACGGCACGACGGCACAACGCGATCAGGTCTTCAAACCATAGACAATCAGCGTCGCAATCTACCACAACCGATATACGTGCAACTGACCGCTGCGAATGTGGCGTCGCCAATTGGCCGCGCATCGAACGTGCATGCTCACTAAGTTCCAGCGAACATGGGCAGGTTGACGAATAAACATAGTCCAGATGCATGATCTTCTGGCGCACACCGTTCTGTTCAACCAGCTCCAGCGCGATATCGTAGTACTGATAGCCTTCCAGCCCGGATCGCAGGCTTTTCACCCGGTCAGGATAGGAAAAGCGCATCTGAATCCGAGCATCAAAACTGTCCAGATCGGTCATGTAGTCGCTTAGCGCCGCTTCCATGACCTCAAAGCTGAAAGTGCGTTCGGCATGTTTGTAGAATGAACGCATGATCCGGGACATGTTGATGCCCTTTTTCTCAGCCTCCAGACTCACGGTACCGGTAATCGAGGTCTCAAGCGTCAGATCATCACCATGCTTGCGGTGAAAACGGATCGGCAGTCGGAAGTTAGAAATACCGACATGCTGAATCTGCTGCTTGGCCCCGCGGATCAAGCTGGACGGACCATTCTGCAGATCCGGCAGTGAATCCCGGTAAGCTTCGGTAATTTCAAAGCCCTCAGGATATTCACGCGACAGCGAGGGATAGTTCACCGCCGCCAAACCGGGCACCAGACGCGACACGGCCGGATCAAGCTGACTGATCTCAGCGGCAGATGCAGACTGCGCCCATTGGCGCAGCACTTTAAGTGCAGCGGCTGCTTCGTCGCGATCGGGTGTCTCGTCAATGTCGCGCGAGTGAATATTCATAGGCTGCGGTTCCTCGATTAGTCGCCGGAATATATACGACTGCAGTTGTTTTTCCAGTCTAGCCTTTTACGTGCGAATTAGCAGGCTGGATCAATAAAGAGTAGAGCAAAATCGTCACTTTCCGAGCGAATGCGCCACGTAACTAACAGTCAAGGACAAGATCGGTGGATACCCAAAGTCTGGCAATTCAACCTTGTCGCAAACGGAACAGTTTCGAACGCGCTCAGATTCTAGCATTTCAGAAAACATAAGCATCGCTGCCAACAGGGGGATAACAATGCGCGATATTCTCGACCTCGACCGTTTTCCCATCGACCGCCCAGGTAGTCCTGAGTGGAACAATCTTGTCGAAAACTGCCGCAATGACCTTGAGCAAGATGGTATGTTCAATCTTGACGGCTTGATGCGCGGCCAGATCGCGGCGCAAGCCGTTTCCGATATGGCATCCCGGTTCGAGAGCGAAGCGTTTCTGCATGAGCGTCGTCATAATATCTATTTCAAAAAGATCGCCGACCTGCCCGAGGGCCATCCTGCCCTGCAGGAATTTCAAACTTCCAACCGGACGCTTTGCGCTGATCAGATCGACGGTTCCGCCTTGTTGCGTCTTTATGAATGGCCCGAATTTGCGCAGTTTCTGGCCGCGACGATGGGGAAACCCGCCCTGCATGTAATGGACGACCCGCTGGCGCGTGTGAACGTCATGTCATATCAGGAAGGGCAAGCACTGAACTGGCATTTCGACCGCTCGGAATTCACCACTACGATGTTGCTGCAGGCCCCGGATCAAGGCGGAGGCTTTGAGTACCGCACAGATCTGCGCAGTGACACTGACCCGAACTATGACGGCGTTGCACAACTGCTGAGCGGTGGTGACGATCAAAGCAAGGTCATAACGCTTAGCCCGGGCACGCTAAACGTGTTTAAGGGAAAGAACACCGCCCACCGGGTAACCCCGGTTGGTGGCGACAAAGCCCGCGTGATCGCTGTCTTTTCTTATTACGAAAACCCCGGTGTCACCTTTACCGAAGCCGAGCGGATCGGTTTTTACGGACGCGCCTGAGGCAAATTCCCCCTGCAGCCGGTAAGCGCTGCAGGGTTGTCATTTAGTTCTGCGAAGCTTCCAGCGCTTGTTGGATATCAGCCAGAAGATCCCCAGCATCTTCCAGACCAATCGAAAGACGGATCAGACCGGGTGTTATCCCCAGTTCGTCTTTCTGCTCATCACTCAGCCGCTGATGCGTGGTTGTGGCAGGATGCGTCGCGATTGATTTGGCATCCCCCAAGTTGTTCGAAATCACCGGAATGTTCATCGCATTCAGGAACGCAAAGGCCGCAGATTTCCCGCCCTTGATATCCAGCGACAAAACCGTACCGCCCTTACCGCCCAACTGCGACTGGACCAGAGCATTCTGCGCATGCGTCTTGAGCCCCGGATACAGGGTACGCTCCAGCGCAGGATGGCCTTCCAATGCTTCGGCGATCTGCTGCGCGGTCTCTGCCTGGGCGTTGACACGCAATGCGATGGTTTCCAGCCCCTTGAGCATGATCCATGCGTTGAACGGGCTCAGCGCGCCACCTGTATGCTTCAGATACGGCTCAACGGTTCCGCGGATAAACTCCTTAGTTCCGATAATGACACCGCCCAGCGCACGTCCCTGACCGTCAATATGCTTGGTTGCGGAATAGACCACCACATCTGCGCCCTGCTCAATCGCGCGGGAGAATACGGGCGTCGAGAATACATTGTCCACAACAACAGTCGCACCAACCGCATGCGCCAGCTTGGATACGGCAGCGATATCAATCACTTCCAGAGTGGGGTTCGACATCGACTCGAAGAAGACAGCTTTGGTATCCGGACGAATGGCCGCCTGCCATTGCTCAAGATCAGTGCCATCAACAAAGGTGACCTCAACCCCATAGCGGGCCAGGATGTTTTCCAGAATATAAAGACAGGAACCGAACAATGCCTTGGCCGAAACAACGTGATCGCCCGCCTTCAGCATGGAAGTCAGTGCACCATTGACCGCCGCCATACCCGATGCCGTGGCGAACGCATCCTCTCCGCCTTCCAGCGCGGCAATGCGTTGTTCGAACATTGAAACAGTGGGGTTGCCGTAACGGGCATAGATGAACTCGTCCGGGCCACATTCCAGAAACCGTGCCTCGGCCTGTTCAGCATTGTCGTAGACAAAACCCTGCGTCAGGAAAATCGCCTCGCTCACCTCGTTGTACTGGCTGCGGCGAACGCCTCCATGGACGGCTTGGGTGCGTTTGTTCCAGTTCTCGCTCATCTCATTCCTTTCAGCCTCCGGCAGAGGCAAACAAAAAACCCCAGACGCGGCCAAGCGAAAGGGGTCTTTCATCCTGACCTTTTAGCGGTGTTGTTTAGCGTGGCCCGCAATCCGGTAACAAATCGCCACGAAGCTTCTGCGACGCAAATACGCCGGGCGCCCTTAGCAGTCAAGCCCGGCCGCAACCCTGTCACGCTTTCGTAACTCCCCCTTGCCGATTGCAGAGAAAACCGCATGATCCATTCAATCTGAGGAGACACCATGATCGATCTGTATTTCTGGCCGACGCCGAATGGCTGGAAAGTATCCATCGCATTGGAAGAGATGGAGCTTGCCTACACCACGCATCTGATCAACATCGGCAAGGGTGATCAGTTCGACCCGGAATTTCTTAAAA
This sequence comes from Ruegeria sp. CH6, assembly GCF_056537005.1. NCBI lineage: Bacteria > Pseudomonadati > Pseudomonadota > Alphaproteobacteria > Rhodobacterales > Roseobacteraceae > Ruegeria > Ruegeria sp. CH6. The sequence continues at coordinate 158,747 of NZ_JBQFQS010000002.1, read as the reverse complement.
TCGCACCAAACAATCGAATGCCCGCCATTGTCGATCCGGATGGCCCGGACGGGGCACCGGTTTCGGTGTTCGAAAGCGGCGCAATCCTGATGTATCTGGCCCGCAAGACAGGGCGTTTCTACGGCAATACCGAACGCGACCGCATCGCGGTTGAGGAATGGCTGATGTGGCAGATGGGCGGCGTCGGCCCAATGGCTGGCCAGGCACATCACTTTCTGAAATACGCACCTCAGCTGGATCCGCCACAGGACCTGCCCTACCCGAAAGACCGCTACCGTTCCGAGGTTGCCCGACTCTATGGGGTGCTGGATCGCCGACTAGCCGAAAACGAATATGTCGCCGGAGATTTCTATTCGATTGCCGACATGTCGATCTGGGGCTGGGCCAGCCTTTGGGAGGGCCAGCAACAGGTGCTGGAGGACAAACCGCATTTCACCCGATGGCTGGAAACAGTAAGCGCCCGCCCCGGAGTGCAGGCCGGCCGTGCACTCCACGCCGATCTGCGTGGCGATCATCGGGACAAACAATCGCAGGGGGTTTTGTTCAAGCGATAGATCATCTCGTGCGTCACGACCTCTCAGCAGGCCCGCATCAGGGACTGTATGGGTTGCCAGAACACTGCGATGTCTCACCAATGTTGCCTGATCCTTGCTGATCTGCGTTAAAATGTGCCTGACCTCAACGCTTTACCGTCAGGAGCACCAGATGACCGGCCCTATTGAACCCAGAATTGACAGCGTCTCGGTTCCGCTCCCAAAAGACGCGGACATTCCTTCGGAAGTGCTGCAGCGGCTGGAAAAACTGCCACCGCTGAACAATCTGAGAATGTTCGCGAATGTTCCTCAATGTTTTGAACACATCACCGATCTGATTAACGCGCTTTTCAATCAGGGAACCATCGACCCAACGCTGCGCGAATACATGTATCTGCGTATCGCCATCAAATACGGCCTTTATTACGAGTACCGCCATAACCTCGGCTTTGCGAGGCAACTTGGAATGAGCAAGGTTGAAATCGACGCCCTGCATGTGGAGGGGAAGGTCGATGGGCTTGATGAGATAGGCAACCTCGTATGTGCTGCGGCCGAAGAAATCACCGAAAACCTGAGAACCAGGGATGAAACGCTGCGCGCGCTGCTCGCGCAATTCGGCCGTGAGCAAACCAGCGAGATCATCTTGCTGGTGTCATGGTTCAACCTGCTGATCCGATACGTAGAGGCCACGCGGGTTCCCTGCGAACAGGACATGGAAAATCTGACGTCGGGCGGGGGACCGTTGCAACTGGACTAGGTGCTGCAGATCGGTGTTCGCGCCACACCCCTTTGTACCAGAAGGTCCAGCCTGTCTGAGATATTCCCAATCTCTTCCGCGACCACATGGGGTACTAACTGCGCCTGTTGCGTCTGACCCGTAGTATTCATAGGCCATTCAAAGATCTCTCTGCGACGGCGTTACGCGTACTTCAAATAGAAACAAACTGGTTGATCAGCAGATCCGCACGGCCCGGCGTGTCATGCGGTATACCGCGTGAACCCAGCGATCAGCATAAGAACAAAGGCAAATATACATCAATAAAGTCCACTCGCGGCATGCCGAGTCGCAAATGAGGCTGGAAAGACCTAAATGCCTTCACTAAGGAAGAATGCGACAAGCGAAAGAGGAAGACGCACGCAATGGCAAAGATCACCTATGTCGAGCATGGCGGTACCGAACATACAGTCGACGTCGCCAACGGCCTGACCGTTATGGAAGGTGCCCGTGACAATAACATCCCCGGCATCGAGGCCGATTGCGGCGGCGCCTGCGCGTGCTCGACCTGCCATGTCTACATCCACCCGGACTGGGTCGAGAAAATCCCCGCAAAGGATGACATGGAAGAAGACATGCTGGACTTTGCCTATGAGCCCGACCCGGCCCGCTCGCGCCTGACCTGCCAGATCAAGGTCACCGACGCGCTGGACGGCCTCGTCGTACAGATGCCTGAAAAGCAGATCTGATGATGCCTTCCAAAGCGCCGCGCCTGCCCGTCCACCTGTGGCTACGGCAGGTCCGCGGCGCTTTATTGGTGTTTTATCTGTGTCTGGCGGGGGCGGGCTTCGCCACCGCCGCTGACACCATAACCTCAGCCCGTTTTATCGAGCCAACTACACGCTATGCGCACGCGGTTCTAGGCGACGACATCGAGTATGGCGCGCTTGAAATCACGGTGACAAATTCAGCACCACAAGGGCTCTTGATCCAGCCAGTCTACAAACGCTCGGTTATAACCATAAAATTGCCACTTGATCGCGTCTTCGAAGACCTCGAACCGCGCATCGCTGATGTGAACTTTGATGGCATAGCTGAGGTTATCGTCGTCGAATCCAGCGTCCACACTGGCGCACAACTTGCAGTCTATGACTCATATGGGAATAAGATCGCCGCCACCCCCCATATCGGCACCCGGTTTCGCTGGCTTGCTCCGATCGGTGCCGCAGACTTGGACGGGGATGGTCATGTTGAGATTGCCTATATAGACCGCCCGCACCTGGCCAAGACCCTTCGTATCTGGCGCTATGCCGACGGTGATCTTCAAGAGGTCACTTCCCTGACAGGTCTCACCAATCACCGCATTGGTGAAGACTTTATCACTGGTGGTTTGCGAAACTGTGATGCCGGACCTGAGCTTGTCGTTGTAGACTCCGACTGGCGCAACATCATCGGAGTTCGTTTCGACAACGGTTGGGTGCAGAGAACCCTCGCACCATTTTCATCCTCGGCCATGAAGCAGGTCCTGAGCTGTTCGTCAGGGCGCTGAAGCAACCCGCAATAGCGGGTTGCTAAACCCAAGGCCTTTGATCTTGCATCTTTGATGCAGGGTCAGGGCGCGGGAGCGCTCGGATCAGAGAGCTCGCCAACCGATATCGCGACGGAAGAACCCTTGTGGCCAGTCGACCCCATCGACCATCGCATAAGCCCGATCCCGCGCTTCCTGCAGGGTATCTCCACGCGCTGTAACGTTCAGAACGCGCCCGCCAGAGGCCAGAATCTGGCCCTCGGCAGATTTCGTTCCGGCGTGGAACACCATGTTGCTGCTGTCTTCAGGCAATACATCCAGACCGTTGATAACGGTCCCTTTTTCGTATGAGCCCGGGTATCCGTTCGCCGCCATCACGATCGTCATGGCATGGTCATCTGCCCAATTCACCTGTGTCTCGCTCAGACGACCTTCGGCAGCAGCCTGCATCAGGTCCATTACTTGCGCCCCCAGACGCATCATCAGGACCTGGCATTCCGGATCCCCAAAGCGGACGTTGTATTCTACCAGTTTCGGCTGTCCGTCTTTGATCATCAGCCCTGCGTACAGGACGCCCTGAAACGGTATTCCACGACGTTTCATTTCTGCGATGGTCGGGCGCACGATCTGATCCATGGCTTTGGCTTCGATCTCAGCGCTCAGAACAGGCGCAGGGGAATAGGCACCCATTCCACCGGTGTTCGGACCGGTGTCGCCTTCTCCAACGCGCTTATGGTCCTGCGCGGTGCCGATGGACAGGATATCTTCACCATCGCACAAAACGAACAGTGAGGCCTCTTCACCCTCCATGAACTCCTCGATCACAACCTCGGCACCAGCGCCTCCGAAAGCGCCGCCAAACATGTCATCAATGGCGTCCAGCGCGGTTTGTTCATCCATCGCGACGATCACGCCTTTGCCGGCGGCAAGACCATCCGCCTTGACCACAATCGGTGCGCCCTGCTCGCGAATATAGGCCTTTGCCGGCTCGGCTTCGGTGAAGCGCGCATAAGCTGCAGTCGGGGCACCTGATGCGTCACAAATTTCCTTGGTGAAACTTTTCGAGGCCTCCAGCCGTGCTGCTTCTGCCGAGGGGCCAAAGACCAGCACGCCCGCTTCGCGCAGCCGGTCGGCGACGCCTGCTGCCAGCGGGGCCTCGGGGCCGACGATCACGAAATCAATCGCATTTTCTTCTGCAAAGCTAACGACCGCTCCGCCGTTTTCGATATCCAGCGCCGCGCAGTCTGCGATCTGAGCTATTCCGGCATTTCCCGGTGCCACGATAAGACGGTCACATTTGGGGTTCTGCATCACCGCCCAGGCCAGACTGTGCTCGCGTCCGCCGCTGCCGAGAATGAGGATATTCATTGGGGTCGTCTCCGATCTGCTTGGCCTCGCCTGCGCGGCGTTCTAAGCTGGGTGGGCTGATGAAACAAGGCGCTGAAATGTCCGACCTGCTTGATGACCCCATTCCGGGTCAAAACACCCCTGAATATACCGTCTCGGAAATCTCGGGCGAAGTGAAAAAGACCCTCGAAGGATCGTTTGGGCGAATCCGTGTACGCGGCGAAGTCGGCCGCGTGTTCAAAGCCCGATCCGGGCATCTGTACTATGACGTCAAAGATGACCGCAGCGTTCTGGCCTGCACCACATGGAAAGGCCAGATTGCCGGACTGTCAGTTGTTCCCGAAGAGGGGCTTGAGGTTGTTGTCACGGGTCGCCTCACCGCCTTTGGCGCACAGTCGAAATACAACCTGAACGTCGACGAGGTTGCCGTCGCCGGCCAGGGCGCGCTGATGGCTCTGCTGGAAAAACGCAAAAAGCAGCTGGAGGCCGAAGGTCTGTTCGCGCCCGAGCGTAAGAAACAACTGCCATATCTGCCTCAGATCATCGGTGTGGTAACTTCACCCTCGGGCGCGGTGATCCGCGACATCCTGCATCGCCTGCGGGACCGTTTCCCGCGCAAGGTCCTGATTTGGCCGGTCGCTGTTCAGGGTGCCAACTGTGCCCCCGAAGTTGCGCGGGCCATCGAGGGGTTCAACAAACTCACATCCGGGGGCGCCCTGCCCCGTCCCGATCTGATCATCGTTGCCCGTGGCGGCGGTTCGATCGAAGACCTATGGGGTTTCAACGAAGAAGTCGTGGCCCGGGCGACAGCCACCTCAGAAATCCCGCTCATTTCGGCTGTGGGGCATGAGTCGGATACGACGCTGATCGACTTTGTCTCCGACCGCCGCGCACCTACCCCAACCGCAGCTGCGGAACTAGCGGTTCCTGTCCGCATGGAATTGCTGGCGTGGACCGGTGAACAGGGCGCACGCCTGTCCCGCGCGGCAACTGACGCTGTTCAACGCCGGTCACAGCGCCTGCGGGACCTGTCGCGCGCGCTGCCAAGGGCAGAAACGCTGCTGGATACGCCCCGGCAACGACTTGATCAGGTTTCGGAGCGTTTACCGAATGCCCTGATACGCGGAGTACAGAACCGCCGCGTCAAACTACTGGATACATCAGCACACCTGCGTCCTTCGACCCTGCGCGGATTGGTCGAAACGCGCCGCGACCGCTGGCATAACCTGTCTTCCCGCCTCTCATTGCGCCCGATCCAGAGAGAGCTTGAGACCCGGCGAGACTCTCTGAACCGGCTGACAGAGAGCTTGAATACGGCACAGGCAACGCGGCTGGATCGGTTGCGCCAGCAACTCGACGCGACAGACCGCCTGCGGGAAACGCTCAGCTACAAGGCAACGCTGGACCGTGGATATGCGGTCGTACGGGCCGAGGGTGATGTCGTCACGACCAAGTCTCAGGCATCGAAACATGCGGTACTGGAAATCGAGTTTGCCGATGGTCGCCTCAAAACCGGCGGGGCAACAAAATCCCCTATCAAGAAGGCCAAACCAGACGCACCTGATCAGGGTTCCTTATTTTGATGTGTGCCGACGATCCGGGCCAGATACACCTTTCATGGCCCTGATCTGTCACATACCACCCGATGTTATCGCTCAGACGCCGACATCGGGCCCATAGCAGATCATCTCTTCGCCTATGTCATCGGCTTCGTACAGCTCTGTCGCATTCGGATCGCCTTCGAACTGGGCAATCAGGCCGCCCCCCGACTTGGTAAACACCCAGCATTGCGGGTCCAGCCGGTCTTCATAGACAAAGCAAATCTGTTCCTCGCGCTCGTACCAGACACCTTCCTTGCAGTCGCCGTCCAGAAATGACCAGATCACCCTGCGGTTTGGCAAATAACGCTCCACCCCATAGGTCACGCCATCGAACCCATAAAACAGGGTTTTTCCCTGCGTATAGGCATCGAACTCGGCCCCGGACAGTGGCGCTTGCGCAGAGACTGCCTGCGCGGAAAAAGTCAGAAGAATCACGAAACGCTTGAGCATGTCCGCATACTGTCAGAAGCGATCCGCATGTGCCATTCACCCTTTGCCCATCTTCAGGTTTATCAAGGTAACTCCACGTCACTGTTGAGTAATTTTTATCTTCAGGGCGACACTGAGAGGTAAACCCAAGAAAGACACGTTCCGGGGGGTAAGACATGACAACGATCCTGATATTGGTGGCGGCTCTATGCGCACTGGCCTACCTGCCGATGACCGTGCAACCTGCCAGCAGTTTGCGAACCTTGCTAAAAACCGCATCTGTTGCGGTGCTCGCGCTTCTTGCCTTGCTGAACGCGGCCCCGTGGTTGCTGATCCTTGCGTTGGCGCTTTGTGCGATTGGTGACGCCCTGCTGTCGCGAGAAACCGATGATACGTTCATGGCAGGTATCGGAGCGTTTGCAGCAGGCCATCTGGCCTATATCGCCCTGTTTTTGACCCACCCGGCCAGCAATGCAGAGTTGATTTTCGACCACCCTGCGATTTTCTGGTCGCTGATCATCCTTGGCATCATCATGGCCACCTTGCTGACACCGCGTGCCGGGGATCTGAAAATCCCGGTTCTGGCCTATATCCCGATTATACTGGGGATGGGCGTGACAGTACTGGCTCTGCCCGAATCCGGTGCTTTGCGATGGGCGCTGCCCGCCGCCCTGGCCTTCATCGCCTCAGATCTGATCCTCGCGACCGAGAAATTCCTACTGCCCAAAGATCACCCGGCCCTGAAGCTGACACCCTATCTGGTGTGGCCGCTCTATTGGGGTGCGCAAGCCGGCTTTTACTTTGCCTTCTCGTGACCCTTTGCAACTGGCGTAAATCCGCATTAGGTGAGGGTAACACCTGCGGAGACCCAGAATGGCGTTTTTTTCCAAGCTCAAGGACCGGCTTTTTAAATCTTCATCCCGCCTCGAACAGGGGCTGGAGGCCATTGTCGAAGATGGCGGCGAGGAATCCCCAACGCCCGATCCAATAATTCCGGAGCCCGAGCCGGAACCACAACCCGTTCCGGAAGTGCCCGAGCCAGCCCCCGCGCCGCAACCGGTCGAGACGCCCTCGCCTCAGCCGGTTGACCCGACACCTGCTCCTCCTCCCCCGGAAGTACCCGAGGCAACCCAGTCCAAAGGTATTTTAGGCCGCCTGTTCAACCGCGATGATCGTCCCGTGGTCCGTCGTACGCTGGACGATGACATGCTGGAACAGCTTGAGGAGTTGCTGATTGCATCGGACATGGGCGTGGACACAGCCTTGCGCGTCACCGCCAACATGGCCGAGGGACGGTATGGCCGTAAACTCTCGACCGATGAGATCAAGCAGTTGCTGGCTCAGGAAGTCGCCCGTGTGATGGAACCAGTGGCAAAGCCCTTGCCCATCTATCCCAAGCGCCCACAGGTCGTTCTGGTCGTCGGCGTCAACGGGTCTGGTAAGACCACAACCATCGGCAAACTCGCCAGCCAGTTCAAATCGGCTGGCAAGAAGGTCGTAATCGCGGCTGGCGATACCTTCCGTGCCGCGGCTGTCGAACAATTGCAGGTCTGGGGCGATCGCGCCGGTGTTCCCGTTCTGACGGCACCAGAAGGGTCTGACCCAGCGTCGCTGGCCTTTGATGCGCTGACCAAAGCGCAGGAAGAAGGGGCTGACCTGCTGATGATCGACACTGCAGGTCGCCTGCAAAACCGGGCCGATCTGATGGAGGAACTGGCCAAGATCGTCCGCGTCATCCGTAAAAAGGATGAAACTGCGCCTCATAACACGTTACTGGTTCTGGACGCGACAACCGGTCAGAACGCGCTGAGCCAGGTCGAAACCTTCCGCAATCTCGCCGATGTATCGGGACTGGTGATGACCAAACTGGACGGAACGGCCAAAGGTGGTGTCCTTGTCGCGCTGGCGGATAAATTCGGCCTGCCGATCCATGCTATTGGCGTTGGTGAACAGATCGATGATCTTGCCCCGTTTGATCCCGAAGAATTCGCCGCTGCGCTGACAGGTCTCGAAACACGCTAAATTCTCAGCATCATTGATATTTCGAAGGGTGCAGAGGCACATCGCCTCCCCCTCTCTTTCCTGCGAAAGGCCATATTGTGAGCGAATGGCTCATTTCACTTGAGGGGACTGAGGCAGGCCACAGACTGGCCCTTGGCCTTGCCCTTATGGCTGCCTTTCTACACGCGGTATTCGGAGCGCTGCAAAAGGGGCGGCACGATCCGTGGCTTTCGCGCGGTGCAATCGATGCATCATATTGTTTGATGGCCGCACCCTTCGCCTTTTTTGTGGTCCCATGGCCCGAACCCTACATGTGGCCTATTTTTGCGACCGTCTGGCTGATCCACATCTTCTACAAAACCCTTCAGGCTATGGCCTACACCAAGGGTTCATACACGGTGGTCTACCCTGTCGTTCGCGGCACTGGCCCCTTGTTCACCGTCATCGGAGCCTATTTGCTGTTTGGAGAGATCTTCTCGGGCATTCAATGGCTCGGGGTGGCAGTTCTGCTGTCAGGAATCTTCGGACTGGCAGCCTATAACTTCCGGTTTCTCGAAACCAATCGCGAAACTCTTGGAATTGCGCTCGCGCTGGCCCTCGCAACCGGCCTGTTTGTGGCGCTTTACACCACCTATGACGCATACGGAATCCGCGCCACTGCCGATCCGTTCACCTTTCTGGCATGGTTCTTCATGATCGACGGGGCAACTATGCCGATCTATGCCTTCCTCAGATGGCGTGCCATGATCAATCGCCCTGCTATCGGTCCTTTGATGTTGCGGGGGCTTGCAGGCGGGATCATCGCCCCCATGTCTTTCGGAGCGATTATGCTGGCGACACGGCTCGACAAGGTGGGTGAAGCGGCGGTGTTACGTGAGACATCCACTGTGTTTGCGGCCCTGATCGGCTGGCTTGCACTCAAGGAAACAGTGGGACCACGGCGCATCGCGCTCATGGCATTGATTGCATTGGGCGCCGTAATAGTTGAAATGGGCGGATAAGCAGCAGGACGGAATTATGACTGGCAAGAAAGAGATCAACCCGTTTCTCAAACAGGTGTTGGAGCTGGGGCCGCCGCTGGCCTTTTTCTTCATCTACCTGCGCCTGCGGGACGACAGCTTTCTGATCGGCGGCACCGAGTATTCCGGCTTTATCGTCGCGACCATCATATTCGTTCCTCTGATGCTGGCGGCGATGGGAATACTCTGGTTCCTGACCGGCAAGCTCAGCCGGATGCAGATCTTCACCGCTTTCATGGTCATCTTCTTCGGAGGTCTGACCGCGTGGTTCAATGACGAGCGTTTCTTCAAAATGAAGACCACGCTGGTTTATGGCTTCTTCTCCCTCATCATGGGCATTGGGCTATTGCAGGGGAAATCCTACCTTGCCTATGTGTTGGATGAGGTGCTGCCCATGCGCGATGAGGGCTGGATGATCCTGACCCGTCGCCTGTGCGCCTGTTTCGCCGTACTGGCCGTTGCAAATGAAGTGGTCTGGCGCACACTTTCAACAGATCTCTGGGTTAAAATCGAAACCTTCGGTTTTCCAATCGCATTAATGGTTTTCCTGATGCTCCAGATCAGCATGTTGCAGAGCTACATGGAAGAACCCGATCGCCCGCAGAAAAAATGACTGCACGCTCTCAATAAGAAACTTTCTGTGAAAAACTTAGTATTTACGGGATCGAAACGTCAAAAAGCCGAATAAACTCCTTGGCTTGGCGCGAAAGCTGTGTGAGGCTGGTGCCCACCCACCACTCACAACCAGAGAACCGTGCCACCAATGACGGCCTTTCCGAATAGCGGATTTCTTTCTGAAGCTTCCGATGGTCTGCGCGAAATGCTCGCAGCCCAAGCCTCCGAGATCGCCCTGGATCAGGGACAAGTGCTTTTTGAGCAAGGGGATGAAGGCGATGCACTTTACGCCCTGATCGAAGGCATGCTCGAAGTTTCATTTTTGGCCATGAGCGGCCGTAAACTCGCACTTAGTCTGATGCGACCGGGTGAGGTGTTTGGTGAGATCGCCTTATTCGACAATGGCCCTCGCACAGCGACCATTACCGCGGCCGTTCCATCGCGTGTCCTAAGGGTCAGACGCGATGATGTTATGAACCAAATTCGCAAACAGCCCGATCTGGCTGTCGATATGATCCGGCTGGCCGGTCTGCGTATGCGGTGGATGGGTGCGCAACTGAATGAGCAAGTGTTCCTACCGATGCCGATCCGTCTGGCCCGCAAGCTGCTGCATCTGGCCAGTCAGCAGGATTCTCCAAGCGAACGAATTACCCTGTCGCAAAGCGAACTGGCCGAGTTCGTCGGGGCCACACGCGAGGCCGTGTCCAAGACGATCTCGAACTGGAGACGCAGCAACGTGGTCGAGGCATCGCGTGGCGGATTGGTCATCCAGGATTTTGATGCGCTTCGGCAATTGGCTGAATCTGACCTCATCTAACCATATCTGACTCGGTGTGATCCGCTTCACATACAGTGCCTCCAGCTTAGACTAGTTTGACAATGGTTACCGTAGGGGGCCAGCGTATCATCCCCGATATCTGTCCACTGGCCTCTCCCTGTACCAGAGCCATATGCCTCCCCGGCATATGGCTCTTTTATTTTCGGCAGCGCAGAATCAAAAAAGGCCGGGTCGATGCCCCGGCCTTGGTATTTCTCAGGCAACCCAGCCTATTCCTGTTGAAGGCTCAGCGCGACAAAGCGCGGGTCACCACCGCGACGCACAAGCAGCAGCAATGACTTGCGCCCCGCCTCACGCGCCTCTTCCATACGCGCATCAAGGTCGTCGATCGAAGTCACCTTTTGCTGTCCCGCCTCGGTGATCAGGTCACCGGCACGCAGACCTTTGGCATATGCCTCAGACGCTTCGTCCACATCAGTGACAACCAGGCCCTCTGCCTCGGCATCCAGGCTCAGATCCTCACGCAATGTGTCTGTCAGAGGCGAAATCGTCAGACCAAGCACATCCGTGTTTTCTTCTGCCGGTGCATCAGATTCTTCCTCGTCCTCACCATTCTCAGCTCGTTCCGCATCTTCGCGGCGGCCGAGCGTTACCAGTACGGTTTGAGTGCCACCGTCACGGTGCACGACAACACGTACAGACTTGCCAACAGTGGTCTCACCAACCTGCCGTACAAGGCCACGTGTATCCTTCACCTCGACGCCGTCAAAGCTGAGAATAACATCACCCGCCAGCAGTCCGGCTTCTTTGGCAGGGCCTTCCGGTACATCGCTGATCAGTGCGCCACCGGGTTCATCCAGCCCCATCGCCTCGGCCATGTCTTCTGTCACATCCTGAATACGAACACCCAGCCAACCGCGACGGGTTTCGCCAAATTCGCGCAGTTGGTCCACCACTTTGACAACAACGTTGGACGCCATCGAGAATCCGATCCCGATCGAGCCACCGTTAGGAGACAGAATCGCCGTGTTCACACCGATAACTTCACCATCCATATTGAACAGCGGCCCACCCGAGTTACCCCGGTTGATGGCAGCGTCAGTCTGGATGTAGTCGTCATACGAACCGCTCAGCGCACGATTGCGTGCCGAGACAATCCCCGCAGAGACCGAGAACCCCTGCCCCAGCGGATTGCCCATCGCAATAACCCAGTCACCCACACGTGCGGTGTCACTGTTGCCGAACTGAACGTATTTGAGCGGGCTTGATGCTTCGACCTTCAGCAACGCAATATCGGTCTTTTCATCTGTCCCGATCACTTTGGCAGGCAGTTCCTTTACGGGCTGACCATCGCCAGGGAAAAACTCGACCAGGATTTCATCCGCTTCGGCAATGACGTGGTTGTTCGTAACGATGTATCCATCTTCGGAGATCACGAAACCTGAACCGAGGGCATTGCTGCGACGCGGACGATTCTCATCTTCCCCGTTGCGGTCCTGAAACTCGCGAAAAAAATCTTCGAACGGAGAGCCTTCGGGCACGATCCCCTGTGGTCCCGTCTGACCTTCGATCAGCGTCGAGGTCGTAATGTTGACCACCGCCGGGCTGATCTTTTCAGCCAATGGCGCAAGGCTCTCACCCCGCGCCTGTGCCGCCGCAGTCTGCGCCAGCACCAAAAGCATTCCGGCAAACAACAGCCACATCAGCCGCATCATAATAAAAACCTCATCCCGCCGGAGGGAAATACTGCGTGCTTTTGCCTGCACCTGGGGTCTCCTTGTCGATATGCATTATCCAGCCACCCCGCAGGGGCAACCGTACTTGATATCCAATGTAGTCAGTTTGTTCTCGCCCGCAACTCGGGATCAGGGGGAATTCACCGGCAAGTGAAATCAATCGATCAAAACCCCAGCTGATAAGCACCCCAAAGCAGAATGAACCCACTCACGACACATAGCAGGCCTGCAAGTCGTCGCGCGGATTCCGGCAGCGTGCGTAAAACTTCCAACATACGCTCAATAAGCGAAGGGGCCAGCGCATAGGCCAGCCCCTCGACAATCAGCACCAGCCCTAAGGCCAGCAGAACCATACCCATTACTGGGTCGCCTGCCCGGTGGGCGATTTCAGATAGTTAAAGAACTCCGAATCCGGGCTCAGAATCATCGAGCTGTTGCCACCCTGCAGCGCGTTTTCATAGGCGCTTAGCGAACGGTAGAATTCAAAGAACTCAGGATCCGCACCATAGGCTTCGGCAAAGATCGCGTTGCGTTCAGCATCAGCCTCACCGCGGATGATCTCAGCTTCGCGGTTGGCATCCGAGACCAGTTCAACCACGGTCCGGTCGGCCTGCGCGCGGATGCGCTGCGCGGCTTCCTTACCACGGGCGCGTTCGTCAGTTGCTTCGCGTTCACGCTCGGCCTTCATCCGGTCGAAGGTCGCCTCGAGGTTGGCCTGCGGCAGATCGGTTGCCTTCAGGCGCACGTCGATCACGTTGACACCCAGCGCGCGCGCTTCGGCAATCGCGCTATTGCGGATTCGCAGCATCAGGGCCGCACGGTCCGAACTAAGGATGTCACGCGACGAGACCGAACCCAGAACTTCACGAGTTTCAGCGCGTAGGATACGATCAAGACGGTCCTCAGCCACAGGGATGCCACCGACACCAACCGCCTGACGGAACTGATTCAGGTCCGAGATGCGGTAGCGGGCAAAAGCATCGACCACCAGACGACGATCATCCAGAGGCGTAACCTCCAGCGGCTGAACGTCGATGGACAGGATACGGTCGTCATAGCGCACGACTTCCTGAATCAAAGGAATCTTGAACGCCAGACCGGGCTCTTCTTTGACCGCAACGACACGACCAAATTGCAGCACCAGCGCGCGTTCACGTTCGTCCACGATAAAGATCGAGGACAGGCCAACAACGCCAAGGATCACGACCAGAATGAGAATAATAGGTGACTTACGCATCAGTTGCTCTCCCCGGCCTGATTGCGGCGCAATTCGTTCAGCGGCAGATACGGCACGACGCCCTGCCCCGAACCGGTCGAGTTTTCGTCCAGAATGATCTTGTCGACATCACCCAGAACCTGCTCCATCCGCTCCAGATACAGACGTTTGCGGGTCACGTCGGGGGCCTTGGAGTATTCTTCCAAAACCGCGCTGAAGCGGCTGGCTTCACCTTGTGCGCTATTGATCTGCTGGGCGCGGTACGCCTCGGCCTCTTCCAATACCTGCGCAGCTTCACCACGTGCCTGCGCAAGCGCCTGGTTGGCATAGGCATCCGCGATATTCTGTTCGCGGTCACGCTCCTGCGCGGCGGCCTGAACGTCGCGGAACGCGGCAATCACGTCCTGAGGCGGATCGGCTTTGTCAAAGTTGACGCGGACGATGTTGATGCCGGAATCATAGCTGTCCATCGTAGACTGGATCAGTTCCTGCAGACGGTCCGCAATCACACCGCGATCTCGGTTCAGGATCGGTGCCAGCTCGCTTTGCGCAATGATCTCACGCATGGCCGATTCAGAAACCGCGCGGATTGTTTGGCGTGGGTCACGTAGGTTGAACAGGAACTTGGCCGGATCGTTGATGTTCCAGACAACCTGATAATCGATATCGACAACATTTTCATCGCCAGTCAGCATCAGGCCATCATCGCTACCGCGCGTGCCACCCATATCTTCGGTCTGTTCGCGTGTTACCGGGATGACTTCTGCAGTGACAACAGGCCAAGGGGCAAAGTTCAGACCAGGATTACCGACTGAAGAAAACTCGCCCAGAAACAGCTCGACCGACTGTTCTTCGGGTTTCACGGTATAGAAGCTTGCCGCAGCCCAAAGACCGGCCGCTACCAACAGGCCAATCGCGACCGTGCCTTTGGTAAACGCAGGCCCGCCGCCGCCAGAGCCCTGGCCACCGCCCTGGCCCGAGCCTCCACGACCGCCCATAAGGACGCGCAGCTGCTCCTGACCCTTTTTCATCAGTTCATCGATTTCGGGAATCTGCGGGCCATCGCCTTCGGGTGGGCGACGCCCATCTCCGTTGTTACCCCTGTTTCCTCCGCCGCCGGAAGAGCCTCCGCCCCCCCAGGGGCCACCGCTGTTGCCCGCCATGTGTTTCAATTCCTTCGTTTTGGCCCGTGTGATCACGGTTTCCCTTGTAACCTGTGTACGCGCGCTTGCAAATCAAGCGGTGCGTACAGGTTGCCGCATTGTAACCAGTTCTTCGGCCATCACGGGATGAACCGCAACCGTACGGTCGAAATCTTCTTTGGTTGCACCCATTTTTACTGCGATTCCGGCCAACTGGATCATTTCTCCCGCACCCGGTGCCACAATATGGCATCCCAATACCTTCCTTGTAGCCTGGCTGATGATCAGTTTCATCAACACGCGCTGCGTGCCGCCCGCAAACGATTTCTGCATCGGCTTGAACGAAGTCGCATAAACTTCGATCGGTTCCTGCTCAGCTGCTTCTTCCTCGCTCAGGCCCACGGTGCCCATTTCGGGCTGCGTGAAAATCGCTGTCGGGATCAGTTCATGGTCCACCGGTGTCGGATTGCCTTTGAAAACAGTTTCGACAAACGCCATCCCTTCGCGGATCGCCACCGGCGTCAGGTTTACACGGTCGGTGACGTCGCCAATCGCATAGATCGAAGGCACAGCGGTCTGACTGTATTCGTCCACCACGATTTCGCCCTTCCGTCCGCGCTCGACACCAAGCCCTTCGAGCCCAAGATCGTCAGCATTCGGTGCACGGCCTGTGGCATACATGACCACATCAAACAGCTGTTCTGAGCCATTGGTGGCTTTTACCCAGATTTTGTCGCCCTGTTTCTTCATCTCAAGCACATTGGTGCCCAGATGAACATCAACGCCATTCTGACACATCTCTTCGCAAATAAGGCCCCGCGCTTCGTCGTCGAAACCGCGCAGGATTTGCGCACCACGATAGAACTGGGTCGTCTTGACGCCCATGCCATTCATGATCCCGGCAAATTCGCAAGCGATATAGCCGCCACCGACGATCAGCATCGTCTCGGGCAGTTTGTCCAGATGAAAGATTTC
Organism: Ruegeria sp. CH6; assembly: GCF_056537005.1. Classification (NCBI taxonomy): domain Bacteria; kingdom Pseudomonadati; phylum Pseudomonadota; class Alphaproteobacteria; order Rhodobacterales; family Roseobacteraceae; genus Ruegeria; species Ruegeria sp. CH6. Next base: position 143,112 of record NZ_JBQFQS010000002.1, on the reverse strand, counting down.
ATTCGAAGTAATGGCCAGTTCAGATCCTGGGAACTCAGGCACAACCGGTCGTCCACCCGTCGCGACCAGGATATGTTTCGCGCTCTTGCGCGTCCCGTCAGCCAGTTCCACCGTATGCGGATCCACGAGTCGCGCGCGCTGGTCGAATGTCTCGACACCGTTGTTCTTGAGGATATTGCGATAGATCCCCTCCAGCCGGTCCAGCTCAGCATAAAGCTTGCCGCGGAAGATATCCCAATTGAACGCGCCGGGCTTGATATCCCAGCCATAGGCCTGCGCATCCTCGACCATGTCTGCGTATTCGCTGGCGAAAACCATCAGCTTTTTCGGAACGCAGCCCCGGATAACGCAGGTCCCGCCATAGCGATCCTCTTCGGCCAGCGCCACTTTGGCGCCGTTTTCACCGGCAGCCACACGCGCCGCCCGGACCCCGCCCGAGCCTCCGCCGATGACGAACAGATCATAGTCAAAGCTCATGTTGAGTTCCTTTATTCAGCCTGACCGAAATTTCCTGACTATCTGGGCCTGAAACAGAAATCTTCCAACCCTATAAACTCGGAAAAAACGAATACTTTATCGACATCTGCACAGAATTTGCGACTTTCATCTGAAACCAATGCTGCTCTTGTCTATACCGTCGCATCGGGCATGTGTCGCCCGAAGCCGCTTCTGTCGCATGGCAGCCAGATCACCCAGCCTCAATCCGCAAGATCTGAAAACAGGTTCTCGCCGTCATCACCCAGTTCGTCGACCTCAACGGTGCCTTCATTGATGTCGCGCAGCTCGACCCGTCCGTCGCCATGACCGATCACAACTTTGTCACAGATGTCGATGAACAGTCCATTTTCTACCACTCCCGGCACCTGATTCAAAACCAGCGCCAGCTGTCTTGGATTGCCGATGCGCTGCAGATGCAGATCCAGAATGTGGTTCCCCTCATCTGTGATCTTGGGGGCCTCTCCATTCATCCGCAACGTGACCGAGGTACCCAGCACATCCATCGTATCCAACGCTTCTTCGATGAGAGTGCGGGTGGTCTGCCACCCAAACGGGATCACCTCGACCGGCAACGGGAATGCGCCCAGTGCCTCGACTTCCTTGCCCGCATCGGCGATCACAACCATCTGGTCACTTGCAGTGGCAACGATTTTTTCCTGCAGCAGCGCTGCACCACCACCTTTGATCAGGCTCAGCTCACCGTCGAACTCGTCAGCCCCGTCAATTGTCAGATCCAGCCAGCCAGCCTGATCCAGCGAGACGACTTCGATGCCAACCTCGCGCGCCAGTTGCGCGGTGGCAGTCGAGGTCGGAACACCTTTTATCTTCAGGCCTTCGTCGCGAACGCGTTCGCCCAGACGACGCACCAGCCATGCGGCGGTCGATCCGGTTCCTAATCCGACGCGCATTCCGTCCTGAACCATTTCAGCTGCGCGACGCGCAGCGACATACTTGGCATTGTCGATGGGTGACAGTTTTCCGGTCATTGCAGCTTCCCCTCAAGTCTTAGCCGGACTTATACGGAAAGCCCTGCACAACTGCGAGACCCAATTCGCATCACGCCCCCGCAAAACATGTCGCTGAAATACGCGTTTCCTATTGGAAACGTCGCAATCGAGTCTTCCTGCACTGCAGCTCTGCTATAATTAGGCATGATGGAAAAGCCGTACCTGCTCCACTACGCCCCCGACAACGCTTCGCTGGTGATCCGGCTGGTGTTGGAAGAGATGGGTCTGCCTTATGAAACCGCACTGGTTAACCGCCGCCGGAACGAACAGGATGGAGCAGTTTACAGGGCCCTCAACCCCAATGGTCTGATACCGGTACTCGAAACGCCTCAGGGCCCAATTTTCGAAACCGCGGCCATATTGCTGTGGCTCTCTGACCAGCATGGCCAGATGGCACCTGACCCGAAAGATACGGACCGGGCTGCCTTTCTCAAATGGTTGTTTTTTGCATCAAACACGCTGCATGCCGATTTGCGTATCCTGTTCTATGCGGAAAAGTACATCGATCCGGCAGAAGCCAGCACTTTGCGCGCAGGCATCCAGCCCAGGCTGCGACTACACCTGAAGCTGCTGGATGCTGAGGCGCAAAATGCCCCCGACTGGCTGCGCGGTGATCAACCCTCTGTTCTGAGCTACTATCTGGCCTGCATGATGCGCTGGATGGCGCTTTACCCTGCCAAGATCGACCGCAGCTGGTATCAACTGGCTGACACACCCTACCTGCAACAAATCCTGATGCAGATGGAAACCCGACCTGCAACCCGCGCGGCTATTGCTGCCGAAGGATTGGGCGTCACGCCCTTTACATCTCCGACTTACGCCAACCCTCCAGAAGGCTCAGCTACCTGACATGTTCCTCTCTGTCTTCGATATGTTCAAAGTGGGCATCGGCCCCTCCTCTTCGCACACCATGGGACCAATGGTTGCGGCCGCGCGTTTTCTTGATCTGATGCGCGCCTCTCCGTTTGACTTCGCGGGACTGCGTGGATCGCTGCACGGGTCTCTGGCGTTTACCGGTGTCGGGCACGCCACCGACCGGGCCACCATTCTGGGATTGGCCGGCTTTGTCCCGGACAGCTACGACAATGACAAGGCCGAGGCTGCGCTGGCTGAAATCGCTGCGACGCACACTGTCACACCCGATGGATTGCCGACACTGAAATTCGATCCGAAAACAGATCTTGTCTTTGACTATGACAACAACCTGCCCGGTCACGCCAACGGCATGATCCTGATGGCAACCGACGCGCAGGGCGATGTGATCCTGCGGCAGGTCTATTACTCCGTCGGCGGCGGCTTTGTCCTGACCGAAGAAGAACTGGCTGAAGGCAAAGACACCAACGACGGCCCAGCTGTACCCTACCCGTTTCACTCGGCTGCCGAGATGCTGGAAATGGCGAACTCAAGCGGCAAGAGTATCGCCGCGATGAAGCGCGAGAACGAGATTGCGCGCGGCTGTGCTGATAGCTTCGCCAAAGGGTCGGCGCGACTTTGGGAAGTCATGAACAATTGCATCGAGCGCGGCCTGACCACCGACGGCATCCTGCCCGGTGGCCTGAATGTACGCCGCCGCGCCAAGGGTATCTATGACGCGCTGCAAGCCGAGCGCGGCATGAACCTGAACGCGCCGCACACCATCAATGACTGGATGAGCGTCTACGCGATGGCCGTGAACGAAGAAAACGCTGCAGGCGGTCAGGTGGTCACCGCGCCCACCAATGGCGCTGCAGGGACTTTGCCTGCGGTACTTCGGTACTATCTGGATCACGTACCCGGTGCCTCGGAAAGCCATATCGAGGATTTTCTGCTGACTGCCGCCGCGATTGGCGGACTGGTCAAGTACAACGCCTCAATCTCCGGCGCCGAAGCCGGGTGTCAGGCCGAGGTTGGCAGCGCCTCGGCAATGGCCGCAGCAGGCCTGTGCGCAGTGATGGGTGGCACGCCCGAGCAAGTTGAGAACGCAGCCGAGATTGCGCTCGAACATCATTTGGGCATGACCTGCGATCCTGTTGCAGGTCTGGTTCAGGTTCCCTGTATCGAGCGCAACGGGCTTGCCGCAATCAAGGCAGTTTCGGCAGCCTCGCTTGCGCTGCGTGGGGATGGCAAACACTTCGTGCCGCTGGATGCGGTGATCGAAACCATGCGCCAGACCGGACATGACATGCATGAAAAGTACAAAGAGACTTCTCTGGGTGGCCTTGCCGTAAACGTGCCCAATTGCTGACCTGACAGTTTGCCCTTTCACACGGGCGCGGCTTGACCTAGCGTGCCCGTCATGACCCAGGATCGTCCCGTCTTTGGCATCTTTCTGATGCTTGGTTTTTGTGTACTTGCACCGCTTGGTGATGCAATGGCCAAACTGCTGGGCGAAACAACCCCACTGGGTCTGCTGGTTCTGGTCCGCTTTGCCGTTCAGGCGATCATCTTGATCCCACTGGTCGCTGTGACGGGTCGCCCCTGGCGAATGAGTAGCCGTATACTGCGGTTAACACTGATCCGCACGATCCTGCACATCGCGGGGATTGCCGCCATGTTCAGTGCGCTGCAATATCTGCCATTGGCCGATGCGGTCGCGATCGCCTTCGTCATGCCTTTCATCATGCTGCTGCTGGGCAGCTATGTGTTGGGTGAGGAAGTCGGTGCCCGGCGTCTGATCGCCTGCATCGTTGGTTTCATTGGCACCCTGCTGGTTATCCAACCCAGCTTTGCCGAAGTCGGTGCACCCGCTTTGTTGCCGCTCGTCGTCGCGGTGGTATTCTCGTTTTTCATGCTGGTCACACGGAAGATTGCGAAGGAAACCGATCCGATCGCACTCCAGGCGGTTTCGGGCTCTTTCGCGACAGTGATGCTTCTTCCGCTTCTCCTGATCGGGACAGGGGCCGGCATATGGGAGCTCTCTTTGATCGTACCCGCAGGCGAAACCCACTGGCTGCTGATCGCGATCGGCGTGTTGGGAACGGTCGCACATCTGCTGATGACATGGTCGCTACGCTACGCACCGTCCGCCACGCTCGCCCCGATGCAATATCTCGAAATTCCCGTGGCAACGCTGATCGGATGGATGATCTTTCACGATCTGCCTGATGGCCTTGCGGCGATCGGGATTCTGATCACCATCTGCGCCGGGCTCTATGTCATTCTGCATGAGCGCGCCAACGCCCGGTCCGCTCCGACTGAAACGCCAGCATGACCTGATCCAAAGCCGTTCGCGGCACCATGACCAGCAGGCCCGGACCATCCACCTCAAGCTCAACATCCGACATGGCCCGGTTCGAGGTCCCAACACGCCCATCCGGTTCCAGAACCAGCCCATCGATAGGCCATTCCAAACCTTTACTTCGCCCCGTTACACGCTGAAACGGAAACAATGAAACTGTCTGCCCCGGCTCAATGGACATCGTGATATGTGGGGGTGCATGAAACGCGACCTCATGCTCGCCTAGCAAGATACAGCGGTGATCGGGAAGCCGGACCAACGCATTAAGTACGGCAAGCTGATGATCCAGACGCCCCCCCAGAAACCCGACACCTAAAACAAGAGGCGCTTCAATGCTGCGCAGTGCTTTGTCAAAGTCGGTGCTATCTTGTTCACGTATCGGAAACAAACGCTCTTCCGGGATCTGCTCGCGATACCTTCTCTCCAACGAATCGAAGTCTCCGATTACCGCGTCCGGCATCCGACCCGATTCGATGACGGCGGCGGCTCCACCATCCGCTGCGACCACCTGATTGACGCGGCTTAGCACCAAATTCAGGTCATCAGGACCGATTTGTCCCCCTCCGATCAGTGCTATTGGCCTCTGAGAACATACAATCGGGCTATTTTTTACAAGATTGACCATTTTTCCCGGTTTTGGACACATTGAGACCACAAAATGATAGGTTCATCTAGACAGTTCCGAGCCGACTCTGCGCCCAGCGTCGCGCGGATTGGCTCTGTAGTTTGTAAAGGACGTGCGTCTGATGGTACAGAATAACAAGGTATTGACCGTTTCCTACGGAACCTTCTCGTGCACTTTGGAAGGTTTTGATGATTCATTTGAAACGATGAAAGCGATTGCAGAGTATTTTCGCGATCTCGCAGCGGATGATCGCTACTTTGGATCGGAACCCCCACAGCCAGACGCAGAAATGCTGACCCGCATCGCCCAGCGCGACGCTTCGCGCCGTGTCGAGGCCAGCCAGAATGAAACCGGCTTGCTATTGCGCGCAACCGAAGAAGCGCCCGCCGCCGAACCACAGCCGGTCGCGCCGGTAATCGCAGCCGAACAACCACAACCCCAGCCACAGCAGACGCCTGACAGCACCCCCGATCTGACTGTTGTGGACACGGCGCCCTCCACAAGCGCTGACGCATTCTTTGCCGAGGCCGAACCGGTTGAACCCGTTCAGCCCGCTGCCGCCGACAGCATCGCTGCCAAGCTGCAGCGCATCCGTGCGGTTGTTTCGCATGCGGACGAAGGCCCGACAGCGTATTCCGAGGATGAAGACAACGGATACCTGACCCCAGCCCAGCCAAAGGTTGACGCCATTTCGGCGGCATTCGAGTCGGGCGCCCTGAGCCCCGAGGATCTGGACGACACGGCAACGGGCGAAGCCCCGCAAGCTGCTCCTGAAGCGCCTGAACCGGTCATTGAACCCGAAGCGACCCCCGAAATCGAGGAAACCATTGCCGAAGCAGAGGTTCAGGAAGAACTGGCCGAGGCTGATCAACCCACTGACGTTCTGTTCTCGGATCTCGACGAAGCGCCCGAGGCCGAAGAAGAACAGGATGAAATCGTCAACATTCTCGATGTCGATGAATCTGATGAAGACGATGTAACTGAAAACGACGAGAACAGCACTCTGCAGTTGGAGCAGTCCGACATCGTGTTCGAATCGCATGATGGTATCCTGACCGCAGAGGACGAACACAATCTGCTGAACGAGATTTCGGAAGTCGAAGCAGAGATGGATGCCCGTACCGGCCATAAACTGTCCGAAGAATCCGGCATTGATCAGGATGTTTCACGACTGATGGACAAGGCCGACGCACGGATGGACGACCCTGCGACCAACGATCAGCGAGAAACCTATTCGCACCTGCGAACAGCAGTTGCTGCCACCGAAGCAGAGCGCGACGAGGCGGGTGAAGATGCTGCCGCTGCCGGCGACGCCGACTATCGCGGCGATTTGGCGTCCGTTGTCAGCCCCCGTCGCCCTGCCGAGATTGAAGTCACAAGCCTGCGCCCTGAAACTGATAATGCGGCGCCCCTCAAACTGGTGGCTGAGCAGCGCATCGATACGCAGGACACGGATGCAGGGCCAATTACGCCGCGCCGTGTCACAGCCGCTCAAGAGGACGAAGAGACATCAGAAGAAGGCGGCTTTGCCTCGTTTGCACAGGAACAAGGCGCTCAATCCCTTCCCGATCTGCTCGAAGCGGCTGCGGCCTATCTGTCCTTCATCGAAGGTCAGGAACAATTCTCGCGCCCGCAACTGATGAACAAGGTCCGCTCGTTGAAGCAGGATGAGTTCAATCGTGAAGAGAGCCTGCGCTCCTTCGGTCAGTTGCTGCGCGACGGTAAGATCGAAAAGGCCGGTGGAGGTCGTTTCGCGGCCTCGAACCAGATTGGTTTCCGTCCGGACGACAAACGCGCGGCCGGGTAAGGCACAAACAGAAAATGGTAACGGCCGGAGAGTTTCTCCGGCCGTTCTTTTTTGCCTATGGCCACTGCATTCAGAAGTTGAATGCCAGTGCGACGTAAGGACCGGTCAACGTCAGATCGATAACATTTTGTCCGCCTTCGAAATCAACGCTCAGGTGGCGGTATCCGCCAACAACATGGGTCGTGTCAGTCCATTTCCAGCCTGCCTGGATCAATGCCTCCCACTGAAATTTTGACCCAACGCCAAACCCGCCAACATTGCCCATCGCGGAAAAGTTCCACCGATCATTGATCGCTCGGTGGTATCGCGCGCCGATCAGCGGATCGGTCCAGCTCTGATCCGTGCTGGCTGTAAATCGAGCAACAGTCGTTGAAAGATCAAGGTCCCAATGGCGCAACGCTGCCATCGCCTCGACGCGTGATTGACTATCCTGAAACACCGTATAGCTGGCGCCCAGAGACATCATGATGCCATCGAGTTCCCAGTTCGCCAGATCGTTGAATGGGCCAATCGGAACGTTATCTCCGAGATTGAGATAGTTGAACTCTCCACCAATCGCCCATCGTCCCTTTCGCGCCTCACCGGCAATAAGGAACGCGCTGTTCAGAATATCAAAGATAGACTTACTGCCATCGACCGGGGGATTGGGTCCAATGTCGAGGGATGTTCTGAATTCCGGCCCCCAAAGATAGGGTGCTACCACAAAATCCCAATCGTTGGCCTGCACAGGCTCTGGGGCAATCCCCGATATGGCAATCGCAAATGCCCCCGCAACCGCTTGTTTCATGTTTCACCTGCAAGCCAAAATATCACCAAAACACATTCGATTCAGTGAGTTTGTCATGCAGGTGATTTTCGATCAACAGCCCGGGCTAGTTTGAGTCCTGATCTGGGTCTTCTTTGCCGACACCACGAAAAACGAACTTGAACGGCAGTGCCCACAAGACGCCAAGTACGATGTAGACCAGAAGCTCGACCCAGATTGGTGGTCGGTCGAGCCAGTTCACCACCGTCACCACCGCCACAATGTAAAGCGGCAGCCCAATCACAAGGATCACCAGCGACCAGCGCCGGCGAGCCTTGTAGCTTAGACCAGATTTCTGTTCACCACTCATCAATCTGCAAACGGATCAGTCACCAGAATGGTGTCATCCCGCTCCGGGCTGGTGGACAGAAGTGCGACCGGGCATTCGATAAGCTCTTCGACCCGACGTACATATTTGATCGCATTGGCAGGCAGTTCAGCCCAGCTGCGTGCACCCTCGGTGGATTCGCTCCAGCCTGGCATTTCCTCGTAGATCGGCGTACAGCGCGCCTGCTGATCAGCTGCGGTTGGCAGATAGTCCAGACGTTCGCCGTCCAGATCATAGCCCACGCAGATCTTCAGGGTTTCAAACCCGTCCAGAACGTCCAGCTTCGTCAGCGAGATGCCGTTAACACCGCTGGTCGCGCAGGTTTGGCGCACCAGGCAGGCATCGAACCAGCCACAGCGGCGCTTACGGCCAGTCACGGTTCCGAACTCATGCCCACGAGTACCCAGACGCATGCCGTCGTCATCATCCAGTTCGGTCGGGAACGGCCCTTCACCTACGCGGGTGGTATATGCTTTGACGATCCCCAGCACGAAATCGACAGAACCCGGGCCGATGCCAACACCAGTTGCAGCCTGCCCAGCAATCACATTGGACGAGGTCACGAACGGATAGGTACCAAAATCGATGTCCAACAATGCACCCTGCGCGCCTTCGAACAGGATCCGCTTGCCAGCTTTGCGTTTTTCGTTGAGCACTTTCCAGACGGGCGCAGCGAACGGCAAAATCTGCGGGGCAATCTCTTTCAACTGTGCAATCAGGGCATCGCGATCAACCGGCTCGATCCCCAAACCCTTGCGCAGTGGGTCATGGTGCTGCAACGCGCGATCAACACGTGCTTCCAGCGTTGCATGGTCAGCAAGATCAGCAACACGCACCGAACGGCGGCCTACCTTGTCTTCGTAAGCCGGGCCAATACCGCGACCTGTGGTCCCGATTTTGGTGCCTTTGCTGGCGGCCTCTTCACGGGCGCGATCGAGTTCACCGTGGATCGGAAGAATCAACGGGGTGTTTTCCGCAATCATCAGTGTTTCGGGCGTGATCACGACACCCTGTTCGCGGATCGATGCGATTTCGCCAACCAGATGCCACGGGTCCAGAACAACACCGTTGCCAATCACACTCAGCTTGCCGCCGCGCACAACGCCGGATGGAAGCGCGTTCAGCTTGTAAACCTCGCCGTCAATGACCAGCGTATGCCCCGCATTATGCCCGCCTTGAAAACGCGCGATCACATCCGCCCGCTCGCTGAGCCAGTCGACGATCTTGCCTTTTCCTTCGTCACCCCACTGGGCGCCGACAACAACCACATTGGCCATATCCGGTCCTTTTGCGCTGAGTTATCAAACTCGGCTCGTATAGCGGGGGGAAAGCGGCAGGGAAACCGGTAATTCGACGCAGTTGAACCTATCGGAGGCTCAGACAGGTGCCAATCGCACCGGCTGGCCGTGCGGGGTCGTCAGATAGGCATCTTCCCAAGCATTTTTCATCGTATCCACATCCGCTGGTGCCGCCTCGCCCTGCTCGGCCAGCAGTGATTCCAATGTTTCCAGCCAGGCATGGAAGTAGTCATCGCCACCATCTAGTTCGCGATCCAGGCCATGACGCTTAAGAGTCTGCGAAAACCGTGCCGCCCAATCCGACCAGTCAAACCGACCGGCTTCGTTCAATGCCACAGTCACGGCAAAAACCTGTGCGTGCCATGGTTCAACAAAGACCGGTTCAGGGGCGGAATGCGTAAGACAGCCACTCATGCGGGTTCCAGATAGCTTTGCCACAAATCCAGCACGACCTCATCATGTGGATGTTCCGGGTTCGCCCACAGTTCTGAGGCGGGAAATGCCACGGCATAAAGGGGTTCAGGTGCCTCACCCAATCTGTGCGCGCTCGAGTCGGGCAGTACATGTGTTCCATGTACCATCAGAATGCGGCCCTTGGCCCCAGCTGCATAAATGGGTAACCGCGTGTGTCCACCGTCAACAAGACGGTTCGCAGCCGGGCGCGTAGTGACGACCTCCTGCCCGATCTCGTATTCCACAGGCACGTTCGAAGGCCGGTCAGCGGGACCGCCACTGGCCAGTACACCTGCTACCGCTTCCGCCTTCAATGCCCGATTGGCCAGAGCATGCTCGCCACTGTCAGACCCACCTCGCAAGTCCTCTTCGGTCAATACACCGCTTTCAACCAACAGATCGGCAAGAGCCGAAATCCATTTCTCGTAATAGGAAAACCGGGTGTAGTCCTTGGGTGACAACCTCTCGCGGGCATGGCGCGAGATATCAATATTCCATTGTCCCAGCGATCCGGCGGCAAGCGTTACTGCCAGCGCCCGCGCGTGCCAGTCTTCAGCAAACACCGGGGCATCCTCGGATTCGGGATTAACCGGGCCGTCACCTAACCGCCCCCCCATATCATGTACGCGCGTCATGATGGCACCTTGGGCAGACCGGTTCCGATCATGCTGTCCCGCGTGACAAGGGCAGCAAGCTCTTCCTCACTCAACCCTTCGCTCCCTTTCGGCTGCATCGGCAAAACAAGATACCGCACCTCTGCTGTCGAATCCCAAACGCGCACCGATGTTTCAGCGGGCAACGTGACCCCGAATTCGGCCAGCACCTTGCGCGGCTCACGCACAGCGCGGGCGCGGTAGGCATCGGATTTGTACCAGCCCGGCGGTATACCCAGCAGTGGCCATGGGTAACAACTGCATAGGGTACAAACGACCATATTGTGCTGCCCAGGCGTATTCTCGACCACGACCATGTGCTCACCCTGACGACCGTAGTAGCCCAATTCAGCCACCACCGAAGTCGCATCGTTGAGCAGAGAAGCTTTGAATTCGGGATCTGCCCAAGCCTTGGCGACGACTCGCGCGCCGTTCTGGGGACCAATCTTGTTTTGATAGGTATCGATGATCTCATCCAGCGCCGCGGGATCGATCAATCCCTTGCGAGTCAGAATCGTCTCAAGCGCTTTGACGCGGAGCGCGGGTTCAGGTGGCAAAAGGGCGTGCGGGTGGTCGTGATCATCATGTGGCATGGCCGCAGCCTGCGCGAGGCAAAGCCCTGCTGTCCAGTCCCTTTGCCGTGATCTGAAACATCACCGTTCTTGATGCCAACTCCTCCCTTGCCCCCAGCATCAAACTTGCATAGATACCACGCGATACACGTCACGCCGCACAGGAAGACCATGGAAAACGTCGTTCTCATCATCCACCTCCTCTTGGCCCTTGGCCTGATTGCCGTTGTTCTGATGCAGCGGTCCGAAGGCGGTGGCCTTGGCATGGGCGGCGGTGGTGGCGGTGCCATGACCGGTCGCGCAGCTGCAACCGCTCTGGGTAAACTGACCTGGATTTTGGCTGCGTGCTTTATCGTGACCTCGATCACCCTGACCATTCTGGCCGCTCAGAAATCTTCGGGTAGCTCGGTCATTGATCGTCTGGGCGTTCCGGCACCTGCGGCGACCGAAGAAAGCACACCGGCGGTTCCGTCGGCGGATGATCTGCTGCCTCCGACGCAGGGCGACAACGCGCCGCTGATTCCGCAGGCCGACTGATCCACTAGACCTAGAAACCTGAAAGAGAACTGCAACAGCATCTTGCGGTTCTCTTGCGCTATTGGCGCGAATCCTTTATATGTGAAGTCCCGTGATGCAGCGGTTTCTCGGAACCGTCGGGCAGCTGATTTTGACGTCTCACGGGAGCAGCCGAAAACATGGCGCGTTTTATTTTCATCACTGGTGGTGTTGTTTCGTCCTTGGGCAAAGGACTGGCTTCGGCGGCTTTGGGCTCGCTGCTGCAGGCCCGGGGATATTCGGTGCGTCTGCGCAAGCTCGACCCGTATCTGAACGTCGATCCGGGCACGATGTCACCATTCGAACATGGCGAAGTGTTCGTCACCGACGATGGCGCCGAAACCGATCTGGACCTTGGTCACTACGAACGTTTCACCGGCGTTGCTGCGCGCAAAACCGACTCGGTCAGTTCAGGCCGGATCTATTCCAACGTACTCGAGAAAGAACGCCGTGGTGATTACCTTGGCAAAACCATTCAGGTGATCCCGCACGTCACCAACGAGATCAAGGATTTCATCTCCATTGGCGAAGATGAGGTTGATTTCATGCTGTGCGAAATCGGTGGCACCGTTGGCGACATCGAAGGCCTGCCGTTTTTCGAAGCGATACGTCAATTCAGCCAGGATAAACCGCGTGGTCAGTGTATCTTTATGCACCTCACACTGCTGCCCTACATCAAGGCCTCTGGCGAGCTGAAAACCAAGCCGACCCAGCACTCGGTGAAAGAGCTGCGCTCGATTGGTCTGGCCCCCGATATTCTTGTTTGCCGCTCCGAAGGGCCTATCCCGACCAAAGAGCGTGAAAAACTGGCACTGTTCTGCAACGTACGCCCTGACAGCGTAATTGCCGCGCAGGACCTGAGCACAATCTACGACGCTCCGCTGGCGTATCATCGCGAAGGTCTGGATCAGGCGGTTCTGGATGCGTTCCAGATCAGCCCGGCACCGAAACCCGATCTGGCGAAGTGGGAAGATGTCAGCGACCGTATCCACAACGCCGAAGGCGAAGTGAAGGTTGCTATCGTCGGTAAATACACCCAGCTGGAAGACGCCTATAAGTCGATCGCCGAAGCCCTGACCCATGGTGGCATGGCCAACCGCGTTAAGGTCAAGGTCGAATGGGTCGATGCCGAGATTTTCGACAAGGAAGATGCGGCCCCGCATCTGGAGGGTTATCACGCAATCCTCGTCCCCGGCGGGTTCGGAGAGCGCGGCACAGAAGGCAAGATCAAAGCAGCGCAATACGCGCGCGAGCACAAGGTGCCTTATCTGGGCATTTGTCTTGGCATGCAGATGGCTGTCATCGAAGCTGCCCGCAATGTTGCGGGCATCAAAGAGGCCGGTTCCGAAGAATTCGATCACGAAGCAGGTAAAAAGCGTTTTGAGCCCGTGGTTTATCACCTCAAAGAATGGGTGCAGGGGAACCACAGGGTCGAACGCAAAGTTGGCGACGACAAGGGCGGCACTATGCGTCTGGGCGCTTATGATGCTGTTCTGGGCGAAGGCTCAAAGGTGGCTGAAGTCTATGGCAGCACCAATATCGAAGAGCGCCACCGCCACCGCTATGAGGTGGACATCAAATACCGCGAGAAGCTCGAAGAGGCTGGCCTGAAGTTCTCGGGCATGTCTCCGGATGGTCGCCTGCCCGAGATAGTCGAATGGTCGGATCACCCATGGTTCATCGGGGTGCAATACCATCCCGAACTGAAATCCAAACCCTTTGATCCTCATCCTCTGTTCCGCGAGTTCGTGCGCGCAGCCAAGGAAACCTCGCGTCTGGTCTAACGCTTCTGCACACCTCTTTTGGTTGCCTTGCTCTTCGTTCCGGGTCAGTTTGGCCCGGAGCAAATTACGGAGCCGAGCCTGTGACCAAAGGATATTGGGTTGCCCATGTCGACGTGGACGACATGGATACGTACAAAAAGTACATCACCGCCAACGCTGAACCCTTCGCTGAGTACGGCGCGCGCTTTCTTGTGCGCGGTGGCGATCGCGTCGTCAAAGAGGGCGCATCAAGATCACGGACCGTGGTGATCGAATTTCCCAGCTACGAACAGGCATTAGCCTGCTATGAAAGCGATGCCTATCAGAAGGCAAAGGCCCTGCGCGATCCTGTGTCGATGGGCGATCTTGTGATCATTCAGGGCTATGACGGGTAGTCTCTGCTTGGCGGACCACAAAATATGGAATAACCTGTGCCTATGCTGAAGAAGTTCTTTCAGGCGTTTCGCCCGCCGCAACAAACCACCCTGCCAGATCCAGATGCCGAGCTTGCCCTGGGTGCTCTTTTGGTGCGCGTTGCGCAGGCCGATCGGGATTACAAGGTCGAGGAAATCAGCCTGATCGACCGGATTCTCGCCCGGCTCTATCAGCACAACGCGATTGAAGCCGCCAAAGTCCGCGCAACCTGCGAAAAGTTACATGCTGCAGCGCCGGAAACCGATACATTTGGCAAACTGATCCGCGAAACCACTGATCTGCAGGAACGCCTGGCAGCGCTTGAGGCGTTGTGGGAGGTTGTTCTGGCCGATGGCAACTCAGACGAAGGTGAGATCAAGATCGTCGAAGAAGCCCGTGCAGCCATGGGACTCAGCTTTAACGACAGTCGCGATGCACGCGAACGGGTGCAAAGTCGCTTGGAAGCCAGCTAACCTGCGTCTATATCTTTCTGCATGTTCAGTGATTTCCTGTCCCGGCTCACACAGCCGCAGCCCGACCCGCTTGCCGATGATGATGCCCGCCTGGCCCTGACGGCCCTGCTGGTACGCATTGCGCGATCCGATAATGACTATGCCGATACCGAGATGGCCCGGATCGACCGCATATCAGCCGAACGTTATGGCCTGTCGCCATTCGAGGCTGCAGGTTTGCGCGCCCGCGCCGAAGATCTGGAGGCCCAGGCCCCCGATACTGTTCGTTTCACCCGCGCAATTAAAGAGGCTGTCCCTTATGACCATCGCCTTGGCGTGGTCGAGGCGCTCTGGTCCGTGGCGCTGGCCGATGGCGAACGCTCGGAAGACGAAGATTCGCTGATCCGATTGGCTGTCAGTCTGCTGGGCATCAGTGACGTGGATTCGGCACTCGCCCGTCAGAAGGCTGCAAAATCGTGACCGCAATGCTGGGCATGTATGACATGCCAGCACTTCAGCCCGCCAATGACCGCTTCTGGTCCTTGATTCGTGCCCATCTGGGCGAAGGCCCGGAGCATCTGACCAGAGATCGCGATTTCTGGGACATCTGGAGAGATCCGGAACTGGTTTTCGCACAAACCTGCGGCATGCCCTACCGGACACGGCTGCACGGTGAGGTTCAACTGGTGGGGACACCGGATTACGGCTTGCCCGGTTGCCCACCCGGCCACTACTGCTCGGTTTTTGTTGCACGGTTCGATGATGACCGCGATCTTGAAGGGCTCGTCGCCGGGACCTTTGCGTATAACGAAGCGCTGTCGCAATCAGGCTGGGCCGCACCGGTTGTTCATTTGGCAGACCTTGGGCTGACACCTAATTCCCTTCTGGAAACGGGCGGCCACGCTCTGTCGGCGCAGGCGGTGGCTGAAGGTCGCGCTGATCTTGCCTCGCTGGATGCCCTGACCTGGACGCTGCTCACCGAGCACACCGATCTGGGCGACAAGCTGCGTCAGGTCACAACAACCAAACCGACACCCGTGCTGCCCTATATCACCTCAAACGGACAGGATGCAGGCCGCATCGGACAAGCAGTTCGGGCAGCGATCGACAGCCTGACATCAGAAGACCGACAAGCGCTTCACATCCATGGGTTGATCGATATCGCAGCCGAGAACTACCTCGCCGTTCCCAATCCGCCAACGCCGCAGGCAATTCGCACACAAACCTGACCATTTTGACCAAAACCTCTGGTCATTTCGGCGGTTTCGGGTCTTGAACTTGTCATTTGCGCATTGCATTGGTCAGTTTTTTAAGCCCTAGTACCGCACCAACGACGCCAACAACATCTGGACTACCCGTGACAGAATCCGCTCCCGTCATCGAGATCAAAAACCTTCACAAAAGCTTCGGTCATCTCGAAGTGTTGAAAGGAGTGGACATTACCGCGCATCGGGGCGACGTCGTCTCTCTGATCGGCTCATCCGGGTCCGGAAAATCCACTCTGCTGCGCTGCTGCAACCTGTTGGAAGACAGCCAGCAAGGCGAAATCCTGTTCAAGGGTGAACCTGTCCGCTGGTCTGGTGATCACCACCACCGCCGCCCGGCCGACCCAAAACAGGTACTGCGCATCCGTACAAACCTGTCGATGGTGTTCCAGCAGTTCAATCTGTGGGCGCACATGACGATCCTTCAAAACGTGATGGAGGCACCCGTCACCGTTCTTGGCCGCGACAAGGCCGAGGTTGAGGACAGCGCCCGCAAGTATCTTGAAAAGGTTGGCATCGGTGACAAATGCGATGTCTACCCGGCTCAGCTGTCGGGCGGCCAGCAACAGCGCGCGGCCATCGCCCGCGGTCTTTGCATGGAGCCCGAAGCACTCCTGTTTGACGAGCCAACCTCGGCGCTCGACCCCGAGCTGGAGCAAGAAGTGATCAAGGTGATCAAGGATCTGGCCGCTGAAGGCCGCACCATGATCATCGTGACACATGACATGAAAATGGCGGCTGATATCTCCAGCCACGTCGTGTTCCTGCATCAGGGCCTGATCGAAGAAGAAGGCACACCCGAGGACATCTTTACAGCCCCTGAATCCGCACGGCTTCAGGGTTTTCTCTCCGCCACCAAGGCGGCATAACTTCAGAACAGAACCAAACTGGGGAGTAACCAATGAAAAACCTAATTCTGACCACAGCAGCACTGGCGCTGACCGCCGGTATCGCAATGGCCGACACTGTCCGCATGGGTACCGAAGGCGCTTACCCTCCGTACAACTTCATCAACGATGCGGGTGAGATCGACGGCTTCGAGCGTGAAGTTGGCGACGAGCTGTGCAAGCGCGCCGGTCTGGAATGCGAGTGGGTCAAGAACGACTGGGATTCGATCATTCCGAACCTGGTTTCGGGCAACTACGACACCATCATCGCCGGCATGTCGATCACCGACGAGCGTGATGAAGTCATCGACTTTACCCAGAACTACTTCCCGCCAGCAGCTTCGGCATATGCAGCAGCTTCGGACGGCGTTGATCTGAGCGGTGGCATTGTCGCAGCACAGACAGCGACCATTCAGGCAGGCCACATTGCGCAAAGCGGCGCAACACTGGTTGAATTCGCAACTCCGGAAGAAACCATCGCGGCTGTCCGTAACGGCGAAGCCGATGCGGTATTCGCAGACAAAGACTTCCTGGTTCCGATCGTTGAAGAATCGAGTGGCGAGCTGGTTTTCGTAGGTGATGATGTACCGCTGGGCGGTGGCATTGGCCTGGGCCTGCGTGAATCGGATGGCGAACTGCGCGGCAAGTTCGACGAAGCGATCACCTCGATGAAAGCTGACGGCACACTGAACGAGCTGATCGTTAAGTGGTTTGGCGAAGGTGTTCCCACCTACAACGCTGACGGCTCGGTCGTTACCAACTAAGCCCTCCGTCTAAATGATCCGGCGCCGATTGGGCGCCGGATCACCCTGACCATCCGTCAGGCCTGACGTTCGAAAGACGCTTCATGTTTTCCTATTGCGCTGACCCCGACACGCTCGGCACGTTTCGCTGGTTCTCCTGCTATCTGACCAACGGCGTGCACTGGTCGTTCTACCTGTCGTTCGTCAAGGTTCTGGCTTTGCTGGCTGTAACCGCGCCCGTTGCACTCAGCTTTGGGTTTGCCGGTGCGATGGCCGCACGCTCGCATTTCCTGCCGCTCAGCTGGCTCGGCAAAGGTTACATCGCAATCGTCCGGGGCGTTCCTGACATCGCCTTCTTTCTGTTCTTCGTCATCGCATTGGATCAAGCGTTCGAATGGACGCGGCACAAGATTCTATGCCCCGAATGGACCGATCCCATTCGTCAGGGCAACGATTTCCTTGTCTGTCAGGCCGCAAAACTACCGCTGGGCACTGCTCCGGAATGGGTTCACGAAACCTATGGCTTTTTCCTCGCGGTCATCACTTTCTCTATCGTGTTCGGCGCTTTTGCAGCGAACGTCCTGTTTGGAGGTATGCGCGCTGTTCCGCACGCGCAACTGGAGACAGCCGAAGCTTATGGGATGACGCGGCGCCAAACGTTCTGGCGCATCCTGGTTCCGCAAATGTGGGTCTATGCCCTGCCCGGCCTGTCCAATCTGTGGATGGTTCTGATCAAGGCGACACCGTTGCTGTTCTTGCTGGGTATCGAAGATATCGTCTATTGGGCCCGCGAACTGGGCGGCACCAAGACATCCAAGTTTACCGCCTACCCGCATGGTGACTGGCGCATGTGGTACTTCCTGTTCCTGCTGATCTTCTACCTTGGAATGACCCGCGTCTCGGAAATCGGGCTCGAGCGTCTGATGCGCAAGCTGTCCCACGGTCAGGCCACATCCGGTGGCGAGCTACTGCGCAAGGAGACCACCCAATGAGCTGCTTGCAAACCATTCAGGATTACGGCCTGCGTTCAATCGGACTTGGCGAACGCCTGTTGCCCCGCAGCGACTTTACCCTGTGCGAGCAGTTCACACTGATCGGCTCGGGCATGATCTGGAACGTCTATTTCGGGATCATGGCACTGGCGACAGGTTTCTTTTTCGCCACAGCACTGGCGGTCGGAAAGGCATCGCCCAACAAGTGGCTGCGCAAACCGGCCGAGTGGTTCATCTTCATTTTCAGGGGTTCACCGCTCTTTATCCAGTTTTTCTTCGCTTATTTCTTCTTCCTGTCGTTGAAGAAATCCTATCCGATGTTCGATGCGCTCACATCGGCATGGCTGGGTGCGCTGATCGTGCTGTTCCTGAACACAGCCGCCTATTCGGGCGAGATTTTCTATGGCGCCCTGCGCTCGATCCCCAAGGGTGATATCGAAGCTGCGGATGCCTACGGCATGTCCGGTTGGTCGCGGTTCCGCCGGATTGTCTGGCCGACGATGCTGCGACTGGCTTGGCCTGCCTACACCAACGAGGCCATTTTCCTGTTCCACGCCACTACACTGGTATTCTTCTCGGCATTTCCGGCCTGGCAACAGCGCGGTGATGCGCTCTACTATGCCAGCTATTTTGCGGACAAAACGTTCAACCCGTTCATCCCCTACCCGATCCTCGCCTTCTATTTCATCCTGCTGACGCTGGTGATCGTCGGGGGCTTTGGTCTGGTCAACAAACGGCTGAACCGACACCTGCCGGCCGCCAGGAAAGCCAAGATGCGTTTCCGTCTGAATCTGGCGCGCTAAGCGCCAGGTTCTGACATCTTGTCCGGCAGGATCATCACCAAAAAAAACCCTTCAGCGCGGCCGCAATCAAACTTCAGCTAACAGGATGCGGGTCAGTTCTTCGGGCATATCGATCATGACGTAGTGCCCGCATTCTACCGAAACAGCCCGCCATTCGGTCTCGTGACTGGCTTTTTCAAAATATGGGCGGCCAATCCCCGGGGTCCAGCCGGTTGCATAAACATAGATACGCTTGGCCACTTTCTCCCAGTCACCCACCAGTCGAATGGGCTGCTCAAAACTCCGGAAGGGATGGGCAACGTTGCGCCTGTCGACCCACGCGCGGTCATCAGCATTTACGGAAAATGCCTCAGCCGGGCCCGGCGCTGCCCGGCCATCCATTAAACCATCCCGCAAGCCGGATGCCGCTTCGGCAGGCAGACAGTCCAACGTGTTCTGACCATCGTCCGGCACCAGTGCATCAAGAAAGACCAAAGAACGGATCTTGTCAGGCGCATGGTCAGCAACTCCGGTGACGACCATTCCTCCATAACTGTGACCACACAGAACAATATCGGATAATTCTTCCCACTCAATCACCGCAAGGACATCCTTGATGTGTGTATCAAGATCGACATCTCTGCTGAACAGATGCGCCCGCTCTCCAAGACCCGTTAGTGTTGGCGTGAACACATCATGTCCGGCCTCGCGCAAGAGCTTTGCGACACGCCTCCAACACCAACCGCCCTGCCAGGCGCCGTGAACCAGAACAAAAGTTGCCATACCCTAAACTGCTGCCTCGATTTGACGGATCCAAGTCTACTGTAGGTGAAGCGTCGGCAATTGGTCCAAAGGAATGTGTGCAGGCAAGATTTATCTACAGCCGTTGCCCTACCTACGCTGCGGTCCCCGACCAAGCAGTGTTTCAGCTATACCCACGCAACAGGATTCAACCTGAACAGCTTTGACAATTGCTCATAAACTTCCGGGTTTTCATGCTTGAGGGCTTGCGGCCGCTCGAAAAACACTTCGACCGAAACGGCAAAGAACTCCTCATGACCCTCGGCGCCGTACGGATCGATCACCGTTCTACGCCCGCTCTCAACCGCATGAACATGGGCCTCAAAGGCTGTCAGAAAGACGCGCTCCCACTCGGCAAAGGTCTGACCTTCGGCCAGCAATGGAACACCATTCGTACCCCCAGACAGATCGTCGATCTGGTGGGCGAACTCATGAAACACGACATTGTGCCCGTCATGGTCATCTCTGGCACCTTGCCTACTGTGGGCCCATGAGAGGATAACCGGTCCGCGATCCCAGCTTTCACCGGTGCGCACAATCTCTTGCTCGGTCACCACGTAACCGCTGTGCCGGCGTTGCTGGGATTTGAAAGCGTTCGGATAAATCAGGATTGTTGTGAGGTTATCGTACCACATGTCACTGTTCACGACGAGGATGCAGGCCTGCGCAGCAATGGACAACTGCATTTCTTCGGTCACTTCCAGATCATCGCAGCCAATGAAATCGACCTGATCCAAAAACAGGTTCACCTTACCTTGCAGCCTGTCGCGCAAATCCGGAGGTAACCGTCTGACAATCGGCACCATTGCCTCGATGACCGCACGCTGATGTTCCGACAGAGGCGTTGCAAGAAGTGTGGCACGCGCCTGTTTCCGGGACCAGAAATAGTAGCCCATCCCCCCTGCAACCAGCAGCAGAATTGCAAAGAAAATCAACATGGCACAACATCCCAAATTTTTTTCAGCGTATGACACCCGAATGTCATCCGGAACTCAACATAGGTGTTCTTGATTATGAACGACACCATTCCCGTAGCTGAAAATTCACAGCAGGATGCCGAATTAGCCCTGACACGTTCAGCCTTTGTCGGGAAAGCCCAACCTGATGCGCCTGACTGTTCGGGCAGGTTACTGCTTAAAGTTTGGCAAGTGAGTGCACTGAGAGTGATTGGTACAAATCAAACACTCCCCCGGCGACCCTAAGTACAAAACCAATAAATCCCGATTTTCAGACGTCAGCTCAAAACGGCGCGCAGTAATTTGATCAAATTCCGTGACATCGTATTTCTCCTCGGCTACACCTTGCGAGAGCAAGACCAATGGAGTTCCCAATGGACCTGAGTACGCTGCACACCTTTCGCGTCGCCGCTTGTGACCTAAACGGTCAGATGCGAGGCAAGCGTGTACCCTCTTCTTATGCTGCAAAACTCGACAAGGGTGCAGTCCGGATGCCGTTCTCAGCACTCAATGTGGATCTCTGGGGGGCTGATATAGATGGCAGTCCGCTGGTATTTGAATCCGGCGATGCCGATGGTGTTTTGCTTCCGACAGAGCGCGGTCCGGTACCGATGCCTTGGCTTGAAACACCAACGGCACTGGTTCCGATGTGTCTTTACGACGACGATGGTAAGCCGTTTGCCGGTGACCCGCGCCACGCATTGGCAACGGTTTTGTCCGAATACGCAGAGCGAGGCTGGACTGTTATCGCAGCTACCGAGCTTGAATTTACATTGCTGGATGCGTCCGGTTCATCACCAATGCCACCAATCAACCCGCTGACGGGCCGTCGCCTTTCAGACGAGGCTGTATTGTCCATGGCCGAACTGGACGCGTTCGATGCGTTTTTCAACGACCTTTACGATGGCTGTGCGGACATGGGAATTCCGGCCCAGACCGCCATCTCGGAAAGTGGGATTGGCCAGTTCGAGATCAACCTGAATCATCAGGACGCGATGCGCTGCGCAGATGATACGTGGCTTTTCAAGGCTTTGACCCGCGGGCTTGCGCGCAAACACGGGTTCTCGGCAACCTTCATGGCCAAACCCTATTCCGAAGATGCAGGCAACGGGATGCATGTGCATTTCTCGGTTGTGGATGTGAAAGGCCACAATGTTTTTGATAATGGCGGTCCGGAGGGCACCGAGGTTTTGCGCTCAGCCGTTGCCGGTTGTCTTGCGGCAATGCCCGGCAGCACCCTGATCTTTGCGCCCCATGGCAACTCTTACACCCGCCTCATCCCGGGTGCACACGCCCCGACCGGCGCTAGCTGGGCCTATGAAAACCGAACGGCCGCCATCCGAATTCCCGGTGGCGCACCAGCGGCACGCCGGATCGAACATCGCGTCGCGGGCGGAGATATCAACCCCTATCTCATGTTGGCCGCTGTTTTGGGGGCCGCCCTCAATGGCATCAAAGATGGGACACAGGCGCCCGAGCCAATCTCGGGCAATGCCTATGAGATCGACGGCCTTCCCCAACTGGCAGGGGATTGGCAATCGGCCATTGCGGGTTTTGAAACCGATCCGCAGGTCGCTCGCATCTTCCCTGCCGATCTGATCCGCTTTATGGCGATGACCAAGCGGCAGGAAATCGCCCGCTTTGCAGACCGCCCGGCCGAGGAGCACTGGCTCAGTTATCTCGAGGCCGTATGACCCTCTTGCCCGTTGTCTGAGACTCGGCTAGATTAAATTTGATCAAATTTGGTGACCCATGAAAATCGGCATCCTTCAAACCGGCCACTC
Source organism: Ruegeria sp. CH6 (assembly GCF_056537005.1). Classification (NCBI taxonomy): domain Bacteria; kingdom Pseudomonadati; phylum Pseudomonadota; class Alphaproteobacteria; order Rhodobacterales; family Roseobacteraceae; genus Ruegeria; species Ruegeria sp. CH6. Next base: position 120,455 of record NZ_JBQFQS010000002.1, on the reverse strand, counting down.
ACCTGACGAGTTGACCGATAAGTTCGGCGAATATGACGAAATGTTCCGTACGCTTCTGGACGGTAACGGCTTTGAATACGAAACGTTTTCGGTTGTAGATCAGAAGTTTCCGCAAAGTGTTGATGATGCGGACGGCTGGATCATCACCGGCTCTCGTCACGGTGCATACGAAGACCATCCCTGGATACCCCCACTCGAGGATCTGATCCGCGACATTCAGAAAAGCGGTAAACCTCTGATCGGCGTGTGTTTTGGCCATCAGATCATCGCCCAAGCCCTTGGCGGGACGGTTGAGAAATTCAAGGGTGGCTGGGCAGTCGGTCGAACTGAATATGATTTCGACGGTCACAAGGTATCCCTGAACGCATGGCATCAGGATCAGGTCGTCGAACTGCCCGATGGCGCACAGGTGCTGGGTACCAACGATTTTTGCAAGAACGCGATGCTCTCCTACGGTGATACGATCTGGACCGTGCAGGCGCACCCGGAATTTTCGAATGGTTTTGTCGAGGGATTGATGCAGACGCGCGGCAAAGGCGTCGTACCCGATGACCTAATGCACGATGCCGCAAGCCGACAAGATGCCTCGAACAGCAACCCGGAAATCGCACGATACATGGCGGATTTCTTAAAGAAAGCGAGGGCCTGATGGCCGATTGGACGGATAACCTGCCGCAGGCGGCACAGGACTATATCGATGGTCATCGCCTTGATGAGGTCGAGTGCATTATTTCGGACCTGCCCGGCATCGCACGAGGCAAGGCAGTTCCCGCATCAAAATTTGCACGGCAGTCTTATTTCCACCTGCCCGACAGCATCTTTTACCAAACCATCACCGGAGGTTGGGGAGAAGCAGCAGGCGAGGACGGGTTCATCGAACGCGACATGATCCTGAAGCCGGATTTCTCAACCGTGTCAGCCGCCCCCTGGACAGGCGACTGGACGTTGCAGGTGATCCACGATGCTTACGACCGCGAGGGCGAGCCGATCCCCTACAGCCCGCGCAACGTGCTGAAGCGGGTTGTACAACTGTATCGAGACAAGGGCTGGAACCCTATCGTCGCACCGGAAATGGAGTTCTTTCTGGTTGCCCGCAATGTCGATCCAGCGCAGGGCATCGAGCCCATGATGGGCCGCTCCGGTCGTCCGGCAGCAGCACGTCAGGCCTATTCGATGACGGCCGTGGATGAGTTCGGGCCGGTGATCGATGACATCTACGATTTTGCCGAACATCAGGGTTTTGAGATCGATGGCATCACGCAGGAAGGCGGTGCCGGACAGCTTGAGATCAACCTACGCCATGGTGATCCGGTAAAGCTGGCCGATGAGGTTTTCTACTTCAAACGGCTGATCCGAGAAGCTGCGCTTCGCCACAATTGTTTCGCCACCTTCATGGCAAAACCGATCGAAGATGAGCCGGGATCGGCGATGCATATTCATCACTCGATCACGGATACTGAAACCGGGCAGAACATCTTCTCGGGTCCTCAAGGTGGTGAGACTGACGCATTCTACCATTTCATCGCTGGTCTGCAGACCCATCTGCCCGCAGGTCTTGCTGTGATGGCGCCCTATGTGAATTCCTATCGTCGTTATGTGAAAGATCATGCCGCGCCAATCAATCTGGAATGGGCGCGCGACAATCGCACTACCGGTATTCGCGTTCCCTTGTCGGGGCCTGAAAGCCGCCGGATTGAAAACCGCATCGCCGGTATGGATTGCAACCCGTATCTGGGGATCGCAGTTTCACTTGCCTGCGGGTATCTGGGACTGACGCATCAGGAACGTCCGCGCCGACAGTTTTATGGCGATGCATATGAGGGCGATGGTGACATTCCGCAGGTCATGGGCGAAGCGCTGGATCTGTTTGATGAAGCTGAAGCCCTGCACGAGGTTCTCGGACCAGAGTTTGCGCGTGTCTATGGCATCGTCAAACGGGCGGAATACGAGGAGTTCTTGCAAGTGATTTCCCCGTGGGAGCGTGAGCACCTGCTTCTGAACGTCTGACGAGGGCGCTGAATGAACCTGCTCTACAGCAATGATACGCGCGGCGCTTATCCACCCAGTTGGTACGCCGCTACCGCACATGGTGCCGAAGAAACCGCTCCGCTGAACGAGCATGTAAAAGCCGACGTTTGTATTGTTGGTGGCGGATATACCGGATTATCGGCTGCTTTGCATTTGGCCGAGGCAGGATACGATGTGGTGCTTCTTGAGGCTCATCGTGTGGGCTTTGGCGCTTCGGGACGAAATGGCGGTCAACTGGGCAGCGCCCAGCGCATGGAGCAGGAAGACCTGGAGCGGCTTGTCGGAGACGCAGATGCAGCCAAGCTCTGGGATTTGGCCGAGGATGCCAAGACACTGGTCAAAGAGCTGATCGGGAAACACCAGATCGAGTGCGATCTGAAGCCCGGCATCGCGACTTTGGGTTTCACCGATACCGAACGAGACGAACTACACGAACATGCTGCGCACCTGTCGGGCAAGTATGGCTATGACCAAATACAGCAACTGGATAAGGCGGCCGGGCATGATTTGTGCCCCTCTCCGGCTTATTCAGGAGGTTTTCTGGATATGGGTGCCGCGCATCTGCACCCGCTGAATTACGCTATCGGGTTGGCACGGGCTGCCATCAAAGCCGGAGCGCGTCTTCATGAAGGGACGGAGGTTCTGGCGGTTGACGAGGGGCAGCAGGTCACCATCCGAACAGAAAATGGTCAGGTGACTGCAGATCATACGATACTCGCCTGTAACGGATATCTGGGTGATCTGAACCGGCAGGTTGCTGCACGCGTTATGCCGATAAACAATTTCATTGCTGCAACAGAGCCCTTGGGGGCTGATGTTCAACAGGTTCTGACCAAGGATGTAGCAGTCGCCGATACCAAGTTTGTCGTGAACTATTTCCGGCTGAGCGCCGATGGACGTCTGCTATTTGGGGGCGGAGAAAGCTATGGCTATCGGTTCCCGGCTGATATCGCAGCCAAGGTCCGCAAACCCATGGTCGAGATTTTCCCGCACCTGCGCGATGTGAAAATTGACTATGCTTGGGGTGGAACGCTGGCGATCACTATGCGGCGCATGCCGTATCTGACGCGGCTCGCCCCCAACATCCTGTCCGCTTCGGGCTATTCCGGCCACGGGGTTGGCACCGCCACCCATGCCGGTCAACTGATGGCAATGGCTATTCAAGGCCAATCCGAAGGGTTTGACACGATGAGTAAAGTCCCTTCGCTGCCTTTCCCTGGCGGTCCTGCTCTGCGTAGTCCCCTATTGGTGTTGGCAATGACTTGGTACGCAATGCGCGACCGGTTGGGACTGTGACTTTCTGAACGCAACAATTTGGTGAAATTTCGCCGACAGAGCGAATGAGAGCTTGGCTTGCCCGCATCCTGACTTTATCTTTACAAAAGATAGAATTCGGGAATTCCAAATATGACGCTTCCACCCAACGTTCATGACGCCGAACCCATCCCAGCAGCAGCACGAGAAGCCATCGATGCATTAATGCAGTCGGGGGACTTGTTCCGCTACACCGCACCGCAGGATGCACCTGTCGCCCTGCTCGAGGCTGAGTTTGCGGAATTGCTGGGCTCCAAGTACGCGCTGGCGGTTTCCTCATGCTCAGCCGCGCTATTCCTGTCGCTCAAAGCTCTGGACCTGCCACGGGACGCGCGGGTTTTGATCCCGGGCTTTACCTTTGCCGCTGTACCGTCATCGGTGGTTCACGCAGACTGCATTCCGGTTCTTTGCGAGGTCGGTGAGAACTATCGCATCGACATGGCCGACTTTGCAGTCAAACTTGATAACGTGCAGGCTGTAATCATCAGCCACATGCGCGGCCACACGTCCGACATGGACGCCATTATGGACCTGTGCAATGCGCGGGGCATTCCGGTTATTGAAGACGCCGCACATTCGCTGGGCACAACCTGGCATGGTCGCAATATCGGTACGATTGGCAATGTGGGATGCTTCTCGTTCCAGTCCTATAAGATGATCAATGCAGGCGAAGGAGGCATCCTGATAACTGATGATGCCGATCTGGTCGCTCGTGCTGTCATCATGTCCGGCGCATATGAACACAACTGGAAAAAACACAAAGGTCCGCGGGGTGATAACTCACCGGAATTGGAACAGGCCTTTGCCCGCTGGCAGAACCAACTGCCCCTTTATAACCTGCGCATGAGCAACCTGAGCGCGGCCGTCATCCGCCCGCAAATCCCCGAGCTTGCGCGCCGTGTACGAGATGGCTTGGCGAACCACGATTATGTGGCCGAACGCCTCAACACCTCGCCCTACATCAATGTCCCTGCCCCACTGAAACCCGAGCGTCGCGCGCCGGATTCGATTCAGTTCAATCTGGTCGGGTTGGATGAGGCTGAAACACGCGCCTTTGCTGCCGCGGCAGATGCGCGTGGTGTCAAGGTTCAGGTATTTGGCCTGAGTGAAGACAACGCCCGTGCCTTCTGGAACTGGCAGTTTTTGCCTGAAAAGTTCGACCTGCCCCAGACACGCGACATGTTGATGAAAGCATGCGACGTGCGTCTGCCAGTACGTCTGACGCGGGAAGAGCTGGATGTCATCGCCGATATCCTGCTGGCTTCGGTCGCAGAGGTAGCTGACGCGGTCCCGGCCTACGGCACCTGACGTTTAGTCGTCGCCCAACTGAAACAAGTCAGGTGACAAGAACAGCGCATCAATCCCCTCAGGGGTTGGTGCAATCCGAGACAGGATGCCGATCACCTGTAGCCCCGTCTCTGTCTGCACCAGTAGCGGCGCGCCAGAATCCCCCATCATCACCGGGCAATTCGCTAACATTAACCCACCCCCATATAGACGCGGATTACAATTGTTTGTCCGGCTCAGCACATGCGGACGAAGACCGGGATAGCCAGCGACAAAGGCAGCACCCTGCCCAGCCATTGCGACGCCCAGAAATCCGACCTTTTGACCAATAGGCTCATTCAGTTCCAGAACAGCCCAATCCAATTCAGCACGGTTTATGAAACTGCCGTCCACTCCCTGCTCAGGGGCCAGACGAAATTTTGTGACCGACGACACGGCAACCGCCTTGCCACGCTGATACCCGGCGGCGAAACGAATGCTCGACGGGGGTAACCAACGCTTGCGGGCGCTGTTATAAAGGCAATGCGCTGCAGTCAGGACCAATCGTTCAGATACGAGGACGCCAGTACAATGTGAACGCTGATTTCTGCCCGCAAAGTTGACGCGCCCGATCGCCCGCCAAGGGTCTTGAGACGCATCTAAAACTTCCCGGGCACGGATATCACTGCAGCCCAGAGCCGTATCTTGGCCCAATGTGCAAATTGGCTCCCAGGTTTCTGAAAACTGGCCCTGCGCGAACACTCCTCCTGCCCAGAGCAATGCACCAAGCAGGATGAGCCATCGCATCCATATCTCCGATCAGCTCAGCTTTGAGAGCTTCTGCTGCAACTCGGCCAGTTGTTTCTTGATGTCGTCGAGGTCTTCCTTTGCCTCTGGCTTGGCCTCTTCTTCGCTATCAGGTCCAGACCAGTTGCCGGACAACCCACCGGTCATCGCTTTCAAAAACGCTTTTTGCTGCGCCTGCATCGCATCAAAGCCCGGAATGCCACTCATTGGATTCATGGCATTCATGTTTTCCATCATCTTGGTCTGGCTTTCGCGCAACATCTCGAACGAGCTTTGCAGGAATTGAGGCATCATGCCGCCGCCGGGGATCATGTAGCTGCGCACCAGATCGTTCAGGACGTTGACCGGCAGAACATTTTCGCCTCGGCTTTCGTGTTCGGCAATGATCTGAAGCAGATACTGACGTGTCAGATCATCACCGGTCTTCAGGTCTATGATCTGCACTTCGCGCCCATCGCGAATGAACCCGGCAATGTCCTCAAGCGTAACGTAGTCGCTGGTCTCTGTATTATACAGCCGACGACTGGCGTAACGCTTTATCAACAGCGGTTTTTCTTGTTCTGACACCGGTTACCCTCCCCAAGGATGATGCGTTGCAGCAGAGGTTATGCGACTGCAGAACAAAAAGAAAGGGCAGGTCAAGCGACCTACCCTCTTGCGATTGCACCGATTGGGAGGAATGGGTGCTTGTCGCGGACTTAACTTACTTGGCAGCCGATGCTTTTTTCGCAGCAGCGGTTACGTCGTTGGTAGCTTTCTTAACAGCTGCAGTTGCGTCTTCTGCAGCTTCTTTGCCGGCAGCCATCAGCAGTTCGATGGATTCGGACTGAACTTTCTTTGCGATTTCTGCGAATGCAGCCATGTTCTCGGCAGCAACTTCGGCAGACGCGCTGGCGAAATCAGTTGCGGCTTTGGCATAATCGGCAGGCTCGGCTTTTGCTTTCGACATCTCGGTCAGCTTGGCCAGGGTTTCCTTGGTCCATTTGTTCGAGATTTCTGCCGACTTCTCAGCTGCTTCCAGAGCAACACCCGACAGTTTCTCGTTCAGAGAAGCAGTCGATTTGAATGCATCTTCCAGAGCAGATGTGTCTACCGGGAATGCGCCCATCATGTCTTTCATGATCGCGGTAAAGTCTTGGGTCTTTGCCATTGTCATAATCCTTTTTGCCGAACCGAGCCCACCCCGGTTTTCATCAGCTTGAAGGCAATATGATTGCCGCATTGCAGCATTTCAAGTTTTTTCTCGCTGCAGCGCAGAATATTTTTAGTTTCAGTGAAAAATCAGGCGCTTGCTTTGACCACAACATAGGTACCTGGAGCAGGTCCCAATGACGGGTGGCCCGAATCGCCCGGATCGCGGGCTGGCACTTGCTTGCCTGAACGCTTCTTCAGCCAAGCCTCCCACATCGGCCACCAAGACCCTTCATTGAAGGTCGCATCTTTTAACCATGTGTCAGCGTCTGCCTTCAGATCCGCGTTTGTATAGTGCCCATACTTCTTCTTGCTTGGGGGATTGACGATCCCCGCAATGTGACCGGATTCCGACACGACAAATGTCTTGGAACGCGACCCCATTTTCTGCACACCGCTATAACAGTCTTTCCAGGCCGCGATATGGTCAGTCTGGCATGTGATGGCCATCAGCGGCACATCAACCTCGGACACTTTCAATGTGTGCCCCATCAACTCGAACCCGTCGGTGGCGAATTCATTGCGCTGACAAAGTCCCCGCAAATACTGCACGGCCATTTTAGCCGGCAGGTTGGCACCATCTCCGTTCCAATACAGCAGATCAAAAGCCGGAGGTGTTTCGCCCATCATGTAGCTGCGGATCGCGGGGCCATATATCAGGTCTCGTGATCTCAGGAATGAGAAGGTGCGCGCCATGATCCATGATCTCAGCAGGCCTTCCTTGTTCACTTCCTCTTCGATCCCGTCGATGAAGTCATTCTGCAGGAAAGGTGTGAACTCTCCCTGATCCGAGAAGTCCGTCAGCGCCGTAAAAAAGGTTGCCGACTTAACGGATTTGTCTCCCCGTTGTTTGAGCAGCGACAGTGTGAGGCTGAGAGTGGTGCCCGCGATACAATACCCGACAGCGTTAACCTGCTTGACCTTGCAGATCTTCTTGACCTCATCAATTGCTGTCAGAAAACCGTCCTGAATGTAGTCCTCCATCCCGGTATCGGCATAGGACTCATCAGGGTTGACCCAACTAACGACAAACAGAGTGTACCCCTGCTCGGTCACCCATTTGATCAGGCTGTTCTGCGCTTTGAGATCCAGAATGTAGAATTTGTTGATCCACGGCGGGAACAGCACGATCGGGGTCTCATGCACTGTCTCGGTTGCCGGCTTGTACTGTATCAGCTCCATCATTCGGTTGCGGTAAACCACATCGCCCGGAGTGGTCGCGATATTACCGCCAATCTGGAATGCACTTTCATCCGCCAGCTTGACCACAAGCTCGCCATCGTTGGCTTCGAGATCGGAAACCAGGTTTTCCAACCCCTGGATCAGCGACTGTCCTTCGGTTTCAACCGCTTTTTCCAGTGCATCCGGATTTGTCGCCAGAAAATTGGTCGGCGACATCATATCAACGATCTGCTGCGAAAAGTACTTCAGCCGCTGCCTGTCCTTGGCATCCAGATCCTCAACCGAGGCAACAGCGTGTGCGATAGCCTCGGCATTGGTCTGGTACTGCTGCCTGACCAGCCGGAAATAGGGGTTTGTCTCCCACAGTGGGTTCGAAAAGCGCTTATCACGGGGTAATTCCGCGTGCTCTTCAACCTCGGCACCGGTTAAAGCTTGCTGCGCCTCAGCAAAGTTCAGAACCGATTTGCCCCAGTATTCTATCTGTTGTTCCAATAACTTGGCAGGATTTTGCCAAGCCTCGGCCCAGTAAGCTGTTGCTGCTCGTGCAAAAAGCTCTTGATTCGGACCATCCAGCGCGGGGGTGTGTGGCTTTTTTGTCGCCATGACTTCGATCAGGCGCTTCGACAGCTGCTCGACCTTTTCCATATTTTCCTTAATACGTTCAATATGTTCGTCGGTCATTTCGGGTGCTTGGCCTTCACTTGTTGTCATTTTAACAATTCCCCCCTAACCTCGCTGCTATGCAGAATAACGTCGTGGGTGCTGGGGGGCAAAGCGGCGAATGGTCCGAACTCTCAGGCTGACACTCAGGAGGCCCCGTTTCATGCGCTATATGATGACCTACGACCTCATGGAAACCATGCGCAACACCAACCAGTGGCTGGGCGCTACGGCCAGTGCGATGGCGTCGTATCCTTTGTTTTCCATGGTCCCCAATCCCGCGTTCAGCTGGATGGCTGCATGGGGTGAGGTCACCGAGCGTACATTCCAGCGCATGATCGTGAAGCCCGACTGGGGCATTCGTACGTTTACATGCGAAGATGGCAAGGATCATCTTGTTGACGTCACCACAGTTATTGAGCGTCCCTTTGGAGACTTGATCCACTTTCGCGTGAATGGGCGCGAAGAGCAACCACGCAAAGTTCTTGTGGTTGCACCGATGTCGGGCCACTATGCGACGCTGCTTCGGTCGACGGTCAAAAGCCTGCTGGTCAATTGCGAGGTATATGTCACCGACTGGCATAATGCGCGCGATATCCCGGTTTCCGAAGGCAAGTTCGATGTCGAGGACTACACGCTCTACCTTGTCGATTTTATGAAGGAACTCGGCCCGGACACGCATGTTGTTGCGGTTTGCCAGCCTGTTCCCCTGACCTTGGCCGCAACCGCGTATCTGGCTGAAGTTGATCCAAAAGCACAACCCAGCACGCTGACCCTGATTGGCGGGCCGGTCGATCCGGACGCGACCCCTACCGAGGTCACCGACTTTGGTCGTCGGGTAACTATGGGCCAGCTGGAAGAAACCATGATCCAGCGGGTCGGCTTCAAATACAAAGGCGTGGGTCGGATGGTATATCCGGGTCTGCTGCAACTGGCCTCTTTCATGTCTATGAATGCGGAACGTCACAGCAAAGCGTTCTCGGACCAGATCCAGCGCGTGGTTCGTGACGAGGCCACCGAGCACGACGCTCATAACCGTTTCTACGACGAGTACCTTGCCGTGATGGACATGACGGCCGAGTTCTATCTGTCGACCGTCGAACGTATCTTCAAAAACCGAGAGATTGCCCGGAACGAGTTTGTCGTGGCGGGCCACAAAGTGGATATCGGCAAAATCACCGACGTCGCTGTCAAAACGGTTGAAGGTGCGAATGACGACATTTCGGCCCCGGGACAGTGCATCGCCGCATTGGACCTTTGCACCGGTTTGCCAGACAGCAAAAAGGCGAGCCATGTCGAGCCCGGCGCTGGTCACTATGGCATTTTCGCTGGCCGCAGTTGGCGCGACAATATCCGCCCTCTGGTCATCGATTTCATGAATGACAATCAGCGCAAGCCCAAATCCAAGCGGCGCGCTGCCAATAAGAACAGCGCAGCCTAAGCCATGGCGCATAGCACCGAACCGCCGCTTTCGTTTTCATGTGATTGCGGGGGTTTGCGTGGCCAGATTACCGGCCCCGGCGTAACAGCGGGAACACATTGCGCCTGTTTCTGTCATGATTGCCGCGCAGCACAGCTTTACTTCAATCAACCAGATCCTGCACCGGGACCAGTGGATGTTTTCCAGATGAGCCCCGAGGAGGTTCAATTCACTGAAGGCGCAGAAAACCTGGCGCTTATGCAGCTTAGCCCCAACGGTATGTTCCGTTGGTACGCAAAATGCTGCAATGCACCGCTGGCGACAACACCGGGAACTCCTAAATTTCCATTCGCCAGCTTCATCGTGAAACGGATTGCAGACACTGACCGTCTGGGGTCTGTCACCACTCGCGGATTTGTGCCGCGACCAAATGGAAAGCAAAAACACGAAAAGCTGCAATATGCGGCATTCGGATTGTCCAAACGGTTACTGAAGTCCTGGCTCACAGGCAGCTGGCGACAAACCCCGTTCTTCAACCTCGCAACTGGCGAGCCTGTCGTAGCCCCGCATGTTATTACGCTCGAAGAACGCGCAGGTCTTTACGACTAGAACATTTTGAGTGGCGAATGCAGCCAACGTGCAAGCGCTTCGTTCACGGTTTCAGGCGTTTCCAAAGTTGGCAGATGTCCGGCATCGTCGATGACTTGCAGCTCTGCCCCTGGGATCAAATCAGCCATAAACGCATGTTTTCGAACCGGAGTCAGCGTGTCATGCGCCCCGCACAATACAAGTGTCGGGGCTTTGATCTTGCGCAGTGTTCCTTGCTGATCGGGGCGGCGTTGCAGCGCTCGCATCTGACGTACGAACAATTCGGGCCCCAGTTCCATGGCCGTTTTCAACAAATCATTCAGGATGGGAATACGTTGTGGACCGGGGGCCAGCGTGTCAGAGCCTACAACCTTGCGCATAACCTCTTCCAGTCGCCCTGCTTGCGCGCCAACAATCAGGTCTTCGCGCGCAGCAGCGATTTGCGGTGTATCCGACTGAGCATCTGTTGCCATCAAACACAGACGGGTTATGCGATCCGGCGCTCGCCGGATCAATTCCAGCGCAACGACACCGCCCATGCTAAGGCCGGCCAAGGCAAACCTGTGAGGAAGTTGGTCCAACAATCCCGAAGCGATTTCTTCGATCCGGTCACCCGCAGAAACAGGCGCAACAGTGACTGCCCTGTCACGCGAAAGCGCTTCTGTCTGGGCACGAAACAGCCGAGCATCACACATTAAACCAGGCAACAAAACCAGCGGCTCGATCACGCGGGGCCTCCATCTTCTCGGAGCTCCGAGGGTTCTCAATTTCTATCAGGATGGGAGTTTCATCTCCGGCAATCAAGCAAAAGTTCAGGGGTACTGAATGCCTCGGAACTGAGGAAAATCCGCATAGCGCGACTGTCGGGAGGTCAGGCTTTCCTCTGGTTCTTCCCCAGCGCGCAACAGGCTACCACGCGGGGCTATATAGCTGTCGATCCGACGCAGGGGCCTGGGTCTCCACACCAGATTGAATGCGCACAGTTTTGGGAAAAACCAGATCTCTGAGTAATCCAGATGGTCGTGCATCCACCACGCCAGGTCGCGCCAATCCCTGCCATCAGCGTATTGATCTGCAAACCAAGGAACGACGATGGATGCACCGGCAATACGGGCGTCACCTTCACCCAGATCCCAGATGTGACATTCCAGTGGATTATCGTTGCGAGCGCAATTCAGCTTATTTTCGTTTCCGAACTGATTGAGCGATGGCGAACGATAACCTGATCTCACTGCAATCCGGCCAAAGGTCTCTTCCAAAGGATCCAGCAACGTCTCGCAAAAGGCGCGGCCAGTCTCGATCGCAAGATCAGGATTTTCAGGGAGATTCTGCTTCTGATGAAAGTTTCCTATTTCAGAGTAAAGAAAGTCCCGCATAAAAAAATGCCGGGACAAGCGTATGCGGCCAAGGTTCTCGAGGCTCCACATACTGCCAGGCTTACGCATCTTCAGTACCCGTTCCAGCGAAATGCGCCATCTGGCCCAAGTTTCGAAAACGGATTGAACGCGATTTCCCAGATCGTTCCATCAGGTGCACGGAAGTACCCATGATGCCCGCCCCAGAAAACATCTGAGGCCTGTTTGAGTACCTCTGCCCCAGAGGTTTCGGCCTTACTCAGCACTTGCGCGACGTCTTCCTTTGTTCGGCAATTATAACTGAGAGTAAGCGCGCCCTGCCCTAGAGTACCAACATCGACCCCGATTTCATCAGCCAATGCCGACAACGGGTATAGGCCCAGTGTCTGACCGATCAGATCAAAGGCAATAACACCATCCGGGCTATCAACTCTCTGCCACCCCAGTTGTTCATAAAACCCAGCTGCAGTTTCGGGATCATCTACGCCAACGGTAATCAGGCTGACACGTTGCTCCATCACTCGACTCCCTGCTCTTTCAACCAGGCCAGTATACCTGCAACAGCGGCGTCGGTTTGCCCCGGGGACATAAGGCGCCCGGCGATCACATGTGAAGACGGATCATCCTCTGGCCCCATTGTGACCAGTTCCACGGCAACAGGCGCACCCCATGCGGCGGCCACATTGTGGGTCAGATCGGGTCGTACAACCTGATCATCGTCCGAAAACCAAAAAAGCGCCGGAACCTGCGCATCAGAGAAATCAAGCGCATAAACCGTTTCCACCAAAGCGGTCATGGGAACCACTGCCTCCCACGGATAAACCGACGACCAATACTTGTTCTTTTCCGGATCAGGGCCGGAAACATCACGGACCTCGCCCATCAAAAGGGGCAGCCAGTCTCTCGCCCAAGGCAGTCCCGGGACCCATGCCCCCGGTGCGTTGACGCCAAAGTTTGGGGAAACAAAGACCATTCCGGCGATATTCTCGCTAAGCTCTGGGTTCAGAGCCGCAGCTGCGACCAAGGTTCCACCTGTCGATGTCGAGATAACGACGACTTTTTCACCTACTGCTCGCGCTGCGGCCAATCCTTCTGCCAAATCCTGCATCCAGCCCGACGCAGTTCCTTCGGCCATAGCCTCGCCAACCCGGCCATGTCCTTGCAACCGGGTATAGACGAGATTTGCACCCAATGCGTCTGCCACCAGATCAGGAACCGGGCGGATTTCCTCGGAAGTGGCCGAGAAACCGTGTACATAAAGGACGGAAACCGGTGTGCGTTGCTCTTTGAACCCATCCTGCCAGATGACCCGTTTTTCGACGCCGGGTGTGATGTCGTCGAACCCGGATTCGACGCTTTCAAAGTAAACCTGAACCCCTTCCCCAAATTTTCGGGGATCGAAAGTTGGGTTCAGATTTATCTCTTCCCTAGGTCCGAACCAATAGATCAGTCCACCAACAACGATCAGCGCCAGTAACAAGCGTCCAAGGAATTGACCGAAACGCCGCATTATTGTTCTCCCATCACTTCGAGAACGGCGTTTTCGATCAGTCCCAAGCATGGGCCGTCAGAAAACCGGTGATCGGCATCTTTGACAAGCAGCAGCCGCATATCCGCTCCGCTGGCATGTTCCAGCAAACGAACTGCGGTTTCAGTCGATACGGCCGTATCTGCGGTTCCCTGAAGAAACCGAACAGGAAACGGCAATTCCAGTGCGTTCCGCAGAACCAGGTTCTGACGCCCGTCTTCGATCATGCGCTTTGTGATGATGTAGGGCTCCATGTAGTCCGACGGCAGTTCGACATGACCCATAGTATCCAGAGCAGCCTTCTGTTCATCTGAGAACGAAGCCCAATAACCATCTTCTGTGAAATCCGGCGCAGCGGCGATTGTCACCATTCCCGCAATACGTTCAGGCATGGCTCGTGCCAACAGAAGGGCCTGCCATCCCCCCATTGAAGACCCCACAACGATAAGCGGTCCGTCAGTCAATGACGCAACCGCTGCCAGCGTATCCTCATGCCAGTCACCGATGCAGCCATCTGTAAACGCATTCGAACTTTCGCCATGACCCGAGTAGTCAAAGCGCAGATAGCCTTGACCGCGCGCCTGCGCCCATGCCTCAAGATGCACCGCCTTGGTGCCCTCCATATCCGACTTGAGCCCGCCCAGAAAAACAATGGTCGGTCCTGCGCCCTCGGTCTTATGATACGCCAGTCGCCGACCCTGCGCTGTTTCCAGAAAATCCGTCGCTGCCATGAAATCCTCTTTCTCTTTGAGGAACATCATGCACGGCAGCCCGATGGTCGCAATTCCCGATTTCCACCATCCCGCGGCGTCAGTTCAGATAGCGTTCGACACTTGACAGGTTTTGCTGCACCTGCCACATGAGCCAAACACACATAACCCGCAACCGGGCGTTCAGTGGGCGCCAAACCGACGAGGAGAGCCGATATGGCCCTGGACTCACAGTCAGTCTCCCTTACTTTTCCCGACGGCAATTCCCGATCATTTGACGCAGGCGTGACGCCCGCGCAGGTCGCTGCCGATATCTCGACTTCATTGGCCAAAAAGGCGATTTCAGCCACGGTGAACGGCCAGCACTGGGACCTGCAGTGGCCCATCGATTCTGACGCGCAGATCGCCATCCACACCATGAAGGATGAGGAACAAGCTAACGAGCTGATCCGTCACGATCTAGCTCATGTTATGGCGCGCGCGGTGCAGGAAATCTGGCCCGCAGCCAAGGTCACCATCGGCCCCGTTATTGAAAATGGCTGGTACTACGACTTTGATCGGGAAGAGCCGTTTACGCCCGAAGATCTCGGCCTCATCGAAAAAAAGATGAAAGAGATCATCAACAAGCGTGATCCTGTTACAACCGAGATCTGGGACCGCCAACGCGCGATCGAATTCTATAAGGCTAATAATGAGCCCTACAAGGTCGAGCTGATCGAAGCCATTCCGGGTGATGAGCCCCTGCGAATGTACTGGCACGGCCACTGGCAGGATTTGTGCCGCGGCCCGCACTTGCAACACACCGGCCAACTGCCGGGCGACGCCTTCAAGCTGATGAGCATTGCTGGCGCCTATTGGCGTGGCGACAGCTCGCGCCCGATGTTGCAGCGTATCTACGGCGTGGCCTTTACCGGCAAGGAAAAGCTGAAAGCCCACCTTCATATGTTGGAAGAGGCCGCCAAGCGCGACCACCGCAAGCTGGGCCGCGAGATGGACCTGTTCCACATGCAGGAAGAGGCCCCCGGTCAGATTTTCTGGCATCCGAATGGGTGGAAAATCTACACCACCCTGCAGGACTACATGCGCCGGATGCAGGAGCGCGACGGTTATGTCGAGGTGAACACCCCTCAGGTCGTCGACCGCAAATTGTGGGAAGCCTCGGGTCACTGGGACAAGTATCAAGAGAACATGTTCATCGTCGAAGTGGACGAGGAGCATGCTCGCGAGAAAGCGATCAACGCGCTGAAGCCGATGAACTGCCCCTGCCACGTGCAGGTGTTTAATCAGGGCCTGAAGTCCTATCGCGACCTGCCCCTGCGCATGGCGGAATTCGGTTCTTGTAACCGCTATGAACCCTCGGGTGCCCTGCACGGGATCATGCGGGTGCGCGGCTTTACCCAGGACGATGGCCATATCTTCTGTGCAGAGGAACAGATCGAATCTGAGACCGCGAAGTTCATCGCCTTTCTGTCCAAGGTCTACGCAGATTTGGGTTTCCACAATTGGACCATCAAGCTTTCCACCCGTCCAGAGAAACGCATCGGGTCGGACGAAAGCTGGGATCTGGTCGAAAAAGCTCTGGGAGATGCCTGCAAAGCTGCTGGATATGACTTCGAGACTCTCGAAGGTGAAGGCGCATTCTATGGTCCAAAGCTGGAGTTTACCCTGACCGACGCAATCGGCCGGGACTGGCAGTGCGGCACCCTGCAGGTTGACCCCAACCTGCCCGAGCGTCTGGACGCCAGCTTTATCGGCGCTGATGGCGCCAAGCACCGTCCGTTCATGCTGCACCGGGCAACGCTTGGCTCGTTCGAACGCTTCATCGGCATCCTGATCGAAGAACATGCTGGCAAGTTGCCCTTCTGGCTGGCACCGCGTCAGGTTGTGGTCGCCTCGATCACGTCAGACGCCGATGAATATGTGATGGAAGTGGTTGAAACTCTCAAAGCTGCAGGCGTTCGCGCCGAGGCGGATATCCGCAACGAGAAGATCAACTACAAAGTCCGCGAGCATTCGGTCGGAAAAGTGCCGGTCATTCTGGCGGTCGGCCATCGCGAAGTCGAAGAACGCACCGTAAGTGTGCGTCGTCTCGGCGAAAAACAGACACAGGTTCAGTCACTTGAAGCTGTAACAAATGAGTTGAGCACGGCAGCAACTCCGCCGGACCTTCTGTAACATTCGGCGACAAATCGCCCGAAATCCGGCCCCAAATACGGGGCCGGATTGAAACAAATTACATTTTTCAATTCAAAAACAATTTGTTAAGCTTCAAGAGGGCATTACGCTCTTTGACGGGGTTGTGAGACACGGGCTCGTGAATTCACCTGCCCCGATTAAGCTACTACCTTTGTCATTGTCACAAGCAGACATACGCAGTCATTAAAAGGATTACCGAGATGTCGAACACCGCAAAAACCCTGGTTATCGCAACCGCCGTTGCAGCAGCCGTATCGGGTGCAGCTACAACCGCAAGCGCACAAGCCAAAGAGAAATGCTATGGCGTGTCAAAAGCCGGTCAGAACGACTGCGCCGCTGGCCCCGGCACCACATGCGCCGGCACCTCGACGGTAGATTATCAGGGCAATGCATGGACTCTGGTTGATGCAGGCACCTGCGCAGATATTGAACTGCCTGCCGAAGCAAACGGCACACCGCGCAAGGGTTCATTGGAGCCGCTGGAACGCGATCTGCCTGCATAAGAGCCAGGATATGAACGAGAGGGCGGGCTATCAGATATCGCCCGCCCTCTTTGTTGCAATCGGGAAACTCGCAAATGTTGGATGATGCACTCAGGTCAAACCGTCTGCCCGCAGCGCCGGGTGTTGGCTATAAACCGCAGCACTTTACGCAGATTCTTGAACATGCCAAACCGGTTGCATGGCTGGAAATTCATGCCGAAAACTATATGGGTGATGGTGGACGTCCGCTGGCCCAGTTGCGCCACCTGTCAGAACTGTTCCCGATCTCAGTTCACGGTGTAGGTTTGTCGATCGGCGGCGAAGGTTCGCTGGACCCCGATCACCTCACCCGTCTGAAACATCTTGTGGAATGGCTCAACCCAGCCAGTTTTTCCGAGCATCTGGCATGGTCCACACATGACGCGCATTTTCTGAACGACCTGCTGCCCCTGCCCTATACGGATACGACGCTTGCCCGTGTTTGCGAACACATCGATCAGGTTCAAAACACCATCGGGCGGCAGATGTTGCTGGAGAATCCGTCCAGCTATCTGGCATTCGAAGAAAGTACCTGGTCCGAACCTGATTTCCTGAGAGAGATCTCGCAGCGCACCGGGTGCGGTTTGCTGTTAGACGTCAACAACGTTTTTGTTTCTGCCACCAATCTGGACTACTCACCGCAGGAATACATCAACGAGTATCCGCTTGAGAAAGTCGGTGAGATTCATCTTGGCGGGCACGATGAAGACGAAGATGATCATGGGCATCCGTTGCTGATTGATAGTCACGGTCGCGAAGTGGTCGATCCTGTCTGGGCGTTGCTGGATTATGTGTTGGACCGGTCTGGCCCAAAGCCTGTTTTGATCGAATGGGATACGGATGTGCCTGACTGGCCCTTGCTGCGCGACGAAGCCGTTCGCGCACAGGCCGCGCTGGATCGGGTGCCAGCATGAGCGTTTCCCAGACGGCGTTTCGAGCGGCCCTTCTGGATGCAGCGAAACCCGTTCCTGACGGTCTGCTGGACGCGTCAGCGCAACCCGCCGGTCGTCGCTTCAGCGTTTATCGCAACAACGTGGCCGTTTCTCTGACCGAAGCGATGCATCAGGCCTTTCCGGTCATCACCAAACTGCTGGGGCCACAGAACATGGATGGGCTGGCGGGCCTGTTCCTGCGTCAACACCCACCATCATCGCCACTGATGATGTTCTATGGTCAGGAGTTTCCGGAGTTTCTATCGAGGATGGAGCAGCTCTCGCATCTGGGATACCTACCAGACGTCGCGAGGCTGGAGCTGGCCATACGTGAATCCTATCACGCTGCGGATAGTCAACCGATTGACGCCGACGCACTTGCGGTATCACCTGAAGATCTGATGCAGGCGAAATTGGGATTTGCCCCATCGATGCGTGTGCTGAAATCGGCTTGGCCAGTGCATGCTATCTGGCGCTTCAACAACGATCCGGATGCCCCTAAGCCCGAGCCTGGCGCACAGGGCGTGTTGGTCACTCGCCCGGAATACGACCCAACACCACAGCTTTTGCCCCCCGGTGGCGCAGATTGGATTTCCGGAATTCAGTCAGGACAAACCATTGGCGAAGCTTTTGAAATCACCACTGCCGAGATCCCCGACTTTGACCTCGGAACCACTCTGGCCCTGCTGTTGCAGGGTGCCGCAATAACTTCTGTGACTATCGAAAGGCTGGACACATGACTGCCCTGATCTCTTTTCACAACAGCGCACTCGGAAAGTTGGATCATGCTTCCAACTGGCTGACGCCGACACTGGCGCGGCTGGTGTTCGTCGCGGTCTTGTTGGTCTACTACTGGAATTCCGCTACTCTTAAGATCGACGGCTCGATCTTTTCGCCTTCGGCTGGCGCATTTGGTCAGATCTTTCCAAAAGCAGCAGAGGCGGTTCTGTACGACGTGTCTCAGATGACCTTGTATCAGCGTGTTGTCATTTTCCTCGGCACAGTGGCCGAGTTTGTTTTGCCTGCGCTACTTCTGGTCGGTTTGCTGACACGACTGGCAGCTGTAGGCATGATTGGCTTTGTCTGGGTTCAGACGCTGGTCGATGTCAATGGACATGGCATCAAGCTGGGTAGCCTGTTCGACAACGCGATCACGCTGATGGATCAGCGTGTCATGTGGACCTTCCTGTTCCTCGTGATCGCGATCAATGGCGCAGGCCCAATCTCGCTGGACCGGCTTCTGCGCCTCAAATGATCTAGAAATGTGCCTTGGGTTCGTCCGGTTTTCCCGCGGCGATCCCAAGGATCCCGGCCACGCCGGCAAATGCGATCGGGAACATGGTAAACACGCCAAATCCAAACGCGTAGTACATCCCTGCAGCTGACACCAATAACAAAATGCCCGCGATCAATGCCCGTGCGTGCGCCATTGCGCCCCCAGCGATGGCAAGTAGCGGTGCGATTATTGATGCCGCCTGAATCAGTTCGGGATCCTTGACCTGCTCGGCCACGCCTTCAATCTCACCAAAGTGCTTAATGGCTTCGACATAACCATATCCGAAAAAGCCAACGATCATGCCGACTAGGCCGGCGATGACGCCCAAAATCATGGTCGCATTACGCATTCAATGTCTCCGCTGCTAAGACCAACCAGATAAGCACTCTGCTACGCGACACCAAGTCCTGCGCGTGTCTCAGGGGTCCAGCCAAGAAACAACTCTCCGTCCCGGGCAATCAATGGGCGTTTCATCAGAGCCGGATGATCTTTCAAAAGTTCAAGCACGGGGCGAGAGCGCTCTTCTTCGGCCAAACCACGCCAGGTTGTCGAGCGTGTGTTGAGCAAAGCTTCGCCGAAGCGCTCATAAGCTTGCGACAGCACAGAATCAGGAACTCCCTGCGTCCTGACGTCAATTAGCTCCACATCTTGCAGTGATTTCAATGCTTTACGACATGTGTCGCAGTTTTTGAGCCCGTAAAGGTCCATATTCTCATTTCTCTCGTTTGTGCAATAAAATCGGGCAAAACTATGAGCTTACCCCAGTTATTCTTGATTTTTTACTTCACCGTGCAATGTTGAAAAAGGCGAAACACGCAATTCTGACTGTATCGCGTTAGCGAAACCGTCATGCGTTGCGATTACGTCAGCCTCTGCCCCGGCAATTATTTTGGGGCGACTTGAAAGTAGAAGGAGACACGGGAAATGCCAACCGGCACCGTGAAGTGGTTTAATACGACCAAAGGCTATGGTTTTATTGCTCCTGATGAAGGGGGCAAAGATGTGTTTGTTCATATCTCGGCCGTAGAACGATCCGGTCTGACCGGACTCGCTGACAATCAGAAAGTCTCGTACGAGTTGCAGGACGGACGTGACGGCCGCCAGATGGCGGCAGATTTGAAGCCGCTTTAATGCGATCCCGCTTCGGTGGGTAAATCAAAGAAGGTTAACGGCCAATTATCGGCCGTTAACCACACCTCAGGTAACTGCGCTACCCTCGTGCCGGATCCGTTTTGGCATGAGTGTTCCAGTTTTCGCCCATTGCAACGATGCAGGATGTTCCGGTGGCGTAGGTCATAACCAGCGTCCAGTCGCCTCGTTCGCTGGTCCAGACTTCCATAATCTGTTCAGGCCCGCGGATACCGGATGCCGTTTGCTGTGACCCAAACTGACGGGAGAGTTTTTCGTGCATTCGGCCCGTCGGCTCGCAAATCACTTCGGCGATGGGGGATTTTGCATGAACAGGCGCTACAAGAAGCATGCTCAGGCAAAATGCTCGGGGGAAAACAGAACAGGTCATGGAACCAATGTAACAGTTCCATGACAAATGTATAGACAATTGATATGCGTTTTACCTGATTAGCCTTCGCGGATGACCGCTTCGAACTCACGCCATTCGCGTGCCGTCATACCCGAGTTTTCCTGCGTGACAGCTTCACCTTTCAACATACGGCGCAGCGCCTCGACCATTTGCGCCGACAGATTGACCGCGCCAAGGCGATAATCCTCGAACGCTTTGTACGCAAATGGTACCCAGTCAGCCACGATCCGGCACATGGTCTCAGCATAAATCCGGATTTCGTACTGTGCGTGCGGATCAGCCCGCAAACGCAAGAAGTGAAACAGGTTGTGCAGATCAACCTTCCAATACCACTGCGTATATACATTGGCGGGCAGGTTCATGCGTGCCAATTCACGGGCAAGTCCCTGCTGGCCGTCCTGGCTGATCATGGCCTCATAGTTGTCGTAGCAACGAGTGCTGTCAGCTTTGAGGATTTCCAGAACGCGCGCGGCTTCTTCACCCTCAAGGGCTGATCCCCTGCCTTGATTGTTCACCTCAGACTGTGCGGCGACGTGTTCGGGTGCCGGGATATAGAATTCACGGTCAAGGATCGAATACCGCGCGGAGTATTCGTTCACATTGGCAGTACGGTGTCGGATCCACTGGCGCGCAACAAATACCGGAAGTTTGACGTGCAGCTTGACCTCGCACATCTCAAACGGCGTCGAATGCCAATGGCGCATGAGGTAACGGATCAGCCCTTCGTCGTTCTGAACCGACTTGGTGCCCTTACCGTAGGAAACACGCGCGGCTTGGCAGATAGCGGCATCATCTCCCATGTAGTCGATTACACGAACGAAACCGTGATCCAGTACCTGGTGCGCCGTATACAGGTGCTCTTCCATGCCCGAGGCCACCACGCGGCGTGTTGATTGCGATTGCGCGCGTTGCGCCTCGATCTCGGCCAGTTGGTCGGAAGACAGCGGCATGAAAACATCCTCTCCTGTAATGAGTCGCCCACCACTATATCTCGGCCTCACCACCACCGGAACCGCGATATCAAGGGGTTTGGGTTCATTTTCACACAAATATGTGGATAAGCAATTCTTCGTGTCCCCCTCGACACGCCAAGTCTGCGCGCTAATCTGCGCTCAAACACGAATAACGAAAGGAAAGCCGCGATGGGCCTGACCTATCTTCACACCATGGTCCGCGTGAAGGATCTGGAGAAATCTATAGCGTTTTATGAGTTGCTGGGGCTGAAAGAAACGCGCCGGTATGAAAGTGAGGCCGCTCGGTTTACACTGGTTTTTCTCGCACCTCCCGGGCAAGAGGACGCGCCGATTGAACTGACCTACAACTGGGATGGCGACGATGCGCTGCCCAGTGACAGCCGACATTTCGGGCATCTGGCCTATGGCGTCGATAACATCTACGAGGTCTGTCAGCACCTTCAGGACAACGGTGTCGTGATCAACCGCCCGCCGCGTGATGGGCGCATGGCTTTTGTCCGCTCACCTGACAATATCTCGGTCGAACTTCTGCAGAATGGTGAGGCGCTTGAACCTGCCGAACCCTGGGCAAGCATGGAAAGCACTGGTCACTGGTAATCCGCTGGCTGATATCACTGGGGCTGGCCTGTCTGGGCAGCCCTGTCTGGGCGGCCCAGTGCCGCCTCGCCTTGGCGCTTGCGATGGACATCTCGACCTCTGTCGATGCGACCGAAGATACTCTGCAACGTCAGGGGCTGGCGGCTGCGCTACTCGCACCCGAGGTTCAGGAAGCCTTCTTCTCTTCTCCAATGCCAGTTGCGCTTGCGGTGTATGAATGGAGCGGCCGAACAACTCAAAGAGTAATCCTGAGCTGGAAACTCATTGAGCAGCCCCCCGACCTGCTCGCCGCTTCGACACAAATTGCAAATTCAGTGCGTTCAGACAGCGGTTCCGCTACTGCGATGGGATACGCAATGGCGTTTGGTGCATCGCTGATGGAAGAGGCACCAAACTGCTTGTTCCAAACCATCGATGTATCTGGTGACGGCTCGAACAATGATGGTTACGGTCCCCGGATAGCCTACAAGCACTTTCCGTTTGAGAACATCATCGTCAACGGGCTTGTCATCAATGCAGCCGATTTTGAAGGTGAGCTGTATCTGATCCCGTTTTACGAAAACAATGTTCTGCACGGCCCCGGCGCATTTTTGGAGATCGCCTCCGGGTTTGAGGATTTCGAAAGAGCAATGCGCCGCAAGCTCGAACGCGAACTTCGCCCACGGCTCGAGATCGGCGCGCTGCACACGGGCATTTCAGAGTGATCCGTTTACTGCCCATCCTGCTATGCTTGCTTGCCAGCCCGCTGACTGCCCAGTGCAGGCAAGCGTTGGCATTGGGAGTAGACGTTTCGGGTTCGGTTGATAGCAGGGAATACCGATTGCAGCTTGACGGGCTGGCCGCAGCGCTCCGCCAATCCGAGGTTGAGCAGCTCATATTGTCTAATCCTGCCGCGCCTGTTCGTCTGTTCATCTACGAATGGAGTGAAACAGTGCACCAAAGGGTATTAGTGGATTGGACTGAAATTCGCACAGCCTCAGACTTGCATAGCATTAGTCAACGTCTGGCAAACACCGACCGATCCTCGGCCCCGCAGGGCACCGCGGTTGGATCGGCGATGCTTTTTGGGGCTCAGCAACTGAACAATCAGTCAGCCTGCTGGAAACGAACCCTGGATTTGTCCGGAGACGGCAAACACAATCTCGGCCCGCATCCACGCGAAGTCAAAGGCATGCTGGGCAGCTCGGGCATCACCATCAACGGTTTGGTCATCGGTGCCGACGACCCCAGCAGTGGCGACAAACGCTATGTTCAGATCGGAGAGCTGTCCGCATACTATAACGCCTGGGTCATTCTTGGGCCGGACGCTTTCGTCGAGGTCGCGTTAGGCTTTGAAGCTTACGAAAACGCTATGGCCCGTAAATTGATCCGTGAATTGGAAGGGCTGACCTTATCCATGGCAACACCGCCCAATTCGCCTTGACTAATAGATGTAGCGGATCTGATCCGTCCAATAGCGTTCGACACGGCGAAGCGAACTCGTGATATCTTCGATACCTTCGACACCAATGACGCCGCGACTTTGCAGGCCCTCTGCATGTCGGGCAAACAACTCTGAAACGATATCCCGGATCTCTCGTCCACGTGGTGTGAGCCGGACCCGGACCGAGCGGCGGTCAATTTCACACCGCTGATGGTGCATGTAGCCCATTTCGACCAACTTCTTCAGATTGTAGCTCACGTTGCTGCCCTGATAGTAGCCACGGCTTTTCAGTTCGCCGGCAGTAACCTCGTGGTCCCCGATATTGAATAACAAGAGTGCCTGCACTGCATTGATTTCCAACACACCAACGCGCTCGAATTCATCCTTGATGACGTCCAGCAGCAATCGATGCAGGCGCTCGACCAGCGCCAACGCTTCAAGATAGCTGGTCATGAACACTTTGGCCCCCGGCGCGGAGACCTGCACTTCCATACTCATCCGATCCTCCGATTCACTCGCGCTGTTCGGGGTAGGATGGCGCCAATTTCCGAAAAATCGGTTAAACTAGTTTTTCTTTATTTTTGAAAGGTCTGGGCGATATCTGCGATCAATACAGAAAATGCTTCTGGCGGCTCAACTTGGCCCGTAACCCACTGGTACAGATCCTGATCGTTCTCATGCAGCAACGCGTCATAGTTATCCAGACCCGCCTGATCCATTGAGGGCAGATTGCGGTCAGCATAGGCGGATAGGATCAGATCCATTTCCTTGATCCCGCGCCGCATCGAGCGCATCTTCATGCGCTTTATTCTTACATCGCGAGGCTCGGTCACTGACCTTGCTCCAACATCAGACGAACCTTCTTCTCCAGTCGAGCAGCGCGTTCTGCACTGGCCCGCATTTCCCCGCGAATGGCGCGCAGTTCAGCAACGATACCGGACAATTCCAGATTTCCCTGATCGGGTTCACCGGGGGCATCCATTCCCTCGCCCTCGCCAGTCAAAAGCCACATGATCGAGACATTCACCATACCCGCCATCATCGACAGCCGGTTTGCTCGTGGCTCGGATAGATCGTTTTCCCACGCTGCAATCGTGGTCTTTTTAACCCCGATACGACGCGCCAGATCGGCTTGAGTCATACCCGCCGCCTCGCGTGCGCCTGCCAGTCGATCCCCGAAGGTTGCAGCGTCCGGTCCGAACCAGTCGTTTTCATCACTCATCGGGGTCTCCAATTCTCTTTTTCATATCGCTTGATCGTCATTCGGGCGCACCCTATGACAGACGGGTTGAACATACAAACCGAGGCCGCCCATGAGTTTCCTGTCTGCGACACTGTCGCGCGTCAAACCCTCGCCCACCATCGCAATGACAGCAAAAGCAGCTGAGTTAAAGGCAGCTGGCCGCGACGTCATTGGCCTGAGCGCAGGTGAGCCGGATTTTGATACGCCTCAGAACATTAAGGATGCGGCGGTCGCGGCGATCGCGGCGGGGAAAACCAAATACACCGCACCAGATGGAATTCCTGAGCTGAAGCAGGCTGCTTGCGCCAAGATGAAGCGCGACCACGGCCTGGATTACACACCCGCACAGATTTCGGTCGGTACCGGCGGCAAGCAGACACTCTATAATGCGTTGATGGCGACAATGAATGAAGGGGATGAGGTAGTCATCCCTGCGCCCTACTGGGTCAGCTATCCGGACATGGTTCTGCTTGCAGGTGGCACGCCCGTGATCGCCGAGACCTCTTTGCAGACCAATTTCAAACTGACCGCTGATCAGCTTGAAGCAGCGATCACGCCCAAAACAAAGTGGTTTATCTTCAACTCACCGTCGAACCCGACCGGTGCGGGCTACAGCCGGGAAGAATTGAAGGAACTGACCGACGTTCTGATGCGTCACCCTCATGTCTGGATCATGTCCGACGACATGTATGAACACCTAGCCTATGACGGGTTCGAATTTTGCACCCCTGCCGAAATTGAACCGGCTTTGTACGACCGCACGCTAACCTGCAATGGCGTATCGAAAGCCTATGCCATGACCGGTTGGCGGATCGGTTACGCAGCAGGTCCGGTAGAGATCATCGCGGCCATGCGCAAGATACAGTCGCAGTCCACGTCGAACCCCTGTTCGGTCAGCCAGTGGGCAGCCGTTGAAGCGCTGAATGGCACTCAGGAATTTCTGGCGCCGAACAACGAAATGTTCAAACGGCGCCGCGATCTTGTCGTGAGTATGCTGAATGAAATTGACGGCATATCCTGCCCTACTCCTGAAGGTGCATTCTATGTTTATCCGTCTATTGCTGGGCTGATCGGCAAGACGACACCCGCAGGTACAGTTATTGAGAATGACGAGGTGTTTGCTACAGCCCTGCTGGAGGAGGCAGATGTCGCCGTTGTCTTCGGCGCAGCCTTCGGCCTGTCGCCGAATTTCCGGGTCAGCTACGCGACCTCGGACGAAGCACTCAAAGAAGCCTGTACGCGCATCCAACGTTTCTGTGCTGCACTGACCTGATCGGAGGCGAACCCATGTCGACAGAGCTGCCTGAATACTATTTTCGAGTACGCGAAAACGGCGCAGTGGTTTTTCGGATCGACACCGAAAACCGCCAGCGCCGCATCGAGATGGATCAGATCGCAGTCATCAACATCCGCAATGGCGAAGTCAAACCGCACGGACAGCGTACACTGTCCGAGGCGGACAAAGCCGAGATCGCAAGATGGATGGAAAACCGCAAAGCCCTGCTGGAGCAGCGGGAAATTGATGATATCCACAGGGCGGTGGATTACCTGAACCTGACCACCCAGTGGGCACAGTCAAAGGCAACCGAGGAGCAGTTGGAAGACGTCACAGATCGTCTGTTGATGGCAATGCACGATCTGCGATCGGTTTTAGTACGGAAAAAGGCAGACCGGCTCAGCAAGGATTAAGCCGGTCTTCATTATTCAGCTGGCACGCCCACTTCCCGAACAGAGCGCAGCCAGAAACGCGCCATCAAAAGTACAGCGGCACAGGCAAGGCCCAGCACGAGGCCCAGCCAAACGCCGATCCCATCCATACCCTGCATGAAGCCAAAATAGTACGAGGCCGGGATACCAACCACCCAGTAGCTGAGCGCCGCGATGACCATGGGAATCTTTGCGTCCTGCAAACCGCGCAGCAGACCCAGCGCGATGACCTGCGCCCCATCGACAAGCTGGAACAAAGCCGCCATCGCCAACAGCCCGGTGCCGATTGCCAGTATCTGAGGCCTTTGCGGATCATCCGCCTCCATGAACAGCGAAATTAACTGTTCGGCACAGGTGAGGAACAAAAGGATTGTGATCGCTGACATCACAAGGGACATGCCTGTCACCGCAATTGCACCTTTCTCGAGATGCGCCCGGTCGCGGCGGCCCAATGCGTTACCCGCACGGATGGTAGCCACATTTGATAGCCCCAGATGAACCATGAATGTGGCAGAAGCCAGATTGAGTGCGATACCATGCGCCGCAAGTGGTACCTGACCCAGCCAGCCCATCATGACCGCGGAAGTCGCAAACAAGGTCACCTCGGCAAGAGTGGTCAGACCGATCGGAACGCCCAGCTTAAGCACGCTCCAGAACATTTCCCAATCCGGGCGCCAGAAACGTTGGAAAAGGCTGTGCTCGGGCAGCACGCGAACGGCATATATCACAACCGCGATCAGTGAGACGAGCTGCGTCACGACTGAGGCAATCGCTGCACCGATCACACCCATCTCAGGCGCGCCCCAGTTGCCGAAAATCAGCGCATAGTTCGTGACGCCGTTCACTACCGCGGCAACCACGGTAATCCACAGTACGATCTGCGTCCGTTCTAGCGCAGCCAGATAGGATTTCAGCACCATCACAATCAGCGCTGGAAACAAGCCCCAACCAGCAACGCGTAAATATTGTGAAGCTGTTTCAGCGACTTGCGGCTCCTGCTTCAGGGCAATCAAGATCGGGTACGACCACCACAACATCGGCATCATGAGTGTCGCATAAATCAAAGACAGCCAAAGACCCATGCGGGTTGAGCGACGAATGCTGGTCTCATCCTCTTCCGCAGCCGCAGTGGCCACCATCGGCATCACTGCCCAGCCGAAGCCGGCACCAAAGAGGAACAGAACAAAGTAGTAGCTGCTTGCCAGAGTGACCGAAGCCAGCGCCTCGACCCCGTACCAGCCGAGCATGACCGTATCGGTTAGGCCGATAGCAAACTGCGCCAGGTGCCCGCCTATCAGCGGCAAGCCGAGGATCGCGATAGCCTTGAAGTGGTCGGGATATATCATCACTTTGCTCATCCCGCCAGCCTTATGCCCGGCCCGGTTTTGGGGCAAGAGCGGATTAAAGAAATTTCAAATTGAGACACCGGTGATAGACTGGAACGAGTTGCAGGAGCCATCCATGTCCGAACCGTTTGCCAACCTCATTTCAGACACCCACGTCTTTCTCGGTGAACTGGCTGCCAAAAACACTCGGGATTGGTTCACTGATCACAAGTCCCGCTATGAAGCTGATCTGAAAGGTCCTGCGCTGGGTTTGCTGGATGTGTTCTCACAACAGATCAGTGGATGCACCGGCACCAAATTGTTCCGCCCCCAAAGAGATGTGCGGTTTTCCAAGGATAAGACGCCTTACCACACACATCTGCATATGGCGTGGTGGCTCCCTATCAAATCATCACTGCAAGTTGGTTTCTTCTTCGGGATCTCACCCAGCTACACACGAATCGGCGGCGGTGCGATGGGGTTTGATAAATCTGGTCTCACAACTTGGCGAGATGCCGTGGGCGGCACAACCGGCGCCAAGCTGGCAACTGTGCTAACCGACCTTGCCAATCAAGGATTTAAACGGTCTGAGCCGGAACTTAAACGCGTTCCGGCCCCGTTTGAAAAGGATCATCCACATGGTGATTTGTTGCGGTGCAAATCAGTCACCCTTTGGCGAGACCTGCCAGAGGGTGACATTACGAAACCGCTCACCGCATTGACGAACACCTATCAATCCCTCGAAGGGTTTCTGGAGATGTTGCAGACGGATATCTGACGGCTCAGTTGCCCTGTGTTTCAGGATGAAGCGTTGTGCCCAGAATGTGCTCGGAACGCTGAATCACATGGTGCGCTTGCCCGACAATCAATGGATCCGGTTCTCCGACAATCCTGTGATCCTTATCAGGGTAGTCCAATGTAGAAAGGAAGTGGCGCATACAGTTCAGGCGCGCGCGTTTCTTGTCATTCGATTTCACGATGGTCCAGGGCGCATCGGCAGTGTCTGTATAGAAGAACATCGCCTCTTTCGCCTCGGTGTAATCGTCCCATTTGTTCAGGCTGGCTTTGTCGATCGGTGAAAGCTTCCACTGTTTCAGCGGATCGGTCTCGCGGCTTTTAAAACGTCGCTGCTGCTCAGTTTGTGTGACCGAGAACCAATATTTGTAAAGCTGAATGCCTGACCGAACGAGCATCCGCTCCAACTCGGGCGTCTGACGCATGAACTCAAGATACTCGTTCGGCGAACAGAACCCCATCACCCGCTCGACACCGGCACGATTGTACCAGGAGCGGTCGTAGAACACCATTTCCCCAACTGTGGGCAGTTCCTGAATGTACCGCTGATAGTACCACTGACCTTTTTCTTCCCAGGTTGGCTTGTTCAGCGCTACAACTCTCGCCTGACGTGGGTTCAAATGCTCCATGAAACGTTTGATCGTTCCACCCTTACCCGCAGCATCACGCCCTTCAAACAACAGAACGAACCGCTGCCCCGTCTCCTGCGCCCATAGCTGAACTTTTAGAAGTTCGGCCTGCAACTGCGCCTTCTGTTCTTCATAGACCGAGCGCGCCATTTTCTTACCATAAGGGTACTTGCCGCTTTCAAACGCCTGACGGATTTTCTCCGGGCTGGGTACGGCAACATCGGTTTGAGCGCTCGGTACAACTTTGATTGGGGTTGGTTCTTGGTTGGTCTGGGCCACTGCTTCCATTCACTTGTCTCCTCGGTTTCATTGTTCTGAGCAAGGGGCTAGCAGTTTCGATCCAATCGCGCTTTGATTGGGGTCAAATAGATGACTTTAAGTGTAACCAATGCCTCTGAGATCTCACCTGAAAGGGCGTCGGGATGGAAACCAGCACGATACAACTGAACGATCAGCCTTTTTACATCAGAAGCTGGGGGCAGGCAGACAATCCTGCCTTGCTCATGCTCCACGGTTTTCCCGAGTTTGGCGGCGCCTGGGGTGATCTTGCCTCATATCTTGCTTCGCATTTTCACTGCATAGCACCAGATCAGCGCGGCTATGGGCAAAGCTGGGTACCCAAAGGTGTCGAAAACTATGCCCTTTCACGGCTTGTGTCAGACATGGTCGCTCTGATCGAGACTATCGATGCTCCAGTCATGGTGATGGGACACGACTGGGGCGCTTCAGTCGCTTACGGGCTGGCGATGTTCCGGCCAGATTTGGTCAGCCACCTGATCATTGCGAATGGTGTCCATCCTGTACCGTTCCAGCGCGCGATGGCAGCAGGAGGCGCACAATCCAGCGCATCGCAGTACATCAACCAACTCAGGGCACCCGATGCCGCTGAGTATTTGTCGGCCGACAACTTCGCCAAACTGGAACGGTTCTTTCGTTATGGGATGGGCCTTGATTGGCTATCCGACGAACGAATGGAGGAGTATCGGGTTGAGTGGGCACGTCCCGGACGTCTGGAGGCGATGCTGAACTGGTATCGCGCCTCACCCCTTCTGGTGGCAGAGCCGGGAAACCCGCTCACGGATTTGCCCGAACTACCGGTTGATCGGCTCAAGGTCACCTGCCCTCATCTGCTGATCTGGGGTGAAGACGACAAGGCACTGCTGCCAGAGTCGACTGAAGGGCTCGAAGAATTTGCAGCCGATCTGACGCGTGTTTCACTTCCGAATGCGGATCACTGGCTTCTCCACCAAAAACCCGAGATTGTCGCGAAATCCATACTGGATTGGCTTAATGCACGCTGATTGCAGAAGATCAGCTATGCCCCCAGTCATCTGGGTTCTCTGAATTGTTTGGTGACAAGCCCAGCACGTCTCCTTGGGTCGAACAGCCCAAACCCAGAACTGTTCGGTTTGCATAAGAAAAATAGGCGCAGACCTGGTTAATCTCCAGAATCTCACCATCATCCCAACCTGCATCCCGAAGCGCTACAATGTCCTCCTCGACAATTCCGGCAGGAGTTTCCGTCAACTTTTGGGCATACTGCATCGCTGCGATCTGCGCCCCATCCAACGGAGCAGAGCCCGGGTTCCGCGCCTCAATCGCCGCACGGATTGCATTGCCCCTGGCTTCATCACCCAACAACCGCTGCAACCCCTGAAAATGATGTTCGACACAGTAAGCGCAGCTATTCAGTGAACTGACCCAGACCCCAAGCGTTTCCAGAAACCACTTGGGAACCTTGTTGCCTGAATGATGAAGAACGTTCTTATACAGCGCCATGTGTCCTTCCATCGAATGCGGCCGCAGCGAGTGCGCCATCATGATGTTGTCCACATTGTTGTCAGGGCCGGTCACCCGTTCGTACAGTTTCTTCAGTTTACCCGTCGCCTCTTCGAACGGTACAGTCCTGATCCAGCTCATTTTTCCTGTCCCTCCCTCTCCGGCGGTCAGATGATCGCAACCCGGGGCAATATGCAACCCGAGCTGTCAGTATAGTTTTTCCACAACACCTCGCGTCCCCCTTCCCCCGACACACATCACCTGCCATAATGGGGGAAACCTAAAAACAAGAGCAGCACCCATGCCCGACGACCTGTTGACGCCCAGCGCCACCGCTACATATGACGCCTCTTCAATCGAGGTGCTTGAAGGTCTGGAACCGGTCCGCAAACGCCCCGGTATGTATATTGGCGGCACGGATGAGCGTGCGCTGCACCACATGGTCGCCGAGATCCTCGATAACTCGATGGACGAAGCGGTCGCCGGCCATGCCAACCGGATCGAGGTCGAACTGCACGCAGACTATGCCCTGACCGTGCGTGACAACGGGCGCGGCATTCCAATCGATCCACACCCAAAGTTTCCGGACAAATCGGCGCTTGAGGTGATCCTTTGTACCCTACACGCAGGGGGAAAATTCTCAGGCAAAGCGTATCAGACCTCAGGTGGTCTGCACGGCGTGGGTGCGTCCGTTGTCAACGCCCTGTCAGATTCTATGGTCGTCCAGGTGGCTCGCGACAAGCAACTGTTCGAACAACGGTTCTCACGCGGTATCCCTCTGGGTCCTGTCGAAAAGGTGGGCGCTGCCCCAAACCGGCGGGGCACCATGGTGACTTTCCACGCGGATGAGGAGATCTTTGGCCATCACCGCTTCAAACCGGCACGGCTGTTCAAATCCATCCGTTCCAAAGCGTACCTGTTCTCGGGCGTCGAAATCCGCTGGAAATCCCACATCGACGACGGCGAAACGCCGACTGAGGCGACGTTCCACTTCCCCGGCGGCTTGTCGGATTACCTGAAGGAGACGATGAACGGCTCCTCCACCTATGCCGAGCAGCCTTTTGCCGGAACCGTGGATTTTCAGGAAAAGTTCAACACTCCCGGCAAGGTTGAATGGGCGATCAACTGGACGCCTTCGCGCG
Organism: Ruegeria sp. CH6; assembly: GCF_056537005.1. NCBI lineage: Bacteria > Pseudomonadati > Pseudomonadota > Alphaproteobacteria > Rhodobacterales > Roseobacteraceae > Ruegeria > Ruegeria sp. CH6. The sequence continues at coordinate 88,327 of NZ_JBQFQS010000002.1, read as the reverse complement.
ACGGGTTCATTCAATCCTACTGTAACACCGTCCCCACCCCCGAAGGCGGCACGCATGTCGCGGGCTTCTGGGCTGCGGTTCTCAAAGGGATCAAAGCCTATGGCGAGTTGATCAACAACAAGAAGGCCACACAGATCACCCGCGATGACCTGATGACCGGCGGCTGTGCGCTGGTCTCGTGTTTCATCAGTGAACCGGAGTTCGTAGGCCAGACCAAAGACCGTCTGGCCACGGTCGAGGCACAGCGGCTGGTCGAGAATTCGGTCCGCGACCATTTCGATAACTGGCTGGCCGCGGACACGAAATCCGCCGGAGCGATTCTGGACTTCCTCATCCTGCGGGCTGAGGAACGCCTGCGCCGACGGGCCGAGAAGGAAACACAACGCAAGTCCGCCACTAAAAAACTTCGTCTCCCCGGCAAGCTGGTGGACTGTTCTAGTTCAACACGCGACGGCACGGAATTATTCATCGTCGAAGGCGACTCGGCGGGCGGCTCTGCTAAAATGGGTCGCGACCGCAAGACACAGGCCCTGCTGCCCCTGCGTGGTAAGATTCTGAACGTACTGGGCGCGGCCAGTTCGAAACTGGGCACCAATGCTGAGATCAACGACCTGACCCAAGCGCTGGGCGTTGGCCTTGGCACCAAGTTCAACGTCGACGATTTGCGCTATGACAAAGTCATCATCATGACCGACGCGGATGTGGACGGGGCGCATATCGCTTCTCTGCTGATGACGTTCTTCTTCACCCAGATGCGCCCGATGATCGACGCGGGCCACCTCTACCTCGCCTGCCCGCCCCTCTACCGCCTGACCCAAGGCGCCAAGCGAGTCTACTGCCTGGATGAGGCCGAGCGGGACGAGTGGCTTGAGAAAGGTCTGGGCGGCAAAGGCAAGATCGACGTATCCCGCTTCAAGGGTCTGGGCGAAATGGACGCAAAGGACCTGAAAGAGACCACAATGGACCCCAAATCCAGGAAATTGATCCGGGTCACCATCGACGAGGACGAACCCGGTGAGACCGGTGACCTTGTCGAGCGTCTAATGGGCAAAAAACCCGAACTGCGATTCCAGTACATTCAGGAAAACGCGCGGTTTGTGGAGGAGTTGGATGTTTGACCTCTGCCGTTGGGGCACGCAGGTTTTTGTTGTAACTTCAATATGTTTGACGACACCTGGAGCAGTCTCGAGCCAAGTGACGGACAACTCCATTTTTGAAACTTATCCAAGTTGCGAAGAATATATCTCATTTCTAGACGAATCCGAGGTAGATGCGATTTCCGAATGTCACCCAATCTCTGTTTTTTTGATGGAGAATGGTGATCTACCGCCAAGAGAATTTACTGAGGAAGCTTTGAAAGCCTTTGCAGAGGACAGCGGCGTGTCGTTCCTGCACCGCTTTCTTGAAGCGATTCAATCTCGTGACGAACTCGCGGCCTACTATTGGGCGGACAATGCGGATCGCCAGTTGCACACTGTGTTTTGGCAGTCTGGCGATCGCTCTAGGGCTAGTTTGTACTCATCAGTTCTTTCCAAAGCTAAGTATGAATTGATTGAAGGTTTTTGTGCTGGCAATCCCTATTGCCCAGAGCTTTCTAAAATCGAACATCCAATTCAACCGACAATTGATGGAATGCAACGATTAGAAACCGAAAACTCTGCGACGATTTTGGAATGTCTATCGCGTGTTGATTCATTCACTGTGCCAATTGAGCACGTAATGAAATCAACGCGATTCAAAGCTTGTTTGGACGCAAACTCTTAATCTTTCCAGCCAAGCCTAGGATGCGTACTTGCCCCATCACTTTGACATTCCGCCGTTAGAAAATGCGTATGAACACCAACTTTACACACGAGTAAAATTGGTCAGCAATAACTGAGCAGTAATCAAAATTGGCCCGAGCACGGCGACACAAAGATAAACTCGTCGGAGATATTCCACCACAGACAGCGGACTTTCCCAAGTCATTCCACGCTTCTGCCGTTCATTCGTTATGTTAAGCACTACGCTCAGCATCGCGGGCTCAACAAAGTAAAAACCTGTCGCTCGAAATCGTAGGCCAGCCAACAATAGGAAGCCTATAGACACCCCGAGATTGAAAAAAATCATCATGATCACGGCGTTGATCAACATTTCTCAAATAGTTTTCGTTGCCTAACCATTTGAACTATATCACACTTACCTCCAACCCGTCATCCAAGAACGATGTATGAGGCGCGAGCGTCAAAACCATTTGAACGACTTCAGATTTCCAACGGGAGGACAGAAATGAAGAAACTTTGGTTCGGTCTGGCTCTATCAGCCCTGGCATCACCGGTGCTGGCACAACAGACACTCAGCACAGCATCCCCTATTCCGGACGGTGCCGAGACCCGGTTCTGCTATTACGAGGGCATGGCCTATTCACTGGACTCCTTCATCCTCGTGACCGGTGACAATACCGTCACATCTACCATCACCACACGCGAGGAGCGCCTGCTGCGCTGTGTACGCGGTGAGGATGGTGGCATGCACTGGAAGCCTCAGAGCACCTTTCAGGTCAGCAAGTAAGGCGGCGCGTCGGTGGGCGGTCTAGCCCACCTTTTCCTCCAGCCAATCCACGATCTGCGCGGCGGGTTTTTCCCAGCCGGGCTCCATGAACAGGAAATGCGCGTGATCTTCGACGGGCATGAAGGTCGCGCGGTCGCCATACAGCTTCGCCAAAGCCCCGCAGGTATCAGGGTTCACAGCCCGGTCCTCGGAGCCTGAGACGATCAACACCGGGCAGTCGACCTTATCGATGTCCACCTTCATCGCGTGGTGGTCGTCGAACATCCAAAAGAACATCTCGAACATCACGCGCCCGCTTTCGGCCCCCAACTGGTCAAACACCGCATGCTGCTGCGCCTCGGGCATCTTGTTCAGCGCGAAGGGGGCCATCAGGTCGAACTCGACCCGCATCGGCTGTTTCCAGAACGCCCCACCCTCCATCAGCGCGCGCGGGATGGCACGCTCGTCGTCGGTTTCCGGTAATGTCCCCCACGGCGCGTTGGGGTTGATCAGAACAATTGCACTGGCCAACCCGCGTGAGGCGACCTGTTGCGCCACAACGCCTGCAATGGCGTGGCCCAGAATGACCGGCTTGCTGTCCAGACCTTGCACAAAATCGGCAATGTCATTGGCATAATCCATCACGCTGGTATCGGTGAGGCCCGGATCAGGTTCGGCTTTGGGATCCCCACCATGATAACGCAAAGCAGGCGTATGCACCGTCCAGCCCCGATCGCGGAAGAAGGTCGCGTAATCCCTCATACACCAGGGTCCTGCAAAGGCGCCGTGGATCAGTACAATCTCTTTCGTCATCAAAATCTCCCTCTGCTTCATGCAGTATGAATATCCCGTAAGACGTTACAACTGCGCGTGATCGCTGTTGCGTGATGGTTGGGACCACTTAAACTCAAGCCCATGAGTTTTGTGACCGATAACCAACTGCCGCTGCTGATCCTGTTCTTTCTGTTGGGGCTGATCGGAACCGCGTTCCTGTTCCGCAAGCCAGCGGGCCACAGGGCGTGGAAGCTGGCCGATCTGGTCTGGGTCGTGCTCGGCGGTATTGGTGCACTGGTGGCGGTTCTGGCGGGGCTTTATACCTCGGACAGCTCGCGTCTGGACCGGCAGATCGACGTGGCCTATGCGGCGACGCTGGCATTTGATCGCGATGCGGCACGGTTCAGGTTGCGGTTTTGCGATCCTGCCTTTGATCCTGATACGGCGGTCTTGTGTGAAAAGGTCGAATTCCTGTCAGCCTCAACCGCAAGCAATGCTGATTTGCCTTTGTTCATCGCCGTGACGAACGAAGTCGCTCCGCTGCAGGGGCTACATTTCCTGTTCGGACGTCAGGCCAAAGATGAAATGGACGACATGCGAGACATGGCCGCCACAGCGGATGCGTTCGATATCGAACAATTTCTGGTTTTTACATCCTTGGATGAGGCCACACAGGCAGCCATCGACAATATGCGACGCAAGGTGCCCGCGATTGCCGGGGACTACCTTATCCTCGCACAAAGCTATGATGATCTGGTCGAGCAGGTCGGCAAGCTGAAGGATGAATGGGAGTATCTGCAGGATAACGCGCACATTCTGGTATTGCAGATCGTGGCGCTGTGTCTTGTCAGCTTTGCTGCCCCATTCCGTCTTGGGAAATCGGTTGTCGAGCTGCGCGCGAGCCTTATCGCCGATACGCCTGAGCCAACTGTTCAGGATCCGCCCCCAGAAAATACCGGGTCAATGTCCACAGATTCCGAGCCCCTCGCCGAACCCAGCCCTGACGAATATAGCGTTCCGCGCTCGTGAAGGCGCGCGAGGATAGCAGCGTGACACGCGGTAGTGCGCGTATCAGTGCAACGTCCTCCATCAATGGCTGATCCGGGAAACCACCCGCTGAGATATATGTCTGGCGTGGGACCAGAAGCCCCTGATCACCATAAGGCAGCCCAAACAGGCGCGTGCGGATATTGGCCCATCCGGCCACCCAGCATGCGCCAAGTCCTTTTGCACGAAACATCAACCGAAAGGTAGCTGGTCGCTCTGTCTGCAACTGAGTTTCAACCTCGGTGCTCCACCCGGTTCCCAACACCGTGTCTGCGTGCAGAACCAGCAGCCAGTCACCCTTCGCCTGCTCACACCCACGGCGTAACTGCCCGCCACGAGAAGGTGCGCCCGAGACAATTCTGGCGCCCGCCTCCTCAGCGATTTGCAGCGTCTGGTCTGTCGACCCACCATCCGTGACAACCAGCTCACGGATCAGCCCGGCATGCAGCCCCTCCATCAAAGCCTCTAGCGTCGGCACAAGAGTCTCTCCGGCGTTCAGAGTGGGAATTACGATACTGATCGGGGCGGACACGGCTTGTAACCTCTGGTCATGGCGGCGTGATCTCCTATATCACGGGGCTGATGGAATTGACGAGGACCTGCCCATGCCCACCCGCCGCATTTTGCGCCTGACCGGCAAGGATGTTGACAGCTTTCTGCAAGGGCTGGTCACCAACAACATCGACCGGCTACAGAACGGGCTGGTCTATGCCGCAATACTGACGCCTCAGGGCAAGTATCTTGCTGACTTCTTTCTGAAGCGTGATGGCAGTTCGGTGCTTCTGGATGTTGCTGACGATCTGGCTGATGGCCTAGCCAAACGGTTGACTATGTACAAGCTGCGCGCAGATGTAGCGATCGAAAACACAGACCTCCAAGTTCAACGCGGAACCGGGACAGCACCGGATGGCGCCCTGCCCGACCCACGCCACCCGGATCTTGGCTGGCGGAATTACACAACACAGACCGAGGGCGACGACGGTACGGACTGGAATTCGATCCGGGTGGCGCACTGTATTCCTGAGACAGGTGTGGAGCTGACAGCAGACACATATATCCTTGAAGCTGGATTTGAGGCACTCAATGGTGTCGACTTTAAAAAGGGCTGTTACGTCGGACAGGAGGTGACTGCCCGAATGAAGCACAAGACCGAGCTGCGCAAAGGCCTGTGTGTGGTTTCCATCGAAGGTAGCGCCCCGGTTGGTACTGAAATTCTATCCGATGGAAAAGCAGCCGGCGTTCTGTACACACAATCCGGTGGCAAAGCGATTGCCTATCTCAGGTTCGGACGCGCCAGTGGCGACATGCGAGCCGGAGACGCGGTCGTCAGACTAAACGATTGACGTTTAAGTCCTGTTGCAGCTGCGGCACGTCTTTGTCGCGCTAATCGATTGTGCAATTGCCCATCCTTGCCAGCAGGTTAACACTGCTACCAGATGTATGACCGGGCAAATACATGTTGCAGCTATATTCGGCCATCTGGCGCGTTAGCGCGGGGCGGCAAATTGTACTGATAGTTCTATCACTCGCGGTTGCGGCGCTCGCTGCTGCTCCGCTCGAGTTTCAGCGCGACATCGTCAATCACCTGACCGCCAAAGATCCCAAACCTGACTACTTGCTTTTGCTTGGTGCAGGGATGATGGCGGTCATTATGCTAAGCCTCGCCCTGAAATGGGTGCTGGGCTATCGCGCAGGTACGCTGGGTGAAGACATCATACGCCTTATCCGGCAACGGTTGCTGGCTCGAACAGTTGATGTCGACAAAGCCGGTGAGAACCTGCGCAAAGGCACCATGACAACTGCAATCTCGGCTGAGGCGGAAGAGCTTGGGAAATTTGCTGGCGGAGCTTTCGCGGACCCTGTTGTTCAGGTCGGTACGCTGATCAGCGTGATAGGCTACATATCATCCACACAGCCCGGGCTTGGGCTGATTGCCCTGTCGATGATCGTGCCTCAGATCATAATCGTTCTGGTTTCACAACGCAAAGTGAACATCTTTGTGGCTGAGCGGGTTCGCATTCTTCGCAGCGCCACTGATCATCTGACAACAGAACAGATCAACGAGATCACCAAAGAGGTCTACGCCCAGTTTGATAAGATATTTGAAACACGGCGACGGATGTTCATCTGGAAGCTGTCAGCAAAGTTCCTTCTAAGCGTGATTAACGGTGCCGGAACTGTGGGCGTCCTGATGCTGGGCGGTTGGCTGGTGTTGAAGGGAGAAACAGATGTGGGCACCGTTGTAGCAGCAACCAGCGGCTTAACACGCATTCAGGGTCCGACCTCTTTCCTGATTGCATTTTACAGGCAAGTCAGCGCCAACCGCATAAAATATGAGTTGTTGCTGGAATTATTCGGGCCAGACCGAGAACGGTACCGTAACGCAAATCCGAACAGATAAGAAAAAGGCCGTTCAGCAACTGCTGATACGGCCAATTCCTCAATAGTATTTAACGCGACGTTACGCGCGTTCAGAATATTCCATGGTTTCGGTGTTCACGATGATCATCTCGTCCTGACCGATGAACGGAGGAACCATAACCTTTACGCCATTGTCGAGCAGAGCGGGTTTGAACGAGTTCGCAGCAGTCTGGCCTTTTACGACTGGCTCAGTTTCAACGATCTTGCAGGTCACCTTCTGTGGCAGGGTCGCGTTCAGCGCTTCGCTTTCATAAAACTCGACCACAATGGTCATGCCATCCTGAAGGAACGGGCGACGCTCACCCAGCAAATCTGCTGGCAATTCAATCTGTTCGTAAGTTTCGGCATCCATAAAGACCAGCATTCCGTCGTTTTCATAAAGGAATTGCTGATCCTTCTGCTCGAGGCGCACGCGCTCGACCTTATCGGCAGAACGGAAGCGTTCGTTCAGTTTCGAGCCATTGCGCAGGTTGCGCAGCTCGACCTGAGCAAAGGCCCCACCCTTGCCGGGTTTAACATGATCGACCTTGACCGCAGCCCACAGCCCATCGTTATGCTCAAGCACATTGCCGGGGCGAATTTCGTTCCCATTGATCTTGGGCATTACATAATTCCTTCACAAACGGTTGATGCGTCAGTTGACGTCCCTATATCTGGCGGGACCACACCTGACAAGACGACGACACCTAGTGCTGCACATGCAGCAAGCCATGCAAATGACGCAACGCAACTATGCATTTTAAGTGTATCCGAATCGCATCTAATAGGTCATAAGAACCGTCACGCCGAAAATGCAAGAGCAAGAACAACAAGGAAAACGAGATGAGAGATTTCGTTGACGGCACCGCCTTTAACAATGAACAAGGCAACCGTGCCCGGAAACTTTTTGCGGCTGTCGTACTGGCCGCGCTCGACGACGCCATCGCCGACGACAAGAAGTATGGCAATGGACCTGAACAAATTGCTCGCTGGGCTCGCTCGCGCGATGGCCGCGAGGTACTGACCTGTGCCGGCATCGACCCCAACGAACGTGTTGTAGGTGGTCTGATGGAATTCGTTGGTCGCGGTGTTCGTACTTCGGTTGCCCTGTCGCGCGAAGAAAGCGAACGGCGCAACGCCGCTCAGCAGGCAGAAGCAGCCTAAAGCCTGTTTCTGTTTTTCAAAAAGGCGCGCCCGCTGTTGCGGCGCGCTTTTTTGATGCCCGGATGATTGCAGCATTGTCGGTTTTGGAATGCCTGCGTGCCATTCCGGACTTTTCTCCATCACTGATTTCAGGTCATGTGCTGCCATCCACAGGAGGCACCCAATGGTACGCGCAATCATGATTCAGGGCACCGGCAGCAATGTCGGGAAATCGGTTCTGGTGGCCGGGCTAGCCCGTGCTTATTCGCGTCGCGGCCTGCGCGTTGCCCCCTTCAAACCGCAGAACATGTCCAACAATGCAGCGGTTACAGAAAACGGCGGCGAGATTGGACGGGCGCAAGCGCTACAGGCCCGCGCAGCCAACCGCCCTACGCACACCGACATGAATCCGATCCTGTTGAAGCCCGAGACGGACACCGGCGCTCAGATCATTGTACAAGGGCAACGTGCCGGTACGATGAAGGCCGGAGACTATCGAAAAGACAAATCCAAACTACTTGGCGCTGCACTGCAGAGCTTTGACAGGCTTTGTAGTGACGCAGACCTTGTTCTGATCGAAGGGGCCGGCAGTCCTGCAGAGACCAATCTGCGCAACGGGGACATCGCCAATATGGGGTTCGCTTGCGCGGCCGGAGTGCCTGTTGTTCTGGTTGGAGATATTCACCGAGGCGGCGTCATCGCCCAGATCGTGGGTACTCAGGCAGTTCTGCACCAGAATGACCTTTCGATGATCCGCGGCTTTGCCGTCAATCGGTTCAAAGGTGATGTAAGTCTTTTTGACGAAGGCCGGGATGATATCGCGACACGAACCGGTTGGGCGTGCCTGGGCGTTGTTCCGTGGTTCCATGACGCCTGGAAACTGCCAGCAGAAGACATGATGGACATCCGTTCTTACACAGGAGGAAAATGCAAGGTAGTCGTTCCTCAGCTGGAGCGCATGGCCAATTTTGATGATCTTGATCCTCTGTCAGCCGAGCCAGACATTAGTGTTGAAATTGTGCCAGCAGGCCGTGCACTGCCCGGTGACGCCGATCTGGTGCTGCTACCCGGCAGTAAATCCACGATTGGGGATTTGGCTTACTTCCGAAAACAGGGTTGGGACATCGACCTGTTTGCGCATGTGCGCCGCGGTGGCCACGTGTTGGGCCTGTGCGGCGGTTATCAGATGCTGGGTAAGACGATCTCGGATCCGGATGGCGTAGATGGACATCCGGGTACCGTTGATGGTCTTGGTTTATTGGATGTCAGCACCGTCATGGCCGGGCAGAAACGCGTGATATTAACCAACGCAAAAGCAATGGAAGGCGGAGCGCCGGTTAGTGGCTATGAAATTCATATGGGCCGAACGGAAGGCCCGGACTGCACACGCGCATGGTTGGAGATTGATGGCAGGCCCGAAGGTGCAGCCAGCGCGAATGGGCGCATTCGCGGCAGCTACCTGCACGGTATATTCTCATCGGATTCTTTCCGTGCCAGCTATCTGAAGCAACTGGGAGTGAGTACAAACATCGCCTATGAAGACGGGGTTGATCAAACGCTTGATGACCTTGCTGACCATCTCGAGACGCATATGGACCTGGATTTGTTGCTTTCTTTGGCCGAGACACCTCAGCGCAGCTAGCGGTTACTCCAGATCCTGCTCCGCCAGAGCACGGTTGATTTCGCGCCTTACCATTTTGCGAACGTTACGCGTGATACGTTCACCCAATGCGCCCTGCAATTCCTGCCGGACGACTTGCGCGACTAAATCCTGCAGAGTTGCCTCGTCTATAAGCCGAGCATCAATCTCTGAAACTTCATCCACTTCTTCTGCAACCGGCTGAACATTCAAGCTTGGATCTCGGATAAATGTGACTGGGACATCAACTTCTTCGGTCACAAACTCTGGGTCTTCAGCTGCGTCCAGCTCTTCGGCGGCATCATCTTCGTCTTCAAATGCCTCAGAAGATTCGACCTCTTCGCTCCAATTCATGGATGTCGTACGTGTTCCTGAATAGGCGTCGTCGCTTTCGCCATCCGGCTCCCACTGATCTTCGGTGCGGGCAATCGCAGCTTCCAGCGCTTCGATCTTAGCACTCAGGCTGTCTGCAAGATCAGCAGATTCTCCATTAGCTTCGGTCGATTGATCCGAAGCAGGATGAGCATTCTCAAGGTTCTCGGAAACTTCAGCGCCCTCGCCCGGCTGAACGATGTCACAGGGCCGTAGTCTCATCGGTTGTGAAAGATCATTGGCAGGTTGAAGCTTAGCCTCATCCGTTTGCATTATCGCATCGGCCGAATATTCAGCCTCAAGCTTCAGCGGAGCCTCTGCGCTTGCAACCTTTGGATGATCGCCAACTCGCAGGGCATCGGTCAAAACCAAACGCCCGGGTTTGCGTGGAGCCGAAGCCTTAACCAGATCGGGAACCTTTCGGCCCTCTTCGCTGACCAGACGTTTGACCGAGGACAGGACGTCCTCGACCCCTGCTTTTATCGTGTTATCTGACATTGTTCTCTACCGCTCTAGCCCTTGGACCAAGTGTAGCCAAACAATTCTGACCTCACAACAGGTAGTAACGCCGCTTATTCGCGACGCAATGCTTTGAGGACACGATCCAGATCACGGCTTTGCTTGCTGACCTGTGCTGGAGCTTTCTTGACCAGATTATAGTAGAGGGTCGGATCATAGATTTGAACCGCCAGCCCCAGACGCTCTGCAGTCAGAAGCCCCTGCGCCTGCAACAGCTGATAAGCAGCCAGCGAACGCTCGGTACGGGACGCAACCTGTGCGAGCTGAGCGTCCAGCAAATCCTGCTGCGCAGTCAGTACGTCCAGCGTGGTCCGTGCACCCAAGGTTGCTTCTTCCCGAATCCCGTCAAAAGCGACCTGCGAGGCACGCACTCGTTCGTTCGAAGCAGTCAGGCTTGCAGTCGCCGTTTCAAAACGCACATAGGCATCCGTCACGCCCTGTGTGATGTTTTTCTGAACATTCAACAGATTGGCCCGTGATGCATCACGCGTAGCCATGGCACGCCGAACAGCCGCGGCCAGACGTCCACCAGCGTAGATAGGCTGGTTGAAGGTCAGCGAGACAGTTGCGTCATTGATGTAATCGTCACTGTCATAGGTTTCGGTAATACCCGCATCAGCGTTCAGGCTGACATTCGGCCCCAACCCTGCGCGCTGTTGCTGAACGATCAAATCCAGCGCACGGACCTGATGTTGGGCGGACAGAATGGAAGGATGGTTGCGCTGCGCCAGATTCTGAGCCTCGGCCGCTGAGCGCGGCAGGTTTGGCAGGCTGGGCTGACCAGCCGTGCGACCAGGAAGTTTGCCAACCGCATTCACATACTCTGCCTGTGCGGTACTGAGCGCACCCTTGGCATCAGCCAGATCGGCACGCGAGCTGGCCAGCTGCGATTCTGACAGTGCAACGTCAGTACGCGTAACCTCACCAACCTCAAAACGATCCTGAGTGGCGCGCAATTCTTCGCTGGACAGATCGACGTTATTTTGACGGATCTGGACAGTTTCTTCTTCAAGCAAAACCCGCAAGTAAGCGGTCGCAGCGCGGAAAAGAACCTGCTGCTCAATATCGATCAGAGACTGGCGGGTCGACAGAACCGTTTCCTGTGCCGACTGTTTGCCCAAAACGGATGCGCCGCCATCATAGATCAGCTGGCTAAGCGTCAATCCGGAAAAGAAGTTTGATGGCTCAGTCGTGGTTACCACGGTACCAACACGGCGTTTCGTGTAATCCCGGCTGACACGAACCGTCCAGTTGATGATTGGACGCAATGCCGATAGTGCGATTGCGACATCTTCATCCGCTGCACGCAGCAAAGCACGGTTTTGCTCCAGCAGGCCACTAGTGTTGTAAGCCCCAATAAACGCATCTGTCAGATTGTCGGCCCAAACCGATCGCACCGGCATTGCGCTAAGAGCAAGACCAGCTGTCAATGCGAGAGCCTTGACCAGCTTACCTCTAGCCATTCCACGCATACCCAATTCCTCTCAAATCAAAATAACCCTGCCTCGCAGGTAGTTTGCGCCTTTGTTTTCAACTAATCAAGGCAGCAGAAAAATCTGCTGAATGACTATAGCGAAAATGCAATCTCGGCGGAAAATGCCGGTAGTACCGGCGCACTTGCATTGAAGGCGTCTCGCCAGGTTACCCGGTCAGCTGTCTTCCGACCAATCCTCACAGTACCTAACTGGCCTTCCATGAACACGCATGCGATGCGGCCATTATCCTTCAGCTGATCAAGCAGCGCATCTGGCAAGCGCTCGACACCGCCCTGAATGATAATGACATCATATGGCCCGTGTTCTGCAGCTCCCTGCTCGAGCGGACCGGTATGAATAATCGCATTGTCAGCTTCAGCTTCCATCAGGTTGCTTTGCGCTTCCGTGGCGCGGGTCTCATCCTCTTCGACACCAACAACCAGTTGAGCCATCCGGGCCGCGACGGCAGTTGAATATCCAAGCGCAGGGGCGATATCCAACACCACCTCATCGTTGGAAATGTTCAGCGCGTCCAGCATTTTGGCCAGGGTACGCGGTTCCAGCAGACAACTCCCATCGCCCAGTTCAATCAAATCGCCGACATAAGCCGCTTCCCGATGTGAGCCCGGAACGAACTTCTCACGCTCAACAGCCAGCATCGCATCGATAATGGGAAACTTTGTAACATCCGAAGGTCGAATCTGTGTATCAACCATTGTAAGACGTCGGGCTGCGAAATCTGTCATGTGATCGCTCATTCTTTTTCCCTGATTGATCGGCTTGTGCCACATTCGTCACCCTCCGGCAACGTCTCAAGTACTGAAATTTCAAAAGCAACTTTTAACGGCCGGCGCTGTTCTCGGCCCCGAATTTGCCAAACGTCCGTCTATTTTGCGCCGAGCCACTGGACGTCTGTATCGAAAGCTGTTAGAACGCCTGTCACACCACGGCAAGTATTTGATTTTACTTGAAAAGGCGAGTTGGCGGAGTGGTGACGCAGCGGATTGCAAATCCGTGTACACCGGTTCGATTCCGGTACTCGCCTCCACTTAACCTCAAGAAACTCAACGCATTAGGTATGGGTGTTTCGGCTACTTGATTTGAGCTTCCCTTTTTGGTTGCGAGCTGCAGGTGGTTCCAGATTGATTCAGGCCGCATCGCTTTCATTTTGTCTTCGGCAAGCACTCTATGTTCGAACTTGAATGCGTTAGAGGAAATCGTGCGCTTTAGATATGGTAAGCCAGAATTCTTGGCGCCTGCAGTAATTTAAGCGCTCGCCCTAATGGAAATCCCGACTTGGGAAGAGACGCTTGGCCTGTTCACGGGGGTGACGTGCCCGTGGTGGCGCACGATTGGCACGCGGTGCATCATCGGCATGAGGTTGAGTTATACCAATCGCATCGTCCATCGGATGCCCCAGTTCTGACAGCTTGTGCGACATGTCCCTGATATCCTGCGCGATCAGGTGTACAACAATGCCTTCACGCTGCAGATATCCGGTCACCTGCAAAAGCCGTCCCCCCATAACGATGCGGCGAAACTGCTCATACACCTTGGGCCAGACCACCACATTGCTGACGCCGGTTTCATCCTCAAGTGTCAGAAAGATCACGCCCGAGGCCGTACCGGGTCGCTGGCGGGTGATGACCAGTCCGCACACGCTATAACGCCCGAGCGGTATCTTGTGCAGAGAGTTGTGGGCGATAAGCCCCGGCATGGATGGACGCAGAAGTTCCATTGGATGCGCACGCAGGGTCAGGCGAGTCGAGACGTAATCTTCGACGACCTCTTCCCCCAAATGCATCATCGGTAAATTCACATCAGCTTCTGAGATACTTTCTCCGTCAATCGGGTCGTTAAACAGCGGCAGTGGTTGCTGGCTCCGGATGGATTTGACATGCCAGAGCGCCTCGCGCCGGGTCAGCCCCATATCAGCGAACGTATCGGCTTCGGCCAAGCGCGCCAGAGTCGCAGGGATCAGCCCTGCCCGCAGCCAGAGGCTTTGCGGGTCGTGGTATCCGTTGCCCCGGGCTGCCACGATCCAGCCTGCCTCCTCTTCTTTGAACCCTTTGATCTGGCGAAACCCCAACCGCAACGCCAACCCACCATCCGCACGACGCTCCAAAATGTTGTCCCACTGACTGCTGTTGACGCAGATCGGGCGCACTTCGACCCCATGTTCGCGCGCATCCCGCACAATCTGGGCCGGCGCATAAAACCCCATCGGTTGGGAGTTCAGCAGAGCACAGGCAAATACCGCAGGATGGTGACATTTCAGCCAGGCCGAAACATAAGCAAGCATTGCAAAGGCAGCGGCATGGCTTTCCGGAAAACCATAATCGGCAAAGCCTTCAATCTGTGAAAAACAGCGCTCGGCAAAATCCATATCGTAACCGTTGGCAAGCATTCCTGCGATGAACTTATCCCGAAACGTACCTATGGTTCCCATTCTGCGAAAAGAGGCGAGAGACCGGCGCAGACGGTCTGCTTCCTCTGGCGTAAATCCTGCGGCGACCACTGCGATCTGCATCGCCTGTTCCTGAAACAACGGAACACCAAGAGTTTTGGCCATAACTTCCCGCAGTTCTTCCGAGGGATAGCTGACCTCTTCCAATCCCTGGCGACGCTTGATGTAGGGCTGCACCATCCCGCCCTGAATCGGGCCGGGCCGAACGATAGCGACTTCAATCACCAGATCGTAAAAGATACGTGGGCGCATTCGGGGCAGAAAATTCATCTGCGCCCGGCTTTCCACCTGAAACACACCGATGGCATCAGCCCGACAAAGCATGTCATAGGTGGCTTCATCCCCTTGTGGAACCGAAGCGATGGTAAGTGATTGCCCCTCGTGCTGCTGCAGCAGACCAAATGCCTTCCTCACGCAACTGAGCATTCCCAGGCCGAGCACATCGACCTTGAGGATGCCAAGCGCGTCGATGTCATCCTTGTCCCATTCGATGACCGTACGGTCCTCCATCGCCGCGTTCTCGATGGGGCACATCTCGTCCAACCGTCCCTTGGTGATAACAAAACCGCCGACATGCTGTGACAGGTGACGGGGGAACCCGATGACTTCACCGATCAGGCGAATGGTTTGCATCAGGCGCCGGTCACCGGGATCAAGGCCCAGTTCGCGTATCCGTTCGGGATCGACCCCTCCATTGGTCATGCCCCAGATCTGACCAGACAAACCAGCCGTCACGTCCTGAGACAACCCCATCACTTTACCCACTTCGCGAATGGCCGCCCGGGAACGGAAATGGATGACCGTGGCACACAAACCCGCCCGGTGGCGGCCATATTTTTCATATATCCACTGGATCACCTCTTCGCGCCGTTCATGTTCAAAATCCACGTCGATATCCGGCGGCTCTCCCCGGTATTTTGACACAAAGCGTTCAAACACCATGGTGATCTGATCGGGGCTGACATCAGTGATACCCAGGAGGTAACAGAGGATCGAGTTGGCGGCGGAACCTCTCCCCTGACACAGGATGCCCTCTGATCGGGCGAACTGTACAATGTCATGCACGGTCAGGAAGTAAGCCGGAAAGCCCAGATCGCGGACCAGTTCCAACTCCTTTTTCATGAGGTTCAGGGCCTTATCCGGCGCGCCACCGGGATAGCGCCGTTTCAACCCATCATGAGCCAGCCGTTCCAGCCGCTCCTGCGGTTGCTCGCCCAGACCGATTTCGTCGGGATATTCATAGGACAATTCACCCAGATCAAAACTGCACTTGTCGGCGATCTCCAGCGTGCGACGCAGGGTACCGGGATGGTCGCGAAAAAGGCGTGCCATATCAGCTGCCCCTTTCAGCCGCCGTTCGGCGTTAGGCAGGGCGCGTGTGCCTATATCGTCAATGGTGATGCCTTCGCGCATACAGGTCAGAACATCTGCCAGTTGCTTGCGGCTGGCATGGTGCATAAGCACGTCACCCACCGCGACCATGGGGGCCGAGGTCCGCTGAGCCAGCCGCGCACAGGCAGCAATATAGGCCTGATCACTGCCGTCATAACGTGGTGCCGCCCCCAGAAAGACGTGGTTGGGAAACCGTCGTCGTACTTTTTGGATGTCCCGGGTGGCATCCATTAACTCACCTTGCGGCAAAGCAATCAGGATCATGCCCTTGCAGGCCTCAAGCATATCCCTGAGATCCAGATGGCACTCCCCCTTTTGGGCGCGCCGTTTGCCCAATGTCAGCAGACGGGTCAGTCGTTGATACGCTGCCCGGTCACGTGGCAGCGCCACCCAATCGACCGAACTGTCCTGCAAAACCAGACGGCAACCGACAATCAGTCGCGGCACATGAACCGTCCCGGGATTGGCAATAGGCTGCGGATTGCCGACCTCCTGCCTTGAACAGGAATCGACCCGGTGTTGGGACCGGATTTTGATCGCCTCTTCTGCCTCACGCTTCAGTTCTTTCAGAGCAGTCCAGGCCCGCACTACGCCAGCCAGAGAATTCCGGTCGGTGATAGCGAGTGCAGCCAAACCCAGCGTCGCAGCGCGCGTAACCAGTTCTTCGGGGTGCGAAGCACCGGTCAAAAAGGTGAAGTTGGTCGTCACGCAAAGTTCGGCATATCCCAAACGATCCGTATGAGGACTGAGCATGTCCTGATGAGATACCTCAACCGTGCGATGTGTGCGGTTCGCCTCGGTCATGCGAACTCTCCCTGCACAAACCAGCCCGGATTTTGCGGGGTATAAAACAGCCAGAGCCGCCATCCCTGCCGTGTCTGAACCCGCCAGTAATCACGAACTCCCGAACGCCAGTTCTCATCCTCCAGCCACCATTCAGGGGCGATGCGTTCCGGTCCCGTGGCACGCTCGATTGAAAGCGCCATACGCCGCCAGCGAAACCTCTGCGGCGGACGTGATCCCGCCCCGGAAATCGGCTCGGGCGGGAAAAGACGCAAAGGCCGTGGGCGCAAAGCCACCCATGCGCCGCCCGGCTCGGAATAAGCTGCCGGGGCCAGAATGGAGCTGCGTTCGGGGATATGACTGTCCGCAGGCAGGTACCGGTGAACATTCTCCAGCCCGATGCGGTTTCCGATCCGGGTAATCAGATCATACACCTGATCCACACGCCCCGCTGAGACGTGGCTGATCTGCTGTACCGGCTGCGCCTCGACCTGCGTGGCCTCAATCCGCATCCGGTCGATACCAAAACCGGCATCGACCTCTCCAATCCCGCGTTCAAAAAGTGGGAGTATCCGGTTCGGATCACGCAACGGTCGGGCCAGACGCAACTCGACTGTCTGGCTGTCGTGATCCACACGATCAAGCGTCAGGCAAAGCCGACGCGCGCCGACCTCCTGTGCCTTAAGCTTCGCACAGAGCTGTTCCAGCAGCCGCTCGACCCCCGCCCTGACATCCGCCACCAACCCAATCGGTTCCGGCAAGGTCAGACGCACGCCATACCGTGGTGGATCGGCCAATGGCGAAATCTCTTCAGGCTGCGCCCCAAGCGCCTGATCCAGACGCATCAGCAGTTCCGGCCCCAAACGCCGGGCCAGCGGCGCACGTGAGGTTGCTGCAAGATCCGAAATCCTGCGCAGTCCCAGCCGTTGCAAAGCAACCGACGTATCCTCTTGCAGCCGCAATGCCGCTACAGGCAACGCCCCTATCGCATTCAGGGTATCACCCCGGGCGGCCACGCCCTCTTGGTAATGTGCCAATGCCCAAGCCGCGCCACGCGTATCGGCCAGTCCGATCCGCACCGACAGCCCGACCCGTGCCAGTCGCCTGCGCATATCCGCCAGCATCATGGGTTCCCCGCCAAACAGATGCGCGGAACCGGTCACATCCAGAACCAGCCCATCCCGCCCCTCCAGCCCCACCCAGGGGCAATAGCGCGTCGCCCAGCGCCGCAGGATATGCAGGAACTGCACATCGCCCTGCAGATCGGCAGGCTGGCTTTGCAAGTCAGGACAAAACGCACGGGCATCCGCATAAGGCATGCCGCTGTGCAGGCCCTGACGCTCGGCTTCGCCATTCAGACAATATATGCGGTTGGCATTGTTCTGCTTGAGGGTAAGGGCGAACGGCCCCTGAACCGGATTCGCCCTGAGAACCCGGTCGCTGGACAACCGGAAAAACCATAGCGAAGCAACACGTTTTTGCACCCCTCTGAGCATACCTGACACCAAATGTTCTATATTTGTTCTAAATAATCTTTCACCTTTACCATGTCGAGTCATATGGGTGAAATACCCAGCTAAATGACCAAGGGTTCCGGCTGAACCACTGACCGTCAGAATTGAGGTGCGACATGGACTGCTCCCGCCATACCAGTGGCAGACACGACGAAATTATCGAGTTTTTCGGAGCTGTTTTCGCAGCCTCCGAAGGTGATGAGGAAGGTCAACTGATCGCAGGGCTGGTGAAAGACATTCTGGCAAAGACCAACCCTGGTGACATGTCTGTCTTCACTGCCACAAATGGTGGCACTCTTACTGGGTGCATAATTTTTACCCGCCTCGAGTATGAGCAGGATGACCGCACCGTATTCATGTTGTCCCCTGTGGCCGTTGCAACAGACCAGCAAGGGAAAGGCGTTGGACAAAAGCTCCTGACGTTCGGGCTGAGCGATCTGCGCGGGCGCGGCGTTGATGTGGTGATCACCTATGGCGATCCGAACTACTATTCCAAAGTTGGTTTTGAACAGATTACCGAGCAGCAGGCCCAGCCCCCCATGAAGCTTCAATATCCCCACGGGTGGCTGGCACAGTCTCTTTCGGATCAGGACCTTGCGCCTTTGAAAGGGCCATCACAGTGCGCCGAAGCGTTCAAAAACCCGGCTTATTGGTAGAACCCTCTCGACTATCATCCGATCACTAAATCGCAAGGCCGAAGCGCCCAGACCTATGTTGATCTATGCGCTCTAGCGCCCCTGAGGGATCACCTCGTACCCCGGTTCTTCCGGCTCATCATCCAGCATTTCGGTCGGGAAACCCGGTGCACGAATATCCAGTCCGGTGGCATCTTCCAGTCGCCTGATGATATTGGGCGACAGCTCGCGGTCACCATACCGGGCAATTCCGTCCTCGAAAATCTTGATCATCACCGGGTTCATCTCCAACGGCACCCCGGCACGATCTGCGACCTCCTGAAACAGCCCGATATCCTTTTTCACAAGATCCATTGTAAACGAGATATCGCGAGATCCATTCAGGATGACCTGACTTTCGGTTTCATGCACAAATGAGGTACCCGATGAGATCTTGATCGCTTCATAGGTCGTATTCAGATCCATCCCTGCAGCCTTGGCAGTGACCAGGGCTTCGGCACAGGTGATCAGGTTGGCGGTAGCCAGATAGTTGGTCAGCACTTTCAGAACCGAAGCAGATCCCAGCTCACCGGTATGCAGAATGCGGCGCCCCATGGTCGTCAGAAAGGGCAAAATCCGTTCAAATGTTGCGCGATCACATCCGGCAAAAATCGAAATATTGCCAGTAGCAGCGCGATGGCATCCCCCGGAAACAGGGCAATCTACTGCGGCGCCACCGCGTTCGATCACCATGGCACCCAACCGTTTCACCTCGGCCTCATCAGTGGTGGACATCTCCATCCAGATCTTGCCCGGACCAACCTCTGGCAGCATTTCCTGCATCACGGCATCCGATGCCGCAGGGGATGGCAAGCAGGTGATAACCGCATCACAATCCCGCATCAGTTGCGCCGGACCTTCAGCAGCCTTGGCACCCTGCGCAACAAATTCAGCAACCAGATCCGTGTTCAGATCATGAACTGTCAAATCAACTCCGTTGCGCAGCAACGAACCCGAGAGCTTACCTCCCACATTCCCAAGACCGATAAATCCAACCTTCATTGCGAATCCTCCCTATGGGCTATGCCCGAACCGTTTTCACGCGGAGTATTCACCTTGATAACCCGCAAATGAAACGAATAATAATCGAGCTTATGGGCAAAAATTTTTGGTGATAAATGGATCGTCTACCAAACCCTTCCTGGCTGCGTAGTTTCGAAGCTGCCGCTCGCCATCTGAATTTCACTGCTACCGCGCAAGAGCTGGGTCTGACACAAACCGCAGTATCCCTGCATATCCGTTCATTGGAAGCCGAGTTGGGCCAACCTCTTTTCACTCGACAGGCAAGACGACTGGAATTGACCGAGCTTGGCCAGTCCTATGCTTTGACCGTTCGGCGCGCTCTGTCTAACATAACCCTTTCGACCAACAGTTTGTTTGGCCCAGCTTCTCAGCAGACGCTGACCGTTCGTGCGGCAATTTCAACCATGACTTATTGGCTGGCTGCCGAACTACCTGAATTCACCAGCCAACATCCCGACATCCCTGTGCGATTGGTGACTCACATCTGGAATGACACCATGGGTTCCAGCGATGTGGATATCGATATTCGGCTGGGCTATGGCGACTGGCCGGGGCTCAGGTCAGAGAAACTTTCGGATGAATTCCTTGTTCCGGTTTGCAGATCCGGCACTGCAGCGCCTAGCAAGACAGAGTTCCGTGAAAGTCCTCTGATCCATATCCTTGGATATGAAGACAACTGGGCGCGATACTTTGAAGCGCATGGCATTCACCAGCCTGAACTTCAGTCTCAATATTCGGCGGATACAACGGTCACCGCGTTGCAACTTGTGATGGCGGGGGCAGGCTACGCCACAATCCTTGAACGCTTTGCCCGGAATGCGATTGCGCAGGGTGCGCCCTTGCAGATCGCCGGACCACCGATTCCCTTTGCTCAGTCCCATTACCTGATCCGCTCAGATGGCGCGCCCCGCCCGACGGCCTCTGCCCGCCTCTTTGAGACCTGGTTGCAAGAACGGATCAAAGCGGATGCCGCTGACTGACCACTGCAAGTCGCTTTTCCATCCCGGTGATCTGAGAGCGCCTCCATTCGCTTGACAACGCCCCTTTGCTTGCCGCATGTCCCTTTCGTTGGTGTCTGTGCAAGCAGATGAAAAGGGAATGCATCAGCGGTATGGAATGCCGTCAAATGCAGCCGCCCCCGCGACCGTGACCGGAGAAGGTGCCCAAAGCCACTGGCCTGCAGGCCGGGAAGGCAGGACACCTGCCAGAGGATACCTCTGACATCCGCAAGCCGGGAGACCTGCCAACGCCCGAAGACCAGACCGGACGGGGTGTTCCGGTGTCGGGCCAAGGCCCGCGCATACCCCGTCCCCCGAAAACCGTGAAGGGGGGATGAGAGACGTGACCGAGACGATACCAGTTGAACTGCTGGTCTGCACCACCTGCCGGCGTGGCCTTCCTGTCGAGGAAGATGACCAGCGCCCCGGCACATTATTGCATAAAGCGCTGACCGAGGCCGAGCTGCCAGATGGCATTGATCTTAAGGCCGTTGAATGCCTTTCGAACTGCGATCAGGGGTGTTCGATCGTACTGCGTGGCGGACCATCCCGCTGGACCTTTGTGTATGAGAACCTCAACGAAACCGACCACGTCGAGACCATCGTCGAAGGCGTCACCAAATATCTCGCCACCGAAGACGGCCTTGTGAAATGGCGTGAGCGCCCTGAACATTTCCGCAAAAACTGTGCGGCCCGCATTCCCCCGATTGGAGCCCTGAAATGAGCAACCTCGAAAAACTTCCCGTTACTGTAATCACTGGCTTTCTGGGCTCGGGCAAAACCACACTGGTCAAGCACCTGATGCAGAACCCGCAGGGCAAACGTCTGGCCGTTGTTGTCAATGAATTCGGTGACGTTGGCGTCGATGGCGACATCCTGAAATCCTGCGCAATTCCCGATTGCCCGGCGGAAAACATCATGGAACTGGCAAATGGCTGCATCTGCTGCACCGTGGCCGATGATTTCATCCCAACTATCGAAGCGCTGATGGCGCTGGAACCGCGCCCCGATCACATCCTGATTGAAACCTCCGGACTCGCGCTGCCCAAGCCGCTGCTGAAGGCATTCGACTGGCCGGATATCCGTTCCAAGATCACCGTTGACGGCGTGATCGCTCTGGCCGATGCCGAGGCCGTCGCCGCCGGGCGCTTCGCTCCGAATGTCGAAGCCGTGGACGCCCAGCGCCTGGCCGATGACTCGATCGACCACGAAACGCCTCTGTCCGAGGTGTTCGAAGACCAGATCTCCTGCGCCGATATCATCCTGCTGACCAAGCCCGATCTGGCCGGTCCCGAGGGTGTTGCCAAGGCCAAAGAGATCATCGCAGCCGAGGCCCCTCGCCCGCTGCCTGTGGTAGAAGTCGCCGAAGGCGCCGTAGACGTGCGCGTTGTTCTGGGCCTCGAAGCCGCTGCCGAGGATGACATGGACGCCCGCCCAAGCCATCACGACGGACACCACGATCACGAGCATGACGATTTCGAAAGCATCATCGTCGAGTTGCCGGAACAGACCGACCCAACCGATCTGGTTGCCAAAATCGAACGCCTGGCGACTGAGCTGAACATCCTGCGCGTCAAAGGCTATGCCGCCGTTCAGGGCAAACCGATGCGTCTGCTGGTTCAGGCTGTTGGTGCCCGCGTCCGTCACCAATACGACCGCCCATGGGAACCCGGCGAGGAACGCCGCTCGCGTTTGGTGGTGATCGCCGAGCATGACGACATCAAAGAGGCTGCGATCCGTGATATCCTCGTAGGTGTAGCTGAGGCTGCCGAGTAAGCCATGCATGTCGTCTTCCGCGAAAGCCACGGGTTAGAAGAAACTGAAACCCCAACCGATCTGGGCCAGAGCCCAGCGGATCTGGTGGTGCTGTCCTTTTCGGACAGCGACCTTGGCGCTTTTGCGGCGGGCTGGCATCGCGGTGGCGGGGCCGAAGGGCGTATGCCGTCGATGCGGCTGGCCAATCTGACGGCGTTGAAGCACCCTCTGTCCGTCGACACCTATGTCGAACAGACACTTGAGGGGGCCAAGGGTATTCTGATCCGCCTGATCGGTGGTGTGCCCTACTGGTCCTACGGTCTGCAGCAGGTTTTGGCTTTGGCACAGACCAAAGGTATCGCGCTGGCGGTTCTGCCTGCCGACGGGCGCGAGGATACGCGGCTGGATGACTATTCCACCCTGCCCGTCTCAACCCTGAGACGGCTCGCGCATCTCTGTGACACCGGTGGAGAAGTGGCCGCGCAAGCTGCCTTGGCTCAGATGGCTCTGGCCGCGGGGCTTTATGCCGGGCCGGTGATGGGTGCAAAAACCCTGCCAGAATCCGGAGCTTGGTGCCCCGATCGTGGCGTTATCCCGGTAGACAAGGCCTTCTCGGGCGACGCGAAACGCATCCTAGTGAGCTTCTATCGGGCCTATCTGACCTCGGCGGACACCGCGCCGGTCGCAGCTTTGATCCGCAGCCTACGAGACCGTGGTCTGGACGCGATTGGGCTGTTCGCGCCATCTTTGAAAGCGCCCGCAGCCGCCGATTGGCTGCGCGAACAGGTTGTTGCCCTGAACCCATCCGCAATCATCAATGCTACCTCGTTCTCGGGCAAAGGCACGTCGGGGACATCCCCCTTGGACGCTGCTAATGTGCCAGTGTTTCAGGTTGCTCTGGCGACCTCGCGCCGCAAAGCATGGGCTGAGGCGGAACGCGGCCTTTCGCCCGCCGACCTCGCCATGCATGTGGTTTTGCCCGAAGTGGATGGGCGCATCTCGGCAGGTATCGCTTCTTTCAAAGAGCCCGGCAAACGCGACCCGCACCTTGAGTATTCTCGCTTTGCCCACCGGGCTGAACCTGAACGGATCGAAGCAATCATCGACCGTGTGACCGGTTGGCTAAATCTGAACGACCGTCCCAAAGCAGATCAGGTGCCTGCTCTGGTGCTGTCCACATATCCCGGTAAGGACTGGCAGATGGCCCATGCGGTGGGCCTTGATGCACTGGCCTCGGCCGAGGCGATGTTGTCCGATTTGCAGGGTGAAGGCTATGACACTGCACCCGCAGAGCCGATTGCCGAAACTCTGCTGGACGCCCGCATATCGTGGCCGCTGCAGGATTACCGAACCGCGCTTGCCCAATTGCCAGAGCGATTACGTTCAGATCTGAAAACCGTCTGGGGCAACCCTGAAGATGACCCGGTATTCACCGATGGCGCGTTTCACTTCACTGCCGTGCGCCGGGGCAAAGCGCTGGTCGCGCTTCAGCCTGAACGCGGCACGCCTGAATTGCGCGATGACGACTACCATGACCTGTCGCGCACCCCGCGCCACAGCTACGTCGCGTTCTATCTGTGGCTACGCAAAAGCCTTGGTGCCGATGCGCTGATCCATATCGGCGCACACGGCACGCTGGAATGGCTGCCAGGCAAGTCGGTCGCCCTTTCCGACGAGTGCTGGCCAGAAGTTCTGATCCGCGATCTTCCGGTGATCTATCCCTTCATCGTCAATGACCCCGGCGAGGCCGCGCAGGCCAAGCGCCGCATCGGGGCGGTCACGCTGGGCCATATCCCGCCCCCAATGAAGGAAAGCGGCACGCCGGATCGGATGGTTCGGCTTGAATCGCTGCTGGATGAGTTCTCGAACGCAGACGGGCTTGACCCTAAACGCCGAGACCGCTTGCAGGAAGATATCCGCGACGAGGCTCAGGCCATCGGGCTCGAACGCGACCTTGGTCTGGATCAGGCCACCTGCACCGCCGAGGCAATCACCCGCATCGACCGATTTGTCTGCGACATCAAGGAAAGCCAGTTTGGCGACGGTTTGCACATCTTTGGCCGGGTGCCTGAGGTGACGGGCAATTTCGACCCTGCGCCTTCGGCCCATGCCGAACGCAGCGCCCTGATCGACGCACTGGCCGGGAAACGAATCGAGGCCGGACCGTCGGGCTCACCCTATCGCGGACGCTCGGATGTGCTGCCCACTGGGCGGAACCTATACACAACTGACCCGCGTTCGGTTCCGACCCGTGCCGCATACACCCAAGGCGTGAAACTGGCCGAGGAACTGGTGCGCCGGCATCTGCAGGAAGAAGGCGATTATCCCAAGGGGTTGATCGTCGACCTGTGGGGTTCTGCCACCATGCGGACTGCTGGCGAGGAATTCGCCATGGCCCTGCACCTGCTGGGCGTGAAACCGGTTTGGGACAAGGGATCCGAGCGGGTTTCCGGCATCGAGGTGCTGCCGATTACCGACCTCAGCCGCCCGCGTTTGGATGTCACTCTGCGTGTTTCGGGCCTGTTCCGGGACGTGTTTCCAACCCTCTCGGCACTTTACGGTCAGGCGGTTCGCGCTTTGTGCGAACGTGACGAAGCGCCCGACTGGAACCCCTATGCGGGGCAGGTTCCAGCGGCGCGCGTCTATGGCCCGGCTCCTGGCAGCTATGGCCTGAACATGACTCATCTATCCGAAACCTACACCGACGAGGCGCGCGAACAGGCCGGGCAGGCCTGGCTGGATGCCAGTTCCTTCGCGCTGGAAGGCGAGCATATCGCACAGGACAAGGACGGAATTACCCAGCGGGTCGCCAACGCTGACAGTTTCGTCCACCTGCAGGACCTGACTGAAACCGATCTTCTGTTGGCCAATGACTATGCCACCCATGAGGCCGGGTTTGCGGCTGCCAAGAAGATCACCGGCGGCACCGCGCAGCTGTATCATCTGGACAATACCAACCCCGAAAATCCACGTGCGCGTACTCTGCCCGAGGAAATCAGCCGTGTGGTCCATGCCCGTGCGGCCAACCCGGGCTGGATCGGAGGCATGCAAAGGCACGGCTTCCGGGGTGCTGCCGAGATTGCGGCCACTCTGGATCACATGGCCTCGTTCGCGCATCTGTCGGGCACGGTCGCGCCGCATCTGTTCGACCTGTACCACGACGCCACTCTTGGCGACGCAGAGGTTGATGCCTTTCTGAAAGAGGCCAACCCTCAGGCGCATCAAGCCATGCAGGATCGGTTCCGTGCGTTGTTGGAGGCCGGGCTTTGGAATACACGGCGGAACTCAATCCGCGCTGATCTGGAGGGGCTGGGATGAGCGCCCGCTCCTCAAAACCTGTAGTCCAGGGTTGGTGCCCCGGCGCACACCGACCGATGATGTCAGGTGACGGGCTGGTGGTGCGGGTGCGTCCCCGGCTGGCGCGGCTTAGTGCAGCCCAGACGCTGGGGCTTTGTGAATTGTCAGAGCGGTTCGGCAACGGCACCATCGACCTGACTAACCGCGCCAACCTGCAACTTCGGGGCGTCGCTGAGGCGGATCATCGATCACTGTTGGCCGAGCTGGCAGCGCTGGACCTGCTGGATGCTGAGCCGGGAATTGAAGTGCGGCGCAACATTCTGGTCTCGCCGCTCTATCAAGCCGAAGATCTGACCACTCGATTGGCACACGAATTGATCGAAAGGCTGGGAGAACTCTCCGCCCTGCCCGCAAAGTTCGGCTTTGCCATCGATACAGGGTCCAAGCGACAGCTGGCCGGAGATTCGGCTGATATTCGACTGGAGCTTGGAGAGGCCGGATTGATCCTGCGCGCTGACGGTTGCGAAACGGGCCGTTCCGTGACCGAGGCTGAGGCAATAGACCGATTGATCGAACTCGCCTTGTGGTTCTCGGCGCATTTCACTCCCGAAACCCGCCGCATGGCACGCCTGATCTCATCCCGGCAGCTGCCGACTGAGTGGCTTGGTGATCATCCTTGCGCAATTGGTGAGCCGTTAGAGCCAGGCACATATCTACTTGGCCCCGTCTATGGCGCGCCGTTCGGTCAATTGCCGGCGAAACAGCTGTCTGATCTGATCGGCAAATCTGGTGCGCTTGCCATGCGCGTTACACCTTGGCGGATGTTCCTGCTGGAAGGTGGAGCAACGATATCTGCACCCGACTTCGTTACAGACGGCACTGACCCGCTGATGACTACCGACGCCTGCCCCGGCGCACCACTCTGCCCGCAGGCGGAAGTTGAGACCAGGGGTATCGCACGCGAGCTGGCGCAGCGTGTCAGCGGCAACCTGCATGTCTCGGGCTGCACGAAAGGATGTGCCCGTATGGGACCTGCGGATATCACACTGGTTGGTAGCGCAGGACGATTTGATCTTGTCAAACAGGGCCGCGCGGGGGATGAGCCCATCCAGCGCGGGCTAACCCCCGAAACACTTATGACCATGGACCTGACCTGATGCCCTATGAATACGAAACCGATGGCGCGGCGATCTACAAAGAGAGCTTTGCAACCATCCGGTCTGAAGCCGATCTGGCCCGGTTTGACGCCGACGAGGAGCAGGTTGCCGTTCGCATGATCCACGCGGCCGGCATGGTCGGGTTGGAAGAGTTCGTGCATTTTTCGCCTGACTTCGTCTCGACTGCCCGCACCGCGCTGGAAAACGGCGCGCCGATCCTGTGCGACGCCCGTATGGTCAGCGAAGGCGTGACACGGTTCCGACTGCCCGCTGACAACGAAGTTGTCTGCACTCTGCATGATGAACGTGTTCGTCCGCTGGCTGCTGAGATGAGCAACACCCGCTCGGCTGCGGCGCTGGAGCTTTGGCGTCCAAAACTGGAAGGTGCGCTGGTCGCGATCGGTAACGCGCCAACCGCGTTGTTCCATCTTCTGAACATGCTTGAAGACCCTGACTGCCCTCGCCCGGCGGCCATCATCGGTTGCCCGGTGGGATTTGTCGGCGCAGTAGAATCCAAAGACGCCCTGTGGGAAGCACAACCTGTTCCCTCGTGCATCGTCAAAGGCCGGTTGGGAGGCAGCGCCATCACTGTTGCAGCAGTCAACGCCATCGCGAGCCGCGCCGAATGAACGTGGGCAAGATATACGGCGTGGGTCTCGGCCCCGGCGATCCGGATCTGATGAGTGTCCGAGCCGATCGACTGTTGCGAAATGCCAAACATGTGGCGTTCTTCCGCAAACCGGGCCGCAGCGGTCAGGCACGCAATATCGTAAACGGGATGATCCCTGGCGATGCGATTGAATTTCCTATGGAATATCCGGTCACGACCGAGATCCCTTTGTCTGATCCTCGCTATAATGAACTGCTTGCCGAGTTTTACGAAGCGTGCACTGCGCACCTGAAAGCTCTGTCTGATCAGGGTGATGATGTCGTTGTTCTGTGCGAAGGCGACCCATTCTTCTACGGCTCGTTCATGCATCTTTATTCCCGTCTGCGCGAACAAGCTCCGGTCGAGGTTGTTCCTGCAATCACCGGCATGTCTGGTGCATGGACTGCAACCGGAGATCCAATCACCTGGGGAGATGATGTGCTGACCGTTCTGGTTGGCACGCTGCCCGAGGAAGAGCTGACCAGTCGTATGGCGCAGACAGACGCGCTGGTGGTGATGAAGATCGGCCGCAACATCGACAAGGTCAAACGCTCATTGCAGGCCTCTGGTTTGTACGACCGTGCCTGGATCGTTGAGTATGCCCAGATGCCAAATCAAAGGGTTTGCAAGCTTTCTGAGAATTGCGAAGGGCTCACGCCCTATTTCTCGATCATCATCGTACATGGGCAGGGACGACGGCCATGAGCGGGTGGGTCAAGATTGCAGGCCTTGGTCCGGGTGACGAGGCACTTGTGACGCCAGAGGTTTCTGCGGCTCTCGCCGACGCTACGGATGTGGTTGGTTATATTCCTTACGTTGCACGTGTGGCAGAACGCGAAGGACTAACCCTGCACGCAAGCGACAACCGGGTCGAGATTGACCGGTCTCAGCACGCTTTGCAAATGGCTGAGGAAGGTAAGCGCGTCGTTGTGGTCTCATCGGGGGATCCGGGTGTTTTTGCGATGGCAGCGGCGGTATTCGAAGCGCTGGAGAATGGTCCGAACGAATGGCGCAACATCCAAGTTGATGTCCTTCCCGGCATCACCGCGATGCTCGCGGCCTCAGCCCGGGCCGGCGCTCCGATGGGCCATGATTTCTGCGCGATCAATCTGAGTGACAACCTCAAGCCGTGGTCACTGATCGAAAAGCGTCTGCGCCTTGCAGCGCAGGCCGATTTCTCGATGGCATTCTACAACCCGCGCTCGAAGTCCCGCCCAGAGGGCTTTGTAAAAACACTGGAAATCCTGCGTGAAGAATGCGAGCCGGAGCGGCTGATCCTGTTTGCGCGCGCCGTCTCTCGCGCCGATGAGGCAATCCGAATATCGACATTGGCCGACGCAACACCTGACATGGCTGACATGCAGACCGTTGTGATTGTCGGTTCCTCCCGCACCCGTGTCATCGAAAGAGATGGCACCCCGATCGTCTACACCCCGAGGTTCACCCCGGAATGAGACAACCAGTCCAGAACCTGAGCGACACTCGACAATTCCGTCCTCTGCGGCAAGGCGGGACGGTCGATCATAAGCACCGGCACGCCCAGCGCTCGCGCGGCTTCCAGCTTGGCGCGCGCACCGGTGCCGCCTGCGTTCTTGGACACAACCAGCTCAGTTCCGTGACGCTTCATCAGCGCAAGGTCATCGTCCAGCGAAAACGGTCCACGCGACACCACAACCTCGCAATTCGGCAGCGGCAATTCATTCGGTTCATCAACCAACCGCAGCAGGTAATGATGCTGAGGTTGGGCGGCAAAGCCCTCAAGGTGCATGCGACCAACAGCCAAAAACACGCGCTTGGCAGCTCCGTTCAGTGCAGCGACTGCAGCATCAACACTGGCAACGCGCTGCCATTGGTCCCCCTCCTGCTCAACCCAGGCTGCACGCGTCAGGGCGGCCAGGCTCACACCAGCGTCACTGCAGGCCCTATAGGCGTTGTGGCTCATCTGGGCTGCAAAGGGATGCGTCGCGTCAACGACATGGCTGATCCCATGATCACGTATATAGCGCACCAACCCCTCGGCACCGCCAAATCCACCAACGCGAACCGGCAGGGGTTGCGGACGCGGATTGTCTACCCTGCCCGCATAAGAATAGGTTGCTGTGATACCTTTTTCAGCCACCGCCTTGGACAACGCATTGGCCTCGGTGGTGCCACCAAGGATCAGGAGGTGGGACATGACTGATACTCCGTGGCTGACCGTTCTGGGGTTGGGTGAAGATGGACTGGATGGCCTGTCGCCCGCAAGCCGTCAAGTGCTAGAACGCGCCGAAGTCATCATGGGCCCACCCCGGCATCTATCATTGATCCCTGAATCAAATGCTGAGCGCATCGAATGGCCGGTTCCGTTTTCTGACGGCCTGCCATTACTGAGCAAACAGAAAGGGCGCAGAACGGTCGTTCTGGCATCGGGTGATCCGTTCTGGTTTGGTGCGGGCTCAGTCATTGCGCGCCATTTCGAGCCGGGTGAATGGACGGCACTTCCTGGTCAATCGACCTTTTCACTGGCCGCCGCGCGGCTTGGCTGGCCTCTGGAAGGCACGCTAACATTTGGATTGCATGCCGCCCCTCTGACTCGTTTGCGACCCCATCTGGCCCCCGGTCTGCGTGCGATTATTTTGCTTCGCAACGGGGCTGCTGTTGCCGAGCTTGCAACATATCTGAACGAAACCGGATTTGCCGATACTTCGCTTCACGTAATGGAAGCGCTTGGCGGGCCACGCGAACGCTCTCAGAGTATTTCGTTGACCGAAGCACTGCTCGGATCGTTTGAACATCCCGTCTGCGTTGGCCTTGAAGTTGCAGGCACCGGCCGTGCCTTCCCCAAGGCTTCAGGAAAGCCGGATGAAATCTTTGAAACCGACGGTCAGATCACCAAACGTCCAATACGCGCCCTGACCCTTTCGGCTTTGGCTCCACAGCGAGGCGAGCATCTTTGGGATATCGGGGGCGGTACCGGATCAATCAGCATCGAATGGCTGATGTGCGACCCTACCCTGACCGCAACTTCGATTGAACCGCGCGAAGACCGCGCCGAACGCATTCGCAGAAATGCCGATACGTTGGGTCAGGATCGTCTCAACGTCGTGCATGGTACTGCACCGGACGGACTGTCAGGGCTGCCGCTGCCCAATGTCGTTTTCATCGGCGGCGGTCTCAGCGAAGAGCTGCTGGTTTGGTTGCAGTCCAACCTCTCTATAGGCACACGGCTGGTCGCCAATGCGGTTACACTGGAAAGCGAAGCTTTGCTGGCCAAGTGGCACGACAAGCTTGGCGGTGAATTGCTGCGCATCGAACTGGCGCAGGCGTCAGCGCTTGGCCTCCGGCGTGGTTGGAAATCAGCCTACCCGGTTGTGCAGTGGAGCATGACGTTATGATCGTCGCAGGACTTGGGTTTTCCTCAAACGCCACCGCAGAGAGCCTGCAGACGGCATTCAATCTCGCTACTGCCGATCATGCTGTGGAAGCTCTCGCAACAGTCGCGGACAAAGAGGGGCACGAAGCACTGACTGCCTTTGCAGAATCGTCCGCCCTGCCCCTGCATTTCATAGCTGCTGCCGAACTGGCGGGTCAGCGTACTCTCACCTGCTCGAACCGCAGTCGTGCCACCTATGGCACTGGCAGCGTGGCCGAAGCATCCGCTCTCGCCGCAGCCGGACCCGGTGCGCGGCTACTCTCACCCAGACAGATTTCGGACGATCGCCTTGCGACATGCGCGATCGCTATCGGAGGACAGATATGACCGTTTATTTCATCGGCGCCGGACCAGGTGCCGCCGACCTGCTGACCCTGCGCGGACGCGATATCATCGCATCCTGCCCAGTATGCCTTTATGCGGGCTCATTGGTGCCAGAGGAAATTCTGGGCCATTGCCCAGAAGGTGCAAAGATCGTGAACACCGCGCCAATGGATCTGGATCAGATCGTAGCCGAAATCAAAGCAGCTCACGAAGACGGACAGGACGTGGCGAGGTTGCATTCAGGCGACCTATCGGTCTGGTCGGCCATGGGTGAACAGATCCGTCGGCTCAAGGCCGAAGGCATTCCGGTTAGCGTAACGCCAGGCGTGCCATCTTTTGCCGCCGCTGCCGCAGCACTTGGAACCGAGCTGACCCTTCCCGGGCTTGCTCAATCTGTCGTCCTGACCCGCACTCCTGGGCGTGCTTCGTCGATGCCCGAGGGCGAAACGCTAGAGAACTTTGCCCGCACTGGCGCAACATTGGCCATTCACCTGTCGATCGGCAATCTGGACAAGGTGATTTCAGATTTGGTGCCTGCCTATGGCGCTGACTGTCCGGTGGCTGTTGTCTATCGCGCCAGTTGGCCGGATGAGCAGATTATCCGCGCCACCCTAGCGACCCTGAAAGATGCGCTGGACGAGAGCATCTCTCGCACAGCATTGATCATGGTAGGTCCAGCACTGGCCGGTGAAGGTTTTGACGAAAGCTGCTTGTATTCCAAAACCTATGACCGACGCTATCGTCCTCAGAGCGCGGAAAGCCCGTGGTCGAGCTGGAGCCATGGTGATGACTAATCCTCCCGGAATTCTGATTTCGGCACCATCCTCGGGCACCGGAAAAACCACAGTGATGCTGGGTCTTTTGCGCGCTCTGGCCGAAGATGGACTGACGGTTCAACCGTTCAAAAGCGGCCCGGATTACATCGATCCCGCTTTTCACAGGGCGGCGGCTGGCCGGGACTCGTTCAACCTGGATAGCTGGGCGATGGGTGAGCCTTTGCTTAACGCGATCTCGGCGCAGTCAGAGGGCGCAGATATTGTCGTGGCCGAAGGTTCCATGGGACTGTTTGATGGGGTCGCCAAGCCCGGAGAACTGGGCCACGGATCCAGCGCCGAAACAGCCCTGCGGATGGGATGGCCCGTGGTTTTGGTGCTGGACGTAGGCGGACAGGCGCAATCGGCTGCCGCTACGGCGCTAGGATTTCGGATGTACAATCCGGATCTGCCCTTCGCCGGGGTGATCCTAAACCGTTGCGCGAGCCCGCGGCATGAACGCCTGACACGTCTGGGTATGGAGCGTGCGGGTCTGCCGGTGTTGGGTGTGTTGCCGCGTCGGGGTGATCTGACTTTGCCAGAGCGGCACCTTGGATTGATACAAGCGGTCGAGCACCCTGATCTGGAAAGCGCGATTGCCGGATACGCGGCCTTTCTGCGTGAACATGTGGATCTTGATGCGATCAAGGAGGCTGCCTCCTCAGGCCCCAATGGGCCATCGTCGACCGCGCTGCCGCGCCCCCCAGCCCAAAGGATTGCGCTGGCCAGGGACGAAGCATTTTCCTTTACCTATCCGCACCTTCTCAAAGGTTGGCGCGCAGCGGGTGCTGAAATCCTGCCATTCTCGCCGTTGGCCAATGAAGCGCCTGCCGACGATGCAGATCTTGTCTGGCTTCCAGGAGGTTATCCTGAGTTGCATGCCGGCACTCTGGCAGTCGCTGACACTTTCCAGACTGGTCTACGCAAGCACGCGGAAACCCGTCCAGTGCATGGTGAATGCGGTGGATACATGGCTTTGGGCGACGTGCTGATCGACAAGGAAGGTACGCCACACAAAATGGCGGGATTGCTCGGTCTTGTGACCTCTTATGAGAAGCGCAAGTTCAACCTCGGCTATCGCAAAGCCGAGTTGTTGGCAAAGATGCCCGGTTTCTCGGTTGGTACAGCGCTTCGCGGGCACGAGTTCCATTATTCGTCTATTGTCGAACAGCCCGATGCTCCTCTTGCGCGAGTCTTTGACGCAGAAGGTGCGGAAGGACCACAGACAGGATCAGTTCGGGGCAACGTCACCGGCACATTCTTTCATCTGATCGCAGAGGCCTCAGCATGAGCGGTTTCGTTTCGTTCATTGGCTCAGGCCCCGGAGATCCGGAACTACTGACGCTCAAGGCCGTTGACCGGATGCAAAAGGCCGATGCGGTTTTGTTCGACGATCTCAGTAGCGGACCTATTCTTACCCACGCCCGCGAGGACGCAGATTTGGTGGGTGTAGGAAAGCGTGCTGGTCGCCCCTCACCCAAGCAGGATCATGTGAGCCGTCTGCTGGTCGACTATGCACAAACCGGTGCCCATGTCGTTCGCCTGAAATCAGGTGACGGAGGTATGTTCGGTCGGCTTGAAGAAGAACTGGTCGCGCTGAAGGCAGCGGGGATCGAGTATGAAATCATCCCCGGAATTCCATCTGCCGTCGCCGCCGCGGCAGCCGCAGGCATTCCGCTGACCCGCCGCCTGACAGCTCGCCGTGTACAATTTGTCACCGGCCACGATGTCAGCGGCAAACTGCCCGAAGATTTGAACCTGCCGGCGTTGGCGGATTCGGGGGCGACCACAGTTGTTTTCATGGGCAAACGCACTTTCCCGCTACTTGTTGAGGCGCTGCAAGCACATGGTCTGCCTTTGGACACGCCCGCGCTGATGGCAGAATCTGTCTCGACACCCGATCAGTCGCTGCACCGCTCGACCATCGGAGCGTTGTCGGAACGGCTGCAGTCTGAAATCGGAACAGCCCCGGCACTGATACTCTATGGACCGCTGGCGGAGTTCGATAATGTATGAACTGAGCCTGATAGGGATCGGTACAGGCAATCCGGATCACGTGACATTTCAGGGTGCCGAGGCTATTCGTGCAGCTGATCTGATCCTGATCCCGCGCAAGGGTGAGAACAAGGCAGATCTTGCCGGCGTACGTGAGAAGATCATTTCTCAAGTCACTGAAGCGGCTCCGCAAATCGCCTATTTCGACATCCCCACGCGTAGGGCCGATGATGGCTATCTACGTGGGGTGGATGAATGGCATGATGCAATAGCACTGCGCTGGCAGGAAGCGATCGCATCCCATCCTGATGCACAATACGTGGCCCTACTAATCTGGGGCGATCCCTCACTTTATGACAGCTCGCTGCGAATCGCTGCGCGTCTCTCACCGCAACCGATCAAACGGGTGATTCCCGGTATCACCGCCCTGCAGGCCCTGACCGCAGCACATGGGATTCCGATCAACGATATCGGCGCACCTTATGTCGTTACAACCGGTCGCCGTATCCGGGACGAGGGTTGGCCTGAGGCTGCTTCAACCGTCGCAGTGATGCTGGACGGCGAATGTTCGTTCCAGAGCCTTGATATGGCAAATTATGACATCTGGTGGGGCGCTTACGTCGGTATGGAAGAAGAAATCCTGATCAACGGAACCTTGTTTGAAGTTTGTGATGAGGTTCTCTCAACTCGTGCACAGGCAAGGGCTGATCATGGCTGGATCATGGACATCTACGTTCTGAAAAAGCGCGTGATTTGACCGAAAACGTCGCAAATGGCGATTGCGCAAACCTGCGCATCGCGGCTAAATGATCGGGTCTGGTCCTGCCGGAGAAATCCGGATGCTAAGAGGGAATGTGGTGCGACTTCGTCTGAGGTCAAAGCCAAAGCCGCCCCCGCGACTGTAAGCGGTGAGCCCCTGTTCAACCAGCCACTCCCGATTTCGGGGGGAAGGCGAACAGAGGCACCGACCCGCGAGCCAGGAGACCTGCCAGGCGAACATAGAAACACCAGCCGTCGGGTGCGACGGCACTGGAGGACAAGAAATGACGACACAAACTCAAACAGCATCTGCTGCAAAGACAGGCTTTCTGCCGGTAATGTTCGCAGTGGTTCTGGGCCTGGGAATCATCACCCTGACCGGACATGTTCAGGCATCTGGCTTGCATGACGCTGCACACGACGTGCGCCACGCAACCGGTTTCCCCTGCCACTAAGCAGATGTTCAGTCGCATTCTGACCAGCGCGTTGTTCGCTGGTGCTGCAGCGGGGCTGATTGCCGCCTTGCTGCAGCTTGTATTTGTGCAACCCGTTCTGTTGCACGCCGAGCTCTATGAGTCCGGTGAACTGGTGCATTTCGGTGGAGAAGCAGTCACGGCCCATCCCGAGCTACCGGGCATGTTCTCTGAGCTGACACGCGACGCGCTGAGCGTCATCTTCACCATGCTCACCTATACCGGTTACGCACTGGTTCTGGTTGCCCTTATGTCTGTGGCCGAAGGTCAGGGTCACAAGATCGATGGTCGCACAGGTGTTCTGTGGGGTCTGGCGGGCTTTATCGCGGTTCACTTTGCACCCGGCTTTAGCCTGGCACCCGAAGTTCCTGGCGTTGCTGCTGCAGATGTTTACGCACGGCAAGTCTGGTGGTTCGCCACCGTCGCGGCTGCGGCGGTTGCCATGTGGCTGATTGCGTTTGGTGGCAACATCATCAGCTACGTGATTGCGGCAGCGCTGCTCGTTGCTCCACATCTGATCGGCGCACCCGAACCGGATGTCTTCACCGGACCGGTCCCAACCGAAATCGGCGCTCTGTTTGCCGCACGTGCCTTTGGCATCGGCCTTGTCGCATGGGTTCTGGTTGGCGCATTTGCCGGCTACTTCTGGCAAAGCGAAGGCAAACGCGCCGAAGCAGCAGCCTGATACCCCAACATGTCATCCCGCCGGGCTCTGCCCGGCGGGTTCTTTTTTGGCTCAAGGAATAGAAATGGCTCGCTCACTTGCCCTCTTTGCAATTGGTCTGGTCTTTGGCGGCGGCGCTGGTTTCGTTCTCGCCGCGGCCAATGGCGTCACATTTGACGGCCACGACCATGCGGACCCCAATCAGCATGGCGGTTCTCATGCCGAAGCCATGGCGCATGATCATTCGACCGCCATCAACCTGCCTGCCGGTCAGGATGCGCCCGGTCTGGAAATTACGGTAACGCAGGACCCAATGGCCGGATGGAACCTGCATGTCATGCCTCGGAACTTTCGGTTTGCGCCC
Source organism: Ruegeria sp. CH6 (assembly GCF_056537005.1). NCBI lineage: Bacteria > Pseudomonadati > Pseudomonadota > Alphaproteobacteria > Rhodobacterales > Roseobacteraceae > Ruegeria > Ruegeria sp. CH6. Next base: position 51,917 of record NZ_JBQFQS010000002.1, on the reverse strand, counting down.
GAAAACGCCTCTGCTGCGGACAATCCCGGTGAAGGTCACGCACATGTCTACGTGAATAGCACGAAACTCGCCCGCCTTTATGGCAATTGGATGCACATCTCCGATCTGCCCAAGGGCGAGGTTGAGATTAAGGTATCGCTGAATGCCAACAGCCACAGCCCGCTGATGGTCGAAGATGTGCCGGTCAGTGCTTCGGTAACTGTACAGGTGGACTAAAGCGCCGGAATACGCGCCCGCAAACACAAGCGAAGCCGCCCGCATGGTCGGGCGTCTTCGATCCAGCCAGCGGGGCTGTCCAGATACGCTCGACAAGTCGCAGCAATATCATCCGCATCTGCAACGATATCGATCCCCGAAAAAACATATGACGCCATGCCTTCGCCCTGCAGGGCGATCGACGTGGGTTCGCTACATCCACTGAAACAGGCGTGTTCTGCGATTTCGATCTCCGCCGCAAGGTCGATACCGGTCAATGCCGCTTGTACGGCTTGCCGTTCGGCATCACGATCGCGCGTGCCGGAACAACTGGTGCAAATTAATAGCCGGGTCTGCGCCAAATACGTTTCACCTTAATCTTGAGTTCCGCTGTTTCTGAAGCTTTCAGCGCTGTGACACAAGCCCGTGGTCGCGATGAGCGCACGAGAATGTGAGTGCACCGGAAAGTGATATCTGGCATCAATCTCACACTCAAACCCTTGGAGGTTGCTTGATGAAATCGCTATGGTCTGTGCTTTGTCTGTTGGCTCTGCCCGCATGGGCTGAGTTTACGGAACCACTTTCTGGCTGGGCTGTCTATCTGACCGACAAGAGTTATCAGGAGCTCGTAGACGATACAAAGAGCGCAGTGAAAGAAAACGGTCTCATCGTGGTAACGCAGGCCGGACCGACCAAAGCGGCCGCTGCCCGCGGGATTACGATCCTCGGAAATCGCGTGATTGGCGTTTTCAACAATGACTATGCAGTTCGCGTTCTCGAGACTTCGACAGCGGCTATGATCGAAGCCCCGATCCGGTTCTATGTAACCGAGAATGAAGATGGCACAGCCACCCTGTCCTACAAAACGCCCAGCTTTGTATTTGCCCCATATGTCTATGAGGGTGGTGAGCCTTTGGCCGACATTGCCGAAGAATTGGACGATAAGTTTCAGGCCATTGCTGAAAGCGCAGTCAAATAGTCACACTGACGTGATGCGCCTTGCGTCCCGGGGCGTCCTCCGCAATCTGCTGCGTAACACGAATTTCGGAGCATGACTGATGCAGGACCTGTCCCCCCGCGCTGCTGATCTTTTGGCCCAAAGGCTGTATGAGGCCGGTTGCCGCCACGCATTTGGTATGCCCGGCGGTGAGGTTCTGACACTGGTCGATGCGCTCGAACAGGCTGGAATCACCTTCCATCTGACCAAACACGAAAACGCTGCGGGATTCATGGCCGAGGCCGTGCATCACCGCGATGGCGCACCCGCCATTCTGGTGGCAACACTTGGTCCGGGGGCGATGAACGGCATCAATGTGGTTGCGAATGCGCTGCAGGACCGGGTGCCGATGATTGTACTGACCGGCTGTGTCGATGCAGATGAGGCGCTGACCTACACGCATCAGGTCATGGACCACAGTCAGGTCTACCGGTCCATAACCAAGGGGACCTTTCTGCTGACCGCAGAAGGCGCTGACATCATCGCTGACAAAGCGGTATCACTGGCCAATCAACCCCGCCCCGGCCCCGTGCACATTGATGTGCCGATCTCGGTCGCTGACACCCGCGTCAGCAACAGCAAACGCCGCCGCCTGGCAAAACCCGCTGCCGTTGCACCAGAGGGTGACTGTCTGGAAAAAGCCCGCCGTTGGGTGGCCAATGCAGAACGACCCCTCGCCATCATCGGCCTGGATGTTCTGTATGATGACTCTCGCAGTGTCGTATGCGCGTTTCTGGAACACTTCGGGATTCCCTTTGTGACCACTTACAAGGCCAAGGGGATCGTGCCCGAGGACAACCCGCTATGTCTAGGGGGCGCGGGGTTATCTCCGTTGGCCGATAAGCACTTGGTGCCTCTGGTTGAACAAGCCGACCTGATCCTCTGCTTGGGATACGATCCAATCGAGATGCGCCCCGGCTGGCGCGAGATCTGGGATCCCGAAGACAAACGCGTGATCGATATCTCTGCGGTGGTGAATGATCACTACATGCATCAGGCGGGTCTGAACCTGGTTGCTGACACCGCTGCCACACTCGAAGCCATCGCAAAAGGCAACCCGGCACGGGCGACATGGCCTGATGGAGAGCCGGAGCAAGTTAAAGAAGCGCTTAGCAAGGCTTTTCCAAGTGACGACGAATGGGGCCCTGCCGCAGTAATAGCCGAGACACGGAATGTACTGCCCAAGGAAACGCTTGCCACAGCTGACAGCGGTGCGCACCGCATCCTGCTTAGCCAAATGTGGCAGTGCCACGAGGCGCGCGGGCTGATCCAATCGTCGGCACTTTGCACGATGGGTTGTGCCGTTCCGATGGCAATTGGCCTCAAACTGGTCGAGCCGGATCGCCCGGTCATCAGCTTTTCAGGGGATGCGGGATTCCTGATGGTGGCCGGTGAGCTATCCACCGCCGCTGAGATGGGCGGAAATCCCATCTTCCTGGTTTTCGTCGACGCCAGCCTCGCGCTGATCGAATTGAAGCAACGACAGCGCCAAATGGGCAATCGTGGGGTGGATTTCGACCGTCACGATTTTGCCGCCATGGGACGCGCGTTCGGCGGGTACGGTCATACCGTCCGAAACCGTGAGGAACTGCGAACGGCATTGGATGCGGCTGTGAAAGCCGATCGCTTCACTGTCATCGCGGCAGAAATTGACCGTGGAGGGTATGATGGCCGGATCTGAGGGGCCACTGAAGGGCGTCAAGGTTCTGGACCTGTCCCGCATTCTGGCCGGTCCAACCTGCACACAATTGCTGGGTGATCTGGGTGCCTGCGTGATCAAAATTGAAAACCCGGCCACGGGCGGCGATGACACTCGCCAATGGGGTCCGCCTTATGTCGAGGATACCGACGGTAATCGTTCGGACCTTAGTGCCTATTTCATGGCCGCCAACCGCAACAAGAAATCCGTCGCGATTGACATCACGACCTCTGAGGGACAATCGGAAATTCGTCGATTGGCCTCGCACGCCGATATCCTGATCGAGAATTTCAAACCCGGCGGGTTGGCAAAATACGGTCTGGACTACGAGACCTTGTCAAAAGATCTACCGGGGCTCGTCTACTGTTCGATCTCAGGCTACGGACAAACCGGCCCCAACTCGGCCAAGCCGGGGTATGATCTCATGGCGCAGGGCTACGGCGGCATCATGTCACTGACCGGCGAGCCCGAAGGCGCACCTATGAAAGTAGGAGTTGGCATCGCGGATGTGATGTGCGGGATGTATGCCAGTGTTGGGATTCTGGCAGCCTTGCGCCACCGCGACCTGACCGGCGAAGGGCAACAGATCGATCTGGCCCTTGTCGATGCTCAGGTTGCATGGCTCATCAACGAAGGCGTCAACTACCTGACATCTGGCAGCGTACCGCAGCGGCGTGGGAACGGTCATCCCAACATCGTCCCTTACGACGTTTACGAAACTGCAGATGGGCATGTTATTTTAGCAGTCGGAAATGACAGCCAGTTCCGGCGTTTTTGTGGGTACATCGGGCTTCCGGAACTGGCCGACGACCCACGCTTCGCAACCAATCCGGCGCGACTGGAGAACCGTGACGCACTTAACGCAGTGCTGCGTCCGGCGATGCAGAAGGTTGATACAAGCTCTGCAATCAATGCGCTGGAGGAATTGAAAGTTCCCGTTGGACCAGTGCAGTCGCTGGATCAGGTTTTTGGCACCGAACAGGTTGCTGCAAGACAGATGCAGATCGCCATGCAGGCCGATCCGGGTAAGGTTCAACTGATCGGAAATCCACTCAAACTCTCGCGCACGCCTGTAACATATCGCACTGCACCACCTGTGTTTGGTGCCGATACTCGGGCCGTTCTGGATGCCGAAAACCCATTTGAGGATTGAAACACTCTGATCATTTAGGCGGCATGTTGCTGAAACATGCCCTTGAATCGGCGGTTTTTTTCGCTTTTTACGCACACAGCTTTTCACCAATTCGAGAGCAGGGTCGATACTGTTACGACCCGCCCGCAGACTCTGATAAATCGAACAGTGTCAAATATCGCAAGCAGATTGGACCCAAGTATGAAACAAGACGTTTTTGGACAAATGAACACTCTGACCAAGCCCGAGAGCGTCGAGGCCTGGGATGGTGTTCTGCTTGGGTTCATGGCGCATGCGGCAATCACACCCCAACATTTGGGCAAAGTTCTGGAGCTGGAAACTGATTTCGCATTGGGTCACGCGATCAAGGGGCTGTTCATGGTCTTGCTGGGTCGGCGTGAAATGCTGCCGGTCGCGGCAGACGCACTTACCGCCGCCAATACCGCAATGGAGCGTCAGCCCGTTTCTGCCCGTGAAAAACAGTATGTTGAGGCTTTGGCACTTTATCTTGCCGACCTTCCCTCGCAGGCCGTGCAAAAATTCGAAGAGATACTAAGGTCACATCCGCAAGATACGCTTGCGATGAAACTAAGCCATGCGACCCGTTTCGTTCTGGGGGATTCGCAAGGCATGCGTCGCTCGATCGAGCGGGTGCTGCCCACCTACGAACCCGACCACGCGGGCCGTGGCTATCTGCTGGGCTGCCACTCATTCGCGCTGGAAGAGACCGGTGCCTACGAAAAGGCCGAAATCGCCGGGCGTCAGGCTCTTTGGATGGTTTCAGATGATGCGTGGGGCCTGCACGCGGTCGCGCATGTGCACGAGATGACGGGTAATGCGCAACTCGGCCTCGACTGGCTGGCAGGACGTGAAGCCGCCTGGGCGCACTGCAACAACTTCCGCTATCACGTCTGGTGGCACAAGGCGCTGATGCATCTGGATCTTGGTCAGGTTGATCGGGTGATCGAACTTTACGATCAGAGCATCCGCAAAGACAAAACCGACGACTATCGCGATATTTCAAATGCCACATCGTTGCTGTCCCGACTTGAGCTGGAGGGCGTAAATGTCGGTGATCGTTGGGAAGAACTGGCCGACCTCAGCGCCGCTCGGACCGAAGATGGTTGCCTGATCTTTGCCGATTTGCATTACCTGCTGGCGCTGACCGGGGACAATCGCTCGGATGCGACCGGGAAAATGCTGCAGCGTATTCAGAAAGACGCTGGTCGCAACCATGGGGATACGCCCGTTCGCATGTCCGATCCGGGTGTAGCAGCCGCCAAGGGGCTTGAAGCATTTGGCGATGGGCAATACGGAGCCGCGTTCGACTTTTTGTCAAGCGCGCGCGGCTCGATGCAACTGGCGGGTGGAAGCCATGCCCAACGCGATGTATTTGAACGTATTACTATCGACTCCGGTCTTCGAGCAGGCCAATTGGATGCGGTTGAACGCATTCTTGATGACCGGCGCGCCAAGCGTGCCGGAGGCGAGGACAACTATGCACTGGCACGCCGCGCCCTGATTGATGCGGCGCGTGACAGCGGCGACGCTCAAAGCGTCCCAGCCGAATAATAACAACAAGACGACCAAGAAGGACTGAAGACCCGTATGGCGACAGCATCGCCCGCTTCTGATTTTGCACCGGTTGCGGCCCAGGCCGCAGCCCCTGCCCGCACGCGCGATCCGCGTCTGGATTTCTATCGCGGTATCGCGATGTTCATAATCCTGATCGCCCATATCCCCAACGATCCCTGGGCCAGGTGGATTCCAGCCCGTTTTGGTTTCTCTGACGCGACAGAAATCTTCGTTTTCTGCTCGGGCATGGCATCTGCCATCGCCTTTGGTGGCGCCTTCCTACGCAAAGGCTGGTGGCTGGGAACCGCGCGCGTGACCTTCCGTATCTGGCAGGTCTACTGGGCCCATATTGGCCTGTTCTTCTTTGTTGCCATGTCAATGGCTGCACTGGACCTTTCGGGGGTGTTCGAAAAAAGCTATGTTTCATCTCTGAATCTGCAGCATTTTTTCAACGACCCGATGCCGCAACTGGTGGGCATTTTCACGCTCACTTACGTCCCGAACTACTTTGACATTCTGCCGATGTATCTGGTGGTGCTGGCGATGATGCCGTTGTTCATGGGGCTATCGAGAATTGGTTTCTGGGCTGTCGCTGTCACATCAGTCGCAGTCTGGCTGGTTGCGCAGACAGGTGTGTTGGCATTGCCTGCCGAACCTTGGTCCCAGCGCCAATGGTTCTTTAACCCATTCGGTTGGCAACTGCTGTTTTTCACAGGCTTTGCGTTTATGCGCGGCTGGATCCCGGCCCCACCGGTTTCTAAAACACTGATCTGGGCAGCAGCCCTGTTTCTGATTCTGTCAGCCCCGTTTGGGTCATGGAAAGTGTTCCTTTGGGTACAGGCGGCCGCACCTGATCTTGCTACCGAAATCCGCAAAATCTGGCCCCTGACTGCAGAGCTTCGCGATAAGACGGATTTCGGTCTGTTCAGGTACATGCACTTCCTTTCATTGGCCTATCTGGGCTGGGTCGCAGCCGGCGAGCATGGACATCGCCTGATCGCGACGGGTCACAGCGCTGGCGCGCGTGTCTGGCAATTGGTTCTGAAACTGATCACTAAAGTCGGGCAGCAATCTCTTGCCGTCTTCGTATTTTCCATGGCAGCCGCACGACTTATCGGCGTAGCCCTGGATCAGACTGGGCGGGAATTTGCCAGTGTATTCGCAGCCAACATGATTGGCTTTGCCATGATCATCGGCGTGGCCTATGTGGCCGCTTGGTTTAAGTCACATCCTTGGAAGACTAAAAAATGAATTTAACACGTCGCGCATTTCTCGCGTCGAGTTCGGCGCTTTTTCTTGCCCCGGCCACCTTTGCAACTGGTGGTGAGGTGCCCTTTGACCGCAATGATGTCATCGCACTGGCCCGTGATCTTGCCAGCCGGCCGTTCGAAGAACGCGCTATGGTACCGACAGAATGGCAGGAGCTGACTTATCAGCAATACCGCTCGATCCGGTTCAGACTGGACAGGGCTCTGTGGTATGAAACCGAAACGCCATTCAACATCGATTTCTTCACGCCGGGTCTGTACTTCCCGCGTACAGTTCAGGTTTCGACCGTTGAAAACGGCATGACTAAGCCGGTCGAATTCGATCTGGCCATGTTCGACAAATCCGAAGATGTACCACAACTACCGGTGGACGAGACTCTGGGCTTTTCCGGTCTGCGCCTGCGCACCGAGATGCACCGCCCTGGCAAAACCGACGAATTCTGCGTCTGGCAAGGTGCCAGTTACTTCCGCGCTATCGGCCTGCACGAAGTCTATGGGCTGTCGGCCCGCGGTCTGGCCCTGAAAACCGGCGACCCGGACGGTGAAGAATTCCCCGAATTCATTCGCTTTTGGCTGGAACGCCCGGAACCGGGGCAGCGTAACATGATTGTACATGCGCTGATGGACAGCCCAAGCGTAACCGGTGCCTATCGGTTCGACGTCACCGCCGGTGCTGATTGCGTTATGGATATCGAAGCCACTTTGTTTCCGCGTGAGGAACTGCCTCATGTGGGAATTGCCCCCGGCACGTCAATGTTTCTGTACGATCAGACCAACCACAGCCGATTTGATGATTTCCGCCCCGCTGTTCACGACAGCGACGGATTGCTGATCAGCAATGGCGCAGGTGAGGTGATCTGGCGCCCGCTGGCAAACCCGACACGATTGCAGATTTCGTCCTTTGTCGACACCAATCCGCAAGGGTTTGGTCTGATGCAGCGCAAGCGCGAATTCTCGGATTATGCCGACCTTGAGGCGCTTTATCACAAGCGCCCAAGCCTCTGGGTAGAGCCCAAGGGTGATTGGGGTAAGGGCAGTGTCACACTGGTTGAAATTCCGGCAGACCAAGAGATCTACGACAACATCGTTGCCTATTGGCGTCCGGCAGAACCCTATGCAGCGGGTTCGCAGGTCGAAATGTCTTATCGCCTGATCTGGGGCGAAGAGCCCCAGCGCACTGCGATGCCTAGGGTCATCAACACCGCGATGGGCGAGAACACCTTTGGCGAAGGTCGTCTTGCCGTCATCGACTTTGAGGCCAGCGAATTGTTCGAAGACCCCAAAGCGATGACAATCTTCGTCGATTCACCACACGCCGAGACGTCTGATGGCGTATTGCAACGCAATCCAGACACCGGAGGTCTGCGGCTGGCATTCTCATTCGAGCCCGGCGATCGGGATCATGTGGAACTACGCGCACAACTGAGACTTGGGAAACAGCCGGCTTCAGAGGTCTGGCTGTACAGATGGACCTCATGAGCCAAGACCTGCATATCATGCCACCTGAGGCACCCTTGCAGATGCCTGCACAGAATTTCAGTGCAGGTTTTAGGGATGCACAGGCACCATCCAATCATGGAAAGGCGTCTGCTGGGTTCTGGCGTGCACTGGCTTTTTCACCAGCCATGGTGGCAACGCTGGCCCTATTGTGGGTCATGAGCGATTGGTTCGGAGCCCAGGGAATAAATGTAATCGAGGCGATCCTGCTCGCGTTGATCTCATTCAATTTCTTCTGGATTTCCTTCACGGTCTGCACAGTTTTGCTGGGAATGGTGTCCCTGTCCCGACAGGAACAACCCGTCCGGCAGGGACGCTCGCAACCTTTGAAGGTTGCGTTGCTGATGCCGGTCTACAACGAAGTCCCTTGGTTTGTGCTGGGCAATGCCCGAACGATGCTTGAAGAACTGCGTGCCCGCGGTGGCCAACATCAATATTCGATGTTCATCCTGTCCGATACACGCGACCCTGAAATTGCCGCACAGGAACAGGCCAGTATCGAAGCACTGCGTACGTCTCTCGCACCGGATCTGGAACTCTATTATCGCCGTCGCGAACAGAATACCGATCGCAAGGTTGGCAACATCGCCGATTGGGTCAGCCGTTGGGGTGCGGACTGGGATGCAATGCTGGTTCTGGACGCCGACAGCCTGATGACCGGGCGCGCCATTGCGCGCCTGACTGATGCACTTGCGCGCGACCCCGGTGCCGGGCTGATCCAAAGTTATCCTCAGCTGATCGGTGCCCAGTCAGTCTTTGCGCGGATGCAGCAATTCGCCAATGGTGTTTACGGCATCGCATTTGCCGAAGGTCTCGCTCGCTGGTGCGGGCAGGAAGGCAACTATTGGGGCCACAACGCCATTATCCGGACCAAGGCATTCGCCAACTGTGCGGGGCTGCCCAAGCTGCGCTCGTTCAGCGGGCAGGAAAAGCTGATCATGAGCCACGACTTTGTCGAGGCAGGATTGATGCGCCGCGCCGGTTGGGGTGTGCGGTTCCTGCCGCGCATTCGCGGCTCGTACGAAGAAACGCCACCAACGCTTATCGACCATGCGATGCGAGATCGTCGCTGGTGTCAGGGCAATCTGCAGCATTTGAAACTGCTGGGCTCTGCCGGTTTCCGTGCAGTGTCCCGCTTTCATATGTTCCACGGGGCGGTCGGCTATCTCATGTCCCCGCTGTGGTTTGCGCTTTTGGTGATGTGGGCGCTGATTGGTCAGGGCAAAGAAGCTTCGGTTCTGCATTATTTTAGCCCCGACAATCCGTTGTTCCCGCAATGGCCGGAGATGACCGAGACGCGTCATGTCCTGATCATTCTGGTCATGTACGCCATGCTGCTGGCTCCAAAGGTACTGGGCGTCGTCGCCCTGCCCCTCAGCGGCGTGAGTTATGCTGATTTCGGCGGCGGGCGACGCTTCTTTACCTCGTTCCTTGCCGAGGTGGTCTTGTCGATCCTCTACGCCCCAATTTTGATGGTACAGCAGATGATCGCTGTATTCCGCACTGCTTTGGGCATTCAAAAAGGCTGGTCCCCACAGGCACGCGATGGCGGGACTTATGGTCTGCGAACACTTATCCTTTGCCACACGCTTGAAACCATCAGTGGTGTGGCGTTGAGCGCTGGAATCATGGCCGGGTTGGTTTCTGTCTGGTTGGCACCGATTGCCATCAGTCTCGCACTGGCTATCCCACTTTCCGCATTAAGTGGCGTGTCAGCAGGCACCGCGCGTCGCATGGTTGGCATGCGTGAAGACTTCCACGAGCCTGCGATTACACGACTGGCGCGCCGTCATCGTGATGAGCTTAAAAAGGTGATCGAGGGCAAGGGTGTGATGACCCCGGCAGAGTAATTAACTGCCGGGTAAGCCTTCGTACCAATCCAGCATCATTTCAGCCCAGCCTTTTGGAACCGTGTGTCCACCGGGGAAAAGGGCAAACTCCAGCGCGCTGCCCTCGGCGCACCGGGTCCATTTCCGTCGCATGAATTGATCGGTTGTGCCAAATGCGTCCGGGCGATTGTCGACGCATTCGTTAGCTGCACGCCAGATTTCGAGCCCCGCAAAAATATCGCCCTGTTGGAAACGGCCGCCACCCAGAAAGCGTCCCTCCAATGGGACAACATTATCCGTCCATCCATGCGTGTGAAAAAGACGCACCGGACCGTCGCAAGCCTCCGGGTGGGGTCGCCAGAAGCCACCGGAAACAGGAGCATAGGCAGAAAACGTATCCGGAGCGGCGCAAGCCAGATAGTTCACCATGAACCCGCCAGCCGAGAACCCGCCCAAAACAATCCGATCGCTATCAACCCCAAACCGTTCGGCTGCGTCCTGCACGACTTCGGTCAGGAACGCGGTCTCGTCGCGCCCTTCCCAGCCGGGGAAGAAATTCCAGCTTTTGCGGCCGTTGCGCAGCGCACCTTCGGGCGCCATCACCGCATATCCGCGTGCCAGCAAAGGTTCGACCATACCGCGATTGTTCATCGTCCCGGTTCCGCTTCCGCCATATCCGTGCAGGAATACAACCATCGGAGGGTTCTCTGTGTCCGGCAGTTCGATGAAGTAACCCCCGGATGCGGTCTCGCACATGTCTTCAGGGGCTCCGCAATCGGCTATTGCTGTCTGTCCGAAAAACACAAAAGGCAATGCCAGCCAGTGCTTTCTGCTCATCACGTATCCTCTTTGTATGCCCCGACCGGCAATCCAGTCCGCACCCAACCCGGGCCAGCAACGGACCCCAGCATTCCTTCGGGCACGTCAATGATGTTGGTAAAACCGGCCTCGGTCAGTCGATTGCTCATTCTAGCAGACCGGACACCGCGTGCGCATATCAAGGCAATTTTGGTGTTTCGGTCACCATCACTCAACTGATCCAGGACCTGTTCAAAGTCTTCACGACGCATATCGACCGGATAGGCCCCTTCACCGATACCTGTCGCAGCCCATTCGCGTGGCGTTCGGATATCGATCAACAGGATCTCACCCTTGGTGGCTTGATTGTGCGCTTCGGCAACGGTGATCTGTCCGCCTGTATAATCAGGCGGGATCAACCGGTATTCGCGTACGGCGAACCCTGCAGCGATGACCGCTCCGCCGCCTATCAAAACCCAACGCCTTGTTCGATTTACGTTTGCAGTCACGCTGCACACTCCTACAAATCACGTAGGTTCTAACATAGACCTGTTCTTTGCGCTGCCACTGGATCGCAGTTTCGGATCAAGTTCTTGTCATGTGAACCAAAGATCAAGAGGGGCATGTAAATCCCTTAGAACCCCATCGAAAACTTACAATAGCTGGACAGCCGAAGAATTATCCTTACAAAATCAATACCACTTTGACCGCCCAGCCCCGGAGTATCGCACTTGTCCCTATTCCTTATCGCGGCCCTTCCCTTTCTCGGAGCTGTCTTTCCCGCCCTGCTTATCCGCGCAGGACGAAATGCCGCCTCATCAGCGGCAGGATTGACCACTTTCCTGGCTTTGGCAGGCTTGTTGATCCACATCCCGACAGTGATGGGTGGTGGTGTGGTAACTGCCCGGTTCGACTGGATTCCCGGCCTTGGCCTAAATGCCAATTTCATGCTGGATGGGCTGGGCTTTCTGTTCGCATTGCTGATCCTTGGCATAGGTCTTTTGATCATTCTTTACGCGCGTTTCTACCTGTCGCGCGAAGATCCGATGGGGCAATTCTATACCTATTTGCTGCTGTTTCAGGGCGCGATGGTTGGCATCGTTCTAAGCGATAACATATTGTTGCTGCTTGTGTTTTGGGAACTTACATCCCTAAGCTCGTTCCTGTTGATCGGATACTGGAAACATCTGCCCGTTGGACGGCAGGGTGCACGCATGGCGCTGGCCGTGACGGGCTCTGGCGGGCTGGCAATGATTGCGGGCATGCTGATCCTTGGCAATATCGTGGGTTCCTATGACCTGAGCGTCATTTTGCAGAACCGCGACCTTATTCAATCTTCGCCATATTACCTGCCTGCGCTGATCCTTATCCTGCTTGGATGTTTCACCAAGTCAGCGCAGTTCCCCTTCCACTTCTGGCTACCGCATGCGATGGCCGCTCCGACGCCGGTCTCGGCCTACCTGCACTCGGCGACGATGGTTAAGGCCGGTCTGTTCCTGATGGCGCGCATGTGGCCCGTTTTAGCCGGAACTGACGCCTGGTTCTATATTGTTTCCACAACTGGACTGATCACCATGCTGATCGGCGCGGTGATCGCGCTCTTCAAAGATGATCTCAAAGCGCTACTGGCATTTTCTACCGTGTCCCATCTGGGACTTGTGACCATGTTGCTGGGCTTTGGCACCAAGATTGCCGTGGTCGCCGCTATTTTCCACATCATCAACCACGCAACGTTCAAGGCTGCGTTGTTCATGACAGCAGGCATCGTGGATCACGAAACCGGAACGCGAGACATCAAGCGACTGGGGGGACTGCGTCACCTGATGCCGATTACATTTACCATCGGCATCATCGCAGCGCTGTCTATGGCCGGTCTGCCTCCGCTCAACGGGTTCCTGTCAAAGGAGATGATGCTCGAGGAAACGGTTCACACGACCTGGCTGAACTCTCACTATCTGGTGCCTGGGCTGGCGCTGCTAGCCGCCCTGTTTTCGGCTGCCTATTCGTTCCGTTTCGTTGGCCACGTCTTTCTCGGGCCAGAGCGCGATGATTATCCGCATCATCCGCACGATCCTCCGGTCGGGTTGTGGCTGGCACCAGCGTTCCTTGTGGTTCTGGTCGTGCTGATCGGGCTTTACTCGAACGCGATTGTTGGCCCTCTTGTCGCCGTAGTTTCCAGTGCCGTTATCGGCGGTGAGAAGCTTCCCTACTACTCACTGAAGCTCTGGCATGGCTTTACGCCTGCATTGTACATGTCGGTCGTCGCAACTTTGGGAGGTTTGTTCCTTCTCTCGTTGCATCGCCGCGGTGAACAGCTATGGAATGCTCTGCCGCGTCCCGAGGCGAAAACTATCTTCGACGCAGTGATCGGAGTGCTGACGGGGCTTAGCCGCTGGGTCACAGATGAGCTGCACAATGGTGTCATCAGCCGCTATGCCATCATCATGATCGCCTTCACTGTCGGGCTGGGCTACTATGCCTATTCCACAGGTACGATCGGGATCGAAACACGCGTACCGTTGCCAGCGCCCATCATTCCGATCATCGGCTGGGTTTGTCTTGTCGGTGCAACGCTTGCGATCATGTGGTTCCACCGCAATCGCCTTCTGTCACTGGTCCTCATCGGTGTTGTTGGCCTCATCGTTTCGATGGCTTTCAACTATCTCTCGGCCCCAGATCTGGCGCTGACCCAGATTTCGGTTGAGGTGGTGACAATGATCTTGCTTTTGCTGTCCCTGAACTTTCTGCCAACAGAAACACCGTGGGACAGCACCGCACCGCGCCGTTGGCGTGACGCCGTTATCTCTGTAATCGCAGGTGTCGGTACCGGCGGATTGATCTATGCACTCATGCTTCGCGATTTTGCCTTTCCGACTATCTCGGATTTCCATCTTGCAAACTCGTACAAGGGCGGCGGTGGCACCAACGTGGTCAATGTGATTTTGGTTGATTTCCGTGGCTTTGACACCTTCGGAGAGATCATTGTTCTGGGTATCGCCGCATTGATCATCTTTGCCCTTACCGAGGCGGTATTGGGTACGAATGTTCGCAGCTACCTTCTGAACCGAAAACCTCACTGGCCGCAATCGGGCGACTCGCACCCGCTTATGATGGTGGTTGTGACACGTGTGATGATGCCGATCGCGCTGATGGTCGGGGCCTATATTTTCTTCCGCGGTCACAACCAGCCGGGCGGCGGTTTCATCGCCGGTCTGGTCGTCGCGATCGCGTTCCTGATGCAATACATGGCTAGCGGCTATACTTGGGCTATTGAGAGACAAAGGTTCTATTACCATGGCACCATCGGTTGGGGCGTGCTGATCGCCGCCGCTACTGGCCTTGGAGCATGGTTCAACGAGCGTCCCTTCCTGACCAGCGATTTCGGCTACATCAACTGGCCACCACTGGAAGAGTTCGAGTGGGCAACTGCGATGCTGTTCGACACCGGGGTTTTCCTGGCGGTTCTGGGTGCTGTCATGTTGGCGCTCGACAGTCTGTCCCGCTTTGCGTGGCAGCCGGGCATGGCGCAGGAATATCCGATGGATATCAACCCGCTGCGGGATGATCTGCTTGAAGAAGAACAAGAAAAGAAGGAGCAGGCCTGATGGAAGCGCTGGTAGCCTCTGCCGTTGGTGTTCTGACCGCCGCCGGGATTTTTCTTATCCTGCGGCGCAGAACCTTTCCCGTGATCCTGGGTCTTTCGCTGCTGACCTATGCTGTCAATGTTTTCCTGTTTGCGACCGGTCGGCTGGCTCTGAATGCTCCCGCTGTTCTGAACAAATACGAAGATGTGCCTTATACCGATCCACTGCCTCAGGCGTTGGTACTGACAGCCATCGTTATCTCGTTTGGCATGACAGCCGTGATCGTGATGATCGCGCTCAGCGCATACCTGTCGTCCAAGGATGACCATATCGACATGACCGCGCAGGACAGCGTGGATGGCGCAGGAGAAGACGCATGAACCATTGGATCGTTGCGCCGATCGTCCTGCCCGCAATTCTGGCGCCCTTTATCATCATGGTCCTGCGGTTCCATCTGGATCTGCAACGCATCTTCTCGGTTGCCGGTGTCGTTGGCCTATTGGGGATCGCACTGACGATCACCGCACAGGCGTCAGGTGGCGACATTCAGGTCTATGAACTCGGTGACTGGCCTGCCCCGTTTGGCATCGTTCTCGTGCTGGACCGGATGTCAGCGATGATGGTCTTGCTGACCGCGCTGCTGGCTTTGCCTATTGTTCTTTATGCCATCGCGTCTGGGTGGGATGACAGGGGCAAGCATTTCCATGCCCTGTTTCATTTCCAACTCATGGGCGTCTGTGGGGCCTTCCTTACTGGTGATGCTTTCAACCTCTTCGTCTTCTTCGAAGTTCTGCTGATTGCATCCTATGGCTTGATGACCCATGGCGGCGGTTCGGTAAGGTTGAAAGCTGGGGTGCAATACGTTGCCTATAACCTTCTTGGCTCGACTCTGTTCCTGTTTGCACTGGGGACCATCTATGCCGTGACCGGGACGCTCAATATGGCGGATCTGGCTGTTCGCGTGGCCGAGATCCCACCCGAGGACACCGCTTTGCTGCGCGTTGGTGCGGTTCTATTGCTTCTGGTCTTCTGTATCAAAGCCGCTGTTTTACCTTTGCATTTCTGGCTGCCGGCCAGCTACGCAAACGCGCCTCTGCCAGTGGCGGCATTATTCGCGATCATGACCAAGGTCGGGGCCTATTCGATCCTCAGGGTCTATACGCTGGCCTTTGGTCCGGACGTCGCTGTCACTGACGGGTTGATAGGAGAGTGGTTGCAACCTGCCGCGATGCTGACTCTGGCAATCGGAACAATCGGTATTCTAGGTTCACGCCATATCGCACGAATGGTGGCCTTTTGCGCAATCGCGTCGATGGGAACCCTACTGATCGCCATATCGCTGTTCACGCCCGATGCCACGGCCGCAGCGTTGTACTACATCTTCCATTCGACACTCGCGACCGCACTGCTGTTTCTTGTGGCTGATATGGTCATGGAACGACAGGGGGGTGCTATCGCACCAAAACCTCCCATGCCGCAAAGCGGTCTGATCTCTGCATTGTTCTTTGTCGGAGCAATTGCTCTGGCCGGTATGCCGCCATTATCCGGATTCATCGGCAAGCTGTTGGTACTGGACGCATCCCGCGACGCTCCGGACGCCAGTATCATCTGGGCGGTGGTCCTGATCGGCTCATTCGTGACCATCGTGGGTCTTGCACGAGCGGGTTCGCTGATTTTCTGGAAGAGCCACGATGCTCAGCACAATACCGAACATGATCCGGAAAATGACGAAGAGATTCCCTATCTACCCGCCCCTGAACCACAACCGGGGCTGGCATTCACATCGGTGTTCGGAGCTGTTCTTGGTCTTGTCCTGCTGACATTGTTCGCCGGACCCGCTTTGGAATACACAAGTAAGACGGCTGAGCAGTTGTTCACCCCTGAACAGTACATCTCGGCCGTTTTGGGAAGGGAAGAATAATGAAGCTGCTGCATCGAATATTCCCCCACCCGCATCTGACCATTCTGCTGACCTTGGTGTGGATGCTGTTGGCGAATTCGCCGTCACTGAATTCTCTGGTTTTCGGCCTGATACTCGGGATCATCATTCCGTTCATCACGCAACCTTACTGGCCAGATCGCCCCAAATTGCGCAACTGGCCGATGGTGGTTGAATATATCCTGGTGGTACTTTGGGATATCGTCATGGCCAACATCACGGTTGCCCGGATTATCCTTTTCAAACGCGACGCCGATCGTCAGCCAAACTGGATTTGCATCCCGCTGGAACTGCGCACGCCCGAGGCGATCACCGTTCTGGCAGGCACCATCACTATGACGCCCGGCACTGTCAGTTGTGATCTGTCGGCCCAGGGGCATAACCTGCTGGTGCACTGCCTTGACGCCCCCGACCCTGAGGCAGTACGCGACCAGATCAAACAGCGCTATGAACGCCGCCTGAAGGAGATTTTCGAATGATCGAATACGCCATCTACTTCGCCTTCGCCTGTTTCGGAGCTGCGATCATGATGTGTCTGTGGCGGATCATTACCGCAGACGGTGTCGGCACCCGTGTTCTGGCACTGGACACAATGGTCATCAACACCATTGCGCTTATGATCCTCTACGGCATCCAGCTTGGTAGCGAGATATTCTTCGAAGCGGCCATGATCATCGCGATGTTGGGTTTTGTTTCAACCGTTGCCTACGCGCGCTTCATGCTGCGTGGCAACATCATCGAGTAAGGGCGATATGGAATACATCTTCGAATTTCTGATCGCCTTTTTCCTGATCGTTTCAGGCATTTTTGGCTTTGTCGGGTCCTTCGGCATGATTAAGCTAAAAGACCCAATGTCGCGTCTGCATGCCCCCACCAAAGCAACCACACTTGGCGTGGGCGGCGTGTTGATCGCATCAATTCTGCATTCGTTTCTGATCGAACAACATCTGTCGCTGCACGAGCTGCTGATCACGCTGTTTCTGTTCCTAACCGCCCCGATCACAGCCCTGTTCATTGCCAAGTGGCACATTCATCGCCATGAAAAGCCACAGGATCTGCCGGGCGCGGGCGAGGATGAGCTCTGGGCCACACACGCGGTCGAGCAGGTCGAAGACGTCCCTGATCACAGTACGAACTAATACTTATGCATACACCTCCGCTGCCCCTGACCCGCGATCTGGTTTTGATTGGCGGAGGACACACCCACGCGCTGGTGCTGCGCAAATGGGGCATGAACCCCTTGCCGGGCGCACGGGTTACAGTGATCAATCCTGGTCCGACGGCGCCATATTCCGGAATGCTGCCGGGATATGTCGCGGGCCACTACGAGCGGTGGGAACTGGATATCGATCTGGTCAAGCTTGCACGGTTTGCTGGCGCACGCGTTATTCTGGGTGCAGTCGAAGGCATTGATACAGACATGCGTGTGGTTCGCGTGGCGGGTCGTCCACCCATTGCGTTTGATGTTGCTTCGGTCAACGTGGGTATCACCTCTGATATGCCCGCGATGCCCGGTTTTGCCGAGTTTGCCGTTCCCGCCAAACCGCTTGGCCCTTTTGCAGCCAGATGGGCAGAATACCTGAATGGCACAGGCACTGCATCTGTCGCCGTCATAGGTGGCGGGGTGGCGGGTGTGGAGCTTGTCATGGCAATGGCGAACGCTCTGCATGAACGCGGTCGCAAGGCACAAGTCACATTGATCGACAGTGCAACCGCACTGGCGGCAACCGGGACCAAGGCCGCAGCCACGATAAGGCAATCACTGGATGCGCTTGGTGTCGAACTCATCGAACAGACAGGTATTAGCCGCGTTGCTGAGGATCACATCGCGCTTGAAGATGGCAGGCAGATACCAGCGACATTTGTAACCGGCGCAGCGGGTGCCCGTCCCTATGACTGGATTGAACAAACCGGGCTTGAACTGGAGAGCGGTTTTATCAGGGTGAACCCCTATCTGCAGTCGAGCGATCCAATGATTTTCGCGGCCGGAGATTGTGCGCATCTGTCAGAAAACCCGCGTCCCAAGGCAGGTGTCTATGCCGTGCGTGAAGCCCCAATCCTGCTCAACAATTTGCGCGCTGCGCTGGGGGCAGGCCATATGCGTCGCTATGTGCCGCAAAAAGACTATCTGAAACTGATCTCCCTGGGTGGCAAATCCGCACTGGCCGAGCGTCTGGGCACATCCTTTAGTGGCCCGGTTATGTGGAAATGGAAAAACCACATTGATCAGAAATTCATGAACAAGTTTCGTGATTTACCTCAGATGCCCGTTCCGCCCCTGCCCCGGAATCATGCGGCCGGAGTGCGTGAAGCGTTTGGGGACAAACCAATGTGTGGCGGTTGTGGCGCAAAGGTAGGTCGCGATGCGCTGCGCTCAGCCCTGAATACACTGCCCGCGCCAGAACGGTCCGACATCACCCCCTTACCGGGCGACGATGCAGCGCTGGTTCAAACCGGAGGGGTGCGTCAGGTCATCAGTTCTGACCACTTGCGCAGTTTTACAAATGATCCGGTCCTGATGACCAAGATAGCTGCGGTTCATGCCTTGGGCGATATCTGGGCAATGGGTGCGAAACCGCAAGTTGCAACGGCGACCATCATTCTACCACGCATGTCGCCTAAGCTGCAGCAACGTACAATGGCGGAGATCATGACCGCTGCAGATGAGGTCATGCGGCATGCGGGTGCCGGGATCGTGGGCGGTCATAGCTCAATGGGTGATGAAACGACCATCGGTTTCACGGTGACTGGCTTAGCCGACACCGATCCGATCACCCTCTACGGCGGACGTCCGGGAGATGTGCTTATCCTGACCAAACCATTAGGTACCGGTGTCCTGATGGCAGCAGAGATGGCGGGTCAGGCTAATGGTGCATGGGTTGCGAAGGCCCTTCGTCTGATGGCTCAGCCGCAAGGCCATGCATCCCAAATATTGTCCGGTGCTCACGCGATGACCGACGTCACTGGTTTCGGTCTGGCGGGGCACCTGCAGGGGATATGTGAGACCTCAGAATGCGGGGCTGTGGTTGATCTCGATGCGGTGCCTGTGATGGATGGCGCACTGGAGCTAGCGGAAAGCGGAATCCGGTCAACGATTTTCAACGACAATCGCGCAATCGCGCCTGAGTTGCCGACCGGTAACAAAGCGGACCTTCTGTTCGATCCACAAACTGCTGGCGGCTTGCTCGCCGTAGTATCTGCCGATCAGGCGGATACTATTTGCCAAGAGTTGCGAGAAGCGGGTTACCCTGCGGTGACTATTGGCAAACTCACCGAAACACCGGGCCTTTCGCTTCAAATTTGATCTAGGACGGCCTCAATCTGAAAGGCTGCCCGCTTTAATCCGGCATCATCCAGTGACCCCACTTCGATCTGGGCGAGTATTTCGGCCTTCTGAGCCCTTCGAGACTTTGTATAGGCCGGGTCGTAGTGCTGCTCCATCAAAGACTGTGTGAGCGCGCGTTTGTCACCGGTTTCAATCAATTCGAGCCAGCCATCCACGATCTCGTGACCTCTGTGAAAGCGCAGCGGGCTCAGACGATCACGCAGTCGATCCGCATCAGATAGGATGTCGTCATATGCCTCGGTCAAATAGGCCGTCCGAGCCTGAATCGGAGCATTCACCTGAATTCGCAGTGCTGCCCGTAAGGCGTTCCACAGACTGGGGGGAAGGATCAGATTGCCGATCTTCGAGGATTCCGCTTCGACCAGAACGGGTCGATTTGGATCCAGTGCGCAAAAGGCTCCTGCCAGTGCAGATTCAAATGCCTTTTGACTGGGTTGTCCTCCGGGCATCTCGCCCAACAAGGATCCGCGGTGATTGGCAAGACCTTCCAAATCTACAACCTGAACGCCCTGGCCCTGTAGATGCGCCAGAAGTTCGGTTTTGGCCGTACCGGTATAGCCATCGAGTGCAACCAACCGAAACGGTAGCGGATCGTCATAAAGGTAACTGTTAACAAGACGACGATAGGTGCGATATCCGCCATCGATTACCTCTGCCCGCCACCCAATCTGTTGCAGCATCCACGTAAACGATCCGGATCTCTGCCCACCGCGCCAGCAATAGACCAGAGGCCGCCACCCTCCTTCGTGATGGCTTAGGCTGTTCTCGATATGGTTCGCCGCATTGCGAAATACCAAAGCCGCTCCAAGCTTACGCGCTAAAAACGGGCTTTCCTGTACATAGATCGTTCCCACCCGCGCGCGTTCGTCATTGTCCAGTACGGGCAGGTTTATAGCTCCGGGCAGGTGATCTTCGGCAAACTCGGCCGGGCTGCGCACATCGATCACAGTATCGAATGCGTGGGCATAAAGTTCCGGCAGATTTGAGATTTTCAGAGCCATGTCAGGGGTCTACCCCGAGCATGTTCGAATGAAAAGGTGGTGGTAGACACTGCCAATGTTTGACCAGTCCTCAACAAGAAACGGCCGCGCTAAAGTAAAGCGCGGCCGTCATTCTCAAAAAGAACCTTACTTCTGCTTGATACGCCCATCCACGTAAGGCTGGTATGGCGCGTTCTCAGCCAGATACTCGGCTGTTACATCTGCAAGATCAGGACCGTAGTCATAGGCATTCTTGTCGTCACCCGAGAACATCTTGTAGCCGTCGCCACCGTTCCGAACATAGTTGTTGGTGACCACCAGATATGTCGCGGCCGGATCGATCGGCACAAACCCATCCCCGCTTGCGACCATCACTTCGCCAATGCGGCCTTCATTGGGCGCAACCGAAGGATCCCATGTGAACGTCATGCCAGCTACCTGCGGGAAACGACCTTTGATCTCTTCGACCTGGCTGACGCCGTTCTCAAGCGCATCAATGACGCCCTGCCCGCTGATTTCGAAGGTCGAGAGGGTATTCTGGAAAGGCAGAACCGTCAGAACTTCGCCCATGGTCACATCACCGGAATCGATCGATGCGCGCAGACCACCGGAATTTGCGATCGCGATCTGAGCACCCTGATCGGCAACCCTAGCCAGCATCGCGTCGGCAACCAGATTTCCCATCTCGCATTCCTGCACTCGGCAAACGGAACGGTCTCCTTCAATCGGAGCCGCAGCATTGGCCACGACGCGCTGCTTCATCTCTTCGATCGGAGCACCCATCTCTGCAACTCGGGCAGCGATATCCGCATCCGGTTCAACTGACGCATCCAACAGAATTGGCTCACCTTCGGCTGAGATAAGGTTGCCGTCATCATCAAAGGTCAGAGTGATCTCACCCAGGTACTTTGAATACGCATAAGCTTGCACAACGGGCACATCGCCAACCATCATTGGATAAGGTCCGGCCGCGTCTTCATCCGTGTTAGACAGCAAAGTGTGGGAGTGCCCACCGATCACGAGATCAAGCCCGGGTACTTTTTCCGCGATCTCAAGATCCTTGGCCAAACCCACGTGATTGAGCGCGATGATGATGTTAACGCCCTCTTCCTGCAGGGCGGCTACATCTGCGGACAGGCTGTCGATTTCATCCTGAAACACAACATCCTTGCCGGGGCTCGAGGTGTCGACCGTGTCAGTTGCCAATGCCGAAATGATACCGATCTTCTGACCGCCGACATCAAGGACAACGTGATTTTGCACCTTGTCCTTCAATTCGGCTGACGATGACAGATCAAGGTTGCCCGAAATCACCGGGAAGCTTACGGCATCTATAAATGCCTCCAAACCTGCCGGACCATCATCGAATTCGTGGTTACCCACGGCCATGACGTCATAGCCGATGGCTTCCATGAACTCTGCCTCTGCGGCACCTTTATAGGTTGTGTAAAAAAGTGAGCCCTGAAATGGGTCACCAGCATCCAGCAGCAGGACATTTTCGTCCGCCATGGCATCACGTTTTGAATCCACCATGGTCTTGAGCCGGGCTACACCGCCAAAGCACTTTCCTTCGGCTTCGCCCTCGGCGTCACAAGTGGAATCGTATTTGTTGATGGATTCGATCCGGCTGTGAATGTCGTTGGTATGCAAGATGGTCAGTTTAAATTCCGCAGCCGCCATGCCTGCGGTCAGGCCCAGCACGGCTGCAGATGCCAATAAGCGGGTGAACATATTGAAACTCCCTGTAGTTGATTGAGGGGATCGTGCGATGTGGGCGGCAAAGAGTCAAAGGGGGAAATCCGGCTTGATTCCGCCCGCGGTGCGGGGCATCAGGTCCATATGCTGATTTACAAGATATTCCGGGCCGACGAATGGGCCAAGCTGCAGACAGATGGTGCGTCTGATGGTGCTCCGATCGACATCGCTGATGGTTATGTACACTTTTCGACAGCTGAACAGGCCGAGGAAACTGCAGCCAAACACTTTGCCGGTGTAGGCGATCTGACACTGTTGGCATGCGATGCCGACGCCATGGGCGATGACTTGAAATGGGAGGTATCACGCGGTGACGCGTTATTCCCGCATCTCTATCGCCAAATCCTCATGAGTGACGTTGTGTGGTCACGCCCGCTCCCGTTTGATGGTGAAAAGCATCAATTCCCGGAGGAAATGGGATGACGGAGTTTGTCGATCCGGAACGGGAGCAATTCGAAGCGTTCAAAGGTCTGGATCGCGATAAGCCGATCGAAATGCTGAACCTCGTGAAATTTCGCGATATTGCAGAATACCCATCGGATCACGAGCTTGCCAATGCCCGGCTTACCGGCGCACAGGCTTATCGCAACTACGGTGCAGAAACTGCACCGATCATCAAACGTTTAGGGGCTTCGATTGTTTGGAGGGGCGCGTTCCAGACGACGCTGATCGGTCCCGCAGATGAAAGCTGGGACGAGGTGTTCATTGCCCGGTACCCCAGTGCGCATGCGTTTCTGGAGATGGTGACCGATCCAATCTATCGCGCCGCCGTGGTTCATCGGCAGGCAGCCGTGAAAACATCCCGGCTTATCCGCTGTGCGCCGAACGAAAGTGGAAGTTCATTCGGATGAAACTGACCGAGAAAATCGGGCTCGCCGCCCTGCATCAATTTGATCCAGAAACGGCCCATGGCCTTTCAATCAAAGCCCTGAAATCAGGACTGGCCCCTGCCCCCGGTCCGATCACGTCGCCTCGACTACAAACCGAACTTGCCGGACTAAAGCTGCCAAACCCCGTCGGTCTGGCCGCTGGGTTTGATAAGAACGGAGAGGTTCTTACACCGCTTTCCCGTGCCGGGTTCGGCTTTATCGAGGTGGGTGCGGTCACCCCGCGCCCGCAACCGGGAAACCCAAAACCACGCCTGTTCCGTCTGACCGAAGACAAAGCGGCCATCAATCGCTTTGGCTTTAACAACGAGGGAATGGAGGTCATGGCCCGGCGCCTGGCCGACCGCCCAAAGAATGCGGTTATCGGCCTGAACCTTGGCGCCAACAAAGACAGTGACGATCGCCCCGGGGATTTCTCCAAGGTGCTGGCCCATTGCGCCGAGTATCTGGATTTTGCCACGGTTAACGTCTCTTCCCCGAACACCGAAAAGCTGCGCGATCTGCAAGGCAAAGCCGCGCTAAGTGCGTTGCTGGGGGGCGTGATCGAGACCAGAGACACGCTGGCGCGCCCCATGCCAGTCTTCCTCAAGATCGCCCCGGACCTGGCCGAAGCCGAACTTGAAGATATCGCGGCTGTCGCTCGGGAAACCGGGGTGGACGCCGTCATAGCAACCAATACGACCCTGTCCCGTGATGGGCTGCTCAGCACCCACAAGGATGAGATGGGGGGGCTATCCGGTGCTCCCTTGTTCGAGAAATCGACGCGTGTTCTGGCACAGCTCAGCCAATTGACCGACAGCACTATCCCACTGATCGGTGTGGGGGGTATCAGCTCAGCCGAACAAGCCTATGCCAAGATTTGTGCAGGCGCCTCGGCGGTGCAGTTCTACACCGCGATGGTGTATGGCGGTATCTCACTGGCTGCAGATATCGCGCATGGGTTGGATGACTTGTTGGCCCGGGACGGTTTTGACAGTGTATCTCAGGCTGTTGGAAGCAAGCGAAAGGACTGGTTGTGATCGAGTATTGGCATAATCCGCGTTGCTCAAAGTCCCGCGCCGGGCTGGCGTTGCTGGAAGAAAACGGCGCAGAGATCACTGTGAGAAAATACCTTGAGGATGCGCCTTCGGTCGACGAACTGCGTTCTGCTCAGTCCCGGCTTGGCCTCGCTGCCATCGAGATGATGCGCACGGGTGAAAAGCAGTTCAAGGAACTGGGTCTGACCAAGACAAGTTCAGAGGATGACTTGTTTCAGGCCATGGCTGAAAACCCGATTCTGATCGAACGGCCGCTGGGAATATCCGGCGACAAAGCTGCAATTGGTCGTCCGCCTGAGAACCTGCTTACCCTGCTTTAAGCCACCTGTGCCTCAAGCTTTGGATACCGCCAGCCCAGCGTGATGCCGCGCGCGATGTTCAGGACCATCAGCGCGGCCCATAGCCCGTGGTTTCCTAAGGTTGGGACCAATATGAACAAGGCTACGATGTAAATCGCAACAGATTGGATCATCGCGTTTCGCATCGCGCGCGTCCATGTCGCGCCGATATAAATACCGTCAAACATCCAACTGGCGACACCAATGATTGGAGCAATTGCCGCCCAGAACAAGAACTCTCGCCCGGCGATGCGCACATCAGGTGAGGTCGACATGAGATCTATCAATGCGGGACCTGCAACGAAGAACACCAAACCCAGTCCTACAGCTCCGCCAACGCCCCACTGAGATGCCATGATCGATGCGCGCCGAACTTGATGACGGTCTTTTGCACCAACTGCTCCACCCACAAGGGCTTCGGCAGAGAAGGCAAAGCCGTCCAGCGCAAAGGCAGTAATCTCAAGAAATTGCAGAAGCACCTGATTGGCGGCCAGATTGACATCCCCTAAATCGGAGCCGACGAAGAGGAATGTTGTAAATGCACCGGTCAGCAGAACCGAGCGCACCATGATATCGCCGTTCACCTGCATCATTCTGCGCAATCGAGCCGCATCAAAGATACGCGGCCAGTCTCGCCACTGATTGCCACCGAATGCGTCCGCGCACAGCCACAGACCCAGCGCCAAACCAGTCCATTCAGCAATCAGAGTGGCCGTTGCGACACCTTCAACCCCCCATCCCAAGCCCAGCACGAACCACAGGTCGAGAATGATGTTCAAACCATTCATCCAGATCTGCAGGACAAACACGCCTTTCGTGCGCTCGACCGCAATTAGCCAGCCAGTGACTGCATAAAGCGCAATGGTGGCAGGTGCCCCCCAGATACGAATCTGCAAATAGTCTCGCGTCAGCGATTCGACCTCGGGACTGGCCGGTGACAAAGCAAAGGCGCCCGCGAATACAAACACTTGCGTGATGATAAAGAACAAGCCGGCTGCTGTACCCAACAGCAGACCCCGCATCAATAGCGCCCCGGTCTCTGCTGTATCTCCTGCCCCGCGCGCCTGCGCAGCAAGACCGGTGGTTCCCATCCGCAGAAACCCGAAGACCCAATAGATCGTGGACAGAATAACAGCCCCGATACCGACCGCGCCAATCGGTGCGGCCTGACCCATTTGCCCGACAACACCTGTATCCACAGCCCCGAGTATCGGAACTGTGGCATTCGACAGGACAATGGGTGCAGCTATCTTCAGCACCCGCCTGTGCGTGATGGGCGCAGAAGCCTCGTTCATGTCTTAACCTTTGTCGGACGGAGGCTGCGGCATCAGAAAATGTCCAGTTCCCTGCGCAAAGAGCTTGGCATGATTGTCCTGCCAGGCTTCGACCCGAACTGAGGCATAGCGGCGACCGGATCGGCTGACGAATGCACGTGCATAGGCATCGCGCGGCAATCCCGATCGCAGGTAGTCGACGGTGAAGTCGATGGTCTTTGGAAAGCGGATGTTCTCATTCGTTATGATATCGTCAGCATCGATTTCACCGCTTTCGATCCGTGGAAACATATGTTCCCAACTGAGCGTTATGACAGCGGTCACCTCCAGAAAGGCAGCAGTCACTCCACCATGGACGGCTGGCAGAAAAGGATTGCCGATCAGTTTTTCGTCAAAATTCAAAACACCGGTCAGCTCATCACCCCGGCGATCGAACCCGATATTGAGGAACCGCATGTATGGCACACCCTCGACGAGGGCACGAAGCGCTGCGTCACGTCTTTGCTTGACCACCTGCATGGGTTCGGGACGGGAACGGGCCATCTTACTTGCGCTCCACGGTGAATGATCCTGTTGCGGTTGCAACAGGACGTTCCTGATCGTCATCCATCGCAGTGGCTCGCACGAAGGCAACATTGCGTGTGATGTGATAGCAGCTGGCCCGGGTGATAAGCATCTGCCCCGGCGTTGCAGCACGCATGTAATCAATGCGCAGGTCGATGGTCGCGGTTCCACCGGGCGCCGACGGGTGGCTCATCACTGCCGCTCCGCAGCAGGTATCCAGCATGGCCGAAACCGCACCGCCGTGAATCACACCTGTACGCGGATCTCCGATCAGATCCTCGTTATAGGGCATGGTGATCTCAGCCTCGCCTGAGCCGATATGCGTCAAAGTAAGGCCCAAGGCCCGCGCATGCGGGATTGCCTCGATGAACTGGCGGGCCAGAACTGTCTTGTCGACCATAGGTTTGCGTCCTTCTGAGTTAATCCCTTTATGAGCCTCAGTTGACGCAAAGGGCAAGCCTGCCTGTTGCGCTTGCTTTCATGACACCATAGGTTGCTGGCAAGGAGAACAGGGATGTCCGACAACCGTTTGTCATTCAAAGAGATGTGCGCTGAGTTCGATGTGACTCCGCGCACCCTGCGCTACTATGAGTATATCGAGCTGCTACAGCCGGATCGCGAGGGACGATCCCGTTTTTATGGCGCTCGGGAACGCGCACGCATGAAACTGATCATGCGCGGACGCAGATTCGGATTTCCGCTGGAAGAGATTCGCCAGTGGTTGCTGATCTATGAAGATCAGGGAAACCAGGCCCAAATGGCGACCTTCGTCGAGATGGCTGATCGTCAGATGGAAGAACTGCGCCAACAACGGCAGCAACTGGACGAAGCCATGGACGAACTGACTCGCCTGCGGGATCAGACGGCGAAATCGCTGCGCTAGACGCCTCCGCCTAACGGCGCAGTACCTCAAATGAGCGGAAGCTGTTTTTAGGCTCGCGGGTCATCCGTGAGCTAAGTTTCGTTGTACGTTTGAAGCCCGATGCGACCTTTACGTAACGGCAACAAAATTACCGAAATCCAACTTTACGCGACCGGATGTTACGTCAATTTATTTGTGACGTAGCGTCTGCATTACGTAAACGTCACTCTCATGTTGTAAAGCGGGCATCGACTGCGCAACTCATATCTCATGACGCCAGTGACCGAGAGTATGACCTATGACTGAAGATCTGATGACCATCCGCGAGATGTGCGAGGCATATGATGTCACGCCGCGAACCTTGCGGTTCTACGAGGCCAAAGAGCTTCTGTTCCCGATCCGTGAGGGCCAGAAACGCCTGTTCACGAAACGGGATCGCGCCAGGCTCAAACTGATCCTGCGCGGCAAACGCTTTGGTTTCAGCCTCGAGGAAATCCGGCAGCTTCTGGATCTGTACCACGTGGACGATCAGCAACTGACCCAGATGACCCGCACGTATGAAATCGCCTGCGAACGTCTGGCTGATATGGAATCACGTCGCGAAGAGCTGACTCAGGCCATCGACGATCTGAAGGAACAGTTGCGCTGGGGCGAGAAAGTTATCGCCTCGATGAAACAGGAAAAGAAGGCCGCCGAGTAATACCCTCGCCTGCCTGTCACCCGGACATCTGAATTAAGGGAGCTTCACATGCCCGTTTACAACGCGCCAACAAAAGATACGCAGTTCATTCTGCACGATGTTCTGAAAGTCTCGGAATCCGACATTCCGGGTTACAGCGAACTTGAGACCGAATTTACCGGCGCAGTTCTGGAAGAAGCAGGCAAAGTTGCCTCCAATGTTCTGCACCCACTGAACGTTGTTGGAGACACCGAAGGGTGTCGTCTGGAAAACGGTATCGTATACACCCCCACCGGTTTCAAAGACGCCTTCGAGCAGATGAAGGAAGGCGGCTGGACTGGACTCGACATGCCGGAAGAGTATGGCGGCCAGAACATGCCCTATGTGCTGGGTACCGCTGTTGGCGAGATGTTCTCGGGCGCAAATCAGGCATTCGTGATGTATCAGGGCCTGACGCACGGCGCGGCGTCGGCAATTCTGGCCCACGGAACCGACGAGCAGAAAAACAAGTACCTGCCCAACATGGTCAGCTGTGAATGGACTGGGACCATGAACCTGACCGAACCGCATTGCGGCACCGATCTGGGTCTGATGCGCACCAAGGCGGAACCGCAGGGCGACGGCAGCTATAAAATCTCGGGCCAGAAGATCTTTATCTCGGCTGGCGATCACGACATGGCCGACAACATCATCCACCTGGTACTGGCCAAAATCCCCGGTGGCCCCGAAGGCATCAAGGGCGTGTCACTGTTCATCGTGCCCAAGTTCATCGTGAACGAAGACGGCACCCCGGGTGAGCGTAACGGCGTTTCGGTCGGCAAGATCGAAGAGAAGATGGGCATCCACGGCAACTCAACCTGCGTCATGAACTATGACGAAGCCACCGGCTGGCTGCTGGGCGAAGAGCACAAAGGTATGCGCGCGATGTTCACCATGATGAACGAAGCGCGTCTGGGTGTGGGCATGCAAGGCCTGTCGCAGGCTGAGGCCGCCTACCAGAATGCCGTCGAATACGCCAAGGACCGCCTGCAGGGCCGCGACGTAACAGGTGTGAAGAACCCGGACGGCCCCGCCGATCCGTTGATCGTTCACCCCGACATCCGCCGTAACCTGATGGATCAGAAAAGCTTCACCGAAGGCGCCCGCGCGTTCATCCTCTGGGGCGCGACCATGATCGACAAGGCGCACCGCTCGGGCGATAAGGACGCGGACGGCCTGATCTCGCTGCTGACCCCAGTCATCAAAGGCTTCTTGACGGATGAAGGCTACGATATGACCGTGCAGGCACAGCAGGTCTATGGCGGCCACGGCTACATCGAAGAATGGGGCATGTCGCAATACACCCGCGACGCCCGCATCGCGATGATCTACGAAGGTGCAAACGGCGTTCAGGCGCTGGACCTTGTCGGCCGTAAACTGGCACAGGATGGCGGCAAGCATGTCATGGCCTTCTTCGAAATGGTCAAATCCTTCTGCAAGGAAAACGGTGGCAAGGACGAAGCCTATGACAAGGCATTCATCGAACCGCTGAAAGCAGCGTCCAAGGACCTGCAGTCCGCTGGCATGTACTTCATGCAGGAAGGCATGAAGAACCCGAACAACGCTCTGTCCGGTTCTTATGACTTCATGCACATGTTCGGCCATGTCTGCCTGGGCCTTATGTGGGCGCAGATGGCTAAAGCCGCTCAGGAAGCGCTGGACGGTGGTGCTTCGGACAAAGAGTTCTACGAGACCAAGATCAACACTGGCCGCTTCTACATGGCGCGCCGCCTGCCCGCGACTGCGATGCACCTGTCGCGCATTCAGACGGGTGCGGACACGGTCATGGCTCTGGACGCGGCGAACTTCTGATCACAGTCTGGGTCCGGGTAACATTGCCCGGACCCAGCTTACCGGAGGAACCACATGCCAAAACGTTTTCGCCTGACCCGCCGCTTTCCCGTTGCAATGACTGAAGACGGATATCGCAAGCTCAAGGCATTCTCGCGTGAGGCAGGTCTGGATGAAGGCGAGGCACTGTCGTTTCTGTTCGAGAATTTCAACAGCGTGATTGATGAGGAGAACCTGACCCACCGACTGCGCATTTTCAATTCCGAGCTTGAAGCGCGGAAACGCTAACCACGCCGACCACCTGTTTCAGGTGGGCGTGTTTTCAGAAAGGCAGACCCAAGGCATTCTGCCTGATGGTTGGTCTTTCTCGAAATACGCAAATGACGACTTCGCACCATGCGCCTTGGGAGGGGCGATCGCATGACCATCAAACTTCATTGCTTCGGAGAAAGTGGAAACAGCTACAAGGCAGCATTGGCCTTGGAAATGTCCGGACTGGAGTGGGAACCGGTCTTTGTAGATTTCTTCAAAGGTGTCACCCGTACGCCCGAGTTTCGCGCCGAAGTGAATGAGATGGGTGAAGCACCTGTCCTGATCGACGGTGATTTCCGCACCAGCCAATCCGGTGCCATTCAGGCCTATGTGACCGAGAAGTCGGGCAAGTTTGGCGGTAAGGACCGGGAGGAGAATTACGACATTCTGCGCTGGGTGCTGTGGGATAATCACAAGCTCAGCTCGATGGCCGGCCTGACCCGTTTCCTGATCAATTTCCTCCCGGAACAGCACCGCAACCCCGATGTGATCGCTTTCAATCAGGGGCGACTGAAGGCGGCCTATCAGGTGCTGAACGATTATCTGGACGGTCGCGACTGGATTGTCGGCAATGGTGTCACCAACGCCGACATCAGCTGTTGCGGCTATCTCTATTACCCCGAACCATTCGGCTTTGACCGCGCCGACTGGCCCCATATCGACGCCTGGCTGTCTCGCTTGTCCGAGCAGCCTGGCTGGAAACACCCCTATGACCTGATGCCCGGCAACCCGTCGGATCGAGCTTGAGGAGAAGACCCATGACCGAAGCTTATATTTATGATGCCCTGCGCACCCCGCGCGGCAAGGGCCGTAAGGATGGCAGCCTGCACGAGGTAACCTCGGTGCGCCTGTCCGCCCTGACCCTGAACGCGATGAAAGAGCGTAACAACCTCGAAGGCCACGCCGTTGAGGACGTTATCTGGGGCAACGTCACCCAAGTGATGGAGCAAGGCGGCTGTCTGGCGCGCTCGGCTGTTCTGGCCTCGGACCTGGATGAATCGATCCCTGGTCTGGCGATCAACCGTTTCTGCGCATCCGGCATGGAGGCCGTGAATCTGGCGGCAAACCAGGTCAAAGGCGGCGCGGGAGAGGCTTACATCGCTGGCGGTGTCGAGATGATGGGCCGTGTGGCCATGGGCAGCGACGGTGCGGCGATTGCCGTTGACCCTTCGCTGGCGATGGAGACCTATTTCGTTCCGCAGGGTATCTCAGCCGACATTATTGCGACTGAGTACGGTTTCTCCCGTGATGACGCTGACGCGCTGGCGGTTGAATCGCAAAAGCGCGCCGCAGAGGCATGGGCCGACAACCGTTTCGAAAAGTCGGTCATCACCGTCAAGGACCAGAATGGCCTGACCATTCTAGATCGCGACGAGTACATGCGCCCCGGCACCGACATGCAGAGCCTCGGGGCCCTGAACCCGTCCTTCCAGATGATGGGTGAGCAGATGCCCGGCTTCGACAAGGTCGCGATGCTGAAATACCCGCATCTTGAGCGCGTGAACCACATCCACCACGCCGGCAACAGCTCGGGCATCGTGGATGGTGCGGCGGCTGTTCTGATCGGCAACAAGGAATTCGGTGAGAAATACGGCCTCAAGCCGCGCGCCCGGATCAAAGCGACCGCCAAGATTGGTACCGACCCGACCATCATGCTAACCGGCCCGGTTCCTGTGACCGAGAAAATTCTGGCCGACAACGGTATGAAGATCAGCGATCTGGACCTGTTCGAAGTGAACGAAGCCTTCGCGTCGGTCGTGTTGCGCTTCCAGCAGGCATTCGACGTCGATCCGGCGCTGGTAAACGTCAACGGCGGCTCGATCGCGATGGGTCACCCGCTGGGTGCGACCGGTGCGATGATCATCGGCACGCTGCTGGATGAGCTGGAGCGTCAGGACAAGGAAACCGGTCTGGCCACGCTCTGCATCGCGTCCGGCATGGGTGCAGCAACCATTATCGAGCGGGTCTGATGCCCAAGCTGGATCTCTCTCAGATCCCGTTCAAGGGAGGCTCGTCCTATCCCGGCAAGCTGGCCGAGGCGACCGCAGGTCGTTTCGTGCAGCGTGTGGGTGATGCAGGCGGGCTGTCCCAATACGGGGTCAACATCGTGCGGTTGGAACCGCAAGGCATGTCTTCGCTGCGCCATTACCACATGGAGCAGGACGAATTTGCCATCATGCTCAGCGGCACCTGCGTGCTGATCAATGACGATGGTGAGCATGAGATGCAGCCCGGCGATTGCGCCGCTTGGCCCGCAGGTGAGGCCAACGGCCACCACCTTGTGAACAAAACCGATGCGCCCGCGACCTTTTTGGTAGTGGGCACACGGACCCCGACCGAGACCGGCTATTACAGCGACATAGACATGATGGTGAAGGATGATGAGAACGGATTCTCCTTCACCCGCAAGGATGGCAGCCCGCTGACGGCTGACCAGATTGGAGATGACAATGACTGATTTCACTCTGACGAAGGACGCGGACGGCGTCGCCATTATTACCTGGGACGTGCCCGGGAAAACCATGAACGTGATGTCCTTTGACGGGCTGGCGCAGTTGAGCGATCAGATCGATCAGGCGCTGGCTGATGACGAGGTCAAAGGCATCATCATTACCTCGGGCAAGGAAGGTTCCTTCGCCGGAGGCATGGACCTGAATCTGCTGGCGGTGATGAAAGAACAGGCGGGTGACAACCCAGCTAAAGGTCTGTTCGAGGGCACGATGCAAATGCACGCCCTGCTGCGGAAGATCGAACTGGCGGGCATGGATCCCAAGACCAAGAAAGGCGGCAAGCCGATTGCTACTGTTCTGCCCGGCACCGCTGCGGGCATCGGTATGGAGCTGCCCCTATCCACGCACCGCATCTTTGCAGCAGAAAACCCCAAGGCGAAGTACGGCCTGCCCGAAATCATGGTCGGCATTTTCCCCGGCGCAGGCGGCACCACGCGGATGGTCCGCAAGGTTGGCGCAATTGCCGCTGCTCCGCTGTTGCTAGAAGGCAAGATGCTGGACGTCAAGAAAGCCAAAGGCGCGGGCTATATCGACGAGATCGCAGCCGACCCGATGGCCGCGGCCAAGGAATGGGTGCTGAACGCCAAGGAAGCCGATCTGGTCAAGCCTTGGGACGCGAAGGGCTATAAGATGCCCGGTGGTGCCCCCTACCATCCCGCAGGCTTCATGAACTTCGTCGGTGCCTCGGCGATGGTGAACGGCAAGACTCAAGGTGCGTTCCCTGCTGCCAAAGCTCTGCTGAGCGCGGTCTATGAAGGTGCGCTTGTCGATTTCGACACCGCCCTGAAGATCGAAGCGCGTTGGTTCACCTCTGTTCTGATGAACCCCTCCTCGGGTGCGATGATCCGTTCGCTGTTCCTGAACAAGGAAGCGTTGGAGAAAGGTGCTGTACGTCCTGCAGGTGTTCCGGATCAGTCGGTCAAGAAGATCGGCGTTCTGGGCGCAGGCATGATGGGTGCTGGTATCGCGCTGGTGTCGGCGCAGGCCGGTATGGAAGTGGTTCTTGTGGACCGCGACCAGGAAGCTGCTGACAAGGGTAAGGCCTATACCGAGACCTATCTGGACAAGGGTATGAAGCGCGGCAAAGTCACGGCTGAGAAAAAAGAGGCCATGCTGGCCCGCATCACCGCGACCCCGGATCTGGACAACCTCAAAGGCTGCGACCTGATCATCGAAGCGGTCTTCGAGGACGTTGGCGTCAAGGCCGAGATGACCAAGAAGGTCGAGGCGATCATCCCCGAGGACTGCATCTTTGCCTCGAACACCTCGACTCTGCCGATCACCGATCTGGCCAAAGCATCCGTGCGTCCGGATCAGTTCATCGGCATCCACTTCTTCTCGCCGGTCGAGAAGATGTTCCTGGTCGAGATCATCAAGGGCAAGGAAACCGGTGATCGCGCGGTGGCCAAGGCGCTGGACTATGTGCGCCAGATCCGCAAGACACCGATCGTCGTCAACGATGCGCGCTTCTTCTACGCAAACCGCTGCATCATTCCTTACATCAACGAAGGTGTGCGGATGATTGCCGAGGGTGTGAACCCAGTGCTGATCGACAACGCGGCGCGTCAACTGGGCTTCCCTGTGGGACCAATTCAGCTGACCGATGAGACCTCGATTGATCTGGGTGCCAAGATCGCACGTGCGACCAAGGCAGCGATGGGCGACGCCTACCCGGAAAGCCCCTCGGACGATCTGATCTTCTGGATGGAAGAACAGGGCCGTCTGGGTCGCAAGGCAAACGCGGGCTTCTTCGACTATGACGAAAAAGGCAAGCGTGTCGAATACTGGAAAGGCCTGCAAGAGAAGTACCCGCATGCCGAAGACCAGCCTGACCTGATCGAGGTACAGGAACGTCTGATGTTCGCACAGGTTCTGGAAGCGGTTCGCGCGCTGGAGGAGGGTGTTCTGGAAGACATCCGCGAAGGCGATGTGGGCGCGATCCTTGGCTGGGGCTTTGCACCGTGGTCCGGTGGCCCGCTCAGCTGGCTGGACATCATCGGCACGCCCTACGCGGCCGAGCGTTGCGACCAGTTGGCAGCACAGTATGGCGATCGTTTCGCCTGCCCGCCCCTGCTGCGTGAGATGGCGGAAAAGGGTCAGAGCTTCTACGGTCGTTTCAACCCTGAGGCAAAAGCCGCTTAACAAATTGATGCAGGCGCATGATACCATGCGCCTGCATCATTCTCGTGGTGTTTGGTTAGGTCTGCCATTCAGGCCGCAGAAACAAGGCGGGCAGATTAGGCCGGCCAGGACGTCCCGGCCGCCTTATCCCCGAAGGGGGGCGGATCGGAAAAATCGGTTCCTGCGGGATGGGTGCAGGCAGCGCACCCAACGGGTTTGCAAGGGCAGATAGGTCGCCCTTTTTCGCAATCAGTTCTGTTAAAGCCGCAGCTTCTTCTTCCTCGGCGACGGGATAGCTTATCCGGTTTGGTCGTGGACGCATGCTAAAGCGACCGGAGGAGCAGAAAGCCTGCAAGCCACCTTGAACAAAAATCACTTCATCTTCATCGAAGAACAGCGTGCGGACTTCGAATGTCGAGCCCGGCGATTGTGAACTCAACCTACATTTGCCGCTGAGCAATCTCGCTGGAACGACCGAAAAGCCACCAGCTTCGGAGTCGATCTTGCTGAGATCCAAGGCAACCCCCTGTTCCGGCATCAACCAGACTGGTCGTCCGTTATAGGCCGCCTGCGCAGGCACATAGATCGGCAGGTTTTCTGCGCGGGTTTCCCCTTCCGGTATGATAACCCGGTCGACTGAGACACGTCTTACTTCCCTGAAACCATGATCCAGCGTGCGAACAAGATCGCCAACGGCAATCTGCTCTACCAGCTTCCAACCACTGGTGGTCGCGATCTTTGTACCATGCAGAAATCCACCGCGACGGGCGGTGACAGCCTTTTGCGAACTTGTTTGATCAACACTGTCAGGCTGCTCTGAAAAACTACGAATACTCACTACTTCTAACACGTGCCTCACCCCCTTGTGGCACTTACAAACGATTACAAAGTGCTAGCACGGGAATGAGCGGAATGACTTATTTTTGACATATTTGCGCCCGATTTGGGCCTGCATCAGGGGTATTGAACGCTTCAATGGACACATTCAATCTCGTATATCTTTGTTTATTTCCATATTGGAAACTTGATATGAGCAGGTAATTTAAGACTACATCCGAATCTTCGGTTATCTACCGCACGGTCCATTTCCACGAATTTGTATCCTTGGCTGTAAAGTAACGGGGAATTCTAGCTCTCAATCTGAAGTGCAAACCTGCTACAATGCAAGCCCGGGATACTCCAAACGGATGTAGGGACAGATTGGCTTTGTTTGGACAGGCACGATAAATGCCAACAAAACGATAGCCTGCGGCCTATCCCTCCTGAGGTTCAGCAGATGTGCGCCCTGCCCTCCAACCCAACAGAGCGCCAGCGGTGGCAATCAATCCAATTCCGGTAACCTGCATGACGCCGATCGTTTGCCCCATAGCGACCCATGCGAACATCGGGCCAAAGATCATGACCGAGTATTCGAAAACCGCCACGTAGGAAGGTTCGCCAAGCTGATAGGCCTTGATCAGCATAAACACTGCAATTGTCGAACCAACGGCCTGTATCATAACCCAGGGCAATGCCAGATCCATCGGCCACACCCAGCCACGTGTCACAAATCCATCCGGCCCTTCAGGGGAAACTGTTGGAAAAAGCGTAAAGAACGCCAGCCCAATTGCGCCGGCCAACCCAAGTGTCATGATCATGGCGGCCAACAAGGCCACCGTGCTTTCGTTGGCGCAATGTGTGCGCGTCACGATCGCACTCAGTGCGTAGAAAAAGCCACCTGCCACGGGCAACAACGTCAAAACATCAAAATCCCCGGGATCAGGCTGCAGCACACACAGAATGCCCGCAAACCCAACCATCACCGCTAGAATGCGCCAGGGGCCGATCTGTTGTTTTAACATCAGTGCAGAAATCAAAAGAACGAATATGGGTGAAGTAAACAACCCAGCCAGCGCTTGTGCGATTGGCATCAATGCCAACGAACTAAAATAGAACAGCATCGCTATAGTAATCAAAACGCTTCGTATCACAACGATGCCAAAGCGCTGAGGGCGCAGAGTCCCAAGACCCAATAGCGACAGTCCGGCTATCAGGGGCAGCATCAACATGGCCCGGCTCATATGGAATTGCCACAGGCCGATGGACTCGGCCAACCTGATTACAAAGTTATCGATGACACCGATGATGGCCATCGATGAAACCATCAGCACAGAGGCCAACATCGGCGAAGAGTGACTGTCAGTCTGCATTCTTTGTCTCAAACAAATGTGGCCGTTTATCGGGCCAACAAATCCACGCTTCACGCTATCCAGCACATTTGCGAAACTCAGCGCAACAAGTTTGCGCCCCATGAACACGACATGCTAAGCTTTGATCAAACAAGAACGAGCAGTAACCAGTTCAATGACGGCACTTAAACAGTACCAGCGGATCGAAGCCACCGGTCTGTGGCGCCCCTCGCCTGATGATCAAAGGCGCGAGGTTGTGGTCTCGATTGGCGAAGCGACCCTTACAATCTCGGATTTTAATGATCGTGCTCTGACCCACTGGTCTCTTGCGGCTTTGGAGCGACAGAACCCGGGCACCTACCCCGCGATATTCAATCCGGACGGCGATCCCGGAGAAACCCTGGAACTCGCCGAAACCGAGACGACCATGATCGAAGCGATCGATCGCCTGCAACGTGCGATCGACAGGGCCCGCCCGCACCCCGGCCGCCTACGTTGGCTGAGTGTCGGAGGGGTTGTTGCAGCCGTTGCAGCCGTATTGCTGCTGTGGCTTCCGGGTGCACTGCAAAGCCACGTGGTATCGGTAGTGCCTGAAATCAAACGACAGGATATCGGCAACACGATCCTGCAGCGTATCGAACGAGTATCGGGGAAAGCTTGCGCTTCTGATGATGCTCAGGGTTCTTTGGACAAACTGGCCCAGCGCACCGGTGTGCGCCAGATCATCATCCTGCCAGCCGGGGTGAAAGACAGCATGAGCCTGCCGGGTGGCACCGTGTTGCTCAACCGGTCATTGGTCGAAGATCATGAGGATCCGGCGGTCGCCGCTGGTTACATCATCGCTGAACGAGCGCGTGCCAAACAAATCGATCCGCTTGACGATTTGCTCGATCACACCGGACCTTCAGCGGCATTCAGGTTGCTGACAACAGGCCAGCTCACACCGACAATTGTGGACACATATACTGAACAGGTTTTGGCAGAGCCACGTCCGGAAATTTCGGATGAGGACCTTCTCGCAGTTTTTGCGCAGGCGGCATTGCCCTCGACACCCTACGCATACGCACGTGATATTACTGGCGAAACCGTTCTGGGACTGATCGAGGCCGACCCTATGGCGGGTCGGACACTCGAACAGGTTCTGCCGGACCGTGATTGGGTCCAGCTGCAAAACATTTGTGGCGACTAGAAACGACTACTTCGTACCGAACATGCGGTCACCCGCATCGCCCAGACCAGGCATGATATAGCCTTTGGAATTCAACTCGCGATCCAGTGCTGCCGTGACAATTTTCACATCAGGATGCGCTTCTTTCATGCGCGCGACACCTTCGGGCGCGGCGAGCAGGCACAGGAAGCGGATGTCCTTGGCACCTGCCTCTTTCAACAGATCAATCGCCGCAGCCGAGCTGTTGCCGGTTGCCAGCATGGGATCTACTGCGATGACCAAACGATCTTTCAGCCCTTCGGGTGCTTTAAAGTAATACTGCACAGGCTTCAGTGTTTCTTCGTCGCGGTAGAGGCCAACAAAACCGACCCGCGCTGACGGGATCAGCTCTAGCACACCGTCCAGCATCCCGTTGCCCGCACGCAGGATCGACACCAGCGCCAGTTTCTTACCCGCGAGGATTGGCGCATCCATCTCCTCCATCGGTGTTTCGATGTGGCGCGTGGTCTGAGGCATTTCACGCGTAACCTCATAAGCCAGCAGCAAGGTAATCTCGCGCAGCAGCTGCCTGAACACAGCGGTCGAAGTTCCCTTGTCCCGCATGAGCGTCAGTTTGTGCTGTACCAGCGGGTGATCAACGACAGTCAGATGATCGCTCATGACTTCTCCAGTCTCTTTTTAACCCGTTCGCGGGTCTCTTCGTTGCAAAAGGCCGCGTTCAGGGCCGTATCGTTCAGCGCGGCAAAGTCTTCGGCAGTC
This sequence comes from Ruegeria sp. CH6, assembly GCF_056537005.1. Taxonomy (NCBI): domain Bacteria; kingdom Pseudomonadati; phylum Pseudomonadota; class Alphaproteobacteria; order Rhodobacterales; family Roseobacteraceae; genus Ruegeria; species Ruegeria sp. CH6. Next base: position 12,814 of record NZ_JBQFQS010000002.1, on the reverse strand, counting down.
CAGCCGAATGCTTCGCTCAGCATCTCATATTCACGCCGCATCGTCGTATGAAAAAACGGCGGATCGTCTGTAGAGACGGTGACATTAACCCCGGCATCGCGAAGACGCGCAATAGGATGCGCTCCAAAGTCAGGGAACAACCCCAGCACAACGTTCGATCCCGGGCATACCTCCAAGGTTACATCCCGATCGACAAGCTCATGCACCAGATCCGGATCTTCAATGGCCCGGACGCCATGACCGATCCTCTCGACTCCCAGATCGCGTACAGCATCACGCACGCTTTCGGGGCCACCAAATTCTCCGGCATGCGTCGTCAGGCGCAAACCGGCTTCACGCGCACATTCAAAGGCCCATTTGTAGTCGCCCTGTCGTCCGACGGATTCGTTTCCCCCCATACCAAAGCCAGTGATCCAGTCACCTGCGGTTTCGGCTGCGCATATCGCGCTTTGCCTGGACTGCTCTGGACCGAAATGGCGAACACAAGTGACAACGCCACGCAGAGTAATGTCAAACTTGCGTTCAGCCTCATCCGCAGCATCCTGAATCGCATTCAGATAATCCCGCCATGCATGCAGATCGCCACCGCCGCAAAAGTCAGGGCTGAGGAAGGTTTCGGAATAAACAACCCCGTTTGCGGCGCTTTCTTCCAGAATTGCCAGCGTCAGACGGCGAAAATCCTCTGGCGTTTTCAACACTTCGCAAGCAGCCTCATAGACGCTCAGAAAGTGTGCGAAATCACGAAAATCATAGCTGCCATCAGGTTTAAAGATACCGCTCAGGTCAATACGCTTTTCATGCGCAAGCTGTCGGATAAAGGCTGGCGGCGCTGCACCTTCGTGATGCAGATGAAGCTCGATCTTGGGAACGTCAGCGACGGTCATAGAAAATTCCTTCCCGGTCCTTGTGCCGGTATGTTCAGATGGTGGGCAATGCTGGCGGCGACATCGGCAAAGTCAACCTGGCCAATCTGGCCTGCCCCATGCCCTGCAATCAGGACCGGCACCTGTTCGCGCGTGTGATCCGTTCCGATCCAGCTTGGGTCGTTGCCATGATCTGCGGTCAGTAGCATCAGATCACCCGGTCGCAGTTTTTGCATAATCAAACCAATCTCACGATCAAACCATTCCAACGCGCGGGCGTATCCGCTGATATCGCGGCGGTGGCCGTAAAGGCTGTCAAACTCTACAAAATTGGCGAATGTCAGGCTGCCCTTTTCGGCCTCATCCACCAGATTGGACAGATGGACCATCAATTCGGCATCCGATCCCTTACGCAAGGTATCGATCCCCTGCATCGAGAAGATATCGCCGATCTTCCCCACAGCATGAACCCTGCGCCCGGCATCCTGCACCCAGTTGGTCAGAACCGGCGCGGGAGGGAGGATGGCAAAGTCCTTGCGGTTGGTTGTGCGGGTGAAACCTTGCTCCGGCGATCCGGTAAACGGGCGGGCAATGACGCGCCCTACTTTCATTTCGTGCAGGCGCGGTGCAAGTGTCTTGCACATGTCCAGCAGGCGTTCGAGGCCAAAGCTGTCTTCATGCGCGGCAATCTGAAACACACTGTCAGCTGAGGTATAGCAGATCGGCCATCCGGTGCGCATATGCTCTGCACCCAACTCAGCGATAATCGCTGTGCCTGAGGCATGGCAGTTTCCCAAAATTCCCTCGGCCCCCGCTGCCTGAGCTGCAGCGAGGCTCAGATCATCAGGAAATGCGGGAACGGTGTCCGGAAAGTAATGCCAATCCCACGGCACCGGCAATCCAGCCAGTTCCCAATGTCCCGAAGGCGTATCCTTACCCGGCGAATGCTCGCGTGCGCAGCCCCAAGTGCCGGTGGGCTGAGTGTTCAAACCTGGTGTTTCTGCACCTGACGCCAATCGTACAGCCGCGCCCAGACCCAGACTATCGAGATTGGGCAAATGCAATGCGCCTGACCGACCATCTTCGGCCCGACCATCAGCACAGGCCTGCGCAATATGAGCCAGCGTGTTTGCGCCAAAGTCCGGGTTGTCGCCATTGAAAAACTGATCGGCATCAGGTGCACCGCCAATACCAACCGAATCCATGACAACGAGAAATGCACGGGTCACGCGGTTATCCTCTCATGGATAAGGCTTGGCGCTTCGGCTGGATCTGAACCAATCGTCACGGCCCGTACTATCGTCTCTGCGGCTTTCTTCGCTGCGTCTTCTCTTGCTGCGTGCACCACGGCAAGGGGAGCGCCTCTGGTGATATGATCCCCCAAGCGCACAATGCCAGAGATACCGACTGCTGGGTCGATCACATCGCTTTCCACCTGACGTCCGCCACCTAACGCCACAACCGCAAGACCCAATGCCTCGCCATCAATCGCAGTGATGTAGCCATTGTCCTGAGCAGGTACTTCGAGAATGACGCTTGCCTCGGGTAGATAGCGCGACCAATCCTCGACAAATCCCAACGGCGCACCAACTGCCGCCATCATCCGGCCAAAGCGTTCGGCAGCCCGACCATCGCGGATCACATCGGCGATCCTCTCACGACCTTCCTCAGCTGTCGAGACGACACCGGCATCGGCCAGCAAAACGCCACCCAACTCGGCCGAAATCTCAGCTAAGGGCGTGTCATGCCCCGCCGTCAGGACTTTCATAACCTCCGAAACCTCCAGGGCATTGCCCAGAGAAGAGGCCAGCGGCTGGTCCATATCGGTGATCACCGCCGAAGTCTTGCAGCCGGCAGCATTTGCAGTCTCGCTCAAAGCAGTTGCCAGCTTGCGCGCATCTTCAATGCTTTTCATGAAAGCACCGCTGCCAACTTTTACATCAAGAACCAGGGCATCCGGGCTGGCGGCCAGCTTCTTTGACAGGATTGATGCGGTGATCAGATCGAGGCTTTCCACCGTCGCCGTAACATCCCGGATCGCATATAGTCGTTTATCAGCGGGCGCGATCTGAGCGGTGGCACCAACGATCGCAGCGCCGGTTTCTTTCAGGATCTGAGCCAAACGATCCTGCCCAATCTGGGTACTAACACCGGGAATGGCTTCAAGTTTATCGAGCGTACCTCCGGTGTGACCAAGACCACGGCCCGAGATCATCGGCACAAAAGCCCCGCATTCCGCAAGCGCAGGCGCCAGGATCAGGCTCACGCAATCCCCGACCCCTCCGGTTGAGTGTTTGTCGATCACCGGGCCATCCAGATCCCATGTCAGCACATCACCGCTGTCTCGCATAGCCAGCGTAAGTGCGGCACGGCCTTGCGCGCCCAAACCACCCATACAGACCGCCATGGCAAAAGCCCCGGCCTGAGCATCACTTACGACACCATCGGCAAGGCCTTGGGCAAACCAGGACAGTTCCTTGGCAGTCGGCACCTCATGACGGCGCAGTTTTGCGATGATCGATCGGGCATCCATCAGGTTGGGCCTTACATAAAGGAGGCGTTGAAAGCGCCGGGTAGCAGATCGGCGATCGTTGTCTTGGTTTCGACGCCATCAACGGTTGCCATTGTAACAACCACATCGCCCTTACCGAATTCGGCCAGTTTCTGGCGACATCCACCGCATGGGGGAACAGGTTGGGGGCTGGACGCCACCACATATACTTCGGTTAGTTCTTTTTCCCCGGCAGCGACCATGGCGGCAATTGCACCCGCCTCGGCACAGGTTCCTTCGGGATAGGCCACGTTTTCAACGTTGCAGCCTGAATAGACAGTTCCTGAACCAGACCGCACAGCCGCGCCAACTTTGAAGTTTGAATACGGCGCATGGGCGTTCTCGCGCACTTTCAAGGCGGCATCTTTGAGTGACATGGCGATTCCCCATTTTTTGATCATCTGGTCAGAAGTTCATACTCTAAATGAAAGCACCCGGGGATTTGAAGCCCCCGGGTGCCGTTTTACGCAGCGGTTTTCAGCCTAATCCAGCGTCGTGTCGAATGTTCCCGGCAATGTAACCTCAAGCAGTTCGATGTCATCGGTCGGATCAGACAACCGGGTTCGCATTCCCGGAGGAATGACAAAGGCATCACCGTGCTCAAGCCGATAGGGATCGCGACCGTCCCCCTCAAGCGTCACTTCGCCATTCATAACGAAGGTAAAGTGGATATCTGTGTCATGGCTGGCCCAAACCGGATCACCCTGCCCCCGCCGGACCACCTGAACTCCGGCAACGCCCTTGGTATTCTCTGCAATCGTAGTGTCCCGGCAAATGTAACCCGGCAATCGGAACGGAACCCATTCGGCGTCTTTTGCCTGATTATAGACGAACCGTTGCCCGTCCCATTCCCGATCAGGCCGGAAGTGCGGTGTTGGCAATTCCATTTCATGATCGATCTCGGTCACGTGTTCAGCCGGCACGCCGATCTCGATTACCTGAACATTATCCGACGCCTCCAGCACGCGGTGCCGGATTTCGGGCGGCTGGATAAAGCAATCTCCAGCAGTCAACCGCATCTTCTGGCCCTGATCCTCGTAGACCACGTCCACCCAACCGTGAATGCAGAAGATCAGCTGAAATCCGACTTTGTGAAAATGAACCATGTCTGGGACCGGCCCACCATCGGGAATGCGGATGTGGCTGGCGATGATGGACCCGCCAAGCCGGTCCGGCACCAGATCACGATAATGCATTCCTGCACGTCCGATAATCCAGGGGGCCTGATCCTTTAGGCGCCTGACCACATAGGAATGAACTGTTTCAGGCATGACCAGTGGTGGGTTTCGCTCTTCAATCTCGATTCGTGTCCCGTTCGGGGCAACAAGACTGCGCCTTCCATCCGCAAAGCCATCCGGGTTTTCGGTCAGGATACGCAAGGTGCCCGGCCCTTCAGGGGCATCCTTCTCAATCCTCAGTCGCAAGCCATGACCGGAAAAGACCGCAGTACTGGGATCATCAGCCGGATAAATCATGTCCATCCGCATTCCCAACACCTTGGTGTAAAACGGAATGTCATCTCGTAATTCTTTGGTTGGTATGCGGAATTCGGCTATGGTGTCGGTCATGCTATTCTCCTCTGCGGCGACAGTGTATGCGGGCAATAGGTTTTGCAAGACACTGCCTGAAAACATGCGGTTTCAATTCAATGTTTCCCCCGCGTCAGAAATAGTTTAGCACTAAACTAAATTTTGAACGGGAAGGTTTGCAATGTCCGATACACCCAGTCTGCGCCAGGCGGCACTTGAATATCACGAGCATCCGAAACCCGGTAAGCTGGAAATCAAAGCCACAAAACCGATGGCAAACGGACGTGATCTGGCCCGCGCCTATTCGCCCGGCGTGGCCGAGGCCAGTCTGGAAATCAAAAGCGATCCTTCCAACGCCGAACTCTATACGTCGCGTGGCAATCTGGTGGCTGTGGTTTCGAACGGAACAGCCGTCCTTGGCCTTGGCAATATCGGTGCGCTGGCGTCAAAGCCGGTAATGGAAGGCAAGGCCGTTCTGTTCAAGAAATTTGCGGGCATAGACTGCTTTGATATCGAGGTGAACCAACCCGATCCTGAAAAGCTGGCGGATATCGTCTGTGCACTGGAACCCACATTTGGCGCCATCAATCTCGAAGACATCAAGGCACCAGACTGCTTTACCGTAGAGAAACTGTGCCGCGAACGGATGAATATTCCTGTTTTCCACGACGATCAGCATGGCACCGCCATTGTGGTCGGGGCAGCAGCTAAAAACGCCCTGCACGTTGCAGGAAAAAGCTTTGAGGATATCAAAGTCGTTTCAACCGGTGGTGGCGCAGCCGGGATCGCATGTCTGAACATGCTGGTAAAGCTTGGCGTGAAGCGTGAGAACATCTGGCTCTGCGATATTCACGGGCTTGTTTATGAAGGCCGTGCCGAGGACATGAACCCTCACAAAGATCAATTCGCGCAAAAGTCTGATCTGCGCACACTGGATGATGTAGTCGGCGGCGCTGATCTGTTTCTGGGTCTTTCAGGCCCAAACGTACTGAAGCCCGAAATGGTTGAGAAGATGGCCGATCGGCCGATTATCTTTGCGCTGGCCAACCCGACCCCGGAAATCCTGCCACAAGCTGCACGAGAGGTTGCCCCGAATGCGATTATCGCAACGGGACGCAGTGACTTCCCTAACCAGGTCAACAACGTCCTTTGCTTTCCTTTCATCTTTCGGGGCGCGTTGGATGTCGGTGCAACCGAGATCAATGACGAGATGCAAATCGCTTGCGTCGACGGCATCGCCGAGATGGCTCGCGCGACAACCAGCGCCGAGGCAGCTGCAGCGTACAAAGGTGAACAGCTCACCTTTGGCCCCGACTATCTGATCCCAAAGCCGTTTGATCCACGCCTGGTTGGCGTCGTTTCTTCAGCTGTCGCAAAGGCAGCGATGGACAGCGGCGTGGCCAAACGACCGATTACTGACCTCGAGGCCTATAAAGAACGCCTTAATCAAACGGTGTTTAAATCAGCCCTGCTGATGCGCCCGGTTTTCGAAGCGGCCGCTGTCGCCTCGCGCCGGATCGTATTTGCCGAAGGCGAAGACGAGCGCGTCCTTCGGGCTGCACAGGCCATACTCGAAGAGACCACGGAAACGCCTATTCTAATTGGTCGGCCCGAGGTCATCGAAGCACGCTGCGAAAAGCTGGGGCTGGTGGTTCGGCCCGGACAAGATTTTCAGATCGTCAACCCGCACAATGACCCGCGGTACTACGACTACTGGAACTCGTATCACAAGCTGATGGAGCGCCGTGGTGTGACCCCTGATTTGGCCAAGGCGATCATGCGCACGAACAACACCGCCATTGCTGCGATCATGGTCCATAGGGGTGAAGCCGACAGCATGATTTGCGGTACCTTTGGCGAATATCGCTGGCATCTGAACTACGTCGAACAGGTGCTGGACGATGGTGATCTGCGTCCACATGGGGCGTTGTCGCTGATGATCCTTGAAGATGGCCCTCTGTTCATTGCCGACACCCACGTTCGACAACTTCCCACGCCCGAAGAGCTGGCTGAGATTACTCTCGGCGCAGCACGTCATGTGCGCCGCTTTGGCCTTGAGCCCAAGATTGCCTTCTGCTCACAATCGCAATTTGGCAACCAAGCCGAGGGGTCGGGCAAGCGCCTGCGTGAAGCGATCTCAATTCTGGACAGCAAACCTCGCGATTTCATGTATGAGGGCGAGATGAATCTGGATGTCGCTTTGGACCCGGAACTGCGGGAACGTATTTTTCCAAATTCTCGCCTGAAGGGCCCGGCAAACGTCCTGATCTTTGCCCATGCAGACGCAGCAAGCGGCGTTCGCAACATTCTCAAGATGAAAGCAGACGGCATCGAGGTTGGTCCGATCCTGATGGGTATGGGTAACAAGGCACATATCGTAACCCCTTCAATCACTGCGCGCGGCCTTTTGAACATGGCAGCAATTGCAGGAACGCCAGTCGCACACTACGGTTAAACTCGGCGGCGACAGGCGTGGCCGCCCTTTGCGTAAGGGGAGGTCACATGAAGGGACATTGTCACTGCAAGGCCGTTCGCTGGGAAAGCGAGGCCGAGATCGCATGGAGTTGCTATTGCCATTGCGCTGATTGTCGGCGCAATTGTGCTTCGCCCGTGACTGCCTTTTTTGGCTTGCCGCATGAAGCCGTCAAATGGTCAGGGAATGCCCCCCACATTTATCGATCTTCGGATGATGTCGAACGTTTATTTTGTGGCGCCTGTGGCACCCAAATGGCCTATCGAAATGCACGTGATAAGGTGAACATACACCTGTACACTGCAACGTTGGACGATCCTGACACACTACCACCACGCTTTCATGTGTTTCACTCGGATCACCTGCATTGGCTGAACATCCAGGACACGCTGCCACGTTACTCTAAATCGGCTGAGTGAACCGAATCTCGTTCAAAGGGGTATTTGCACCTTATGTTATTCAAATTTGCAAAATGTTAGGAAGATTGCCTCAAATTCCTGCTAACCATGGTGTTTTGCAAAAATTTGCAACCCCAATTTCCTAATTCTGCAAATATTTCGCGATAAACTGACGCGTCGTCATTCGAGCTGCTTGCCCGATGTCGATTGGATGCCTAACACGATGCGCAGAGAATTTGGGAGGAGAGAGCCATGGCGTTTCAGGACGTATATGAGAGCTGGGAAAGCGACCCTGAGGCATTCTGGATGGAGGCTGCCAAGGGTATCGACTGGGTCGAAAAACCGTCCAAAGCCCTGTTCGATGAAAACGCCCCGCTTTATGAATGGTTCTGCGACGCCAAGGTGAACACCTGTTGGAATGCAGTCGACCGTCACGTCGAAAACGGACGCGGCGAACAGACGGCAATTATTTACGACAGCCCCATCACCCATACCAAGCGCGAAATTTCGTATGTTGAACTGCGCAATCGAGTCGCCACGCTCGCCGGCGCTTTGCGCGCCAAGGGGATCGGGAAAGGTGACCGGGTCATCATTTACATGCCGATGATCCCCGAGGCGCTTGAGGCGATGCTCGCCTGTGCCCGTCTGGGCGCTGTACATTCGGTGGTGTTTGGCGGCTTTGCCAGCAACGAATTGGCAGTTCGGATAGATGACGCAAAACCCAAGGCGATCATTGCCGCCTCGTGCGGGATGGAGCCCGGACGTGTGGTCCACTACAAACCCCTGCTCGACGGGGCCATCGATATGGCCAGCCACAAGCCCGATTTCTGTGTAATCTTCCAGCGCGAACAGGAAGTCGCGCAATTGATCGAAGGGCGTGACGTGAACTGGCACGGCTTTCAGTACGGTGTCGAGCCTGCCGAATGCGTTCCCGTATCAGGCAATGACCCGGCCTATATCCTCTATACCTCCGGCACGACAGGTGCCCCCAAAGGCGTTGTTCGCCCCACGGCGGGCCACCTCGTTGCGTTGAACTGGTCAATGAAGAACATCTACAACGTCGACCCGGGTGATGTGTTCTGGGCCGCATCAGATGTTGGCTGGGTCGTCGGCCATTCCTACATTTGCTACGCCCCTTTGATCCACGGCAACACAACCATTGTGTTCGAAGGTAAGCCCGTCGGCACGCCGGATGCCGGCACATTCTGGCGAGTGATTTCCGAACATAAGGTCAAAAGCTTCTTCACAGCGCCCACGGCTATCCGAGCCGTGAAGCGCGAAGATCCCAAAGGGGAATTGCTGTCAAAGTATGATCTCTCTCAGTTGAAAGCGTTGTTTCTGGCAGGTGAACGCGCAGACCCGGACACCATCGTATGGGCGCAGGATGCACTGAAAGTTCCGGTCATCGACCATTGGTGGCAGACCGAAACCGGCTGGACGATTGCTGGAAACCCGCTGGGGATCGAAGAATTGCCAATCAAGCTCGGCTCGCCAGCCAAGCCGATGCCCGGTTACGATGTGCAAATCCTTGACGAAGGTGGACATCCGATGAAGCCGGGCGAGTTGGGCGCGATTGCGATAAAGCTGCCATTGCCCCCCGGGACATTGCCGACACTTTGGAATGCAGAGGATCGTTTCAAGAAATCATATCTGGAGCATTTCCCGGGATACTACGAAACCGGTGATGCTGGCATGATTGATGAAGACGGGTATCTCTACATCATGGCGCGTACCGATGATGTGATCAACGTCGCGGGTCACCGCCTGTCGACCGGCGCCATGGAGGAGGTTCTGGCCGCCCATCCAGACGTCGCCGAATGTGCGGTGATCGGAGTTTCGGATCAGCTCAAAGGGCAGATGCCAGTTGGCTTCCTCTGCCTGAACGCCGGATCTGATCGGGATCACCCGGATGTCGTACAGGACGTCGTTAAAATGGTTCGGGACAAGATTGGACCTGTCGCAGCATTCAAACTGGCTGTTGTTGTTGATCGACTGCCCAAGACACGTTCGGGCAAGATTCTGCGGGGAACTATGGTTTCGATCGCAGACGGCAAGGATTACAAGATGCCTGCTACAATCGACGATCCAGCCATTCTGGATGAGATTTCGGTTGCTCTGAAATCCATCGGGTACGCCCAGTAATCGAACTCGGGGCGGTTGCCCGCCGCCCCAGTTGCGCAGCAGGGTTGCAACGCCCCGCAGACCTCCTACTGTGCCCCTAAACGGGAGGGCACATGGAACAGAGTGACATCTGGCGTCTCAGCGCCACGGAACTGACCGCGTTGACGCGAAACGGTGATTTGAGCGCTGAGGAGACAGTTCAAAGCTCGCTCGACCGCATGCACGAAGTCAATCCAGCCCTCAATGCAGTGGTCGAGGATTTGGGGTCCGAAGCTTTGGAGCGCGCGCGTGCCCTGGACAACTCCAAAGCGCAAGGCGAGCCTACGGGTCCGCTTCATGGCGTGCCCGTGACCATCAAAATCAACGTCGATCAAAAAGGTCACGCCACCACCAACGGTGTTATTGCGCTTAAGGATGTGATCGCACCGGACGACGCTCCGATCGTCGCCAATCTGCAAAACGCAGGGGCCATCGTGATCGGGCGCACGAACACACCAGAATTCTCGTTTCGCGCCGACACCGACAATCCGCTTCACGGCCGTACGTACAACCCCTGGGGAGATCACATATCACCCGGCGGTTCGTCTGGTGGTGCAGGTGCCGCCGTGATGGCGGGGATCGGAGCGCTTGCGCACGGAAACGACATTGGCGGCAGCCTGAGGTTTCCAGCCGCCGCGAACGGAGCCGTAACCGTCAAACCTGGGCTGGGCCGTGTCCCGGCCTGGAATCCGAGCCAAAAAGCCGAACGCGGATTGCTTGCACAATCCATGTCGGTACAGGGGCTGATCACACGTTCCGCAGCCGACCTGCATCTGTCTATGCCTAGCCTCATTACTGCTGACCCACGCGACCCGTTTCATGTGCCCATGCCTTGGCGAGGTGAGACAGTGAAGGAGCCGATCAAGGTTGCATTCACCAAAAACACATTCGGGTATGCCCTGCATCCCGAAGTCGAAAAAGCGTTGGACACGGCGCGCGAGGCGTTGGTTGATGCGGGCTATCACGTCGAGGAAATTGACCCACCCGATGTATTCGAATGCGGCCGCAACGGGTATCGCGCGTTGATGGGCGAAGTCCTGACCATGATGAAGGGTGATATCGAAGCTGCCGGATCGCAGACAATCCGCGATATCTTTGACGTCTACTTTCAGGAATTCCCACCCATACTGGAAACTGACCTACTGCGGATGATGGCGCAACGAAGCTACTATGCCCGTGAGTGGTCATTGTTCCTGCAGGACTACCCTTTGGTATTGTCTCCCTTCCTGCCGCAGCCTTTCTTTAGACCGGACAGAGATACCGAGGGGGCAGAAGGTGTGCATGAAGTGCTAGGGTGCGCAGTCTACTCCTACGCGATGAACTTCCTTGGACTGCCTGCAGCATGTGTTCCATCACGCTTGGCGGATTTGCCCCTGGGGCAGCAGCCCATAAACGTTCAAATCTCAGCTCAGCGCTGGCGTGAGGACTTGGCTGTCGATGCCGCTTTGGTGATCGAAGAACGCGTAGGCCAAATGGCATCGGCGCTTTGGAACAAAATGGGCAAGACTGAGTAAACCGCCAGTCCCGATCTGCAGACAAAGACGCTAAACGAAATTGACCCCGGGTTTTTTGTACCCGGGGTCCGCATAATAAAATATGCCCAGATTAGATAACGAGCGTAGCACCACCCACCCTCGCCAGCGCGAAAACTGCGCAATCATCCGAAAACGCCGTTTGGTGGCCACTCACTCCCACCTTGGCGTGTTCTCCGGGCAAGATCACGGTAACTCATTGTTAAGCCTGCGCATGTGAACCAGTTCACATAACGAATGCGATTTCCCGCATTTCTGAGAAAATTATGTGAATTGTTCTGATATTAGGCGCTCTTCAAGCCCATGCCCCGGGTCAAACAGTATTCGATGCTGAACAGAAGAATCCGAGCGAATCTCAACCCAGTCGATATCGGGAAATGATATCGAATCGGCATCTGCCATGACCGGGCGTTTGTCAGCCTCAAGTACATCAAAGCGCACTTGCGCTATTTTGGGCAGCAAAGCACCGCGCCAGCGTCTGGGGCGAAATGCAGCAATGGCAGTCAATGCCAGAACGTCTGAACCGATCGGCAGAATCGGTCCATGCGCAGAATAGTTGTAGGCTGTTGAGCCCGCTGGGGTGGACAGCAGCGCACCGTCACAAACCAACTCGGCCAGCCGTACGCGGCCATCGACACTGATCTTCAAACGTGCAGCTTGCGGACCTGCTCGCAGTAGCGAAACCTCGTTGATCGCAAGCGCTTGGTGCGTTTTTCCGGATTGATCCATGGCTGTCATGGCCAGCGGATTGATAACTTCTTCCTCAGCAGCGTTCAGTCGCTCGATCAGATCGGCTTGCCCATACTCGTTCATCAGAAAGCCGATGGTTCCGCGGTTCATGCCGTAGACGGGTATATTCAGATGCTGCGTATTGTGCAGCGTGTGCAGCATGAAGCCATCACCACCCAGTGCCACGATGACATCTGCGTCCCTTGGTGCTGCATTACCATACAGCGCCACCAAGCTTTCCCGCGCGGATTGGGCCACTTCGACTTCGCTGGCGAGGAAGGCGATTCTCTTAGTCATGTTTTGCGTTTCCGGTGCTGCGCATTTGGTTCCGAAACAAACATACCTTTCCCCGATAGGCCAGACTTGACGCCGCAGCGGGCCAATTCGTCGCTTTACAGCCTTTCTCGGATGTGCCGTTTCCGATAGGAAATCCGCAAGAATCTTACCCAGCCATGTGGAGCGCCCATGAACGCCAATCTTCGTGACACCGGATTTTTCACCCAGTCCTTGTCTGACCGTGATCCTGAGCTTTTTGGCTCGATCACGTCCGAGCTGGGCCGTCAGCGCGACGAGATCGAG